>NZ_JAHLOD010000032.1 GCF_018917145.1 Clostridium bornimense
AGAGACTTAAACTGCAAGTATATGATAATCAACTACATGTGTATTATAACACAAATTTAGTTACTATTCATGATATAAAAAATCAAAAGTTAAATTATCATGAAGATCATTACTTAGCAGTTACTAAGGCTACCTTTAATGCTGATAAGTGTGATATAGCGACAATGGCTAAAAATAATTTAAATATGATAGGAGAAATGTATCAAAATGAATAGTACTTATACACAACTAGTAAAAAATTTAGAGTATCTAAAAATGAAACAGATGGTTAATCATCTAGATGAAATTATAGATTTTACTACTAAGAATAATTTATCTTTTGTAGATGCTCTTGTAAAACTTACATCATATGAAATAGACTTTAAGGAAACCAATATGATTAAAGCAATGGTTAAGGTTGGAGCATTTCCTCATAACAAAGAAATCAAAGATTTTGACTTTGACTTTCAACCTAATATTAATCGAGATGAAATATTAGATTTTATATCATTGCGTTTCATAGAAGCTAAAGAAAATATTGTATTTCTAGGTTCAAGCGGTGTTGGGAAAACTCATCTTGCTACATCTATCGGAATCGCTGCCGCGAAACAACGATATAGCACTTATTTTATAAAGTGTAATGACTTATTACAACAGTTAAAAAGAGCAAAATTGGAAAATAGACTAGATGCGAGATTAAAGCATTTTAATAAATATAAGCTTTTAATTATTGATGAATTAGGCTATTTACCAATAGATGCAGAAGATTCTAAGTTATTTTTTCAGCTTATTGATATGAGATATGAGAATAAAAGTACAATATTAACAACAAATATAAATTTTAATTCCTGGGATGATATTTTCTACGATCCTATAATAGCTAACGCTATTTTAGATAGAATTTTACATCATGCTCATGTAGTTTCTATAAGTGGAAACTCATATAGATTAAAAGATCATTTAAGACAAGAAGATAACTAAAAAACTACATTCTTAAATGATCAAAAAGTTACATTATTAAGTTGACATTTATAAAAACCTTTTCCCTGCCAAGCCTCAAGCATATTTCAATTAAAGAAATAATAAAAAAGTTCCGAAAGAAAAAATGGGTAAAAATAGAGAGTTATCCACAGGTATTTTCATTGAAAATAATAATAAAGTTTCGAAAAAATATCATGCATTATCCAAGCATTAATCATGCAAAATTATCCGCTACGCGTCAGCGAAAATCTCTTTTAATTTTTCCTATAAATCTACTATTTAAGCTATTCTTCATACATTTATATTCAGATATTTTAACAGGCTATTCTCTTTTCATATTTAATTTCAGACATAAAAAAAGACCAGCTCAGAGGCACAAAAGTGCCTCCTGGCTAGTCATATTTTCTAAACTTTTTTATTTCGTTCGAAACTTTATTTTAAGTGAACATTAAAAATACTATTTGTTCATTCCTTCTTCAACAGCAACTGCAACAGCAACTGTACATCCTACCATTGGGTTGTTACCCATTCCGATAAGACCCATCATTTCAACGTGAGCTGGAACTGATGATGATCCTGCGAATTGTGCATCTGAGTGCATTCTTCCCATAGTATCAGTCATACCGTATGAAGCAGGACCTGCTGCCATGTTATCTGGGTGAAGAGTTCTTCCTGTACCACCACCTGATGCTACTGAGAAGTATTTCTTACCAGCTTCAACACATTCCTTCTTGTAAGTACCAGCAACTGGGTGTTGGAATCTTGTTGGGTTAGTTGAGTTACCAGTGATTGATACGTCAACACCTTCGTGATGCATGATAGCAACACCTTCTCTAACGTCGTCTGAACCGTAGCATTTAACTTTAGCTCTTGGTCCATCTGAGTATGGAGTTTCTTTAACGATTTCTAACTTACCAGTGTAGTAATCGAATTTAGTTTGAACATAAGTGAATCCGTTGATTCTTGAAATGATGTATGCAGCATCTTTTCCAAGACCGTTTAAGATAACTCTTAATGGTTCTTTTCTTACTTTGTTAGCTTTTTCAGCTATTTTGATAGCACCTTCAGCAGCAGCGAATGATTCGTGTCCTGCTAAGAATGCGAAACATTTAGTTTCTTCTCTTAAAAGCATAGCTCCTAAGTTTCCGTGTCCTAAACCAACTTTTCTGTCGTCAGCAACTGATCCAGGGATACAGAATGCTTGTAATCCTTCTCCGATTGCTTCAGCAGCTTCAGCAGCTTTTGTGCAACCTTTCTTTATAGCTATAGCAGCACCTAGAGTATAAGCCCAAGCAGCATTTTCAAATGCGATTGGTTGAGTTTCTTTTGTAATTTCATATGGATCAAATCCTTTTGACTTACAAAGATCTCTAGCAGCTTCTAAAGATTCAATTCCGTACTTTTCAAGTACTGGAGTTATTTGACCGATTCTTCTTTCATAACTTTCAAATAATGCCATTTTTCTTACCCTCCTAATATTATTCGTGTCTTGGATTTACATATCTGTCAGCTTCAGCAAATCTACCATATGTACCCTTTGCTTTTTCTAACGCTTCGTTTGCATCCATACCTTTAGTGATTGATTCCATCATCTTACCAAGGTGAACGAATTCATATCCGATAATTTCAGCATTTTTGTCTACAGCAACTCTTGTTACGTATCCTTCTGCCATTTCTAAGTATCTTGGACCCTTAGCTAAAGTTCCGTACATAGTACCAACTTGGCTTCTTAATCCTTTTCCTAAGTCTTCAAGACCAGCTCCGATAGGTAGTCCACCTTCAGAGAATGCAGTTTGAGTTCTTCCGTATACGATTTGTAGGAATAATTCTCTCATTGCAGTATTTATAGCATCACATACTAAATCAGTATTTAAAGCTTCTAATATAGTTTTTCCTGGAAGTATTTCTGAAGCCATAGCTGCAGAGTGAGTCATACCAGAGCATCCGATAGTTTCGATTAATGCTTCTTGAACTAATCCTTCCTTTACATTTAAAGTTAATTTACAAGCTCCTTGTTGAGGTGCACACCAACCTATACCATGAGTAAGACCAGATATGTCCTTAACTTCTTTAGCTTGTACCCATTTACCTTCTTCAGGGATTGGGGCTGGACCGTGGTTTGGTCCTTTTGCAAGTACACACATTTCAGTAACTTCTGATGAATACATCATTGTTAATTCTCCTTCCTTGTGAAAAAGTTTATATAACCCTTTAGGGATACGAACAATATTAAGCATATAGTTTGTTCTTTCCACTCTTGTATTTTAACAAATAAAATCTTTTTCCTCAACACATTTTTATCAATATTTCTAGTATTTTAGGTAAATTTCACAAAAAACTAACCTATTACCTCGCAGTAAATGGTTAGTTTTTCTATATATGTATTGAATTACAATAGAACTTTGAAACAAAAATATATCTAGTATGGTTTAAATTATATTTACCAATATTCTAGGCAATGCCAAGGATATCCATATTGCATAGATAAGATCTAACCATATAGCAGAACCTATTGCACCTAAATAAATTAATCCAATCACTGGTGCTGTAATGATTTTTACAAATATATTTACATCTTTATTTTTTAGTATTGAATCAACTAAGCCTTTGCCATCTACAACACTTGGAAAAGCATGCATTAAAATTGAAATACCAATCCAAGCTAAAAATAGTGACAATATATTATTTAAATCTTCAAACCCTATTAATTCTATTGAAACAGGTGCCATAATTATAATTCCTAAAATAGTATTTATTAAAAAAGGACCTACAGAAATGAAAAAAGATTTAAGAGGATCATCTGTTCTTTCATGTATAACATATCCACTTGGATTCTTAAATTGAAAATACTTAACTTCGTAAACTGGTATCTTCATAATGTAGCAAAATATTTGATGAGCTAATTCATGTACAATAACTCCTGGAAAAGTTAAAATTGAAATTACAATTCCCGGTATAAAAAACATAATATCTTCCCCCTATTCATTTATATAATAACTATTAAGATCAGAATTACCATTAAGTAGTTCTACAGTTTCATCATCAAGAGTATCCCCTGCATCTTCAAATTCTTTTTTATATTTTTTAAAGTCTTCTTCCTTATTATTTAACTTTAATGCAATTAGAAATGTTTCATAAATGTATTCTCCATTGGCATTGGAAATATAAGCATCTTTTGCTAGTTTTAACGCCTCTTCATTATTTCCTTTTAACATTTCTAATATTGCTAAACCACGTAATGCACCATCATTTGTTTTATCTTCCGCTAAGATTTCTTGAAATTTTTTATTTGCTTCATCAAAGTTATTTTCACGTCTAAATGTATTACCAAGTGCAACTTTTGATTGAATCATTTTAGGATCTTCTTCTAATGATTTTTCTAAATAGTTTTTAGCTTCATCTGTATTTGATGTTGTTCTTCCTAAGCAGTAATAAATTAATGATTTATTTTTACTATTGTCATTTAATAAATTCAGTAACTCTTCATTTGCCTTTTCTTCATTAAAGTTATTGTTATTATCTTCATAGGCTTTTTTTAAAATTTCATTGCAGGAATCATACGTTTCATAATATCTTTCTATATCATCAACATAACTTGATAACTTATCATAGATATCATCATCAAATTCTTTACCTAAAAGATATTTATCTAGTATATAACCAGCATAATCATACATACCATTTTCCATAGCAATATCAGTTAGTTTTATTGCAACTTTGTCTGCATCAGGATGTTTCTCTAGTAAATCTGTTAACTTATTTAATGTATCACTTAGATAACCTTCATTAACTTTTTCATCTGCTTTCACGTATACCTTATATTCTCTTAGTAATATAGGAAAGTTACGAAAAGATATTCCAACTAGTAAAATAAGAATAATAAAAATAGGAATGAAAACTTTAGGAATAGGATATTTAATTTGTTCTTCTCTACAACTAGAACATAGTATTGAATATTCACTTTCTGAAGTATCAATATATCGCTGATGACACTTTTGACAAAGGTTATCTTGATACTGATAATCTTGCTCCTCATTTAATTCTTCATCATTATACATATAAGCTTCTCCTTTATAATTAGTTCATAATTTGTTAATATAAAGTTTACATTATATGTATATGTCAATAATTAACATTGACTCCTAAAATAAAAAGGTTAGAAAATCATATTGAATTTACGAATTTCTAACCTTAATATAATATAATCATCTATTTCTTTGATATTGCAAAAGCAAATTTTTCACCAGCGCTTTGGATTAGTTGTACAGCTACTACTAATAACAATACTGTAATAAACATAACATTTGTATCATATCTGTAATATCCATAACGAACGGCTAAATCTCCTATACCGCCGCCACCAACAGTTCCTGACATTGCTGAGAATCCTATTATACTAATCAAAGTTACTGTTATTGATCTAATAATCCCTGGCAGAGCTTCTACTAAAAGAACATCAAAAATAATTTCTTTCAAATTTGCTCCCATAGCTATACTTGCTTCTATTATACCTTCATCAATTTCAGATAAATTTCCTTCTACAAGTCTTGCGAAGAAGGCTATAGAGGCAACGGTAAGTGGTACTGATGCAGCTATAGGTCCGATTGTAGTGCCGGTAAGTTTAGTAGTAATTGGTACTAGTAATACTAATAATATTATAAAAGGAATTGATCTAATTATATTTATAATAAATCCAGCTATAGTATTTATAAATTTATTCTTATATAGTAAGGGATTTGATGTTATATATAAAATTAATCCTATTATAGTGCCTATAACTAATGCAAAGGCTGTTGAGATTCCTATCATTATTAATGTTTCTTTGCTAGCTACTAAAAGACTATCTATTAATTCTTTTCCTGTCATACTACCGCCTCCTCTTCTTTATAGTATTTTACTGTTTCTATAGTACTTTCTAAATAATCAATTGCACTTGATACATCGTGATTATTTCCATTTATGCTTATAACTAAAATTCCTATTGGTTTATCTTGTATATACTCGATATTACCATGAAGTATATTAGTAGAAACTTTATATCTTTCATTAATAGTAGAAATGATTGGCTCTAAGCTATCTTCTCCTTTATATATTAATGTAACTATATTACCTCCGATATTGTTAACTACTTCTTTTGGAATATCTATTTTCTTATTAACAAGTTTTTTAGTTAAAGCATTAGTTGGATTTGCAAATATCTCATAGCTACTATTGTTTTCTACTATTTTTCCTGAGTCAATAACAGCTATATTTTTAAATAACTCTTTTGCTACTTCTAGTTGATGAGTAATAAAAACTATAGTTATTCCAAATTTCTTATTAATATCTTTAAGAATCTCTACAATTTCTTTTGCTGTTTGTACATCTAAAGCAGAGGTAGCTTCATCACATAATAGTATTTTAGGATTACTTGCTATGGCTCTTGCTATTCCTACCCTTTGTTTCTGTCCACCACTTAGTTCCCTAGGATATACATTTTCTTTATCCTCTAGACCAACTAGAGCTAGCAATTCTTTTACCTTAGCTCCACGTTGATTTTCTGGTACCCTCTGAATTTTTAAAGCAAATTCAATATTTTCTCCAACAGTTTTTCTAGAAATCAGATTAAAATGTTGAAATATTATTCCGATATTTTTTCTTACTTCTCTTAATTCTTTTCTTGATAAATTAGTTATATCTTGTCCATCTATAATAACTTCACCTGATGTTGGCTTTTGTAATCCATTTATAGTTCTAAGTAAAGTACTTTTACCTGCTCCACTACCACCTACTATTCCAAAAATGTCTCCTTGTGATATCTTTAGTGAAACATTATCTACTGCTTTTACTATTTCTTTTTTCTTTTTAAAATTAACTGTAACATTTTTAAGTTCTATCATATTACTCACCTACTTTTTCTTGAAACCATTCTGGAAAATCAAAATCCTTGAAAATATTTTTATCATCTAATATAACATTTTTAAAGTCGTCGCTTTCTACTACTTCTAATATATCTTTTACAAACTCACTATCTTTATCTGAAGATCTAATAGCAATAACATTTTTATATTCTTCATTTAATTTTTCAGTAGTAATAGCATCACCTAATGATAATCCGCTTGATATAGCATAGTTACCATTAATTACAGAAATGTTTACACTACCTAATGTTCTAGGAAGTTGAGCAGCCTCTACTGTAGTAAATTTTAAGTTCTTAGGATTTTCTGCTATATCTTTTTCTGAAACAGTAGTTAAATCTACATCATCTTTTAATGTGATAACACCTTCTGCAGCTAAAAATCTTAGAGCTCTAGCTAAGTTAGGTACATCATTTGGAATTGATACTGTATCTCCATCTGATAATTGATCTAAACTTTTATAATTATTTGAAAATATACCCATACCTGCTGTTGGTATATTCTTTATAGATTCTATTTCTAACTTATGCTCTTTCGCAAAATTCTCTAAGTATACTTGATGTTGAAAAACATTAACATCTATTTCGTTATTGGCTAAAGCTTTATTAGGTTGTATATAATCACTAAATTCTTTTAACTCTACTTTGTATCCTTTTTTTTCTAGACCTGGCTTAATTGCTAATTTTACTAAGTCACCATAAGGTCCTGGTGCTACACCAAAGATAATTTTTTTACTATTGCTAGTAGAATTATCACTGCATCCTGTAAACACCACAGTTATTAATAACGCTGATAATATAATTGCTACATATTTTTTAATATTTTTCATATCTATCCCACCTTTTCTCTTAAATCTCTCCATTTTCTGTCTCTTACTTCTTCAATAATTTTAATATCATCATCATTTAGATGTTTAAATCTTTTTTGTTTCTTTAAATATTCTTCTACAGAAGAAAATTCTTTTATATCTTTATTTAACTTATATTGTCCATTTTCGTATTCTGCTAGAAACCATAGTCCACAATCTATAGCTTCTTTAGCTATTTCTATAGTATCGCTACTATTAATTCCCCAGCCTGTAGGACATGGTGCTGCAACATGAATATATGCTGCTCCTTTTACTTCACTAGCTTTTTTAACTTTTCTAATATAATCAGGAATATTTCCTATACTTGCTGTAGCTGCATATTTTATTTTATGAGCTGCCACAATATCAAACATATCTTTTTTTGTATTTGTACTACCATGGATCCTATTTCCAGCTGGGCTAGTAGTTGTACTTGATCCAAATGGAGTTAATGAACTTTGTTGTATACCAGTATTCATATAAGCTTCATTATCATAACAAATGTATATTATGTTATCGTCTCTATCTATAGCTCCAGATAATGCTTGCAATCCTATATCAGCTGTACCACCATCTCCAGCAAAACCTACAACATTAACATTTTCAAGGCCCATAGCTTTTGCGCCAACAGCTACTCCTGATAGCATAGCCCCTGTTGATGCAAATGGAGAAATTAAAGCATTTACTCCAAAAGCTAATTGTGGATATACAAATCCTACTGCTGACATACAACCAGCAGGAACAACAACAAATGTATTTTCTCCTAAAGCTTTTAATGCTAATCTTACTGCTAAACTACCGCCACATCCTGGACAGCCTTTATGACCAATAAAATATTCCTTTTCATCTATTGCTAAAGCCATTTTAATCAACTCCTATAAATCTAATTTTATTCTCAACTTCTCCACTTTCTTTAACTTTTAATAAATCATTAAATATATCTTCGATTTCGCTTTTCTTTATGTCCATTCCACCTAAACCTCCAATATAATTTAATAATGTTTTACGTCCATCTCTTATTGCTGATGCTACATTAGTATAAACAGTTCCTTCATTTCCAAAAGAAATATCTTTTTCTAATACAGCAATTGCTTTAGCATTTTCAGTAGCCTTTACAATTTCCTCCTTAGGAAATGGCCTCATAAATCTTATTTTTAAAACACCAACTTTTCTACCTTCATTTCTTAACTGATCAACTACATCTCTAACTAATCCAGTAATACTTCCTAAAGTTATTATGATTTCATCAGCATCGTCGCAAAAATATGAATCTACTAGTCCACCATAGCCTCTTCCAACTATCTTCTCATATTTTTTATCTACTTCTTCTATTACTTTCTTTGAATCTAACATTGCTTTGTGTTGTTGATATTTAAAACCTATATTATGTTGTGGCGGAGATGTAAAGAATAGATTCTTTGGATTAGACAAGTCCATTTTTTGTTTTAGATTAAACTCTGGTAAGAATTTATCTATTTCATCTTCTGTTGGAATATCAACTCTTTCATAAGTATGAGTTAAAATAAATCCATCTAAATTCACCATAACAGGAGTTAAAACTTCTTCATTTTCAGCAATAGCATAAGCTTGTATAATCATATCTAAACTTTCTTGTGCATCTTCTACATATACTTGTATCCATCCACTATCTAATTGAGATAATGAATCTCTTTGATCTCCAAATATACTCCATGGTAAAGCTATTGAACGATTTGCATTCATCATTACAAGAGGAACTCTTCCTCCAGCAGCATAATATAATACTTCTGCCATATATAATAACCCTTGTGATGAAGTAGCTGTAAAAGTTCTAGCTCCTAGTACACTTGCACCCATAACTGCAGATAATGCAGAGTGTTCAGATTCAACATACATATATTCTGATTTAAGGCTGCCATCTTCCACCATGTCAGCAAGTCTTTCTACTACAATAGTTTGAGGTGTAATTGGATATGCAGCTATAACTTTAGGTTTTGCTAATCTAACTCCAATGGCTACAGCCTCATCACCTGAAATAAATTGTCTATTCCCCATCTACTTAACCTCCTTAACCATAGCTATACAATTCTTATTACAATGTTTGCTACAAATTCCACAGCCTTTGCAAAATCTATAATCTATTTCCATGTTTCCATCATCATTTTTATAAACCGCACCTTCTGGACAAACTAAATAGCACATATTACAATTAATACAATCCTTATTATCAATTACTGGTTTTTCTGTTCTCCAGCCTTCCATAGTTTCTGTCAGTAACAATCCTTTTTCATAAGTTCCTAGAGGTAAATATTTCAAACTTTCTATTTTAAAATTCTTATCAACTTTAGGCCTATTCATTTTTATCACTTCCTAATAATATTGAAACATGTTCAATTAATTTTTTATTCTTTCCTGCTATAGCAGGTTTTAGATCATACTCAATGGCATTTATTAATTGATCCTTTGTTACAATGCCAGTTATCAATACTAAAGCTGATAACATTGCAGTATTTGTTATTGGCACTCCTAAAAACTTTGTAGCAATTGGAATTCCATCAAAAGTTTCTATATCTTTATCATCATGATTATTTGATGTGTTTAATATGATTTTACCGCCGTCTTTTAATTTAAGTTTTAAATTTTCTGTATATAAACTTTCGTCTAATATTACGATATAATCACTTTTGGGACATTGGCTTCTATCTCTAATAGGCTTGTCATCAATTTTTGTATAAGCAAAAACTGGAGCACCTCTTCTCTCTGGACCAAAGCTTGGAAAGCTTAATGCATATTTATCTCCATATAAACTTGCAGCAATAGCTAATATTCTAGAAGAGGTGAATGCACCTTGACCACCTCTACCTAAGAATGTAATTTCTATCATAAAAACATCCCCCCACTTTAAAAGTACTTATGAATTTTACTTAATCTATTTAGCGCTTCATCTAATACACCTTCACTTTTTGCAAAATGAAATCTAACATATGAGTTATTATCTTCTTTAAAAAAGCTAGATCCTGGTACAGATGCTACTCCAACATCCTTTATTAATTTTTTTGCAAATTCTTCATCTGATTTATAGCCGAATTCATCTATATTAACCATTACATAATAAGCACCTTGAGGTTCATAATATTTTAGTCCTATTGAATCCAATCCATTTAAGAAGAACTTTTTCTTTTTTGTATAGATATTTGTTACTTCTTTGTAGTAACTATCATCAAAGTTTAAACCGACAATAGCAGCTCTTTGAAGAGGAGCTGCTGCACCAACTGTTAGAAAATCATGAACTTTCTTACAATTTTCAATAATCTCCTTTGGTGCAATAACATAACCTAATCTCCAACCAGTCATAGCATAAGTTTTAGATAAAGAGCTACATGAAATAGTTCTTTTAAACATCCCTGGTAAACTTGAAAAATATATATGGTTATATGGTTCATAAACTATATGCTCATAAACTTCATCAGTAATGACAAAAGCATCATATTTTTCAACTAATGAAGCTATTGAAAGCAATTCTTCTTTAGTAAATACTTTTCCTATAGGATTAGAAGGATTACAAAGTATCAAAGCTTTCGCACCAGCCTTAAATGCATCTTCTAACTTTTCTAAATCAACTTTAAATTCTGGTGGATTTAATGAAATATATATCGGCTCTGAACCACTTAATATAGTGTCAGCAGCGTAATTCTCATAAAATGGTGAGAATATAGCAACTTTATCTCCCACATCACAAATTGACATCATTGCTACCATCATCGCTTCTGTACTTCCGCAAGTAACAACTATATTTTCATTAGGATCAATTTCAAGTCCAGTAAAGTGTTCTTGTTTTTTTGCTAATGCTTCTCTAAAATCTTGTGCACCCCAAGTAATTGAATATTGATGAGGTCCTTCTTTTGCTGCTCTAGCTAATTCATCTAGAATCTCTTTTGGTGGGTCGAAATCTGGGAAACCTTGAGATAAATTGATAGCATTATACTCTGTAGCTATCCTTGTCATTTTTCTTATTGTTGATTCTGTAAACCAATCTAATCTATGACTAAGTTGTGCCATTGTTATTCCACCTCTTTTCTTTCATCAATTAGACGTTTAGCTTTATGGGTGGCTCTTGGTAGTTCGCCTTCCTCAAGAATTATTACTTCATTGGCTTTAACTCCTAAACTAATTTTTATTTCATGAGCTAATCTTTCTCTTAAATCTTCGATATCTACATTTGAAGAATTCTTCTTTTCTACTTCTACTTTAAATCGTGTAATATGTCTATCTTCAAATACTCTAACTCGATATTCACCAGTTAATTCATCAAACTTTCTTGCAACATGTTCTATATCACTTGGAAATACATTTACTCCTCCAGCTATAAACATATCATCTAGTCTTCCAACTACTTTTATTCTTTTAAGAGTTCTACCGCATTTGCATTTTTCATTAGTATATGTGACAATGTCACCAGTTCTAAAACGAATCATTGGTCTTATATCTTTTCTAAGAGTAGTTAAAATCATTTCTCCACGTTCACCTTCACCTACTGGTAAACCTGTTTTTTCATCTAATACTTCCACATAAATATGATCTTCTGCTACATGCAATCCATCATGTTCTTCGCATGCAGCAGCACAAGCACCGAATATATCAGAAATACCATAAAAATCATATACTTCTGCATCCCACAATTTTTCTATAGATTCTCTAGTAGCATTTATAGATCCTCCTGGTTCTCCAGCAACAATTATTCTATTAATTGCTAAGTCCTTTGCTGGATTTATTCCTTTCCTTATTGCAGTTTCGCCTAAATACCATGCGTAAGATGGTGTTGTCCATATAACTGTTGGTTGATATTGCTTTAAAATAAATAGCAATCTATCTGCTGGTAATGTTCCACCCCAAATACATAAAGCTCCTAGGTTTTGAGCACCTAAAACATCAGGTCCACCAACAAATAATGAAAAGTTTAATGCATGGATATATCTATCATTTGGTCGCATACCAGCTTGCCAAAATAATCTACTTTCTACTTCTTGAAATTCATCAAAATCCTTTTTACTAAAAGGACTAGCTGTTGGTGCTCCAGTTGACCCACTAGATGAAGAAATAAATACTACATCATCTTCTGACGCAACTACTAAATCGCCTAAAATTGGTTTAGCGTCTTGTCTTTCTCTAACTATCTTTTTTGTCAAAATAGGAAACTTTCTTAAATCATCTAAAGTCTTCAAATCTGTTGGGCTTACACCAGCCTTTTCGAAACTTTGTCTATAATATGGTGATTTATCATATGCTGCCGTAATTTGTTCTCTTATTCTTTCTAGTTGATATTTTTCCAATTCATCTCTTGATATTGTTTCAATTTCTTCATTCCAATATTTTTTACTCATATATTAACCCCTCCATTTATAAAAAAAGACTACCTTCTTTGATAGTAAGAAAGTAGTCTAAAAATTATTTACCTTCTTATCTTTCAAACTTAATGTTTGTAGGAATTAGCACCATAATTTAAAATTTGGTTGCTGGGTTTCATCGGGCCTATCCCTCCACCTCTCTGGATAAGAATATTTTATTTTCACAGTTCTTCGATATGAATACTAGTATAGAACTATGGATCATGTATGTCAATACCTTTTTTTCAATTTTTTTACGTGAAAAATTTTTTAAAATTAACAAATCCAGCAATAATGCCATCTAGAGTAGATTAAATTTATTTCCTACTAAACAAATAGGTTTACAATGAAATAAAACTGATGTATACTACTTTTAATAAGTACTTTATGGAAAAATATATAAAAAAAGTATTTTATATAAATTATTGCAATAATTAAAATTCTATTTTTATAAAAGGAGGAATAACCATGAATTATATAAACGATATAAGAGACATCATAGGCAATACTCCATTATTAAAACTGAATCATATATCACCAAACGAAAATGTTAATATATTTGCAAAACTTGAATACCTTAATCCCGGTGGTAGCATAAAAGACCGTATCGGTATTGAGATAATAAAAGATGCTGAAGAAAATGGATTATTAAAACCGGGATATACAATCATAGAAGCTACTGCGGGAAACACAGGTATAGGACTTGCTATGGCTGCTTTTGAAAAAGGATATAAGCTAATTATTGTTGTACCTGAAAAATTCTCTATTGAAAAGCAAACGTTAATGAGAGCTCTTGGTGCTGAATTAATTATTACACCAGCTGATGAAGGAATTGAAGGTGCTGTAAAAAAAGCTAACAAGCTACACGAGGAAATAGAAAACTCTTTTATAGCGAGACAATTTGATAATCCTGCTAATATTAAAGCTCACCGAAAAACAGGTAAAGAAATTTATGATGCTTTAGATGGTAATATTGATATATTAGTAGCTGGAGCTGGTTCTGGTGGTACTATCATGGGAATAGCTTCATACCTAAAAGAAAAAAATCCTAATATAAAAATAGTTTTAAGTGATCCTATTGGTTCTATACTAGGTGGTGGTAAGGAAGGCGTTTATAAAGTTGAAGGAATCGGAAATCATTTTATTCCTTCAATATTTGATAAAAGTTATATCGATGAAGTTGAAAAAATACCTGATGATGAATCAATGTATTATGTTAGGCTTCTATCAAGAAAAGAAGGAATTTTAGCTGGTTCTTCTTCTGGTGCTGCTATAGCCGGAGCAGTAAAACAGGCTTATAAAGCAAATAAAAAAACAAATATTGTAGCAGTACTACCAGATCGTAGTGATAGATATTTTAGTCAACATCTTTATGACTTTTCTATGAATATATCTGATTTTAGATTTAATGCTCTATTTGATGATTGGGCAGATGATTATGATGCCACTGTAGCTTTAGAAACTGGTGAATATAAAGATGTATTTAAAAATTATAATGAGATCTTAAATGAGACAGTAAAACATGTAAGTAAATTTAAAGGTGCTAAGGTAATAGATATTGGCTCTGGTACTGGGAATCTAACTAATGCTGCATCTAATATTGGTTATAACGTCATTGGTGTGGAACCTAATAGTAAGATGCTAAATATCGCAAAAGAAAAGTATCCGTTTATTAATTTTATATCAGGAACTTTTTTATCACTTCCTATAGAAGATAATTCTTTAGATGCTGTTATCAGTAGTTATGCATTCCACCACTTAACAGATGATGAGAAGGATACCTCTGCAAAAATATTGAAATCAAAATTGAAAAAAGATGGCGTTATAGTAATAGCTGATACTATGTATGATTCAGAAAAAACAAAGTCTGATCTTATTTTAGAAGCTAAGGAAAATGGATATACAAACTTACTTCATGATCTTAATACAGAGTTTTACTCTACCCATGATATATTAACTAAGATTTTTGAAAAACATGGTTTTCATGTTAGCTATCAGCAAATGAATAAATTTCTTTGGATACTTACAGCTAAGCTAAAATAATTGTTGATGAAAGAAGGAGGTATCGCATTAACAAATGAAAACTTGTTAGCGATACCTCCTTTTATTAGGGAACAAGACAAGGCGCAGCCTTCGTCAGTGCACAGTTATGTTTTAGTATTAAAATAATTCTAGTATAGCTTCTAAATCTCAATTTTAGCACCAAGTAATTTGACAAATTCTTTAATTATAGCTGCATTTCCCGGCCATGCTGGTGATGTTACAATATTTTTATCTACTATAGCTTTATCAGCATCTATTTCAATATATCTTCCACCTGCAAGGTCAATTTCTGGTGCAACTGCAGGATATGATGTTAGATTTAAGTTTTTTACAACACCTGCAGCAGTTAAAATTTGAGGACCATGACATATTGCTGCTATTGGCTTTTTAGCTTGAAAAAATTCTTGTACAAGTTGTAATACTCTTTTATTTAGTCTAAGATATTCCGGTGAGCGTCCACCTGTTATAAATAGTCCAATATAGTTACTAGTATCTACAGTTTCAAAATTAGCATTTATTAAAAAGTTATGTCCCCTTTTTTCAGAGTAAGTATCATCCCCTTCAAAATCATGAATTGCTGTTCTTACTAAGTCGCCAGGCTTTTTATTAGGACAAACTACTTCTACGTCATAGCCTAATACTTGTAATGATTGAAATGGTACCATAGTTTCATAATCTTCTGTATAATCTCCTACTAACATTAATATTTTTTTAATCACTATACTTCCTCCCAATGAAATACTTTCAATAAAGTTTATTATTCAAAGCTATTTTTTATTCTCTAACAAAGGTTAAAACCTCTTTATTAAACTTATCTTTTTCATCATAAAAAAGTGCATGTCCACTATTTTCAAATTTAACTAATCTTGAGTTATCAATAAGATAATGTTGTTTTATAGCTAAAGGAAATAGACAAACTTTATCATGAATTCCATGAGTTATTAATGTTGGAATAGTTATTTCTTTTATATCATCAAATAGTTTTTCTTCATCAAGCCAAGTTTTTGCTATAGCAGCAGTTGCCCATCCTGAAGCTTGAAGTCCTAATTGTAAAAACCACTTGGAAAAAGGTTCACTTACTTTTTTATAGAAAAAAATCTTACCAAAATTTTTTAACATTTTCGGTCTATCAATATAAGTTTCTTTAATTATATTATCAACAATGTCTCTTTTAATACCATAAGGGAAATAGGATCTTCTTATAAGACTAGGTGCAGCGGCAGCACATAATATTAGTTTAGATACACCTAATCCCTTATGTCTTGCCATATATCTTATAGCAATTGCTCCACCTGTTGAATGTCCTAGTAATGTAAAATTTTTTAATTTTAAGGTATCAATAACACATCTTAAATCATCACTTAATGTATCATAGTCATATCCACAAAGTGGTTTATCAGAATCTCCAAATCCTCTTTGATCAATTCCAATACACCGACAACCCTTTTCAGCTAAGTAATCAAATTGCTATTCAAAAAGCTTACTGCTTCCGGGCCATCCATGTAGAAAAACTACAGTGTCTTTTCCTTCTTTATTAAGATCCTCTACATAAATATTAACATCCTTTTGTACATTGATATAATATCCCATAAATATCACTCCAAGATTATAAGTTTTTCTTAAAGATAAATATATGTAGATAGTAATTAATTATTACTTTATAATTCCTGCGGATGCTACTATTACTGTAAATCCGCAGGAAATTTATATTATCCGTAGACTTTTGCTTCACCTATCCAACCTATTGAGTTATTTATAAAGGTAAAGTCTAATCTAAAAGTTTTATTGGCAGAATAACTAAGTTTATTATTCATCTTGCAAGATGGAATCATTACGTTTACATATTTACTAGTAGAAAATATTAGTGATATTTCTGTATAATCGTTAACAGATGGTAATTTTATTAATGTTGATGTTTCAATGTTTGCTACTTGAATTCTTGATTTACCTAATTCTAATATATTATTATGACTACTAATTGTTTTAGGTAAATATTTCAGATTATCTTTATTTGTTCCTATTAAAGTAGTATCATATGATAAAAATGCTTTAGACTCTTGATTTGAAACTACATAGTCTTTAAATACTGTGTTTATATATTTACCGCATGGGATTTCATAACCTCCACTTTCAAAATTATAAGGGAAAATTCTTACTTCACTATTTAGGAATGTTGTGATTTCTTTAGAATCAATCTTATTATTAGTAGAATAACCATATATAATTGAATTGTTTATAGTTAACTTAGCTTTATCACTTCCATGGTATAATACCAAAGAAACATCGTCTAATGATATAGAAGAGTTTTCACAAAGCTTTTTTGTTGTGTCTAATTGAATAGCATTTTTTGTAGCAGTGAAAAGATCTATATCTTTACCATTTGAAATTAGCTGATCATTTATAAAATCACTAGAAAAAGATATTTGTGATAAAGATATTTTAGGAGTAACAGTATTAGTGTAAATATCTTTATTAAATTCGTCTTTTATAAAGATAAGATTGCCTTTTGTAGTATCATCATTAGTGTATGATAAATTATTTATTGAAATAATATCTGGCTTTTCTATTTTTGTTGATACTGTTTCAACATAATCAGAATCACCAGTAAAGGAATATACTATAAAGTTAGAATTATTCTTAGATATATTTCTAACTTTAAGATTTTCAACTATTAAACTTGGTATTTTAACTTTAGCACGTGGCTCACCAGTTTTACTTATATAATCTATTTTCATTATACTAATATTTAAATTATCTTTAATTACTTCAGAATCTTTTATTACTACTGTTCCATCAAATAGATATCCATAGCTATTATTTATATTAACTAAAGTTTGTCCTCCAAAATTAGGACTAGTGTAATTGACAAATTTGCAATTTGATATAGATAATAAACCATTACCACAACCAACATTTATCCCCCAATCATAAAGCGTAGTATTTTCTATATAGATGTTGGAAAAATAATTATGAACATCTATTCTATTTAGCGAGCAGTTTGTAATAGTCATTTCTTTAATACAGTTGGTACCCATACATCCCCAAAATCCACTTATATGACAATTATCCATTGTGATTTTATAACAATTTCTAAAGCATAGTGTATAGCCACTTCCTGAAGAACCTCTATATCCTGGATATCCTGCAATGTTTGTTCCTATTACATTTTCTATTTTTATATTAAATGAATCTTGAACATATATAACTGAGTTTTTATATTGCTTCGCTTTAAGAGAATTATTTTTAGGATCTATATAAAAATCTTTTAAGATGGTATTATGACGTCTACAGTCAATTACATTTACTGTGACATTAGGTGTGGTTTCAATTCGTATTTTACATCCAATAAAAACTAACTTTTTATTATTGTATTTCATATATTTAAAATACAAATTTGTTTTTTCATCATCATATCCATATATAAGTGGTCCAGAACAATAACCAAAATGATGATGAAACATCAATTCACTTCTATATTCTTTATACAAATCGCCGTCATCATTTCTTGTAGCCCATGGATTCAAATCTTTTATTATGATAACAGAATCAGATGGAAGAGAATTATCATTCATTGTTATATTGGACGCATCTTTTTTTAATTCTGATTTATTAACAGAGTCTTCATAACTATATATAGTTTCATTATCATTTACTATTTGATACCATGAATATGCATTATCATTTGTTACAAGAATTATTGATCCTGATAAATCAACATCATACTTTACTTTAATAATTGAATTATTGGATTTATATATTGTTCCAAAGTTATTTTTTAAAAGAACTTTGTTTTCATTACAATATAAATGAGCTTTATTTATTCCTTCAGTATCATCTTTTATGCCATCAAGATTACAACCAAACATTTTGTAATTTACATAATCCTTTTTTATTACATTAGCATAAAGTCCATTTTTTAATGAAATTGACCATGGCTTTATATCCTTAGAAATATAATACTGGCATCCTCCATTATCAAAAGCTTCATTATAACCTAAAGTTTCTGCTTTTGTTCCTTCATTTAGATTAGCAGTACTAAGTTCACTTACATTATTAAATACTGCTATATTGTTTATAATTTCATCCATTTATCACACCTCATTAAAATATATTTTCTTTAGAAGATAATTTATTATATGTGACAACTATTTTAATAAGTGATTAATATTAAATGAAATAAAAAAAGCATTTAGATTTTAATATCTAAATGCTTTTTTGGTGCTGATGGTGGGATTTGAACCCACACGATTTCTCGTTCGATTTTGAGTCGAATGCGTCTGCCGTTCCGCCACACCAGCAAAATGTTTTATTTTTTCAGCCGAGATAAATTATATCATCTTCTAAATAAAAATGCAATAAAATATTTTTTATTATTTCATATTATGATAAATTTACTCTTTCTGCTTTTTATTATGATGGTCATTATTTTTAGTTTTTTTATTATTTTGTAGTGTGTAGATAAATAATTTTAGTTTACAATAACATAATAATGATTATGTAAACTAAAACTATATTAATAAAATTTCATATATAAAAAAGCTCCGCAACGAATTTTTATTTGTTATTGCGAAAGCCTTTTATCCTGTTGTTATATTAAATTTCTTCTAGTGCTTCATCTATTGCAGGTCTATCAAATCCTACGATTATTGTTCCATTTATGTTTACTACAGGTACTCCCATTTGACCTGAAAGTTTAACCATTTCTTCTCTACCTTCCATATCTTCTGCAACATTTATTTCTTTATATTCTACACCTTTGCTTTTTAAATATTGTTTAGCTTTAACACACCATGGGCATGAATCTGTTGAATATACTTTTACCATAATCTTATCTTCCTTTCTCATCGTTTATATATTTTTCAGCCATTAATGACGCTATTGTTCCATCACTAACAGCAGTAGTTATTTGTCTAAACATTTTATCTCTAACATCTCCAGCTGCATACACACCTTTTATGTTAGTTTGCATATATTCATCTGTAACTATATTTCCACCTTTAGTTAAGGTAATATAGTCTTTAAATAAATCAGTTTTTGGCATAGTTCCTATAGAAACAAAAACACCATCCATTGATATTTCTTTTATTTCACCAGTTTTTGTGTTTTCTATAACTACTGATTCTACCATGTTACTACCTTTAACATGTTTGATATCTTCATTCCAAAGGATTTTTATTTTATCATTCTTTAAAACTTCTTCTAAAGTTGATTTTTCTCCATTGAAGTAATCATATCTTCTTATTATAGTTACTTCACCAAATTTACTTAAAAATAATGCTTCTTCAAGAGCAGAATTTCCTCCACCTACTATTGCTATCTTCTTTCCTTCATACATTGCACCATCACAAACAGCACAATAATGAATTCCTTTTCCAGAGAAGGTAGTTTCTTCTGGTACAGGTAGCTTTCTTGGTGTTGATCCTGTAGCTATAATTACAGCTTTAGGCTTATATATGTAACTTTCAGTTTCTATAATTTTTTCATCATCACTTAATGATACTGATACAATACTATCAAACTCATCGATATTTGCTCCTAAGCTTTCTGCTTGTGCCTGCATCTTATCAGCAAGTTCATTTCCTGATACTGATTGAAAGCCTGGATAGTTATCTACAGTATAAGTAGACCTTATTTGTCCACCAACTAAAGAGTCTTCTAATAATAATAAATCTAATTTTGCTCTTGAACCATATATCGCAGCAGTTAATCCAGCTGGACCGCCACCGATTATAACAAGATCTAATTCTTTTGTTTGCTTTTCCATACTATTACCTCTTTAATCTAACCTTTCTGCTACAATAATATCATTATTTCTATTGTAAATCAATAATTGTTATTATTTAATAGTGTGTCTAATTCCTACTACTATCTTTCTTATTTTCGTATTTTCTTTGTAATATTATTCATATTAACTAAGTATAATTTATTGAGGTGATAAAATAAATGAAAAAACTTATGAAGCTTCTACCTTTATTAATACTTCCCATAATATTAATGACATCCTGTACTTTGAAAATAACTAAAGATACTGATGACCCTTGTAAATATATTGACAAATTAAAAAATAACTTAGATACATATAAAATTTCTTCTGTAGAGCTATTAGAAGTTAAATTTAATAGAAACTTTTTAATAAATGATTATCAAAGTGAAATGTTAAATAACTCCATTGATTACTTGTGCATAGATAATCTAAAAGAACTAGACGAAAACTTTAATGAAACTCCTACATATAAATTATTTATAACATTTGAATCAAATGAAAAGTTTGTAATAGAAATATATAAAGATGGACTGGTATCAGTATTTCCATGGGACGGAAAAGGAAATAAAGAGTTTTTCACCAGTGATAATATCCCTGAGGGTTATAAATTTTTTAATTATTGTGAGTTTATAAATCCTAAAACTTATAAATAAAAAAACTGTCGCACAAAGGAGTTAGATTAAAGTGCGGCAGTTTTTTTCAAAATAAAATATCAAGGCACAGGGTACAGGTATATATCAGAGCACAGTTGTGGATAAAATTCCATTTTGGAAATTTCTAAAATCATAAGCGACACGATTTTGTGTATAGAATAAGATAGTTTCCTTAAGATATTTATATTTGATATAGAATTGTTACAGGGGGCTAATGAAAGCTTTGCTTTCATATAGCTTGGATTGGAATGGCATGATTCGTAAAAAACAACACTAAAGTATAACAGTTTTATATATGCATTAAATATATCTATAAATAAAATTGTACCTCGCCGTCCCGCAGGACTATAATATTTCCCCCATCAGGTAAAATTATCCATAATTATGGATTAGCCTTACGTGTTCCTTGTCTTGTTCCATAGTAAAAGAAGGTATCGCTAACAACTTTTCATTTGTTAATGCGACACCTCCTTATTTATAAGATATACAAAAATATTAGTATAACCTTTATATATTATTAAGCATCTTATTAATTGTCGATATTCTCTTGTTTAATAGTGGATGTACAGCATTTGGTGCTATTTCATTTAGTGGTGTTATCACAAATGATCTTTCTTCCATTCTTGGATGAGGTAACGTTACAAACTCATCATCACTTATTAAGTTATCATATAAAAGAATATCTAGATCTATTGTTCTTGGACCATCTTTTATAACTCTTTTTCTTTTTAATACCTCTTCTATTCTAAGAAGTTCCCTCATTAGCTCTTTTGGAGAAAAAATAGTCTCAATCTCAATAGCTCCATTTAGAAATTTATCTTGATCTAAATATCCAACTGGATCTGTTTCAATTAATGTTGACACCTTTTTTATTTTTACTTCTTCATTTTTATCTAAAATCTCTATGGCATCTTTTATATTTTTTTCTTTATCTCCCATATTTGAGCCTACTGCTAGAAATACCTTATGCCATCTCTTTTCCATCTCTACTGCTACATAATCAAGGCTTCTCTTAATTGGAGCCCAAGGTTTCTTTAAAGTTACCTTCACAGATGATACATCATAATTTACAAGAATAAATTTACATAATTCATATGTAGCCTTTTCTAGAAGATCATAACTTTTCTTTGCAAATTCTTCTGCTATAACATCACTTAATAATCCATAATGTACGGTTTTATTAAGCTCATCATATCTTCCTGCATCATTTAAATCTAACCCTAACTCAACATCTATTACAAATTTTTGTCCTAAATTCTTTTCTTCCTTAAAAACTCCATGGTTTGCAAAAACCTCTAAACCTTTTATATATATTTTATCCATTTATATTTCTCCCTAATATTGCCTTAGTCATATCTATAGCTCTTTTATTTTCCTTTACGTCATGAACTCTAATTATAGACATATTCTTCATAACACCAATAACACTAGTTGCTATAGTTCCTTCTACACGTTCATTAACTGGTAAATTTAATGTTAATCCTATCATAGATTTTCTTGATGTTCCAAGTAAAACTGGATATCCTAATTCATTAAACTTTTCTAAGTTATTCATAACATCTAAATTATCTTCTAATGTCTTAGCAAATCCTACACCTGGATCTAAAATAATTTTTTCATCTTTAACACCAGCCTTTTTAGCGATATTTATAGATTCTTTTAAATCATCCATCATATCATCTAATAGCGAATTATATTCTTTATTATTTCTATTGTGCATAAGACATACTGCTACATCATACTTAGCTGCTACTTTAGCCATATCAGGATCTTTTTTAAATCCCCATACATCATTAATTAAAGATGCACCAGCCTTTACAGCTTCCTCTGCAACTTTACTTTTATACGTATCAATAGATATTGGAACATTTATTTCCTTAGATAATGCACGAATTACTGGAACTACTCTATTTAATTCTTCTTCTACTGAAACATATTCTGCCCCTGGTCTTGTAGATTCTCCACCAATATCTATTATGTCAGCTCCATCCTCTACCATCTTTTTTGCAGCTTCTATGGCACTGTACACATTATTAAATTTTCCACCATCAGAAAATGAATCCGGTGTTACATTTAATATTCCCATAACATATGTATTGTTTTTTAAGTCAAATTCCTTATTCCCAATTAACATTTATATCAACTCCTAATACTTAATATTATTGTTTTTAATTTCATCATCCCACTTACATTCTAAATAGGCATCACAATTATAACAGCACCTACTTAACTTATCTGCTCTGTATAATAGTTCAGATAATGTCATTTCTTTTTCTTTTGATTTTATATTTTTATATCCTCTATGATCTTTAATAGCCTCATATATAATTTCTATTTCATTATCTTCAAAAAAGCACTGTTTTAAAATTATTTTTGCTTTCTCTGCAGAAGCGATATCATGAGATATACCTAAAGTATACTCGTCTACTCTACCGATATCATGCAATAGAGCCGTTGCATATATAATTTCCTTGTCCACATTATACCCTTCTTCTAAAGAAATTATATATGCTATTCTTGCTGTATCTATATAATGATTGAAATCATGATTACAAAACTTACGTTCTTTTTCAAGATTTTCTATAGCTAATTGACTTTTTTTGTATAACTCATTAGAAATAATTTTAGTAACTCTCTCCATATACTAGTAGCCCCTTTACATATCAATAGAAATATTTCTTGATTTATCTATTGTAAAACTATATTCATCTATACTTTTAACTGGCATAACTGATAACACAGAATTTGTGATAAACACTTCATCATATTGTCCTATTTCATCATACCTAATATCTACTTCTTTAACTTTATATTTTTCTAATATCTTCTGACGGATTATTCCGTTTAATAATCCATTTTCTATTCTAGGGGTATATATTTCATTATCTTTTATAAAGAATATATTAGTTGTTGCACCTTCAGAAATATAGCCTTTTGTATTTAAAAATATAGGCTCATCATATCCTTTTGATTTTGCAGCTTGTTTTTCTAAAATATTGTCACCATAATTAAAAGACTTTATGTAAGTTAGCTTAGAAGTCTCATTTCTTAGAACATCTGAAACACATAACTTAAATCCTCTTATATAGTCTTCCTTTGTATATTTATTATCTCTAAAAGAAAGTATTGTATTATCTTTTGAAGCCATTATCTTTAAAATTCCATTTTCTATTTTTCTATCATTGATATATAATAATACATCACTTTTAGCAATTTCATTTTTTATGCCTAATATCTCTAAAGAATCTTTTAACCTTTTTAAATGCTCTTCTATAAAAATTGCTTTTGAATCTTTAATAAGAATTGTTTCGAAAGCTCCTATTCCAAACATATATCCCTCATCTAATTTCATAATACCCTAATTTCCTCCTACTATTTCATTGCTTCTAAAAGAGCTTTTGCTTTTTGTATAGTTTCTTCAAACTCGAAATCTCTATCAGATTCATAAGTTATACCGCCACCTACACCTATGTATCCGTAATTTTCTTTAAATAATATTGTCCTTATTATAATACTTAAATCGCAACTATTATCAAAGCCAATATAACCCATAACTCCAGTATAAATTCCTCTTCTTAAGTTCTCCAACTCTTCTATTATTTCCATTGCCCTAATTTTAGGTGCACCAGTAATTGATCCTCCTGGGAAAGTAGCTTTTATAAGATCTATAACAGTTTTATTTTCTTTAATCTCACCAGTAACTTTTGTTACTAAATGAAATACTGTTGCATATTCTTCAATAGAGAACAAATCTTCTACTTTAATACTATTTTCCTTACATACCTTACTTAGATCATTTCTTTCTAAGTCTATTATCATTAATAATTCACTTTTATCTTTCTCTGAGTTTCTTAATTCTTCTCTAAGAACATTATCTTCTTCTTTATTTTCTCCTCTTTTTCTTGTACCTTTTATCGGTATTGTTTCAATATGACCATCTTTCATTTTTAAAAATCTCTCTGGAGACGATGATACTATCTTAAAATCATTATAATCTATATATCCTCCAAAAGGCGATGGATTAATCTTTCTAAGCTTACTAAACACATCTATTGGCTTCTTATTTGTTTTAACTTTAAGCCTTTGTGTTAAGTTGCATATGTAAATATCGCCTTCTTCAATATAGTTTATTACTTTATCTATAGTTTTTAGATATTTCTCTTTATTAAAATTAGATTCTACTTCTATAGAATATTCTTTCTTATCTTCTTCTACATGATAACTATTATAAATTATTTCTTCTATCTTCAAAATAGATCTATCACAGTCTTCTAATTTACCAACAGCAGTTACATAAATAGCTTTTTCCTTATTATCTATTATAATAAAGTTATCATAAAAATTTAATATGCACTTAGGTATATTTAAATCATCAATAGCGGTAGATGGTAAAACTTCTAGTTTTCTTCCAAAGTCATAAGAAAAATATCCTATTGCCCCTGATATTATTGGCAAATCTGTATTGTTTTTCTCGTAATTATCTATAATTAATTTATTTAAATATGAAAATGGGTCTTCATTTATTATTTCTCCGTTAACTTTTAAACTATCATCTATTTCAACTTTCAAATAACTATTAAGCCCTATAATAGAATATCTTCCCCTACTATCTTTAAGAGAAGAATCTAAAAAAGCTATATCTTTATATTTATGAAATTTCATAAATACATCAAATTCATTAACATACTTTTTAAGTTTTTTCACCTTAGTCATAGTTTTGCCACCATTCCTTACATAAACCTATATAATTCTTTAAAATATCATGTCCATATTCAGTAAGGACAGCTTCTGGATGAAACTGCACACCATACAAAGGATATTCTTTATGGGAAATCCCCATAATAACACCATCATCACTTTTACAATCAATATTAAACCCTTCTGGTAATATTTCTTCATCCACAATTAACGAATGATATCTAGTAACCTTAAATGGGCTATTTAACCCTATAAATAGTCTTTTCCCATTATGAGTAACTTTTGATACTTTCCCATGGACAGGAGTTTTCCCTTTTACAACATTTCCACCTAAGCCATAGCAAATAGCTTGATGTCCCAAACATATACCTAAAATAGGTATCTTATCTTTAAACTTATAGATTATATCTAAGCTTATCTTCGCATCTTTTGGTTTTTTAGGTCCAGGAGATATTATAATTCCCTCTAAATTCATATTCTTGATTTCATCTATAGTTATTTCATCATTTCTCTTCACTATAATATCTACATCTAATTCTTTAAAATATCTAACAAGGTTGTATACAAATGAATCGTAATTATCTATCATTAAAAACATTTTTCTATCTCCTTTTCATTATAATTATACAAAATTTAATATTATTCTTAAAGTATAAAAGGGTATTTGATAGTAATTGATTTTTAGTGTATCATCATATTAAAGAATATATAGGAGGATACAAATGTATACAAAAGGAGATTTTCACAGTCATTCAACATGTTCAGATGGTACCCTATCACCTGAAGAATTAGTATCATTAGCTAAAGACAGAGGACTTGATATTATGGCACTTACAGACCACGATTCCACTGATGGCGTTGAAAGAGCCATAGCTACTGGAGAAAAACTTGGAATAAAAGTTATCCCTGCTTTTGAACTATCAACAATATATAATGATGAAACTGTTCATGTTTTAGCTTATTTTAAAGATTCATCATATAAAGACCCTAATCTTCAAGATTTTTTAAAGCAGTTAGTAGATTATAGAAAAGAACGTGCAAAAAAAATTGTAGCTAATTTAGAAAAATACTTTAATATATCAATTTCTTATGATGATGTATATAAAAAATCTAAAGGTTCTGTAGCTAGACCTCATATTGCAAGAACTATAATAGATAGCGGATATAATTATAGCTACGACTATATTTTTGATAACTTTTTATGCAAAAAAAGTCCCGCCTATGTTCCTAACTTAAAAATATCAACAGAAGAAGGAATAAAAAGAATTCATGAATCTAATGGTATTGCGGTATTAGCTCATCCTATTCTTATAAAAAAGAATCCTGTTGAAGAATTATTTAACCTTAATTTTGATGGGGTAGAATGTAGATATATTTTAAATACTGATGAAGATACTAGAAGATTTTTAAACTTAGCAAAAAGATTTAATAAATTTACCACAGCTGGATCAGACTTTCATACAAAAGATTCTTCTGATACTAAGCATGGAATTATTGGAACAAAATACTTAGAAGGTGACGAATTAGATATATTTTTAGATGCCTTAAACAAATTAAAATAAAAAGAAGAAGGATTTCCTTCTTCTTTTTATTTTATATAATATGATCCTAAGATTGAAATTTTATTTGTTTTCATAATTTCATCAATAGATTTTTTCACCTTATCGTTATTAGGATAATTTCCTTCGATATCTATATAAAATGAATAACTACCTAGCTTTTTTCTAGTTGGTCTTGAAACTATAGATTTTAAGTTTATTTCATTACTAGAGAATTGACTAAGAATGTTAGATAATTCTCCTGGCTTATCTTCGCCATGAATTACTATTGATGTTCTATATTGTTTACTACTATCATATTCACTATCATTTTTAGCTACTACAATAAATTTTGTTACATTGTTTTCATCATCTGTAACATCATCTATTGTAAAATGAAAATCACATTTATCTTTTAATATATTTGACGGAATAATAGCACCGTCTCCTTGATTTCCTTCTTTAAGTTTTTCGTAGGATTCCATATCACTAGATGTAGTAACTACTTTTGCATCCTTTATAGAATTTAAAAACTTCATACATTGTCCTTGTGTCTTGAATTGACCGTATATAGTTTTTATTTCATCTAACCCCGTAGCATTTCCAGCAAAAGCATAATGAACAGGTACTTTTAACTCTTCAATAATTTTTAAGTTTCCTTCTGAAAATAAATCTAATACCGGTTCAACATATCCATCAAGGGAATTTTCTATTGGTATTATTCCAATTTTATCTTCACTATCTACTGACATAAAAACATCGTTAATACTTGATCTATATTCTATTTCATAATTTTTATTCGAATTATTTATATAAATATTTGTTGCAACATCTGAAAATGTTCCTTTCGGCCCCACTGTTATTATCTTTGTCATAACCATTCCCCCAATAAATTTTTTCTATGCTTCTCTTAAAAATGCTTCATATCCTCTAAAAGTTTCATAAATATCAGCTTTACTTGATACTTCCCATGGTGCATGCATATTTTGTAGTGCTACACCACAATCAATTACTTCCATACCATATTGAGCAAGTATATATGCGATAGTACCACCGCCACCTTGATCTACTTTTCCAAGTTCTGAAGTTTGCCAACTAACATTATTGTTATTCATAATGTTTCTTAGTTCTCCCATAAATTCAGCATTGGCATCATTACATCCACCTTTTCCTCTGCTTCCTGTATATTTTGAAAATACTAATCCTTTTCCAAAATAAGCTGAATTTCTTTTCTCAGACACTGATGGGAAGTTTGGATCAAAGGCAGCTGTTACATCGGCAGATAACATTTTAGAATTATTAAGTGCTCTTCTTAAATGTATCTCATTATATTCACCTTTTAAATTCATTATTTCACATAAAGAATTTTCAAAGAATCTTCCATGCATACCAGTGTTTCCAATAGAACCAACTTCTTCTTTATCTGCAAGAATTAAAGCAACTGTTTTTCTTGGTTTATCTATATTACATATTGCTTCAAAACCTGTGTAAGCACAAATTCTATCATCCTGACCATAAGCTATAACCATAGATCTATCTAAACCTAAATCTCTTGCTTTTCCTGATGGTACAAGTTCTATTTCTGCTGTAACAAAATCTTCTTCGTCTATATCATATTTTTCTTTTATAATTTGAAGAATATTTAATTTAACTCTATTTTTTTCTTCTTTATTCTTTATAGGAATAGAACCAACTAACAAGTTCATAGCTTCTCCATCAATAACTTTAGATGCTGTTTTTGTCATTTGATCTCCACTTAAGTGAATTAAAAGATCAGATACATTAAATACAGGATCATTATCATCTTCACCTACAACTATGTTAACTTTTGATCCATCTTTTTTAATAACAGTACCATGAATAGCTAATGGTATTGCAACCCATTGGTATTTCTTTATTCCACCATAATAATGAGTCTCAAATAAAGCTAAATCACTTTCCTCATATAATGGGTTTTGTTTTAAATCTAATCTTGGTGAATCAATATGTGCCCCTAATATGTTCAAGCCTTTTTCTAAAGGTTCTTCACCTACTATGTAAAATACTACTGATTTATCTTTATTATTATAATAAATTTTGTCCCCACTATTTAATGTAGTATTATTTTTAATTAACTCATCTAAATTTTTAAATCCATTTTCTTCAGCTATTTTTATAAATTCAGCTGCACATTCTCTTTCAGTTTTACATTGTGACATAAATTTTTTATATCTTTCACTAAAAGAAAATACATCTTTTAAATCACTTTCTGAATATTTTTCCCAAGCGTATTCATATTTTTTAACTAAACCTAAATCAATTTTCTCGCTCATCGTTCATCCTCCTTGTTACGTCTACATATATATTTTACATTATTTGTCGCAATTATGCCACCATATACTAAGCATATATTATATTATCAAATATGTAATCATGAGACTCTATTGGTATATCTTTTGTAATCTGCTCCTTATATACAATAACAATTGCAACTGTATCTTTTCCTATATCTTGAAGGAACCTATCATAAAATCCTCCACCATATCCTATCCTATATCCAGTTTCAGTTATTGCTACAGCTGGAGCAATTATTAAATCTAATTGAGTTTTGTCTTTGATAGATTTGCTTATATCTTTAGGTTCTAAAATTCCATAACTACCAGTTTCTAAATCTTCTAAAGATTTAATATTAACAGCAATCATTCCTTCAGCTTTTGAAACAACGTATGGAACAAATACTTCTTTATTATCCCTAAGCGCCGCCTTTATTAATTCAATAGTATCAACTTCATCTTTTAAGGAAACATATATAAACAGTTTTTTTGCTTCTTTATATTTTTGTGAATTCAATATTCTTTTTAAAATAATTTTATCTTTTTCTTCTTTATCTTCTTTTGAAATATTTTTTCTTTTCTCTAAGATATGTTTCCTAATAAGTTTTTTATTTTCTATTGTCACTAATAGACTCCTCAACTCTTCTTTCAATCTTTTCAACAGGAGATTCTTTCATGTTAAATTTATATCTATAATTAGCAGCAGCGGCTTCTATGATTACTGCTATATTTCTTCCTGGTCTTATTGGTATTACTATCTTATCAACATTAATACCTAAAATATCCATTGTCTTGTTTTGAATACCAAGTCTATCATAATCTCTTCCATCTTTCCATTGTTCAATATAAATTACTAAATCAATAGTCTTTTCATTTAATACTGAACTCAATCCATATAATGCAGGTATGTCAATGATACCCATACCTCTAACTTCTAACATTCCTTCTGTTATGTATGGACTGCTTCCATATAGAATTCCATCTATATTTTTTATATCTACAGCATCATCAGTTACTAATCTATGACCTCTCTTAATTAATTCTAGAGCAGCTTCACTTTTTCCTATTCCACTTTCTCCTGTAATTAAGATACCTATACCATAAATGTCAACAAGAACTCCATGTATTCTAGTTTCTGGTGCCATTTCTTTATCAAGATAATTCATCAATTTATTAATGCATCTTGTTGTAGACATTTCTGTTTGTAGTAACCAAGTATTATTATTTCTTGCTTCTTCTAATAACTCCGTATGGCACTTTAAATTTCTAGCAATGATTATACAAGGTACTGAATATTTGAAGAATTTTTTAAGTCTTTTTACTCTCAATTCTTCTCTTAAAGTATCTAAAAAGCTCCATTCTGCATTACCAACAATTTGAATTCTTTCATTGGCAAAGTAATTATAGAACCCTGAAAATTGTAATCCTGGTCTGTTTATATCACTAACTGATATCTCTACATTAGGATCACCTTCCACTAGGACTTCTAAATTCATATCTTCAATAAGTTTATTTATTTTAACGCTCATAAACATATCCCCATTCCTAAATAGTTAACCTTTACAAATAATTATATATTGTTTCCTATATTTTATAAAGTTATTTTATAAAATATACTATTAATAAATAAAAAATCCCAAAATGCCGTTAATCTATTTGTTCACACCCGCACTCTAGCAGGTGGGTTTACCTCAAATTACTTCAGTCAACTTTCTGATACAAAGCTCCACTTCCATAATTATGTTGATAATCCCGGAATTAATCTGTAGGTTGAACAATTATAGATCCATCGAACACTTCAGGATTTATAAACAAATTATATCAAAGAAATATAAAAAATCAATACCTTTATCTATATTAATTAGTGTCAGTTAATTCCAATGAATATTTAATATAACCTTCCTTACTATATTCAGTCTTTGTTAACTTACATATTATGTTGAATTCCTCTTCAATTTCCTCTAAAATTTCTGACAAGTTATCTTCTGCTAACTCCATAAGATAGTTCTCTATTTCTTCATTACTTTCACAAAATGACTTAGAACTTGCAATTTCCACATCATCAAATTCATATATTATATTTATAATATCTCCATCTTCACTTAAAATATCAATATTATTTTCTTCTAAAATTTCACATATACCTTTTTTGTTCATAAGATTTCTCCTTAATAAATATTATCGAAAAAGCTGCTACACTTTTTTGTGCAACAGCTTTTAATACTTTTTACATTTTATCATGATTACTTTTTATTATATCATAACATTGTTTAGCTAATTCATTTAATTGCTCTTTTGAATAGTCGTTTATATATATAGGTTTGTCTATAACAAGCTTAACTTTTGCGCTGTTTAATCCATTTTTCTCTAAGGCATTATATGTTCCTTCAATAGTTAATGGAACTATTGGAACATTTTTAGCTTTAGTTGCTATCTTTAAGCTTCCCTTTTTAAATTCAGCTATTTCTCCGCCTCTACTTCTTGTACCTTCTGGGAAAATAACCATAGAATATCCGTTATTTAATTCTTCTGCTGCTTCATTCATTGTTTTAATAGCTTCTCTTGGATTTTCTCTATTTAAAAATTTACATCTTATTCTTTCCATCCATTTTCCTGCTATAGGCATTGTTTTAAGTTCTTGTTTTGCTATAAACCCTAAAGGTTTTTCAATTGATGCAAGAATAGTCATAATATCAAAATAACTTTGATGATTTGAAACAAAAAAACAATTTCCTTCTGGAAGATTTTCTTTTCCTTCTACTGTAATATCTACTCCTACTATTTTATTAACCTTTTTTGCCCACTTATTTACTTCATTGTAAATATAATCTTCTAGATCCTCACCTTTTTTTAATCTTTTATCAACTTTGATACCTAAAAAATGAACTGATATCATTAAAAATAATAGCTTTACATATTTAATTAATCTCATAACTAAGTCCTTTCTTGCTAAACTTACACTTGATTATACCTTTTTATATATCTTTTTTCAACATGACTAAAGTATATCGTATTTGTCTATAATTACTATTATGAAGAAAATTTATATTTTACTTTTAATTTTTTTACCTTTTCTAATTAGTGATTCAGAAAACCTAAATTCAGAATTACTCGTGACATTCTTTAATGTAGAATCAGCAGACTCAATACTTATAAAAACTCCTGATAGTACAATCCTTATTGATGGAGGTGACGAAGATACAAAAAAATATTTAGTGTATTCATTAAAAAAACGGGGAGTTAACGCCATAGATCACTTAATACTAACCCATCCTCACAAAGATCATTATGGAGGCTTAGATGCCATTATAACTAACTTTAAAGTACATAATTTTTATACTTCAAAAATTGATGTAGATAACGAAGAGTTGTTATCATTATTTAAACTTATTAAAGCTAAAACAACGAATACTTTTTTAGTTAATACTCCTACAAATTTCGATTTTTCAAATTATTTGAACATACAGGTCTTATCACCAAAAAATGATACTTCCAGTAATGATAATAACTTTTCCATAGTATTAAAAATCACTTTTGAAAAATATATATTTTTACTTATGGGTGATGCCGAAGATGAAATAGAAAATCAAATTATTTCTGAGAATATTCATTGCAACTTTTTAAAAGTGGGTCATCATGGCAGCAATACTTCCTCTAGTGCAGAATTTATAAAAAAAGCCTCTCCAGATTTCTCTATTATCTCTGTTGGAAAATATAATAGTTACGGTCATCCTGCAAAATCTACATTAGATACTCTAAATAAATATACAAAAAGACATATATTTAGAACAGATGTTGATGGCACAATAGATGTAATTGTAAAAAATAACAAATGTACAATTAATACTGAAGATTAAAGTTGTTGGTGAATAGTGTATATAAGGAGTTGTCGCATTAAAAAAAATTTCTTAGCGATAACTCCCTTTATACGATATCCTCATATTAATTGTAATAACTTTATATAGAATTTATACTACTTTTCAAGATAAGGATATACCTCCACTGCATATGCTCTTAATACTTCAGCTACACTCCAAGCTTGAGAATAGCACCCTCTACCTGTAGATGGAAAATCACCATCAAAAATTTCTGCTATACCATTAATACATCCATCTCTCATATGATCTTGGAATATACAACACATCTCGTTAGCTCTTTTTATAGCTTCTTTTGAATGATTGTTAACTTTACAATACGCAGTAATAAATCCACCAATTAAGAATCCCCAAGTAGTACCCATATGATATGCGCAATCTCTATCAATTAATTTTCCAATATATTTACCTTTATAACCATCTTCCATATATGAAAGACTTCTTAATCCATATGTATTATATAAATGCTTATAAACAGTTTCTACTACTTTTCTTTCTTTATCTTCATCTAGAATAGAAAATGGCAGTGATACTGCCCATATTTGATTTGGACGTATTTTATCGTCATACTCATCAACAACATCATACAAACATTGTTTTTCTTCATTCCAAAACTTATCGTTAAATGATTTCTTTACTTTTGTAACTAACTTAGAATAAACTTTATATTCTTCACCAAATTCAATTGATAACCTTTCTAATATGTGTAGAGCATTATACCATAAAGCATTAATTTCTACTGGTTTACCATGTCTTGGTGTTACTACTAATTCACCAACTCTTACATCCATCCAAGTAACCTGATCTAGTCCATCTCCTGCAAATATTAAGCCATCACTATCCATACCAATTGAAAAATCAGTTTTAGTTGAATAAGCCTTAAATATTTCTATAAGCTTAGGATATATTTTTTCTCTAACAAAATCATAACTATCAGTATTTTTACAATATTGAAGATATTTATATACAGCTTGAAAATACCATAATGATGCATCTACCGTATTATATTCAGGAGGTGTATTTTCAGCTGGAAATAGATTTGGTATTAATCCATTTTTAACATACATTGCAAAAGACTCTAAAATCTCTTCTGCTTCTTTAAATCTTTTAGGTACTAAAACTAAACCTTCAAAAGCAATCATAGTATCTCTTCCCCAATCAGTAAACCATGGGTATCCAGCTAAAATAGTTTTTAAACCTGTACTATTTCTATTTACTATAAAGTGATCTCCTGCCTTTATAAGATTGTTTATAAAATTATCATCATAACCTGCATTTTTAACAATCTTTTCTGCTCTTTCTTTATATTCCTCTAATATAGTAAATCCATCTTTATCATTAATTTCTTCAATAGTACATTTTATGTAAAACTTCTTCTTTTCAAATGCTTTAATATCTATATTTATTTCATAAGGAGTAAAATGATTATCTAACCCCAATGATCCTGTTCTATTATCAATGATATAATAATTATTTTCTTCAAATAAATAATTTGGTGTAGCCATAGTCGTAGGAATTAAACTTCTATCATAAAATTCTCCTTCAGAAATATAAAAATTTATATTTACCTCTTCATTATTTTTAGGTTTCAATTTTAATATTCTATCTTTTAGTTCTATATCAAATTTTAATTCTGACTTTTCACTAAGCTCCCCAGCTTGTCTACAGTTAAACAATGGTACTATCTTTAACTTAGAATCTTCTATACCATTTTCAATCTCATAACATACAACAACAGTATTATGTCCATACTCCATGGCTATTGTTTTTCTTATGTATGTATCATCTACTCTATAAACGTATTCAGGTACAGTATCAAAAATAAATTTTTCTAAATACTTCTCACCATTTTTTGCACTGTTAACATATTGCTGAGATGCTAAATCTATTTTATTATTTCCTATTTTTATTTCTTCTTGTGTTCTTGTAAAAAGAGCTACTCTATTTACTGGTGGATTTAATGATGCCACAAGATAGCTATGAAATGCTGTAGCTCCTCCACCTATCACTGTATTATTTGAATATCCACCAATACCATTTCCTATCATCCAAGAAAGCTCATTACCTTCTTCAATAGTTCTCCAACTTGATTTCCCTAACTTATATATCTTCTCCATAATTCCCTCACTTTTTTATAAAACTTAATGAAAATGATTACGTAAATTATTATATCATTTATCTACATTATAGACCACCATTTAATGGTATTATGACACAAAGTAGGGCACAAGTAAGGCTAATTTCAGTGCACAGTCAAGGCAGTTCAAAGTGCACAGCATTCCTGTTTTGAGACTTTATAAGAATTGAAAAAAATAACCTCCCTAGGTAAAATGATAATTGCAAAACAAAAATACCAAGGAGGTTATTCAAATGAATAATAACATAG
>NZ_JAHLOD010000033.1 GCF_018917145.1 Clostridium bornimense
TAAAGCAGAATTAGAAGCAAAGAAAAAAAGAGCATCATGATAAATGCGACTAACAACGTAGTCGCATCATCATATATCTTTTATTTATTTTGATTGTCTACTTGACAGGAGTCAGATCAATGTGTGACAGCTTTTTTTGTTTTAGTATTAAAAAATTATTTGAGAGGTAACTTTGTATGGGAAAAGTAAGAATAGCAGCAGTACAATACAAGTCAGTGCTTGGAAGTGTAAGAAAAAATGTACTTAAGATAAAGGGTTTTATTAAAAAGATTATGATGGAGGAAAGTGATACGAGACTTATAATATTTCCTGAATTAGCCCTTAGTGGCTATAGCTATTTTAGTGATATGAAAGATATAGCGGAGACAATAGAGGGAGATGCTATAAGGGAAATTTGTGATATTGCAAAGGAAGAAGGGGTATCGTTAATATTAGGTTATCCAGAAAGAGATATTTATTATAAAGATAGAATTTATAATTCCCTTATTTATATTGAAAAGGATGGTACAGTGCAAGGCAATTATAGAAAGATGAATTTATTGCATAATGAAAAGAAAATTTTTTATCCTGGTAGTAGTTGTAGGGCTATAAAAACGGAATTTGGAAAGTTAGGATTATTATTAGGGTGGGACGTGATTTTTTCTATGCCATCGAAGAGTTACAAGGAGGAGGATGTTGATTTTCTTATTGTAGCCTCAGCATGGGAGAAATTATATTCTAATCAGTGGAATTTTAATATGAAAAATAGGGCAGAGGAGAATTCTTGCATTGTAATTGCAGTAAATGCTATAGGTAGGTGTGGTGATATAAGCTTTCTTGGAAGAACGGAATTTGTAAATGCTAAGGGAAATTCAATAAAGGTTTGTGATGATAAGGAAGATACATATATATCTTATGTATTTAAAGTAAAGTCAATGAATCATAGTGATGTGGATGGTGAGGATCAATCTGAGGAGTTTTCAGAAGAGGCATATATAGATGAGATTATAGAAATACCGATAGAGTAAGTTGCAGTACAAAAACAAAGGAGTTATCGCTAACAAAGGTTAATTTGTTAATACGATAACTCCTTATTTTATGGTTGCGGGGGTAGGACTTGAACCTACGACCTTCGGGTTATGAGCCCGACGAGCTGCCAACTGCTCCACCCCGCGATGTTATATGAATTGCTTTACAAGAATTATTATATACCTATTAAAATCATAAGTCAAATATATTTATTAAAATATCTAAATATTTTGAAAATTTCTATAGAGTTATTGTATATTTACATTAGATATACAAATATTCAACTTCAAAAAATGTTGTAAATGATATATTATAATGATGTCATGGTTAATATATATTTATAGATAGATAAATGAGGAGGGTTGGCATATATGAGTAGTATTATAAGTGATGAGATGACTATAAGGGCAGATGAATTAGATAAAGTGTTAGATAAGATAAATCTTATTGATATAAGAGAAGAAGATGAGTATTATGAAGGTCATGTGAGAGGTGCCAAAAATATACCTATGAATGATCTTATTCAAGACCCAGAGGAATATTTAGAGGATAGTGAGAAGTATTATATAATTTGCCACTCTGGGAGAAGAAGTGATTTAACTTGTAGAATACTTAGAGATGCTGGATATAATGTAGTAGATGTATTATATGGTACAGATGGATATCCAGGAGAATTAGAAATAGATTAGTTGTAGGAGGAAGTGTATTATGGCTGTAGTATTAAGTGGAAAAGAATTTGATAATGAAGTTTTAGAAAATGATGGAGTAGTTTTAGTAGATTTCTTTGCAGAGTGGTGTAATCCATGTAGAATGTTAGCGCCTATTTTAGATGATATAGCAGAAGATATGGAAGGAAAAGCGAAGATATTTAAGATAGATGTAGATGAAGCATCAGAATTAGCAGATAGATACGACATCACTACTATACCACATTTAATAATTTTTAAAGATGGAGAAGTTGTTGAAGAAATAGGTGGATTTCATCCAAAGGAATCATTAATAGAAAAGTTAGAAGAACATTGTAAGTAAAAGATTTTATGTAGGGATATGAATATATGAGTAATAGGTATGATATAGCAATAGTAGGTACAGGTCCAGCAGGATTATCAGCTGCTATAAATGCAAAAATAAGAAATAAAAACATTATATTGTTTGGCACAAGAAATTTAAGTAATAAGGTAATGAAGGCTCCTAAAATTAATAATTATTTAGGGCTTCCTAAAGTTACTGGTGAGGAGTTAAAGGATACTTTTTTAAATCATATTGATGATATGAATATTGAAATAACAGAGGAGAGAATAAATAATATATATGCTATGGGAACATACTTTAACTTAATGGCAAATGATAAGATTTATGAGGCTTCTACTGTTATATTAGCTACGGGAGTAGAATTTACAGCGCCATTAAAAGGGGAGTTAGAATACTTAGGACGTGGAGTTGGATATTGTGCCACTTGTGATGCACCACTTTATAGGGGTAAGAAAGTAACTGTTATTGGATACAATAAAGAAGCTGTAGAGGAGACAAATTTCATAAGTGAAATTGTTAGTGAAGTAAATTTTGTACCAATGATAAAAGGTGAGTTAAATTTAAAAGATAATATTAATGTAATAAAATCAAAGCCTAGAGCAATAGAAGGGGACAGGAAGGTAAAGAAGCTAATTTTAGATGATGGTGAGATAGATACTGATGGAGTGTTTTTATTAAAGGATAGTATTGCGCCAGGGCAACTTGTACCAGGGTTAGAGATGGATAATCAGTATATTAAAGTTAATAGAAAGTTGGAAACTAATATAAAGGGGCTATATGCAGCAGGAGATATAACTGGAAAACCATATCAGTATATGAAAGCTGCCGGGGAAGGGCAAGTAGCAGCATTAAATGCTGTAGCTTTTTTAGATAATAGATAGAAATTTTATATTGGAGATTATCATAATGATAGGTAAAAATTATTATGACAATCTCCAATATTTTTATTTAAGTTGGACAAATTTCCTATAATTGAAAATTACTATGCAATAGAATATAATTTAGTTAGGGAAAATCTAATGAAATACAGGGGGATTATCTAATGAAGGAATGTGCAAAAGAATTTATTGAGTTCTTAAAGAGCAGAGGATTTGAGATAAGAGTTAAGGAAGAGGAAAAATTAACAATTGTGGGATTTATATCTAAGATCGATGAGGAGAAAAAAGTCTTTTTTACTATTGTATTTGATGAAGAGGATTACAAAATATTAATACAAGGAGCAAAATTCCTTCCAGGAGGTATAAAAGAAGAAAGAAAACCTTTTGTATTGGAAGCTATGAATATAGCTAATGATACAGGAATAAACTACAAGTATGTTACTAGAGATGATGAGATAATCATTGAAGGTTATTATTTGATAAGAATTTTAGATAACTTTAATATCAATATGCTTATTAGAATCATTGCGGAAATGCAAGATCGTATAAAGAGTGATTATGAGATATTTATGAAAGTAATGAACTAAGGGGGATATAGGTACTATGTTATGTAAAAATGCAGAATCATTTTTAGAAGAAGCAAAAAGAAGAGGTATAGAAGGCATTGAAGTTAAGGAGGAAGATCATAACTTACAAAGGGCGATATTTCATCAAGATTTAGATAATGGCATAGATATGAGAAATGTAGTTATTTTTGATGGTAATAACGATATAGTTGTTGTAAGTGGTATGGATTTTGTAACAGGAGTTAATATGGACAAGCGATACATTATGTATGATGTATTATCACAACTAAATTGTGTTACAGAAAACTTTACATATAAATTAAAAAGAGGACAAGTTATAATAGACTCAGCTTACCTAGTAGGGGGAGCAGATAATTTTGATGCAGCGATATTATTTGACATACTTATAAAAATGAAAGCTATAGTAAATAGAGATGCTATTCATTTGATTAAATTGGCTCATTAGAAAATTTAGATAGAAGAAAGCTATATTGACATTTGACGTTAAGGATATGTTGATATAGTTTTTTAGTAAGAATTAAAAGTATTTTATATAAGAAAGTATACTGTAATTTTACCAGGTGAAATTTAAGGTGATTACTTACGAATGCAGTATTTTCAAGGGTGTAGGAGAAGTTTTTTTTAGAGGTAGAAATTATTAAAGGTATCTGGTAAAATTTTATATAAAGATAGGTATATCAAGGGATAAAAGCATATAGTGTTTTTTTAGAATCCCTTGAATACTGAGGTTGAAGAGTAACATATGATGTATTTAAATAAACCTTCTGTTACGTCATGTAGCTTAGTCCATGTTCGTTGAAGAGTAACATATGATGTATTTAAATATATTTTGAACCCCTCACAGTGAGATTAACTCACACGTTGAAGAGTAACATATGATGTATTTAAATGATTATGATTAAAAAGTGAGTGAGTTTATTGAAAGAGTTGAAGAGTAACATATGATGTATTTAAATATCTAATGTCTTCTTTTACTTCTTTAACTTTACCAGTTGAAGAGTAACATATGATGTATTTAAATTCTAGCGGTAGAGTTAATGGAATAAACGGAAATGTGTTGAAGAGTAACATATGATGTATTTAAATTATTTAAATTTGCAAAAGTATTTAAGGCTAAATTTATGTTGAAGAGTAACATACGATGTATTTAATTATTGAAACGTATATTTCAATATATCATTATTTAACTATAATAGATGTTAATACTAATGTAATTAGATGTAAAAAGCATACAAACAAGTATATATAACTTGTATTACGAACACCCTTTTACACAAGAAAAAAGCTGCTACACTTTTGTGTAACAGCTCCTACCGTTTTTTACAATTCTATTTCAAATGTCTTTGTTTCAACTATTTGAGCACTATCAAGGGAAATAATATCTCCACCCTTAAATGTAAAAACTCCTTTTTCCTTAACTAGTTCCATAAAGGCTTTTACTTTAGTATCATCAAGATCATCCTTTACTTTAGGTATAGTTATTGAAACCTTAGAACCAGTTTCTGTGATAAATTTCATTACTAATGACTTCATTAGAAATACCCCCTTTTTTAATTTTTATAAGATTTACCGCAGCGCTTATTTAACTAATAAGCTTTCATCGATTATTGATGCTTTAGAAAGAGTACCTAATTTAAGTTCGGCATAGGCATTGACGATTTCAGAAACATCATCGATATTGGCATTAAGCTTAAGATTTGGTAAAGTAACCTTTGTAGTAGAATCCTTACCATTTTCATCAGTTGTTAAAAAAGATAATTGAATACTTTTATTTGTTTGAACTGTTGATACCATGTTCATCACTCCTTTCACTCTCTATATATTCTCTTTGGCAAAGAAGCTGACATAAAAAATAGATTTATTAGATTTTACATTAATAATAATTTTATACAAACAAGATTCGACTTAATTTGATAAAATAGGAAAAATAAAGTATAATATAAAGTGCATTAAAGATCGTTGTGATGATTAGCAGTAAAGTTAAAGGATGAGAGTTTTGATATGAATGATAAAAAAGGGCTAGTGGTTTTAAAAATAATATCAATAATATCTGTTATGATCGTTATAATCTATACGACAACTGGATTTATCAGTGATAAATATGAAGATTTATTAATTGGTAAAATACAGTCTATTGTTAAAGATGGAGATGATGTATCTGATAAAGAATCAATTAAGAAAGTTAAAAAAGATTCTTTACAAGAAGATGAAGATGATGATTATATAGAAGATGATGAAGAGGATTATGAAGAGGATTATGAAGATATAGAAGACCAGGGAGAAGATGAAGAAGATATAGAGGATGAAGAGAATTCTGAAGATACAGAAAGCGATGAAGAAGTAGATGAAGAAGTTGCAAATGATGAAGAGGGTACTGCAGAAGTTAGCAATGGTTCTACCAATAATGAAAATAAAGATACTACTGTTGAAAATAAGGTGGAGACTCCTACAGTTAATGTAGAACAAGTATCTTATCCAAGGATAGTAAAAAATAATGATGGTACACTATCAGTATTAAGATCAAAAGATGGACAAGCAAATCCTATAATGTTAGATGGGTATGCTAATGGATTTTGGGAGTTTAATTATAATTATTGTGTCATTGCTCCACAAGATGTTCAATATTCTATTGAATTTGAATGTAATGGGAAAGTGGAAACTGCAACAGGTTCAGCATCAGTTAATATGTATAAACGTTATGTTAATGGAAATGTAAAAAATAATGATAAGTTAAATATAAAATTAACAGCAAAGATAAACGGAACAGAGGAAACTACATCTTTTCAAAAAACAATTTATAGAGGACTTTTTGGATTTAGAGACTAAGGAGCTGTCGCACAAATGAGGTAGATCAGAGTGCGGCAGTTTTTTTAGTAAAATAGAATGTCAGAGCACAGGTATCAGGTCACAAGGTACAGGTAAAGATGAAATTCCCTTTGGGAAATTTTTGAAATCTTAAGTGATTAATTTGTGTTATAGTATAGATTAGTTTTCTTAAGGTATTGATCTTTGATATGAGTGTGTGAAGAAAACTCTGTAAATAGCTTTCTATGATAATTATTTTAGAGTTGTAAACACCATAATTTAGTACTTATACCTTGATTACAATATTATAAATAATAATGTTCATATCAAGAACACCCTCAAATGGGTGTATTTTTTTATTGTTTAATGAATAAAATAAAGGTTCATTTAATGAACCTTTATCATATTAAGAATTTTTATGAAAAACCTTAATTAATTATTTCCTTTTTCCCTTTAAATATTCTACTCCAAAACTTTTCTTTATCTTTTTCTTTTATCTCAATATCAATTTTCCTACGTTCTTCTAGTTTTTCTTTAAGCTCTAAGAGCTTTTTATCAACTTCCTCAAAGTGAGTTTCCATAGAAAGCTTTTTTATTTCCTTATCTTGCTCCTGCTTTAAAAGTATCTGGCTATTTTCAATAAGCTTTTGAAGATTTTTTATTTGATCATCCTTAACCTTTATTTGCTCATCTTTATTCTTTAACTGTAGATCCTTTTCTTTAATTTGATCTATAACAGTATTAATTAAACTTTGATTTAATTCACTTAAATTACTTAAATCATCATTATCATCAGCAATTGAACCATTAATACTTACTTTAATATCTTCTAAATTTTCATTTCTTTTAACATTTAAGTCTTCCTTAATTAAGTTAAATAACTTCTCTGTAACATACTTTTTCCCTTGCTTTACAACCACTTCATCTTGAAATTTTTTAAGTTTTGAATAAATAGTTACTTTACTAACCCCTAATTCTGTGGCTACTTCTTCTACAGTATACATACTCCCCACCTACTTTTTAATCTAAATCTATACTTTAAATATTCTCTCTTTACCATAAATTTCCTTTTATGTGAAAACATTTTAGTATTACATTTGTATTACTATGTACTGTATTACAAATACATATCTAAAAGGAAAGTTTGGACAAGATATTCTTAAAGCTCTCTATCAAATCACAAGTAAATTCATCTACAAGCAACTTGTCCAAACTGTATCAGAAATTCATCTCTGCAGGTCTATAATAGGGCTGTTTCTTATTTCATTTGCTGAAGCTAGGGGTATTCCTTTTAAGACAAATCAAATAGAAACATCCAAGGAAGCTTTTCTGACCCTTACCGCAATAGCAGAGCTTTTAAGTAAGGCTTTGTAGGTCCTGCTATTGCCGAAAGCTACAGAAAAGCAAATTGAATCTTATGGTAAATATTGTTTAACAATTTCTATGTTTCATATATAATTAAATAAAGGAATAATTCGTAATCGTTATATATTGCGAAGCAAAAGGATAGGAGCATAGCTCCTATTTTTTATTTTATCTATAAAGTATATTGTGATTTTGCTAGAAGTGAATCGGAGTGCTTTACAGTAAATATAGTTTATGGTATCATTAAATACATTAAAATATGAAAGGAGTTGTAGTTATGAAAAATTTATATAGAATGATTAATAAATTAAAAATAATAGATACAACTCCTAAATATAATATTATATAACTATATTTAAGATATATCCACTGGTATACTAAAGTGGATTTTTTATTAACTAAAATAAGGAGGTAGCTATAATGCTTGCATATATCAGATTAAGAGGATAGCGCACGAGTTGTGGCTATCGTTAAACAAATTTAATAAAATGTCATAACTTCGTGCTATTTTATATGAATAATAGAAATAGGAAGGTTATGAACAATGAGAAAATTAAAAAAGATTGAAGTTTTAAGAGAATTACTTAATGAAAATATATCAATACTTAGATGTCCAGTGTGTAAAAAATCTATAAAATATATAAAAGAAAGTAGTGTATTATGTGAAAATAACCATTGCTTTAATATATCTAAAAAAGGATATGTTAATTTAGTAAAGAATAATGCGAAGACAATATATGATAAAAAATTATTTGAATCTAGAAGTAAAATATATGAATATGGTATATATGACGAGCTTTCTAAAGAGATAATAGATATAGTGGATAAATATACGTCAAAAAAGAATGTTAATTTTGTACTAGATGTTGGTTGCGGAGAAGGATATTATTTAAATCAACTATATTCAGATGAAAAAATAAATAGTAGGTGTAAATTGTTTGGAATAGATATATCAAGAGAAGGAATTTCACTTGCTACAAGATACGAAAATAGCATACTATGGAGTGTATCAGACTTATCAAATCTACCATTTAAAAATGATAAATTAGATATAATAATAGATATACTTTCACCATCGAATTATAGTGAATTTACTAGAGTTTTAAACAAAGGTGGAGTTGTAATAAAAGTAATTCCAGATGAACACTATTTAAAAGAGATAAGGTCTGAAATAAAAGGTAAAATAAAAAAAGATACTTATTCTAATAAAAATGTTATAAATTTATTTAAAGATAACTTGGAAATCATCTATGATAAAAGAATCACTTATAAAACAAATATATATAATTTAGAAGATTTTATAAAAATGACACCATTAACATCTGGTTTGAGCAAAGAACAAATAAATGAATTAAATAAATGTGATATAGAAAAAATAACGGTTGATTTAAAAATTATAGTCGGCAAAGTAAAGTAGATAAAGGTTAGGAGGTAATAAGATGAATATACGTGGATGTATACATTCAATAAGATTAAGAGGGTAAGTCACGGATTGTGGCTATTATCTTAATATAATTAAAAGTCATAATCCCGTGATATTTAAATATTAAAGTTTAAATATAAAATTATAGGAGATTATGAAAATGAGAAAAAGAGTAATAATTGTAGGAATTAATATAAATAACAAAAATAATTTTGAGGAATCTATAATAGAACTTAAGAATTTATGTATAGCCTGTGATATGGAAGTAGTTGGAAAAGTGGAGCAAAATTTAAAGAAGATAAATCCAACATTCTATATGGGTAGTGGTAAAATTGAAGAATTACAAGATTTAATCGAAAAAACGAACGCTGAAATAATAGTATTTAATAACGAACTATCTGCATCACAGATAAAAAATATTGAAGAAGAAGTAAAATGTAATGTCATAGATAGGACAGCTTTAATACTAGATATATTTGCAAATAGAGCAAAAACAAGAGAAGCTAAGTTGCAAGTAGAGGTTGCAAGACTTCAGTATGAACTTCCAAGGTTAATTGGTGCAAATGAAAACCTAGGTCGTCAAAGTGGTGGAGTTGGTACTAAAAATAGGGGAGCAGGAGAAACTAAGTTAGAACTAGACCGTAGACGTATAGAAGATAGAATAGCTAGTTTAAACAAGGAATTAGAAATACTGAAGTATCAAAGAAATACTCAAAAAAATAAAAGAAAAAAATCCAACATACCTAATGTAGCACTAGTAGGATATACTAATGCAGGTAAATCATCAGTTATGAATGTATTAGTTGAAAATTTTATCAATAAAGAAGATAAAAAAGTATTTGAAAAAAACATGCTATTTGCAACATTGGAGACTTATGTTAGAAATATTAAACTGCATAATAACAAATCTTTTTTACTGTATGATACAGTTGGATTTGTAGGCGATTTGCCTCATAACTTAGTTAAAGCTTTTAGATCGACACTGGAAGAGGTTTGCGATGCAGACTTATTAGTTCATATTATAGATATATCTAATCCTAATTATAAAAATCAGATAGATGTTACTAATGAAACATTAAGCCAAATAGGAGCTGATAATATTCCTATGATTTATGTATATAATAAGATTGATTTAATTGATTTAGATAAATTAGATAATAATAAAATATTAATTTCAGCTAAAAGAGATATAGGAATAGATAGATTAATAGAATCTATTTGTGAAAAAGTATTTGAAGATTATATAAGATTTAAGTTAAAAATTCCATATTCAGAAGGAAAGATGATATCTAATATAATGGAGAATGCAACTATCTTAGACTCTGAATATATAGAGGATGGAGTAATACTCAATATTGAATGTAGTGAAAAAGAGTATGTTCAATATAAACAATACATAATTTAGCATTAACTTAGATATATGATATAAAGTATATTACTATAGTTGAGAATTAATTAAATTACAAAATTAATATATTGTGAATAATTATACAAAATTAGATAAATAACCACACTTTATAATTCAAATTATTGAAAATACTAATGTATGGTTATTTTTATTATAATATAATCACAAAGTTAGCTAACATAGCCAAAGCTTATTATATGAAAAATAGGAGGAAATAAAATGATTATGAATGGTGGAATAGCGTCAATAAGATTAAGAAGATAGCGCACGAGTTGTGGCTATCGTTAAACAAATTTAATATAATGTCATAACTCCGTGCTATTTAAAGAGTAAAAATAGTGAATTAAGGAGATTATGAATGAAAGCTAAAAGTAATAATTATAGAGGAAAAGTTGATATTAGTGTATCGCAAAATTTTATTACTAGTAAAAATACTATATATAAATTAATAAAAAAAACAAATATATCCAAAAATGATTTTGTTATTGAAATTGGACCAGGAAAAGGTCATATAACAGAAGCTTTATGTGAAAAAAGTTATTGGGTTACAGCTATAGAACTAGATAGAAGTTTATATGGAAATTTAATAAATAAATTTAAAAGTAAAAATAATGTTACTCTTATTAATAAAGATTTTTTAAATTGGAAATTACCTAAAAAAAGAGAATATAAGGTATTTTCTAATATTCCTTTTTATATAACAACAAAGATTATTAAGAAATTATTATTAGAAGAGTTAAATTCACCAACTGATATGTGGCTAGTTATGGAGAAAGGTTCCGCAAAAAGATTTATGGGAATACCTAGAGAGAGTAAATTATCATTACTTTTAAAAACTAAATTTGATATTAAGATAGTGCACTATTTTAATAGAGAAGACTTCCATCCCATGCCTAGTGTAGATTGCGTCTTAGTATATTTTAAAAGAAAATATAAATATGATATATCTAAAGATGAATGGAATGAATATACAAGTTTTATATCTAAGTCTATTAATAACTTAAGAGATGTATTTACAAAAAATCAAATTCATGCAGTAATTAAATACCTAGGTATAAATCTTAATAATATTAGTGAAGTTTCTTATAATGATTGGATACAGTTATTTAGATATAAACAAAAGATAGATTAGTAATAGTAGATTTAAATTAGGAGGTGTTAAAATGATTATGAATGGTGGAATAGCGTCAATAAGATTAAGAGGATAAGTCACGGGTTGTGGCTATTATCTTAATTTAATAAAGAGTCATAATCCCGTGATATTTAAAGTTAATATTTAAATATAAAATTACAGGAGATTATGAAGATGATAAAAAAAGGAATAATTGTAGGAATTCAATGCAGATATAGTTATATTTAATAATGAATTATCAGCGTCACAAGTTAAAAATATTGAAGAAGAAATAAATTGTAATGTCATAGATAGAACTGCGTTAATATTAGATATCTTTGCAAATAGAGCAAAAACAAGAGAATCTAAATTACAAGTAGAGGTTGCGAAGCTCCAATATGAATTACCAAGATTAGTTGGTTCAAATGAAGATTTAGGTCGTCAAAGTGGTGGAGTAGGGACTAAAAACAGAGGCGCAGGAGAAACAAAATTAGAATTAGACCGTAGAAGAATAGAAGATAAAATTGCTAATTTAAATAAAGAGCTTGAAGTATTAAAAAATCAAAGAGAAGTACAAAAAAGTAAAAGGAAAAAATCTAATATTCCTAATGTAGCTTTAGTAGGATATACAAATGCTGGTAAGTCATCTGTTATGAATGCTTTAGTAGAGAAGTTTATAAATGATGAAGATAAAAAAGTATTTGAAAAAAATATGCTATTTGCAACTTTAGAAACTTATGTTAGAAATATAAAATTAGATAATAATAAATCTTTTTTATTATCAGATACAGTGGGATTTGTTGGGGATTTACCTCATAGTTTAGTAAAAGCTTTTAGGTCTACTCTAGAAGAAGTTTGTGATGCGGACTTATTACTTCATGTGATTGATATATCTAATCCTAATTATGAAAATCATATAAATGTAACAAATGAAACATTAAATCAAATAGGGGCGGATAATATTCCTGTGATTTATGTATATAATAAAGTTGATTTAATGGAATTAGATACATTCAATATAGAAGGGATGCTGGTTTCAGCTAAAAAATATATAGGTATAGAAGAATTATTGGAATCTATATGTAAAAATATATTTATGGATTATATAAAATGTAAGGTTATGGTTCCTTATAAAGATGGTAAAATGACATCTTATATAATTGATAGTTCAACTGTTCTAGAAACTGAATATACTAATGAAGGAACTTTATTTAGTATAGAATGTAGTAAAGAGGATTATGTTAAATACCAGTCATATATAATCTAGAGTGATTCTAGGTATCTATATAAACAATGCATAAATGAAAGAGGATGTCGCATACCAATTGAAAATTGTTCATGTGATAGCCTCTTTTATATTTGATAAGTAATTAGAAATGATTTTATTGTATGTGTTTATTGCAACAATAAAGTAAATAACTACAAATGATGCTAAAGACATTAAAATAGGATAAATAAATACTTCCAAAACCAATTAAGCTAGAGATAAATATACTTGTAAGAATGACTTTGTCTTTGTACGACTACGATGGGGAAAATGTGTATTAAAGAAATAACAAAAATACTTTAAATGAAATGTGTAAATTAAGTTAATGCTATAATATAATAAAGTGAACAATATTAATCTATTGCGATTCAAATAGGATGTCCAAATGGACATCCTATTATGTTATGCTAATTTCAACACTATTTTAAAACAAAGCCATGTATTATAAAAGTCACAAAGATCTGAATTTTTATGAACTTTATCTTTTATAAAATCTAATAGATGTTTTTCCAAAGTGTATCACTCCTAATATGGATATAATATTAACTTATATCAAACTATGTAATGATTATATCACAATTACGTGACGTAATATTTTAAATTAGATTTCCATAAGTATATGTAAAAATTTGAACTTTAAAAATATAAAAAAGTAATATGGCTTTGTATAGCTATATTACTTTCTTATTAATGCTGTATATTTCATTGTAAAGTATGTTATAATATTAGTAAGGATTAAGGTCAAGTATTGACATTGACCTATTTGTTTATAATTTGTTAAAGAACTAAGTAGCTAAACTTTGCGGGTTGTGGCTACTTTTTTCTTTTAATATCATTATCTTCAGTAACTGATATTTCAGCTTGAAGTGAATCATCTTTTTTATCTAATCTAGTTGAAAATTTCTTTCCATGTACTATAGATACTAAGGCTATTATCGTAAATGATAATATAAAAAGTGCCTGTTATATAAAAATTTGATATAATATAAATAAAGTTCTAGAGCATTTATTTTAGGGCTATTGGATAAAATTTATTTGAATTTAGGAGAAAAAGCATTAATTGTGGTTTGATGGGTGCTTTTTTTTCTTTGCCATTAAATTCTATGTGGATACCAAGAAATTTAATCTTGATAATCATTATGATATAGTGTAATAGTTGTACTATGATATAATATTTACAATTACATTCAGTATTTGGACTATAAATATTTAGTAGAAGATCTAATAGAAAATGAGAAAGAATTATTTAACCTTTAATGTGCGAAATTCTCCTAACTTTTTTTATAATTTTTATTTAGTGTTATATTGACATCTAATGCAGTTACATACTTTAAAAAGTTTTCATATAAATGATATATGGATAATGTATCTGAAGGATATGGAGTTATTTTACATAAAAAATTATTAATCAATAAGAAATGAATATAGAATTTTTAAATATGAAGTATTTTAAAGAATTTAAGAGTATTTTAACGTATACGTAATATAAAGTTAAAAAATAAGTAAATTTAGACTGTAATTAATGTATACACCATACAAATTAAGGAATAATATAATAGTACAGAACTCGTAAAGCCTATGTTCAATTGAATATGCTCAAATGTACGAGACAGACGTTTTTAAGGAACTCACCAAGCCTCTTAACAATGCTCAAATGGGTGAGACGAAAGTTACCCCACTAAGTTAAATACTTAGTGGGGTTTATTTGTATGGAGGGTTACAATGAAAAATATTAAAGAACCTAAGACCTTTAATGAATAAATTGAAATACTCAAAGGTCGTGGGTTAATAATAGAGAATGAGGATGAAGCAAAATTTATACTTAGTAATATTAATTATTATAGATTTACAGCATATCTAATAACATTTAAAGAAGGTAATAATAAATATAAAAATGGGACAACCTTTGACTTAATTTATAATATATATAAGTTTGATATGGAACTAAGATCATTGATAATAGATATTTTAGCAAGTATAGAAATATCATTTGGGACATACATAGCATATACATTAGCTATGAATTATGGAGCATTAGGGTATTTAGATAAAAATAATTTTATAAATGAAGTTTATCACAAGGGATTTATATCAAATTTGGAAAAAGAGAAACGTAATAATTCTAATAATTTATTTATAAAGCATCATAATGAAAAATATGATGGTAAATTGCCTATATGGGTGGCTACAGAAATAATGTCTTTTGGAATGATTTCTAAATTATATGCAAATTTATTGCCAAAAGATAAGGGTTATATAAAAAATAACTTATGCAATGTAAATCCTAAGCTTGTTACACAATGGCTACAAGCGTTAACAATTATAAGAAAGCAATGTGCTCATTATGGAAGGATCTACAATAATACATTTCCAAATATAAAAATAAAGAAAGATGATCAGTGCTTTAACCTATCAAAGAATAGAATTTTTTCTAATATCCTAGCAATGAAATACTTAGTTTTAGACGAGAGTATTTGGAATAAATTTTTTACAAGTCTACAACAATTAATTAATAACTATGAAAGATATATTGATTTAGAGTTAATAGGATTTCCTGAAAAATGGATTCAAATCTTAGCAAAATAAAATATGGTATATTGAATATAAAATTATATTGTGGATATTATTATAGATAAACTCCTTTAAAAACAATTGTTTTTATCACCTTACTAAAAAAGCCACTAACGAACGATGTTAGTGGCTTTTTTGTATTTAAGCTATTTTAATTACTTGACCTATATATATCAAGTTAGGATTGCTAATGCCATTGATATTAGCTAGGTGCTGATATGTGGTGCCATACATAGCAGCGATACCGCTTAAGGTATCTCCTGACTTTACTGTGTATGTAGTATCAGTGGTAGATGTAGCTGGTGTTGTGTTTGTTTTATTATCATCATATTGAGTTAAGTTATTTTGCTCTATAAGTGTAATAAGTAGATGCGGATAACTAGGATCAGTAGCATAGCCACAATTCTTTAAGGCATAACAAGCATCTCTATAATTACTTGCTTCTCTAACAGATTTATATCTTTCTGTAAGCAATAACTTAGTATGATCCTCTATTGAATCATTAAAACTATCATAAGCTCTAAATCTAGCAGTTACAGTTTGCCTCATGCCATTGTAGTATTCTGTAGTATCCATTGTAGTATAAGCACCGGTCCAGTCATCAAAGGCTTTTATACCAAATAAATTTTTAGCTTTTACTGATAATGTGGAACTACCCCATCCACTTTCCAGGATTGCTTGGGCTATCGTTACAGATGCTAATATTCCATGATTTCTATGGCCATCAATGGCACCATCTTTAACAAGGTTTATAAAACTTTGTTTCTCCATAAATATTCCTCCTCAAAATCTAAAATTTCAGTTATAATATATACATCAAATCCTTTATTTACCAATAATAAAACATACATTTTGCATATTTATTACTAATAGATGATTATGAGGTGATAATATGCTATCTTATAAAGAAATCGAAAACTTAGTGGGAGATTCAAAGAAAGGAAACAAGCTGTCCACAATGGAGCTTGTAAAACACTTTGAGCCTTTTATTTTTAATGCAGTAAAAAACGTTAACATAAGTGGCTTTGATACTAATGATTTAATACAAGTAGGTTATTCTGCTCTTATAGTTGCCATAAACAAATATAATGTAAACTCAAATACATTTTGTTCCTATGCCTACAGAGCAATTAAGAATGCTATTAACTATACTATAAGATCTAATGTTAAGCATAATAACCTTTCCTTAAATAACACCATAGATGAAGAAAAAACAATGACTATTATAGATAACATACAGGATGAAACTACTTTAGAAGATACATATTTAAATAAACTTACTAATAAACAGTTAAGCAAAGTTTTAAGTAATTTAACCTATGAAGATAAAGAACTTATTAAAGAAATCTACTTTAATAAAACATCTGTAAGGAAGTATGCAAAGAAGCATCAGATATCTTATCAGAAAGCATTGAGAAGGAAGAATAGAATACTTATGGAGCTTAGGGAGAAGTTTCAGGGGGAAGGGTAAAGGCATTGGAGCGAGTGGTTCCAATGCCTTTTATTATTGTATTTATTATATTATATATGATATATTAAAATTGGAAATAATTAATTTGAAAGGAAAATAATATGAAATTAACTTTAAATATACTAGGCTATATTGTACCTCTAGCAGTAATACTTGTAATATTAATTACTCAATCTTTTGATCCAGTTGGTATACATATAGGTAAATGTATGTTTGTTGCCATGATTTTTAATGTAGTTTCTTTTATATTTTTCAAAGTAATTTCTAAAAAATTTCTTATTATATTACCATCAATATTTATCATATTTTCTATTAGCTGTGCTACCTTTGGTGCTTTTGTATTTTATCTTCCATCAGCTATAGCATGGATATTATATGTAGTTATAACACTTATCAATTATATATATTGTTTAGCAAAAAAGTTTGTTTTAAGAGATGCAAGTATAGATATTTATTATAATTATGAAAATAAATTTTGAAAGGGATGAACATTGATGATTGATTCACAAATATTCAATTTTATTATAGTTATTTTTTATTACTTTGGAATTGGTATTTTATTATCATTTTTCTTTAGATGGATTGTTCATAAATTAGAAATAGATACATTTCTAGATAAAGTATTTCAATATATTAAAAATAAATATAATAAGTTTATAAATAACTAATTATATATTAAGATAATAAAAATGATAAACATCTACAAATTATTAAATCATACTTTAGGTAATAACCACCCATTATACTATTAAAGGATATAATTTTTATATATGGATTATACATATTTCTTTTTTGCTGGTTTCTAGTTTTCATATATTCAATATTTCGTGTCTCAATGTTTTTTTCACTATAATATGGTTTATCTATATCATTATATATTATCTTTTCATCTGGTATATAAGCTCCATCAGTATCAATTAAGTGGACAATTCTAGTAATATCAGATTTGTTAAATTTATCTCTTTCCATGGCTTTTTTTATATAACTAACTACTTTAGAATCTATATTTTTAACAGATGTGGATTTATCTGTAGTAATATCACCACCAACTATTGAAAATACTATATTCTTATCTTCATATAATTCGGATAATATTCCATAAAGGGAGTCCTTATCTGTTATACCTTCAACTATAAAAACTATAACATTCCTATTTTTCATAAATATTACCTGCCTTTCTAAAGGCACGTTTTATATTATAACTCTTTGTTTTTTCATAAATAGGCTCATCTTGGCCCCCTAAGAAAATTCCTCTTAAATAGAAATCACGTAAGTTATTAGAGTTTTTAACATTTTTTAATCTTATATATCTATTTTCAGGATTGGTTGTTGTAAAAATAACATCATTCTTATCTAATACCTCTAAAGGACGAAGATTATGAGATGTAAATATTAATTGACCTTTAGCATTACTTTTTAGTATATCTAATAATTCACCTAATAGGAATTCAAATATTCCTGCATCAAGTTCATCAACTACAAGGCATACCTTTTCATTGTTATACATAGCTATAAGGGCACTTAATATAGAAATTATCTTTTTTATTCCATCAGATTCAAATTTTAAAGGTATATTTACATTATCTCTTATTGATAATAACTGTACTGTAATACCTATCTCACCATCTTCCATTAATTCTTCTTTCAAATTTTTAATCTCAATAGTTAATCCTGGTATTATAGACTGTAATACTATATTAATCTGAGTTATTACATTATCAAGAACATTATAGGTTTCTTTAGTAATTGTAGATGGCTTAAATAACTCTACAATCACTGTTCCTTTTTTTAATGATTTATTATCAGAAAGCATAAAACTAAAAGGCATCAAGGTATTTAGATTAATATGACCTAAGTAATCATTTTTTATAACGAATAAATCTATTTTAGCAAAATGCTTTAATGACTTAATTATATCCATATATAAATTTTCATCATTGAAACTTATCTGTAATACCTTTTCTGTTTCATCACTAAATATAAAAGAAGTTGAATCACGTTTTGAAAATTCTCTAGCAACAAGTAAATTAGTTTCTTCATCTGTATCAATAATTTTTTTATATATATTTTTAGGTGTAAAGATCTGATTTTTATCATTATCGATATCATAATCTATTATAGTTTTGGTATTTAATCTTGAATCTTTTCTTATTTCAGCATACTTCAAGGTCTCTTTAATAATTTCAACTTTCAATGATGAAGTGTTGTATTTTAATTGAAAATTATAATATATAAAAAACTTTTTGCCTGAAAAATCTATAATAAAAACATATTTAAATGAAGTTGTTTCAGAGTTATATGTTAGGAGATTTTTCATATTTTCATTAATTTTTTCTCCTGAAAGTATAGATTTTAATAAATCTAAGCCTTCTACTAATGTTGTTTTTCCTGAGCCATTTTGTCCGTAGATACCCATTATATCTGTTCCATCAAAATCTAATTTGTTTCTATGTTTATTATAGCTTTGAAAAGCAGCTATTCCATTTTTAACATTTTTAAAGTTTTCAATAGTAACTTCTTGCATTCTAACAGTTCCATACATAATACCCTCTCCTTATATATTATATATATCACATTATTTCTAAAGTATAAATAGAAAATGATATTTTTTATTCCTTTTTTCAGTTTAATTTTTAACATATATCTATATTATTATACTATTTGATATTATTTATTTAATATGTGACTTTCAATTATGTAGATAAGTTTATATATATGTTTAATATGAAAGTAAAATTTAGCTAGGTTTAGATTTAAATATGTTTTTGAAAAATAACAAATGTAATGAAATATAAATAAATAACAGAATAGTTTTATATGTTATTTAAAAAAATAACACAAAAACTATTGACTCTGTGGAACAATATGGTACAATGTAAATGTAGTGAGGGTATATTACTACAAATAATCATAAGGAGGTGCAAAGTTAAAAGGCAAATATTTTTAAGTCTAGGGTAAATAAAAAAAGATAAGAAAATAATCTTATCTTTGAGTAAAGTTTGTTCAAATAGATACGCCAATATCTATTTATTGTTATTAAATATACCTAAAAATATATTATCATCTTGTATGATAAATTACAATATGAACTCTTTACTCAATTTTATTTATCACTGGTAATACTTAATTAAGGAAGTAAATAAAGGTGTATAAAAAATTGTAAAAGGAGCGATGTCAATGGAAAAGATAAAAGATACTTATATGTTAATATTTAAATTTGGAGAAAAAGAAAACTTAGAAAAATTGAAAAAAGGAAGTTTGTACTTTAGAAATACCGAGTATTTTAATAAATGTGAAGAAGATGACGGTGATACAAAACGTGGTGATAAAGTTGATGGTAAATGCTCTCTTGAAGATTGTGAATGGACATATAAAAAAGATGGAAAAGTAATTTTATTGGGTAAATCAAAATCAGCAACAATCACCGATAAAGAAGTAAATCAAATACCAATTTTCTGTTTTTCATCTATAAAATTAAGTGATGTTATTAATGAAGGACAAGTAGTTAGCGAAAATGAAGATAATATTATTTATAACATTAAACTTAAAGATTTTTTTAAAGACGTTTTTAAAGAAGATTATTGGAACCATGTATTAATGATAAAAGACGCTGCAAAATTTATTGATAAGGTGAAAAATGAATGTAAAAGTAGAAACATAGGTTTAATGGGAGGTATTGTTAATTACTATAATAATTCTAATCTTTATGAAAGAATGAATGATATAAAAGATGAATCAGCAAATGCTTTATTTTGGAAACATGAATCTTATAAAGGACAAAGAGAATCTAGAGTTGTTTTAAGTAATCAAGCAATTAATAAGGATGAACCATATTTCTTGGAGATTGGTGATATATCTAATTATTGTAAAATAATTAAAAGAGAAGAATTGGCGGAAATGGATCTAAAATTTGTATTGCATATAAAATAAAAGACAATATAAACCACAACATTAAATACATGTTGTGGTACACTTTTCATTGAATAAGGGGGACAAACATGAGTTATCAAAGCGAAGCAGAATTAGAAAAACAACTATGTTATCAGTTTGAAAATCAAGGATATGATGTAGTTGAGATAAATAATGAAGATGATTTAAAAGAGAATTTTAGAAAGCAACTAAATTTACATAATGAAAGTAATTTAGACGGGGTACCGTTAACAGACAAGGAATTTGAGAGAGTTCTTAGATATATAGAAGGAAAAAGTGTTTTTGAAAGTGCTAAGATTTTAAGGGACAAGTACATTTTAGATAGAGAAGATGATTCTAAGGTTTATATCGAGTTCTTTGATAGTAAGAGCTGGTGTAAAAATAAGTTTCAGGTAACTACTCAAACTACTGTTGTTGGTAAATATACTAATAGATATGATGTAACGTTACTTATTAATGGATTACCATTAGTGCAAATTGAACTTAAAAGACGGGGTGTAGATTTTAAGGAAGCTTTTAATCAGATAGAGCGTTATAGAAAGCATTCTTATCATGGATTATATAGATACATTCAGGTATTTGTTATAAGTAATGGCATAGATACAAAGTATTTTGCTAATACCGATAAGGAATTACTATATAGTCAAACATTTTTCTGGACTAATGAGAAAAATGAGAGAATAACTAATTTAAAGGATTTTGCAGCTACATTTTTAGAGAAATGTCATATTGCAAAGGTTATTGCTAGATATATGGTTATAAATGAAACTGATAAGACTCTTATGGTAATGAGGCCTTATCAAATTTATGCTGTAGAAGCACTAGTACATAGAGCAACGGAGACTAATAACAACGGATATATATGGCATACTACAGGTAGTGGTAAAACCCTTACTTCTTTTAAATGTAGCCAAATTCTTTCAAAGGAAAAGAAAATAAAGAAGGTATTTTTCTTAATAGATAGAAAAGACTTAGATAGCCAAACTGTAGCTGAATTTAACAAGTTTGAGAAAGATTCTGTTGATATTACAGATAAAACTACTACATTAATAAAGCAAATTGAAGATATAACAAAACCACTTATAGTAACTACTATTCAAAAGATGGCAAATGCAATTAAAAATCCTAAGTATTCTAAAGTTATGGACAAGTATAGAGATGAGAAGGTAGTTTTTATAATAGATGAATGTCATAGATCACAATTTGGAGATATGCATAAGGCAATAGAAAAACACTTTAGTAATGCTCAATACTTTGGATTTACTGGTACTCCAAGATTTAAGGAAAATAAAAGTCAAGATGGACGTACTACAGCAGATCTTTTTGAGGAATGTCTTCATTATTATCTTATAAAAGATGCTATAAAAGATAATAATGTTTTAGGTTTTTCTGTTGAATATATTAGTACCTTTAGGGGGCAATATGATATAAATGATGATACAAAGGTAAAAGCCATTGATACAAAAGAAGTATTTATGGATGATCATCGTATAAGTGATATTGCAAATCATATTATTAACAATCATGGTGCTAAGACGAAGAATGGTAAGTATACTGCTATGTTTACAGTACAGGATGTTCCTATGCTTGTAAAATATTATGATATGTTTAAAACTATAGATCATAATTTAAAAATTGCTGCTATATTTACTTATGGAGCAAATGAAGATTCAGAAGGAAGAGACGAGCATTCTAGAGATAGCTTAGAAAGGATTATTGCTGATTATAATAAGATGTTTGATACAAACTACTCTACAGATACATTTTCTAATTATTTTTCAGATGTATCAAGAAAAGTAAAGACTGCTCAAATTGATATATTAATAGTAGTAGATATGTTTTTAACTGGTTTTGATAGTAAAACTTTAAACACTTTGTATGTAGATAAAAACCTTAAATACCACGGTTTGATACAAGCCTTTTCAAGAACAAATAGAATAGAAAAGTCTACAAAACCTTATGGAAATATAGTTTGCTATAGAAATTTAAAAAATAATACTGATGAAGCTATAAAGCTTTTTTCAAATACTGATAATACCGATGTTGTTCTTATGGAAAGTTATGATTATTATTTAAAGAAATTCAAAGAAAAGCTTAAGGCTCTTTTAGGAATAACATTAACACCAGGAGATGTTGATTCATTAGAAACTGAGGAAGAAAAGAAGGGATTTATATTAGCTTTTAGAGAACTTACAAAGATTCTTGTGAGTTTACAAACTTTTGTTGATTTTGAATTTACAGAAGATACATTAGGGATTAGTGAACAAAAGTATCAAGACTTTAAGAGTAAATATTTTTTACTTTATGATGAAGTTAATAGTAGTGAAAATGAAAAGACTTCTATACTTTCAGATATAGATTTTGGTATAGAGCTTATGCATACTGATAAAATCAATGTAACTTATATTATGAACCTAATTAGAAATATAGATTTTGAAGATGAAGATAAAAAAGCAAAAGATGTTGAGCATATTAAGAGAGAGTTAGAAAAAGCTGATAGTGAAGATTTAAGATTAAAGGTAGATTTAATCAAGAATTTCTTAGATAAGGTGGTACCTACTCTATCTCCTGATGATAATGTTGATGATGCTTTTGCTGAATATGAGGAAAACGTAAGAAAAGATGAGATAAAGGAATTTTCTTATGAAGTAGGTGTTACAGAAGACTTTGTAAAAGAAAATATTGCTGAGTATGAGTATAGTGGTCTTATAAATCATAGTGAGCTTAGCAATAATGTAAAAGGTGGTCTTTTAGTAAAAAGAAAAACTATAAAACGTATAAAAGATTTTATTATAGGAAATGTTAGAAAATATAGCTAAAGTGTTATTTGTATAAATAACTATAGAAAGGAGGAGCAACTTGAAGATCGAAGATATTGGAGAAGTAACTGTTGGAGTTATACTTTCAAGGGTAAAAGCTAAACCAGGGGAAGAACATGTAAAGGTACCTATACTTACAATACAAGATTTAAATAGAGAAACTGGTGATTATAGTATAGAAGAAGAGATAACGGTAGAAGAAATAAATCCCAATAAGTATAACAATGAATTGTTATCTCATAAAGGTATGGTCTTAATAGGAATAACTTCATATAAGGCTTTCGTAATTGATGAAAATTATATAGGCAGGGTAATTCCATCATATTTTGCTATTGTAGATTTAGATAAAGAAAAGGTAGATCCTTATTATTTTACTTGGTATTTTAATGAAGAAGAAAGTATTAAAAAGCAACTTACAATTGCAAAACAAGGATCAAGTATTAAATCATTATCAGTACAAATGCTTAGAGAATTAGAAGTAGTGATACCTCCTATTGAAATTCAAAAGAAAATAGGAAAGATATATTATTTAAGGAAATTAAAAGAGAAAAAGCTATATGAAAAAGAAATTTTAGAGAGAACTCTTATAAATTCATTACTTAAAAGAAAGGTGAGATAAAATTATGTCAGTAAGTGAAAAACAACAAGAGCAACAATCAAGTCTTCATACAAAGCTATGGGCTATAGCTAATGACCTTAGGGGGAATATGGAGGCTAATGAATTTAAAAATTATATATTAGGTCTAATATTTTACCGTTATTTATCAGAAAAAGTAGAAGTTAAAGCAGCTAAGTTATTGGAAGAAGATAATCTTTCTTATGAAGAAGCATGGGAAGATGAGGAATATAGGTTAGCACTTCAAGGGGAGTTAATAAGTGATATTGGGTATTTTATAGAACCATCATCATTATACTCTACATTGCTTAAAGCCATAGAAGATGGTAATTTTGATATAGAAATGTTACAAGGAGCTATAAATGATATAACAGAATCTACTATAGGACAACAATCACAAGATGATTTTGATCATTTATTTGATGATATGGATTTAACATCAACAAAGCTTGGTAGAGATGTAAAGAGTCGTTCAAAGCTTATAGCAAAGGTTATGAGTAAAATTGCTGATATACCATTTGCTCATGATGATAGTGAAATAGATGTTCTTGGTGATGCTTATGAATATCTTATATCACAATTTGCTGCTAATGCTGGTAAAAAAGCAGGAGAATTCTATACACCACAACAAGTATCAAAAATCCTTGCAAAGCTTGTTACTGTAGGAAGAAAAGATTTAAGAAATGTATATGACCCTACTTGTGGTTCCGGTTCATTATTACTTCGTGTAGCTAAGGAATCTAATGTTAGAAAGTTTTATGGTCAAGAATTAACATCAACTACTTATAATTTAGCTCGTATGAATATGTTGCTTCATGATGTATCATACCAAAACTTTGATATAAGAAATGCAAATACATTAGAAGAACCACAACATATGGATATGACATTTGATGCAATAGTAGCAAATCCTCCGTATTCAGCAAATTGGTCAGCAGATCCAAAGTTTATGGACGATCCAAGATTCTCAGCTTACGGAAAATTAGCACCAAAGTCAAAGGCAGATTATGCATTTATACAACATATGATATATCAATTAGATGAAAAAGGAACTATGGCAGTAGTGTTACCACATGGTGTACTATTTAGGGGAGCAGCAGAAGGAACTATAAGAAAGTACTTAATAGAAAAAAACTATCTTGATGCCGTTATAGGACTTCCAGCTAATATATTCTTTGGAACTTCTATACCTACTGTTATATTAGTATTTAAGAAGTGTAGAGAAAAATCTAATGATATATTATTTATAGATGGTTCTAATGACTTTGAGAAAGGTAAAAATCAAAATGTTTTAAGAGATAGTGATGTTGAAAAAATAGTTAATACTTATATAGAAAGAAAAACTGTAGATAAGTATTCATATTTAGCACCATTATCAGAAATAAAAGAAAATGACTATAACTTAAATATACCAAGATATGTAGATACTTTTGAAGAAGAAGAACCTATCGATATAAATGAAGTTAAAAATAAAATAGCTACATTAGATGAAGAAATAGCAGCAATAGATAAAGAACTTGAAAGCTATCTAAAAGAACTAGGAATATAAGGTGGTGGATAAGATATGAGTAAAACACCAAAGTTAAGATTTCCGGAGTTTAGTGGGGAGTGGGAAGAAAAGAAAATAAGTGAAACTCTTAAAATTAAACATGGTAAAGATCAGAAGCAAATAGAAGTAGAAAAGGGAAAGTATCCCATTCTAGGTACAGGTGGTAAGATTGGTGAAACCAATACAGCTATATATAATAATGAATCTGTTTTGATAGGAAGAAAAGGTACAATTAATAAACCAATGTATATGGATACTCCATTTTGGACTGTAGACACGTTATTTTATTCAGAAATTAAAAGTGATAATATAGCCAAATTCCTATTTTATAAATTCCAGTGTATAAATTGGAAAAAATATTCTGAGGCGTCTGGAGTGCCTAGTTTAAGTGCATCTACCATTGAGAGTATTAAGTATAATATTCCAGAAAAGCAAGAACAACAAAAAATAGCTTCTTTCTTATCTCTAGTAGATAAAAAAATAGAAAAGCAAAGTGAAAAAGTAGAAGCAATTAAAGAATATAAAAAAGGTATGATGCAGAAGATATTCTCTAGAGAGATAAGATTTAAGGATGATGAAGGAAAAGAGTTTCCAGAGTGGGAAGAGAAGAAGTTATCAAATATAACTGTTTGTTTAGATAATAAAAGAAAACCTTTAAATTCGTCAGAAAGAGATAAAAGAAAAGGAACTATTCCTTACTATGGTGCAAATGGTATAGTGGATTATATAGACGATTTTATTTTTAACGAAGAATTGATTTTATTAGCTGAAGATGGAGGAAATTTTGATGATTATTCTACAAGACCTATAGCACAATTAATAAAAGGAAAGTCGTGGGTAAATAATCATACACATGTTTTGCATTGTAAAATTAATACAACATATGTATTTTATACTTTAGTTCATAAAGATATACGAAAATACATTAATGGAACAAGTAGAGCTAAATTGAATAAAGCTGATATGCTAGAAATTGTAGTTCAAGTACCAAATATACAAGAACAACAAAAAATAGCCAACTTCTTATCTATCATAGATAAGAAACTAGAAAAAGAAGAAGAAAAACTAGAAACTTTAAAAGAGTGGAAAAAAGGATTATTACAACAGATGTTTGTATAGAGAAAAGGCAGGTGGAAGTCCACTTGCCTTTTTTGTTAATGTTTTTCATCTTGATGCTTTTTAAGTATTTGTCCAGCTTTGCTTTTTTGTGATTTAGTAGTTTTGGAGCTTGCTAGATCCTTGGCAGCTTTACCTACTTTTCCACCAGAGTGTTTAACCATAAATACTCCTCCTTTCTGATTATTTTAGTCATGCCATATTTTGTATAATCATAATACTCTTTTTACTGTAAATATACAACTTTATAATTTTATATATTAAATTATTGGAACGTAAAAAAATTACACTACAATATAAAAAGAAGAAAAAAAATTGCATTTTATTTTTGTATTTGTATATAATAGTACTATAGGAAAAATAATAGGAGGATTTAAAGTAATGTTAACAAAAATAGAATTAGAAAATTTTAAGTCTTTTAAAAATAGAACTATTATTGATTTACAAAGTACAAATTATAAAATTTTAAATAATTCTAATGTAAATGAAAATGGTATTTTAAAAGGAGCCATATTTGTAGGGGGCAATGCAACAGGAAAAACAAATATTATTTTGTCTTTAAAGCTATTGCTAGACTTATTATTTAGAGAAAAGTTAATTAATATCGGTGCCTTTAAATGCCTTTTTTCTCAGGAATCAAATATTAAGCTAAGCTATGAATTTATAATAGATGAGGAAAAAATAAGGTATTGTATAGAATATGATACTAAGGAAAAATCCTTGATAGAAATTTTGTATGTTAATGATAAAGAAGTATTAAATAGAATAGGAAAAAGTGCAAAAAGTAATATTACAGAGAATTCAATTTTTGAAGATTTAGATAATAAGACATTAATATTAAGAACAATATATTTCAATACTAAATTTTCAAATTATCCTATATTAAAAAAATGGTTTGGTTTTTTAATAAACTCCATCTATATGGATGCTTCAGTTAGGGTTAGATCAAATACTTATGAGAACCTTTCATTAATAGATTATTTAGATAAAAATGGTGAATCAGAAGTAAATAATTTTTTTGATAAATATAATTTTAATCAACGAATAGAATATACAGAAAAAAGTACAGGTAATATGATTTCTATAGATACTGATGGAGATAAGACTATATTCTTTAAGAGAAAAGGAATCGATGAACCTATACCGTATGTATTTGAATCTTTAGGAAATAAGAATTTATTAAATATGTTACCTTCATTCTTTCATATAGTTAAGAATAGTGGAATGCTTATTATAGATGAATTTAGTAGTGCATTTCATAATGAGTTAGAAGAACTTCTTATTAAGTTTTTTATGACTAATTCAAAAAACTCTCAAATTTTTATAGTTTCTCATTCAACAAATTTATTATCAAATAGTATATTTAGACCAGATCAAGAATATGCTGTTGAGTTTAATGATATGTATGGTAGTAAGTTAAATAGATTTTCAAACGATAAACCTAGAGAAGCTCAAAATATAGAGAAGATGTACAATAGTGGCTGCTTTGGTGGTCTACCTCAATATAATCTATGAGAAATAAAATAAATTTAGTAAAGAATAAACGAATAGGAAGAGTATTATTTATTGTTGAAGGTCTAGATGATGTAAATTCGTCTATATTTGTAATCAATACAAAGGAATCTAATATTAAAGATATCGAAGATATAAAGAATGCCGATGGATATTTAAATAACTTATTTGTTAAACTAATAAATAAGTATCAATTTCCAGTAGATAAATCAGCAATTTATTATATCTTTGATAGAGATTTTGATTCTAATAAAGATGCAAAATTAATAGAAAAATTAATATATAAGTTAAGAAATTCACGAGATGGTTTTGATGATGAATATGACAAAGGATTATTGTTATTAAGTTATCCTGCTATTGAAAGCTTTATTACAGCAAATTTTATAGAAGATGCATGGAACTTGCAATTTCAAAATGGAAGCGATTTAAAAAGGTATCTTCATAATTTTCAATATACAAGCCAAAGGATAAATGAAGAGTCTTTAATATCTTCGGTGAATGAACTGCTGAAAGCTTTTGATAAATTAGGAGTTTCAGAGTATGATTTAGATGATTTTTATAAGACAAATAAAATAGTTTATGATTACGAAGAAAATAATTATAAAGAAAAGCGTAAATATAATGTAATAAGCCTACTTTCTATAGCCTTATTAGATTTAGGGCTTATTGAAATAGATATTACATAAAATAGGAATAATGTTCTTTGAAGAATTAGACGATAAATATAAAAGCATTGAGGTAATTCACTTCAATGCTTTTATTACTTCCTATTCAGCGGATTCCCATCAATAGCCCTCCTAACATCTTCATCATTAACATGAGTATAAATAGATACAGTATTTAGACTTTCATGATCTAATATTCTTTGAAGTGTTCTTACATCAGTTCCGTTTTTAAGTAGTAATGTAGCCATAGTATGACGTAGTTTATGAGGAGTACAATCTTCATTTATATTGGCCATACTACAATATTTTTTAATACTTAGTTGAACAGTTCGTGGACTTAGTTTTGTACCTCTGGTGCTTATAAATAAGTAATCTTCTAAGTCACTACTCCATTTTTTATTTCTAACTTTAAGATACTGATCTATTGATTGTTGTGATACTTCATTAAGAAAAACTATTCTTTCTTTATTGCCTTTACCAAGTATCTTAATAGAATCATTATGAATATCTTTAAACTTAATATTAAGAAGCTCTGATATTCTAAGTCCTAGATTGAGAAGTAATGTATAAATACAATAGTCTCTTTCTCTATTTACAGTATGGGAATAATCAATAATGTTAAGTAAATTGTTAGCTTCATATTCACTTAAATATATAGGCATGGTTTTAGTTTTCTTAGGTGTTTTTAAATCTTCTGTAATATTTGTATCTATTGCTCCTATGTTAAATAGATATTTATAAAATACTCTTATTGATGTTATCTTCCTGGATCTTGTAGTATTTTTATTACCTTTTGTAGTATCTAGGTATTTAATAAAATTATGGATATTATCAATAGTAATACTATTGATAAATTCCTTATCAATATCAGCTATAGTAATATATTCCATAGCTACATTACTTAACGATGATATCTTTCCTTTTTTCATATATCTTAAAAATAAAATTAAATCACTACAATACCCATTAACAGTTCCAGCTGCTTTTCCTTGTACTGATGTTAGGTAATGTAGAAACTCTTCTAAAATAGAAGGAAGTTTTATATTTTTTAAATTCATTTAATCACCTGCTTAATCTATAAATTTATACAAAAGTAATTATATGGATTACATTATTAAAATAAAATCTTACGTGACGTAACTTTTAAAAGATGATTTCAAATTAAGTCATGTAAGATTAATAACTTTATATTATCCAAACAATATAGCAAAAACTATTAAATATGCACTGATGATAGCCATCATTGTATATAAAATAACTTCTTGCTTATCAGTCTTTTTTATTGCATTTATAATTCCTACTACTAATGTAAGCGGTGTTATAATAGTTAGAATTTCCCTAAGACCACCTATAAGTTCAAATATCTCCATTAGTTCTTCTCCCATTAATTCTATATAGAATCATACTTACTTTCAGCTAATTTATTTTCTTCTAATGAATTATTTTCTGATTTTACCTTTACAGTAACATCTTTATATTTCTTACATTTAGCAAATTATTCAATTTTTTTATATCATTTTCTTGTAATCTAAAAGACGATGACTTTAATTCACTACCCATAGTTATTTCCCCTTTATATCTATGTACTTGTATTACAATATAATGTATTACGGTTGTTATACATTTAGTATAGTCCTCATAATTTACAGATACAACAATAGATATATGATTTTTAAAAGGATTCTAGATAATACAATAGTTATATTAATAAGAGTTTGGCATATAGGACAATATGTAATATTAATTTTCATCTTTAGCATCAGCGAAATTTTATATGTGAATAATATTCAACAAATTTATAGTTATATAGTATTACTTCATATTGTAAAACTTTGTTTAGATTTAGTAAAAAATACAATTTTCATTCATATTGTGATATAATTTAGTAGTAATTCTATAAAAAGTAAGATGAGGGGGGTAACTATGGCACTTTTAACATTTATGTCTGATAAACACTTATATAGTTGCATATATAGACTATATTTAGCTTATATGAGAGCTAAAAGAGATTTAGATTTAACTGATTTATACAAAAATAAATTGGATCCTATAAAAGCATATTTCGATATGGAATTCAATGAGATCAATTTAGAAGAATTTATTGATATTGAAGCAAAGAGAAAAGCTGATAAAAGTATTAATAATCATATAGGTGATTTTCATCAGGAACTACTTAATGGCATAGAAGGATTTGAAGCTCCTCAATATGCAGGTTATGATGTGAGAAAAGTGGATAATACTATCTTTGGAGAATTAAAGAATAAACATAATACTATGAATTCTTCATCAACTGAATCTACATTTCAAAAGCTACAAAGATATGCAAATGAATATCCAAATTCTATTTGTTATTTAATAGAAGTAGTAGCTACTCATAGCCAAGATATATTGTGGACACCAACTTGTAGTGGAAGACAATATTCTCATCCTAGGGTTAGAAGAATATCTATTGATAAATTTTATGAAGTAGCTACTGGAAGAGTAAATGCATTTAAAGAATTATGCGATGCAATACGTATAGCAACTCCACAGATTATAAAATATATTAAAGAAATTGAGAATAAGGAAGTAACAAGTTCTATTACTACTAATAAAGCTTATGAAGAATTAGTATCAAGATCTCAATCTTTTGGCATTAGCGAATTAGATACTATTTTTAAAGATAATCTTACAAGATATAATGGTTTCTAAATAAAGTACAAGCTATACATATTATGTTTATGTATAGCTTATTAATTAATCTATTTTATTTAATAAATCAACTATAGCTAATCCAATAGATTTAGCCATTTCTACTGGAACAGCGTTTCCTATTTGTTTATAAACATTAGTTATAGTTCCTTCAAAGATCCAGTCATCCGGAAAACTTTGTATTCTAGCATATTCTCTTGTTGTAAAAGGCCTTGTTTCATCTGGGTGACATCTCTCAGTTTGCTTTTGAGCTGGACTACAAGTTAATGTTAAGCAAGGTTCATCCCAACTAATTCTTCGTGCCATTCCTCTTTTTCCTCCACCAGAGAAATAACTACTTCCCATATATTCTTTAGCGATCTCATCTGGTAAGTCAACCCAGCAACCACCAGGTGGTACCATTTCTAATACTCTTCTTTTCTTTTCAGGGTATATAGATCCAGGTGATGGTGGTACATCGTTTAATGCATCTCTTAATGTAGGTATATACCCAAATGGTCTAGGATCTTTAAATTCTATATCAATATCATTTCTTATTCCAATTATCACTATTCGTTCTCTTTTTTGAGCTACTCCATAATCAATCGCTCGTAAAACATTCCATGTAACTTTATATCCTATTTCAGTAAATACATCTATCATAGACTGCAAAGTTCTACCGTTATCATGTGTAACTAAACCTTTTACATTTTCGGCCAAGAACACTTTAGGTTTTAAGTCTCTTAATATCTTAGCATAATAGTAGAACATAGTTCCTCTAACATCTTCTAATCCTAATCTTTTACCAGCATATGAAAATGCTTGACATGGATACCCACCAGATAATAAATCTACTTCTATATTTTCTGGTAAATATGTATGGATACCTCTCTCTGCAACAGTTACTACGTCTTCTTCTATAACATTCCAATGAGGTCTATTTCTTCTTAATGTATTGCAAGCATTTTGATCTATTTCTACCAAACCAACCTCATTAAATCCTGCTTTTTCTAATCCTAATGCTAATCCACCAGCACCAGCAAATAATTCTACTACATTATAAGCTCTATTCGCATGAATATTTCTTATATCAATAGTTGAATTTTCATGAAGTGTTCTTTTAAACATGTAATTTCCTCCTTGTTAGTCATTAGTTTAAATTATAACATCTTTTTTTAAGACACATTATTTTTTGAAAATTCTTAAGGTATATATAAATTTTACTCGACATAAGATTACTAGGATAACACGATACTAGTATTATAATTAATATTTATTTTTGAAGATTATATATTAATTATAAAACAAAAAATTATGTTTTTTCAAAAAGGTTTTTGATATAAAAATATAGTTGTACAATTTTAATTATATTAACATTTATTTAATTAGAAATTCAAATTTATTAAACTTTTTTATACTGAACAGATTCCATTTATTATTTAGGAAGTAATTGTAAAAGAAGCACTATATACACTTTATGTTTATAAATGTATACTTTTATGAACTATTAAAAATATATCGAATTTTAGTACATTATTGTATACATATATACTTTATGAACGTTCGCATAAAGGTCTTTATATTTATGTCCATATTTGCTACAATATTAGTATCAAAAATGAAATTATGAGGTATTTTAATAATGGCAACTTATGGATATCACAGAACAAGTACAACAGAGCAACATTTAGACAGGGGAATTAAGGAAATAACAGATTTTTGTAATTCTCATAATATTGATTTAGAAAAAATTTACACAGATCAGAATACTGGTAAAAATTTTAACAGACCAAGATACACAGTATTAAGAGATGACATTTTAAGGAAAGGTGATACTTTAATCATAACTGAGATAGATAGACTAGGAAGAAATAAAAAAGATACATTAAAAGAGCTACAGTTTTTTAAAGATAAAGAAATTAGAGTTATGATCTTGGAACTTCCAACAACATTACAGGATTTATCTAAACTAAATAACTCTATGGCAAAAATGGTTATGGAAACTATAAATAATATGCTTATAGAACTTTATGCAACAATGGTGCAAGCAGAAGTAGAAAAGAAAGAAAAGAGACAAAGGGAAGGAATTGAAGCAATGAAAGCACGAGGTGAATGGGATAGGTACGGTAGACCAAGAATACAACTACCAGAAAACTTTGATGAAGTTTTAGGGAGATGGAAAACGGGAGAGATTACTGCTGTTAAGGCTATGGAACTAACAGGGCTTAAAAAGACTACTTTTTACAAGGTTATTAAAGAAAAATTATATTTAAAAACAATTAAATAAGATCTATCTTTAATTTATGAATATGAGCTCATTTAGTAAGTTAATTTATATACTTAATGAAAGAAGTCTGCATATAAATAATAAGTGTATATAATTATTTATCTCAATTACCTTTGAATATCTTTTCAATAATAAAAGAGTGTGTTAAAAAAACTCTAAATTGAATCATTAAAAATATTAAGGAATATAAAAAATATATATCTTCATTAACTACAATATGTTATATGGTAATATGATGTAATTCTACTTCTAATAGTATAAATATATTTCCATATAACTTTGAGAGTTTATTATAATTCTTTATCTAAGAAAATTTATATTTCATGTTATATTAAATGTTTACATAGTTTTATTCACGTACTCCCTTTTCATTTTAGAAATAATTTGTTTTTCTTCATCTTCTACTTGAAAAGATTCAACAATCTTTTGTATTGTTCTATTATATGTTATATCATCTATATTGCTTCTTTTTAGATATTCCAATGTTTCATTTGAAAATTTAACATAGCAAATTGAAAGTGCCCAAGCGACAGCTGTACTAGCGTAATATTTACTTGTATCTATTTTATTTAAAACTTCTAATACATTATCTATATAGTTATTCTCAATATAATAATAGATAATTATAACGACTCCAAATCTTATTTCAAATTCATCGGATGAAAATAATTGTTTTTGTATGTAATCCCACCACCTTTCCTTATGTTTATTTACATACTTCAATCTCTTACAAAAATTATCACACATAAACCAATTATCAATTTTTTTAACATACTTATCAATATATTCTACTATCTCATCAAAATCTAATCTTATATATCCAAGTATTATGCCTTGTAACATTACTTCTTCAAAATATATCATATCTTACTTTTTCTATCATTAAAAAACATATCTCCTTTATGTTTTTTATTTTGTATATACAATCTTTCTATAAAGCTCATATTAGAATATAAAAACGATGAAAATATCGCCAATTCAATTCTTGAAAGGCGATATTTCCTTTATATACATACACTATATAATATATACTAATTAATATAATTCTATTTTTCCATTATAGTTATGTGCTTTTTCTATCAATGGTCCTTTTACTCCTAATGTGAATGCAATATCACTACTACGAATTGATAAAAGTTTATCTCCAATTTTTAATGATAATTCATCTAATACTCTATTATTTAATTGTATAATTCCTTTATCAAACGGAACCCAACAATACAATCTTCCCTTATACTTAATAAACTCGCCAGATTCTAATTTATACTCTCGCAATTTTTCATTGTCTTCTAAAATATGTTTCAATTTTGAATTAATTAATAATTTTTTATCTGTAACACAGAATCCACCAGTTTTCTTACTTCCCGAAATTAAAAATATCTTTGAATCATCTGCAATCCTATATTCATTAACAGCCATTTCAGGTACACTAATAGTCAAGTCATCTTTTATTTCTGACCAACCAAAAACATATTTACCTCCCTTATTCATTTGTGGCATAAAAATTCACCTCCAATATCAAATTATCTATATATCATCTTATGCTAAATTCAGTAAAATCAACATTATACTTCTTTATCAATTGTTTAGTTTTATCAATACATACATCTACTTTACATTTTAGTTTTCTTTCATTTTCATTAACTCTCTCCTTGTAGTTTATTATTCTCTTATTTACTCGATATTTCTTAGAATTTCATATCAACTTATATCTATTTTTATATTGTAATTCTAAAAGTGCATTAAATTCACTTTTCATGATATACCTTACTACATCATTTTCAGCAGCAAATATATTGCATGTATCATTATTTATGAACTCTGCTGCAGTTTCTTTTAATAAACGTATAAACTTATATCCTACACCTGATTTTACATTAGTTCTTAATTGCTCGAATATATCTTTTTCATCAGCAGCAA
>NZ_JAHLOD010000034.1 GCF_018917145.1 Clostridium bornimense
CCCTGTAAAATTTTGGAATCAGAATGAGCTTTATTAAAGTTACCCTTTTTTTAATAAGACAAACTAGAAAATTTCCAATTTTAAAGTTTTTTTATCTTGACATATTACCAGTCGTCTTTTGAAACTCTAAAGTTTAATGAATATATAATTAGTATAAGATACATACTAACTTTGATAAAGCTATAATTTTATAAAGATTATAGTAAAATTTGCTATAAGGTGGGAGATATATGTTGCTATTAACATTATCATGCAGGGAAAGTAAAGATAAATTTTTTATAAAGATGGTAGAGGTAAAAGAAAAAATTCACAATAGCAATGGAGTAAATATAGGGATATATGAATATATGAATAATGGTGAAGATTATTTATCATTATATTGTAATGATGAATATGTTAATGAAAAGTTTATGAATTATATCTACTATAATATCGGGGAATGTATTTATCATATAATGTCTAAGGAATATTGCAAAAATAGAATAAGTAAATATTTAAGTAAAAATTATAGTTATGTTGATAAAGAAGAAAACGATATCATAAAAAAGAAAACTTTAGATATATTATTGAGAGAAGAATATAAGGAAGAGGAAAATGGTAGAATTATATTTTTAAACAGAAAAAATATAGCAATAAAAAATATAGTAAATGTTTTAAGGGAAAATAAAGAAGTTAATTTAGAAGGAATTTTAACATTTAGAATGAATGAATTTGCTAATGTAATAGAGCCTATAGTAGATAAGGTTTTTGAAATTTATACTATTGAAAAGGAATATGATGAATTTATAGGCTTATTAAAGCATTTTATTAAAGGGGTAGAGAGTAAGATATATATGATAAACATAGATATCGATAAAAATGGTAAGTACAAGATTCTTGATGAAAATGGTATTGATTTATTAAATGAAGTTGATGGTAGTGTGATGGCTGACTTATTAATTGGCGTGTGCAATATAGAAGATGTAATTTTATCGTTATTGATAAGCAATGTACCTAAAAAAGTGAGAATTCATGGGGAATCAAATGCAAAAAATAAGGAGTTTATAAAGACAATAAAAAATGTATTTGAAGATAGAGTAATTTCTTTAGAAGAAATCAAAGTAAATATTGACAGTTTAAATTGATAGCATTATAATAGCGATATAATAAAAAACTATGATAAGGAAGAGTAAGTAAAAAACTGTTTATAAGAGATGAAAGTCCAATTAGGCTGAAAGACTTTCTTAAATAAGATTTACTGAAAACCACCTTTGAGTTGCATGGGAAATAACCAATGCCGTTGGCTGCGTTAAGGCTTTCGAGTGAATAGTATGAAGAGATATTGTACTATTAATTTGGGTGGAATCGCGATATACTCGTCCCATTTAGGGGCGAGTTTTTTATTTTTTGTAGTTTAAAATAGAAGTGTAGGAGGCAAAACAATGGAAAACATTAAAATTACTTTAAAAGATGGCAGTGTTAAAGAAGCACCAAAAGGAAGCACTGTTTTAGAAGTAGCTAAATTAATATCAATGGGATTAGCTAAAAAAGCATTAGGAGCAACAGTAAATGGTGAAGAGGCAGAACTTATGACAGTATTAAATAATGACTGTACTCTTGAAATTTTAACTTTTGATGATGAAGGTGGTCGTAACACATTAAGACATACAGCATCTCATATATTAGCTCAAGCAGTTAAAAGATTATATCCAGATGTAAAACTTGCTATAGGGCCATCAATAGAAAATGGATTTTACTATGACTTTGATGCAGATTTTCCAATAACTCCAGAAATTCTAGTTAAGATAGAAAAAGAAATGGAAAAGATCGTTAAGGAAGATTTAAAATTAGAAAGATTTACACTTCCAAGAGAAGAAGCAATAAAATACATGGAAGATAAAAATGAACCATATAAAGTTGAACTTATAAAAGACCTTCCAGAAGGAGAAACTATTTCTTTCTATACACAAGGTGAATTTACAGATCTTTGTGCTGGACCTCATGTACCAAGTACAAAGATGGTTAAGGCTGTAAAACTTATGTCTATAGCAGGTGCATACTGGAGAGGAAATGAAAAGAACAAGATGCTTCAAAGAATCTACGGAACTGCTTTCTTAAAGAAATCAGAAGTGGAAGCTTACATCAACATGTTAGAAGAAGCTAAGAAAAGAGATCATAGAAAATTAGGAAAAGAATTAGAATTATTTGCTTTATTAGAAGAAGGTCCAGGATTCCCATTCTTCTTACCAAAAGGAATGGTAGTTAGAAATGAACTTGAAAACTATTGGAGAGAAGTTCACTCAAAAGCTGGATATCAAGAAATAAAGACTCCAATAATATTAAACGAAGAGTTATGGCATAGAAGCGGACACTGGGATCACTATAAAGAAAATATGTATTTCACAACTATTGATAATGAAGCATATGCAATTAAGCCAATGAACTGCCCAGGATCATTACTTGCTTATAAAACAGCATTACATTCATATAAAGAACTTCCACTTAGATTTGGAGAACTTGGATTAGTTCATAGACATGAATTATCAGGAGCATTACATGGATTAATGAGAGTTAGATGCTTTACTCAAGATGATGCTCATATATTTATGACAAGAGATCAAATAAAGGATGAAATATTAAATGTAATTAAGCTTATTGATTCATTCTATAAAGTTTTCGGATTCGAATATTTCGTAGAGTTATCTACTAGACCAGAAGATTCTATGGGATCAGATGAAGATTGGGAAGCAGCTACAAATGGATTAAGAGATGCATTAGAAGAAAGAGGATTAGCTTACAAGATCAATGAAGGTGATGGTGCATTCTACGGACCTAAGATTGACTTCCATTTAAGAGATTGTATCGGAAGAACATGGCAATGTGGAACTATTCAATTAGATTTCCAATTACCAGAAAGATTTGATATAAACTATATCGGACCAGATGGAGAAAAGCATAGACCTGTAATGATTCATAGAGTTGTATTTGGTTCTATTGAAAGATTTATAGGAATATTAATAGAACAATATGCAGGAGCATTCCCAACATGGCTTGCACCAGTACAAGTAAGAATTATGAATATTACAGATTCTTCAGCTGAATATGTTAAGTCATTAGAAGAAAAATTAAAAGATGCAAATATAAGAGTAGAAACTGATTTAAGAAATGAAAAAATTGGTTATAAGATCAGAGAAGCACAACTTCAAAAGGTTCCTTACATGATAGTAATCGGTGAAAAAGAAATGAATGAAGGTAAAATCGCTGTTAGAAGCAGAATAGATGGTGATTTAGGAACTATGGACTTAGAAGATTTCATCGGAAAACTAAAAGAAGAAATTAGTACAAAGAAAAATAATTTAAAATAAAAGTTGACAACAAGGTACAAATAATATATAATCTATCTTGTTTGAAGTAGAAACGAGGCCGTTTCTCACCTTATGATATTGTCAATAAGGTAATCTGGATGTATTTAAAAGTGTTAACTTTGGTATATTAAGAGGGAACGGCTAAATGTCGTTCCCTTTGTTTTTAATTATTACCGGAGGTGAATTAATATTAAAAATAAATATGCAATCAATGAAGAAATTAAGGCAAAAGAGTTAAGAGTTGTTGACGCAAATGGTGAAGCAATAGGTATTATCAGCTTAAACGAAGCGCTAGATAAGGCGGAAGAGGAAGAGTTAGATTTAGTACTTATAGCTCCAAATGGAAATCCACCAGTTGCAAGAATAATGGACTATAACAAGTTCTTATATGAGCAATCAAGAAAAGAAAAGCTAGCTAAGAAAAATCAAAAAACTTTTGATATTAAAGAAGTTAGACTTAGCGCAACAATCGAAGAACATGATATAACTATCAAAGCAAAGAGAGCTGAAAAGTTCTTAAATGCTGGTGATAAAGTAAAAGTTACCATAAGATTTAGAGGTAGAGAAGCAGACTATGCTTTCAAAGGCAATAAGGTCCTAGACCTATTTGTTTCTAAAATCAACGAAGAAGTATTTATCGTTGAAAAGAAGGCCAAATTAGAAGGAAGAAACATGACAATGGTTCTAGCTCCTAAGAAGGCATAATTGAGAGGAGGAAGTCAACATGCCAAAAATGAAGACGCACAGAGGTGCAGCAAAGAGATTTAGAAAAACAGGAACAGGAAAGTTAAAGAGAGCAAAGGCTTTCAAGAGCCACATCTTAACTAAGAAGAGCACTAAGAGAAAGAGAAATCTTAGAAAAGCTGGATATGTTTCAGTTGCACAAGAAAAAGTAATGAAGAAGTTATTACCATACTTATAAGAGGTAGTTAAGAAGGAGGTTTACTAAATGGCTAGAGTTAAGAGAGCTATGAACGCTCGTAAGAAGCATAAAAAGGTATTAAAACTTGCTAAAGGTTACTACGGTGGAAAAAGCAAGTTATATAGAACAGCTAATGAAACAGTTATCAGAGCATTAAGAAATGCTTATGTTGGAAGAAAGTTAAAGAAGAGAGACTTCAGAAAACTATGGATAGCTAGAATCAATGCAGCTGCAAGAATGAACGATATGTCATATTCTAAATTCATGAATGGATTAAAGAAAGCTGGTATCGAAATTAACAGAAAAATGTTATCAGAAATCGCTATTCACGATCCAAAAGCATTTGCTGAATTAGTAGAAACAGCTAAGAAAAGCTTAGCTTAATATATGAAGCCCACGAAAGTGGGTTTTTTATTATATATGCACTACCATATTTTGAAAAATAACATATTCAACTATATTAATGAAATAGTGAACTATAATATATTGTGAAGTGTTTGTGTTAGGAGTTGAACATATGTCAAAACATACCTTAGGTCGTGTAAAAATTAAACCGGTTCAAGTATTAGCTTTAGGGTTTTTGGCAGTTTTACTTATTGGAGCGGGTATACTTATGCTACCTATATCAACAGCTACAGGAGAAAAAACATCTTTTATAGATGCTTTATTTACATCTACTTCAGCTGTATGTGTTACAGGACTTACTACAGTTGATACAGCTAGCCATTGGAGCTATTTCGGTAAGACGGTAATTATATGTTTGATACAAATAGGGGGATTAGGATTTATGTCCTTTGCTACCTTATTTGCATTAATTTTAGGAAAGAGAGTTTCTCTAAAAGAAAGATTAATACTTCAAGAGGCAGTTAATGCTACATATATTTCAGGGATTGTTAAGTTAGTAAAATACATATTATCATTTACTTTTGCAATAGAAGGAATAGGCGCATTAATATTATTAACACAATTTGTTCCTGAATATGGATTGAAAAAGGGGATATATTATTCTTTATTCCATGCGATTTCTGCTTTTTGTAATGCTGGATTTGATTTAATAGGAAATTCATTATTACCATATCAAAATAATGCAGTAGTTATATTAACAATATCGATATTGATTATAATAGGTGGTTTAGGATTTGCTGTATTGTTAGATTTGTTTAATGCTAGTCAATCTACAAGATTTTATACTCATACAAAGTTTGTATTGACTCTTACAGCTATATTCTTAATTTCAGGTACAGTTTTTATTTTTATTATGGAATATAATAATCCAGAGACATTAGGGAATATGGGTGTTGGAGGAAAGCTTTTAAATGCTTTTTTTGCATCTGTTTCATCTAGAACAGCAGGTTTTTATTCAGTGCCACTAATGGATTTAACAACAGGATCAATTTTTTTATACTTTATTTTAATGTTTATTGGTGGATCACCAGGATCAACTGCCGGTGGAGTAAAAACAACTACTGTGGGCCTTATATGTCTTACTGTTATATCAGGACTTAGAGGTAAAGAAGATACGGAATTATTTAAAAGAAGAATATCTAAAGATGTTATTTATAAGGCATTTTCAATATTGTTTTTATCAATTATGATTGTAATTACAATAACTATGTTGTTAAGTAATACAGAGTCTGATACATTGGTAAATGGACAATTAATTCCATTAGAAAATTTAATCTTTGAGGCAATATCAGCATTTGGTACTGTAGGAGTTACATTAGGAATAACACCATATCTTTCATTTGCAGGAAAGTTATTAATTATTCTTACTATGTATATTGGTAGAGTAGGACCAATTACCCTTGTTATGGCAATAACAAGACAAAAGAAGAAGAATGCAGGGAATATAAAATATCCGGAAGCTAAGATATTAATAGGGTAGGTGTAAATATGAGAAAGAAAGTTAAACAAAAACAATATGTTGTTATAGGTATGGGTAGATTTGGAACATCTGTAGCATTAACATTAGCAGAGCTAGGACGTGAAGTTTTAGCTATAGATAGAGATGTAGATAGAATTCAAGATATAGCAGATAGAGTTACACATGCTGTTACATTAGATTCTACTGATGAAAATGACTTAAAGGCTGTAGGTATAGGAAATTTTGATGTAGCTATCGTTGCTATTGGTAAAGATATTCAAGCATCTATTATGACCACACTATTATTAAAAGAATTAGGGGTAAAATATATAGCAGTAAAGGCTAATAATGACTTACAGGAAAAGGTTCTTGTAAAAATAGGAGCAGATAAGGTAATATCTCCTGAAAAGGAAATGGGTATTAGAATAGCTAATAATTTAATATCATCTAATATATTAGATTATATAGAGGTATCACCAGATTATTCATTAACAGAATTTCTTGTGCCAAAAAGTTGGATAAATAAAACAATAAAAGCATTAAATTTAAGAGTAGAATATGGTATAAATGTAATGGCAATAAAAAGAGATGGGAAAATAGAAGTAAGTCCATCTCCAGATTTAGAGTTACTACCTGGTGATATAATCGTTGCTATTGGTAGTAGTGATATAGATGAATTAAGAGATGTTGTAGCAACAGAAGAGGAATAATATGAACGTTATTACTAGTAAAGATAATAGTATAATAAAAGAAATAAAAAAGTTAAAAGATAGAAAAGTGAGATCAGCAAAGGGTGAATTTATAGTTGAGGGTTTTAGGTTTGTAGAAGAGGCTTTAAAATCTGATTATGAAGTTAAAACTCTTATTATAGAAGAATCTGTAGAGAGTAAATTATCTAGCTATAATATTGATAAGTATCTAGATAGTATAAATACCATTTACGTAACGAAGTCAATTATGAAGCTATTAGCGTCAACGGAGACACCGCAAGGAGTATTGGCAGTAGTTAAAAATAAGGATATAGAATTAGTAGATGATGATGGATTCTATATATTTTGCGATAAGGTGCAAGATCCAGGAAACTTAGGTACTATAATCAGAACTGCTCATGCTAGTGGTGCTTTAGGAGTAATTTTAAGAAAAGGAACTGTAGACTTATACAACGATAAGACGTTAAGAAGTACTATGGGCTCAATTTTTAATGTTCCTGTAGTTTATGATAATGATGATTTAGATACTATTCTGTCATTAAAGAATAATGGATTTAAAGTAATATCTTCATCATTAGACACAGATTATAACTTTTACGACATAGATTTAACAGGAAAATGTATTATAGTAGTAGGTAATGAGGGTAATGGTATTTCCTCGGAAATATTTGCGATTTCAGATGAAAAGTTTAAAATTCCAATGCCGGGAGGGGCGGAATCATTGAATGTTGGTATTGCAACATCAGTGATAGCCTTTGAAGCGGTAAGGCAAAGAACTATTTTAAAAAGCTAGGGTTAATTAACCTGGCTTTTTTTGCTATGGTAGATAATGTTGTGTTAGCGAATATATTAGTCTGTTCTAGTTAAGTGGTGGTGGACAGGTTTCGCATGGATAAAGTAACATAATAAATTTTCATATTGGCATCTGTTCTAGTTAAGTGGTGGTGGACAGGTTTCGCATGGATAAAGTAATATAATAAATTTTCATATTGGCATCTGTTCTAGTTAAGTGGTGGTGGACAGGTTTCGCATGGATAAAGTAATATAATAAATTTTCATATTGGAATCTGTTCTAATTAAGTAGTGGTAACTTGATATTTATGTATTAGTTGTAAAATGAATAACTATTACCACCACTTAACTGCAACAGGTTCTAATATAGCAAAAAACATATAAGGATTTAAAATAATATGTTGAAATTTATAACAGTTAAATATATAATAGAAAAAGAATTTAAAATAGTAAGCGATGAAAAAGAAAGTAGATTTAAGAAATAAACAAGGGAGAAAAAGCCAGAGACTGAAAGCTTTTTTATTAGGAATTAAATTGAAGTTCACTTTGGAGCTCTCTAGGGGAAAGTATTAAGTAGTCTAGAGCGGTATAAAAAACCGATATTTTTTAATCGAGTGGATAAAGGCAATAGGCTTTTATCAACTAGGGTGGTAACGCGGATATACTCCGTCCCTTTTTTAGGGACGGAGTTTTTTTATTAGAATCTGCAATAACAACAAAATTGTGCAATAAAAAAGGAGGATATTTAATATGCAAGAAAAATTAAAGCTTATTGAAACAACTGCTATAGATGAATTAAATAAGGCTGTTACTAAAGAAGATATTGAAGCTATTAGAGTTAAGTATCTTGGGAAAAAAGGTGAAGTTACTTTAATTCTTAGAGGAATGGGTGGATTATCACCAGAGGAAAGACCTATAGTTGGTAAACTAGTAAATGATGTTAGAGGAAATCTTGAAGAAAGAATAGAAAAATCATTAGCTGACATTAAGAAAAAAGAAAAAGAAGAAAGATTAAAAAATGAAGTAATAGATATTTCTATGCCAGGAGATAAGAATCCACTTGGAGGGAAAAATCCATTAACAATAACAATGGAAGAAATTCAAGATATATTCTTATCAATGGGATTCTCAATTGAAGAAGGTCCAGAAGTAGAACTTGATTATTATAACTTTGAAGCATTAAATATTCCAAAGAATCATCCAGCTAGAGGAGAGCAAGATACATTCTATATTAATGATAATGTAGTTCTTAGAACACAAACATCTCCTGTACAAGTAAGAACAATGGAAAATCAAAAGCCTCCTATTAAGATGATATCTCCAGGGAAGGTATATCGTTCAGATGCAGTGGATGCTACACATTCACCAATATTCTATCAAGTAGAAGGATTAGTTATTGATAAGGGAATAACTTTTGCTGACCTTAAGGGAACTCTTGAAACTTTCGTTAAAAAGATGTTTGGAGATAAAATGGTTACTAAGTTCAGACCACATCATTTCCCATTCACAGAACCATCTGCTGAAATGGATGCAACTTGTTTCGTTTGTGGTGGAGAAGGTTGTAAGGTATGTAAGGGTGAAGGATTCATCGAAATATTAGGATGCGGTATGGTTCATCCTAAGGTGTTAGAAAACTGTGGAATAGATCCAAATGAATATAGCGGATTTGCTTTTGGATTTGGTCTTGATAGAATGGTAATGCAAAAGTTCGGAATAGATGATATCAGATTATTATATGAAGCTGATATGAGATTCTTAAAACAATTCAAATAATAGGTAGGAGGTATAAAGAATGTTAGTACCAATAGATTGGCTTAAAGACTATGTTGAGATAAAAGAAGATGCAAAAGATTTAGGTGATGCTTTAACTTTATCAGGATCAAAGGTAGAAAAAGTTGAAGTGTATGGTGACGAAATACAAAATGTTGTAACAGGAAAAATTGTTAAAATAACAAAGCATCCAGAAGCAGATAAGCTTTCTATCTGCCAAGTTGATATTGGAGCAGAAGAACCAATACAAATTGTTACAGCGGCTACAAATATGAAGGAACAAGATGTAGTGCCAGTAGCACTTCATGGATCAACACTTCATGGTGGATTAAAGATTAAAAAAGGTAAGCTAAGAGGAGAAGTTTCTAATGGAATGTTCTGTTCTTTAGAAGAATTAGGATTAGCTGAAGAAGGAACTTGCCATGGATTACACATCATGGATACAAATACTCCATTAGGGGTAGATATTAAAGAGGCTGTTGATTTTGGTGGTGGAGTAATCGAATTTGAAATTACATCAAATAGACAAGATTGCTTCAGTGTATATGGAATAGCTAGAGAAGTTGCTGCTACTTATGGTAGAGAACTTAAAAAGTTAAATACTTCATACAAGACTGCTGGTGGCAATGTTAATGATATTGTAAAGGCAGAAATTAAAGATAACTTATGTAGAAGATATATGGCTAGAGCTATTAAAAATGTTAAAATAGCACCATCACCATCATGGATGCAAAATAGATTAAACGAAGCTGGTATAAGACCAATAAATAATATTGTTGATATTACAAACTATGTAATGGTAGAATTAGGTCAACCAATGCACGCTTATGATAGAAGAGATGTAGCAGAAGGAACTATTATTGTAGAAAGAGCTAAGGATAATGAGAAGTTCACTACATTAGATGAAGTGGAAAGAACATTAACTTCAGAAATGCTTACAATAAGAGATGGAAAAGGTACTATCGGACTTGCTGGAATAATGGGTGGATTAAACTCAGAAGTTAAAGAAGATACTACTGAAATTATTTTTGAAGCTGCAAATTTTGAAGGTGTTAATATAAGATTAACTTCAAAGGAGTTAAATCTTAGAACAGATGCTTCAGGTAAATTCGAAAAAGATCTTGATCCAAACTTAGCAGCTTTAGCATTAGATAGAGCATGTGCATTAGTAGAAGAACTTGGCTGTGGAGAAATTGTTGATGGAACTATTGATATCTACAATGAAAAGAAAGAAGAAGGTCACTTAACAGTTTCAATAAGTTGGATTAATAAATTCTTAGGAACTGAAATTCATGGAATTGAAATGAAGAGAATTTTAGAATCATTAGAAATGCCAACTGAAATTGATGGAGATAATTTAAAAATAACAACTCCAACTTTCAGAAGTGATATGAATATAAAGGAAGATGTAGCGGAAGAAATCGTAAGAATTCATGGTTACAATAAAGTTGAAGCTACAGTACCATCAATTCATGCAACTAAGAGTGGTAAGAGCAAAAAAATGCAATTAAATGATGAATTAGCAAGAGTGTTAATAGGTTCAGGATTATATGAATCAATTGCATATTCATTCGTTAGTCCAAAGGTATTTGATAAAATATTAATACCAGAGGATTCAGAATTACGTAATGTTGTTGAGATTAAGAATCCACTTGGAGAAGATTACTCAATCATGAGAACAACAACTATACCATCAATGATGGAATCACTTGCTAGAAACTATTCAAGAAATAATAAAGAATGTAGATTATTCGAAAATGGAAAAATCTACATCAAAGAAGAAGGTAAGGAATTACCAAATGAAATAAATATATTAACAATAGGATTATATGGTGGAGTAGATTACCTTAACTTAAAAGGTGTAGTAGAAAATATTCTAGATCACTTTAAGGTTAAGAGTGCGAAGTTTGAAAGAGAAACTGAAAATCCATCATTCCACCCAGGAAAAACTGCTAAGGTTGTAATCGGAAGAGAAGTTATTGCAACTGTAGGAGAAGTTCATCCTGATGTAGCTGAAAATTACGGAATAGACGAAAGAGCATTTATTGCAGTAATTAACTTAGACAAATTATATAGCTTTGTTAAGAAAAACAATAAATACACTCCACTTCCTAAATTCCCAGCTGTAACAAGAGATTTAGCAGTATTAATTGATGATGAAGTACTAGTAGCTGATATTGAAGAAGTTATTAAGAAGCAAGGTGGAGCTTTAGTTGAAGAATATAATCTTTTCGATGTTTATAAAGGTGCACAAGTTCCAGAAGGAAAGAAATCTGTAGCGTACTCAATAGTATACAGAGATCCAAATAAAACATTAAAAGATAGTGATGTAAATAAGGTTCATGATAAGATTGTTAGAACATTAGAACACAAATTAGGTGCAGCATTAAGATAATAGATAGCCACAAGAAAAGAAATTTTCTTGTGGCTTTTTCTTTTACTCGACGGACAAGCAGTGTGGGGGTGGTGTATGTTGTTTAGTTTCATATATTAACCTGTTCTAATTAAGTAGTGGTAATTTACTTATATATGAATATATGTAATAAGATAAGTTGTACAATACTGTTTTACCACCACTTAACTGCAACAGATTCTAATATGAGATTTATCAAATACCATTAATCTTGTATTCATTTGTATACTAATAATAAAATTAAAGTTAGAAGAAAACTTTAGTGGATGAAATAAAAGATGATCAGCTTTCAATGAAACTTAAAAATGATTATGTATTTAAAAGAATTTTTGGAAACCCTAAAAATTCAGATTTGCTAATATCACTTTTAGAATAAATATTGAATAAAAAAATTAAAGAAGAAATTTAATGTTTAAATATTAGAGAACTGTTTCATATAAAAAATATGTACAGCTCTTTTAGTTAACAAAATTAGTTTAATTAGAGGTTATTACCACTACTTATCTAGAACAGACGAAGATGTAATAAAAAAACATACAAAGTGCGCTCTACATTGTCAACTGCATTTTGATTATGGTTGACAATGTAGATAAAATTGGTATAATAAAATAAAAATGTAAAATAAGGAGAAGAGAGTAATGAAGGTTAAGGATATTACATTAATAGCATTATTTACAGCACTAATTTCTGTATGTGCGCAAATAACTATACCTATACAACCAGTGCCAATTACCGGAGCAATTGTAGGTATTTTTATAACAGGTGCTGTATTAGAAAAGAAACAAGGATTTATAGTAGGAATAATTTATATTTTATTAGGAACTGTTGGAATACCTATGTTCACAGGATTTGGAGCGGGAGTATCATCAATAATAGGACCTACAGGGGGATACCTTATAGTTTATCCTATAATGATTTATTTAATAGCTTGGTGTATTGAAAAGTTTAAGAAAGAAAATGTATTGTTTTTAACAATATATATGATAATTTCTTTGATACCTTGTTATTTGATAGGAACAATTTGGCTTGCAATTTCATGTAAATTAGGTATATATCAAGCAATACTTTCTGGTGTTGCACCATTTGTTGTTTTTGATATTATGAAGGGAGTTGTTGCAGCTTTTATATCAGTGGCTATAAACAAAGCACTAGTGAAAGGGCATTTATATGAAAGAAATTAAGTTAAGGTATCATCATATAATGTGTATGCATACTTATTCCGGACATGGCTATAATGAAAGGTTTTCAAAAAATATTGAAAAGATTATTAAGGTTTTCAATGAAAATCCGAATATTAATATTAGATTTGTAGATAAATGCGATGATATCTGCAAAGTGTGTCCTAATAGAGTAGGGGAATATTGCTCAGGAGAGGATTCTATTAGGGAAAAGGATAATAATGTGAAAAAATATTTTCAATTAGAACGAAAATTTATAGATACATATAAGGAATTAGTGGAAGAGATAAAGCCCACATTTAGTGAATTACAAGATATATCAGAAGTTTGTGGACAATGTTATTTTAAAAAACTTTGCAACAAAGTATTACCTAAAAATATTTAAGATGGAGTATATTGGATATTATTACTAAATTTTGGACTAATATCTAATATACTTTTTTATTTTTATCTATAATATAAAAATGTTTGCAAAAATATTTATAAGTTAAGCTTATATAATTGAGGTTTACGTATATAATATGATAGAATATAAGCATAAACAATACTTAAGAGGTGTTTTGAGATGAATAAGGTAGTTGTAAAAGTAAACGGGGTAGAATATACATTAAAGGGTGAAGAGAAAGAGGAATATTTACAAAGTGTAGCTGCATATGTGGACAAGAAAGTACAGATGATCTTAGACAAAAATTCTAAACTTTCATCTACCGATGCATCTGTATTAGCTTCTATGAATATAGCTGATGAATTGTTTAAGTGGGACAAGTATATTGCCGAGTTAGAGGATAAAAACTCTATTTTAAAATCTTCACAAAAAAGCTATAATGAAAAAATAAGTGAATTACAATCAAAAGTAACTGAGTTAGAAGAAGAAGCTAAAAAAGCAGCTTTAGAAAATACTGAAGAGATAAAAAAAGAATTAGATGATTTAAGAAATAGTTACATAGAGTTAGATAAAAAATATGCTACATTAAAAGAAAAGTATAGTAGTGCACAAAATTACACTAATAAAGTAAAAGAAGAAAAAACAAATGTAATAAAAGAAAAAGAAGCAAAAATTAAGGAATTAGAAGTAGCAAATAAGGAAATAGTAAAATTGAAGAAGGTAAATACAGACTTACAATCTTCACAAAAGGACTTAGAAAAAGCAAGAAATAAAGCTACGGAAATTCAGAATGAATTAAAAACTTGCATGGGTCAATTAGAGGATACAAAAGGCAAGTTAGAAGAAACTACTAGACAACTTGAGGCAGCAGATAGAAAAGTTCAATATTCAAATCAAACTGTTGAGGATACAAATAAGAACTTAAGAGAATGTAATAAAAAACTTAATGAAACTAAGGAAAAATTAAAAGAAGCAGAAGTTAAGATAGAAAATGACACTAAGATGATAAATAGTTTAAATATGAAAATTTCTAGAATGGAAAAGGATTCAAAACAAGAGCCTTTAGATCAAGCTAATGCATTAAGAGAAGCCGTAGAAAAAGATGCAGCTAATTTAAAAGCTCAATTTGAAATATTAGAAGTAGAAAGTAAAAAGATAAAAAATGAAAATGAAAAATTACTTTCTAGAAATAAGGAATTGAAGTTTTCATTACAGTCTACAAAGTACAAAGTTATGGATTTAGAAAAGAAATATTTAGATTCACAAATAACTATTGCTACTTTGAAGAAAAATAGCAATAAGATGTTTAAATAATTAAGAAGAAACGTAGCAATTTATTGCTACGTTTTTAAATAGGAGAAAGAAATATGGAAAAAATAGAATTATTAGCACCAGCAGGAAGTTTAGAGAGTCTTTATGCAGCAGTTAATAGTGGATGTGATGCTGTTTATTTAGGGGGAAGTAAGTTTTCAGCTAGGGCTTACGCTTCAAACTTTGGAGAAGAAGAGATGAAAGAGGCAGTTTTATATTGTCACTTAAATGGTGTAAAAATATATGTAACAATAAACACATTAATTAAAGATAAAGAAATGAAGGAAGCTGTAGAATATGTTAATTTTCTTCAATCTATAGGTGTCGATGGTGTTATAGTACAGGACCTTGGATTAGCTTATCTAATAAGAAAGAACTTTAAAGATATTGAACTACATGGATCAACACAAATATCTATTCACAATGGAGAAGGGGCAAAGCTATTAAATGATCTTGGATTTAAAAGAATAGTTCTTGCTAGAGAATGTACATTAAAGGAGATAGAGCATATCTCTAAAGACCTTGGAATAGAAACCGAAATATTTGTTCATGGTGCATTATGCGTATCATATTCAGGACAATGCCTTATGAGTTCAATGATTGGAGGACGTTCTGGCAATAGAGGAAAATGTGCTCAAAGTTGTAGACAAAATTATAAGCTAATAAACGAAAGAAATGGCGAAGAAACAGAAGGATATTTATTATCACCAAAAGACTTAGCTTTTATTGAAAATATAGGTGAAATTATTGAAAGTGGTACTGCATCATTAAAAATAGAAGGTAGAATGAAAAAGCCAGAATATGTTGCTGGTGTAGTATCTATATATAGAAAAGCTATCGACGCTTATTATGCAGGTGAATCTTTTGACTATGATAATGCCATGAAAAATCTTGCTAAACTTTTCAACAGAGAAGGTTTTTCTAAAGGATATTTATTTAAAAATGTTGGAGCAGATATGATGAGCTTCAAATTTCCACGAAATACCGGTATTGTAATAGGAGAAGCTGTAAGCAGTAATGAAGTATTATTAAAAGAAAATATAGTAATAGGTGATGGAATACGTTTTGGTGAAGAAGGCTTCACTATTTCTTCTATAACTGTTAAAGGAAAAAATGTAGAAGAAGCCTATATGGGAGACGTAGCTAAATTAAAAGAAGGTAAATTTAAAAAAGGCGAAAAAATATATAAAACTGCTGATGTTAAGTTATTAAAATCTTATGAAAGTACATTTAAGACAAAGTATTTAAAAAGAAATCCATTAGATCTTAATGTGTATTTTAAGATTGGTGAAAAAATGAAGATAACTACTTCATTTAGAGGTAAAACCTTTGAAGTTTATGGTGAAGAAGTTCAGACACCATTAAAACGACCACTATTTAAAGAAAATATCGAGGAAAATCTAAAGAAAACAGGAAATACTCCATTTGAGGTAAGTAACATAACTTTCTCAGAATATGAAGAAGGTTTTATGGCAATATCAGCCTTAAATAATTTAAGAAGAACATTGATAGAGGAGATAATTGACTGGGTTAAAGTAGATAGAGCATTAGTAGAAAAGTTAGATTTAAATAGAGAAACTAAGAATATTAAAGAATTACCATCAGTATTAGTAATAGTACAAAATCTTAAGCAACTTAAGGGCGCATATAAAGGTGGCGCAAGGGATATTGCTATTAATCCTTTTATGAGAGGAACAAATATAGATTTTTCAGAAATTCCAGAGGATTTAAATTTATATTTAAGGATGCCTACAATAATAAAAGAAGAATACAAAATGGTATCAGCATATATTGAGCAAAATCTTGATAAGATTAAAGGTTTAATAACATCAAACTTTGGAATAACTAGTGAGTTTCACAATAGAACATCTATAATCTTTGATTATAAAGGAAACTTATTTAATAAATATTCTATAGACTTCTTAGAATCTATGGTGGATGGAGTAACATTATCAGTAGAATTAAATAAAAATGAATTAAAAGATATATCAAAAGGTACTCCATTAACACCGTATGTATATATATATGGTAAAGTTGAAAGTATGATTTCAGAGTATTGTCCAATTGGTGCTACTTTCGGTGGAAAATGTGAAGTTAAAGGATGTAATATAGCTTGTGAAAAAGGTGATTTCATTTTAAGAGATAGATTGAAGGAAGATTTTAGAGTTAAAACAGATAAGTTCTGTAGAAGTCATATTTATAATAGTCATCCTATTAATTTAGTTGATAATATTAAGGAACTTAAAGGTATTAATATTTCTAATTTCAGAGTAGATTTTGTTGATGAAGATGAAAATAGAGTTCAACATATAGTAGAGGCAATATTATCTGGAAATAATATTGAAGGTGAAGAAAAGTTTACAAAAGGACAATATAAAAGAGGGGTTCAATAGAATTAGTGTAGGAATATAATGTTTGTCTTATAGAGTGATATGCAACTCTTAGGAAGTGGAGGTGGCTTGTCCACCACCACTTAACTAGAACAGGGGCTAATATGAGCAAACAATATAAAAAGCGAAGGATAGTGACTTGTCCACCACTACTTAACTAGAACAGGTGTTAATATGAGAAAAACACTACAAACCCAACTGATAAGGAAAATTATAGATAATATATATAACTAACATTTAGAAAACTAAATATTTACAAGCACTAAAGTAATAATGTATTGTATTTATAAGGAGATGATATGGCAATGGAAGAAAGAACCTTTAAAATACTTGAAGTTCAGAAGATACTAGATAAGTTAGTATCATATTCAAATACTGAAAAAGGTAAAGAAATGGCAAGAACATTAATGCCTTTTGATAATGAATATGAAGTGAATAGAGCATTAAAAGAAACAAAGGAAGCATATACATATGTAGTAAAAAAAGGTAGAGCTCCTATATATTCAGATAAAGGACTTAAAGAAGTATTAAGCAGAGCAGAAAAAGGCGGAGAGCTTAATGCAAAAGAAATATTAATAGTGGGAAGATCACTTAGAACAGCAAGAGAGATAGAAGCATATTTAAATAGTGATGATATAGATGAAAATTCATTAAGAGACAGTGCTGTAAATATAATGACAATCAAGTGGTTAGAAGACAAGATAGAACAATGCATTATTGATGAAGATGAAATTTCTGATAATGCATCAAGAGCATTAGGTGCAATAAGAAGAAACCTTAGAGAAAAAGGAATAGAGATAAAAGAAAGAGTAGGTTCTATGGTTAGAAACTATTCAAAATACTTAATGGAAAACATATATACAGTAAGAGGAGATAGATATGTTTTACCTGTAAAAGTAGAATATAAAAGTACTGTAAAAGGATTAGTGCACGATGTATCATCAACAGGATCTACAGTATTTATTGAACCAATGGAGTTAGTTACATTAAATAATGAGATAAAAGAATTAAAGCTTAAAGAAATAGCTGAGATAGAAAGAATCTTAAATGAGATATCTAGAGATATTAATAAAAATGTAAAAGCTCTTAAATTAAATAGAGAAATAATATCAGATTTAGATTTTATATTTGCTAAAGGGGCATATGGATTAGAAATAGAAGGGATAATACCGGAAATTAATTCTGATGGTATATATAATATAATTCAAGGTAGACATCCGCTAATTCCTAGTGATAAGGTGGTACCTTTAGATATTAATTGTGGTGAAAACTTTACTACTATAGTTATTACAGGACCTAATACTGGTGGTAAAACTGTAACATTAAAAACTGTTGGACTTCTTCATGTAATGGCGCTTAGTGGAATGATGATTCCAGCGTATCAAGGTAGTGTTATTAATGTTTTTGATGGAATTTATGCAGATATTGGTGATGAGCAAAGTATTGAACAAAGTTTATCAACATTCTCAGCTCATATGACTAATATAATCTCAATATTAAATAAAGCTAAGAAAAATTCTTTAGTATTATTTGATGAATTGGGATCAGGAACAGATCCAACAGAGGGGTCAGCTCTTGCTATATCAGTATTAGAGGAATTAAGAAGTAGAGGATGTAGCATAATATCTACAACACATTATTCAGAGTTAAAGAAGTATGGTTTAAATACAGAAGGTGTAGAAAATGCGTCAGTAGAATTTGATGTGGCAACACTTAGACCTACTTACAGATTATTAATGGGTATACCGGGTAAATCTAACGCTTTTGAAATTTCGAGAAAGCTTGGTTTGTCAGATAATATAATAAAGTTTGCTAGAGAAAATATAGCAAAGGATACATTAGAATTCGAGGATCTTATAAGAAGTCTTAGTGAAAAGACTATGGAGGCTGAAAAGCTTTCAAGGGAAAATGAAGTTTTAAGAAATGAAGCTAAGGATTTATATGAAAAATATAAATCTAAGTTAGATAGAATAGATGAAGTAAGAGAAAAATCTGTTGAAGCAGGAAAAGAAAAGGCTAAGAAGATTATAGAAGAGGCGAAGGAAGAGGCAGACAAGATTCTTAAGGAAATGAGAGAAATGGAGCGCCATGGTATTACATCTAATATGAGACATGAGATGGAAAAGAAACGTAAGGCTCTTAAGGATAAGGCTGAAAAGATGGAAACTGCTAAGAAAGTTCAAGGTGGCGGATTGACAAAAGTGTCAGAGGGTCAAGAAGTTAAGATAATATCATTAAATGCAAAAGGTGTTGTGTTAAGTTTCGATGATAAAAAGCAAGAGGCTGTAGTTCAAGCAGGAATTATGAAAATTACTTCAAAATATAGCGATTTACAAGCAGCAACTGTAACTAAAACAGAAAAGAAGGCTGCAAAGAGAGAGGTTAAGCTTAATTTGAAATCTGTTAGCACAAGTCTGGATATAAGGGGCTTAGATGGAGAAGAAGGTAAATATAGAACAGATATGTATCTTGATGAGGCTTTTGTAGCTGGTCTTGAAGAGGTAACAATTATTCATGGTAAAGGCACAGGTGCTCTTAAAACTGCTATATTAGCAATGCTTAGAAATCACCCACATGTAAAGAAATTCCGTGATGGTGAATATTCTGAGGGAGGAAATGGTGTTACAGTAGTAACATTAAAATAGGGATATATGAAATTAGTAAGTATGTGCCTTTGCGGTGTAAATTGTAAATATAGTGGTGGAAATAATTATGATGAAACTGTATTAAAGATTGTTAATGAAGGTGATGCTATACCAGTCTGCCCAGAGATTATGGGTGGACTAGGTACACCTCGTATACCACATGAGATTGTTGGCGGGGATGGTTTTGATGTTCTTGAAGGACGAGCCAAAGTGATTTCTAAAGATGGTGATGATAATACAGTAGCTTTTATTGCAGGAGCAGAGAAGGTGCTAGAAATAGCTAAAAAGCTAAATGTTAAGGAAGTAATTTTTAAAAGCAAGAGCCCTTCTTGCGGTAATGGAAAGATTTATGATGGAAGCTTTTCTGGTACCTTAATAGATGGTGTTGGTGTTACTACAGCATTGATGATAAAAAATGGTATAAGAGTAAGTAGTATATAAAAAATTTTATATATTAGTCTGTTGCAGTTAAGTGGTGGTAAAAGTATGTATTTGGCATTTTATGAATATTTACACATTTACCACCACTTAATTAGAACAGGTTCTAATATCAGAAAACAAACACATACCCTACACCACATCCTAAAAATTGAAAAACACAAATATATATGAACTTAGTGTTAAATAGTGGAAAATATTTTGCGTTATAGTTACAATAATAATAGAATATTAATTTTAGTAATAAGAAAAACTAAAACATAAGATACATACATAAAAGGACATTAAAGTGGAGGAGGAATGACGATGGTTAATAATTTAAACCCTAATTATACAATAGTTGAAGAAACAAAAGTTGAAGAGATAAATAGCGAAGCCTATTCATTAGAGCATAACGGAACTGGTGCAAAAATATTAATATTAAAAAATGATGATGATAATAAGACATTTTCTATAACATTTAGAACAACACCGGAAAATTCAACAGGAGTTGCACATATATTAGAACACTCTGTTTTATGCGGATCAGAAAAATATCCTGTAAAAGAACCATTTGTTGAAATGATAAAAGGATCATTGAATACATTTTTAAATGCAATGACATATCCAGATAAGACAATGTACCCTGTTGCAAGTAGGAATGACAAAGACTTTAAGAATCTAATGGCAGTATACTTAGATGCGGTATTTTTTCCTAATATATATAAAGATGAAACTATACTTATGCAAGAAGGATGGCATTATGAATTAGAAAATCCTGAAGATGAGCTTAAATATAAAGGTGTAGTTTATAATGAAATGAAAGGTGTATATTCATCACCAGATTCCATGGTATATAGAAAAATATGTAGAGGTCTATTACCAGACACTATCTATGGTGTAGATTCAGGAGGAAATCCAAAAGATATACCAAACCTTACACAAGAAGAGTTTATTAACTTTCATAAGAAGTATTATCACCCAAGCAACGCATATATAGTTTTATATGGAGATATAGATATTAATGAAAGATTGGAATTCCTTCATAACGAATACTTAAGTAAGTTTAGCAGAAAAGAAATTGATTCTAAAATAAAAATGCAAAAGCCATTTAAGGAAGTTAAAGAATTGCAAGAGTATTATTCAATTTCTAAAGAAGATGATGATAAAAATAAAAGTTTCTTCACATATAATTTTGCAGTATCAAGCACAGCTGATGTTACAAAAAATTTAGCTTATGAAGTATTAGAATACGTACTTATAGATGCACAAGGTTCACCACTTAAAAAAGCATTATTAGAAAAGGGACTATGCGAAGATATATATGGATCTTTTGATAAAGGTATAGCACAGCCAGTATTTTCGATAATAGCTAAGAATGTGGACGAAAATAGAAAAGATGAAATAAAAAATGTTATCATGGAAGTTTTCCAAAAAGTTGTTGACGAAGGAGTAGACAAAAAATTTCTTGAAGCAGCATTAAATAAAAAAGAATTTTATTTAAGAGAGGGAGATTTTGATCGTTATCCAAAGGGAGTAATATACTCAATGGTTATTAATGATTCTTGGATATACGATGGTGATCCATTAAGATATTTAGTTTATGAAGATGATCTTAAAGAATTAAGAAAAAAAATAAATACAAATTATTATGAAGAATTGGTTAAAGAAGCATTTTTAGATAATAAATTTGCAACATTAATGGTAGTTAGTCCGAAAAAGGGATTAGAAGAAGAGGAAACTAAAGCACTTCATGATAAACTTCAAAAAATAAAAGCATCAATGGATAAAGAAACTATTGATAATATCATAAAAAATACAGAATTATTAAAGAAAAAACAAGAGACACCAGATTCACCAGAAGCGCTAAAAGTTATACCAACATTAGAACTTAGTGATATAGATAAAAATGCAGAAAAGTTACCATTAACAGTGGGTAAATACAATGATAATACTTATCTATATTCTAATATATTTACAAATAAAATATTATATCCAACATTTTTATTCAATACTAAGTCAGTAGCAGAAGAAGATATTAGTTATATTCCTATATTGGCTAGATTATTAACTAGAGTTAATACTAAAAACTATACTTATGAAGAATTAGCAAAGGAAATTGATTTCTATACAGGTGGTATAGAATGTGGTTCATCTGCGATTTTCTATAATGATGATGATAAGGACTTTTTACCATATATGTCTGTTAAGGGGAAAGCAACTGAAGCTAATGTTAAGAAGCTATTAGAATTAATGGATGAGGTAATATTAAATTCATCATTTGAAGATAAAAATAGGGTAAAGGAAATTATTTTTGAATTAAAATCTAGAATAGAATCTAGTTTAAATTCAAGAAGCCATGTTATTGCGGCTACAAGAGCATTATCTTATGTTAATAAAAATCATAGATATCTTGAAAGAAATAGTGGATATTCATTCTACTTATTCTTATGTAAACTAAGTGAAGATATAGATAATGATTTTGATGGATTTAAAAATAAAATGGAACAATTAAGAAGTGAAATATTCAATAAAGATAATATATATATATTATTAACTTGTGGTGAAGAAGAAGAAAAGGTATTTAGAAAAGAAGTAGATGTTTTCTATAATTCACTAGGAGATAAAAAGTTTGTTCCTAAGGATTATAAGCTAGACTTAGAAGGAGATAATGAAGGATTTACTACATCAGGAACAGTTCAATATGTAGCTAAGGCTGGTAAAATAGATAATTATAATGGTTCTGCTGCAGTGCTTAAATCAGTACTTTCATTAGACTACTTATGGAATAAGATTAGAGTAATGGGTGGAGCTTATGGATGTTTTGCATCTATAGGAAGAAGCGGAAACTTATTCTTTACATCTTATAGAGATCCAAACTTAAATACTACTATCGATGTGTATGATAATGCTTATGAATATATTAAAAACTTTGATGCTACAGATGATGAAATGAAAAAATATATTATAGGTACTATTGCAGAGATAGATGCGCCATTAACACCGGCTGCTATGGGTGAAAAGGCACAGGCTAATTACTTAAAGAGACTTACTTATGAAGAGATTCAAAAGGAAAGAGAAGAAATATTATCAACAACTGTAGAGGATATTAGAGCACATAGCGAGGATATTAAAAAGGTTATGGAGGATAATAATCTTTGTGTTATTGGTAATGAGAAAAAGATTAAAGATAGTGCTGATGAGTTTAATTCTATAGAACCATTAATTAAATAATTATAAAAAGGCATTGGTGAGTATTTGCTTGCTGGTGCCTTTTGTTATTATTAGTAAGGGAATGTGGTGTGGGTATGTGAAAGCGCATAGGGTCATCTGTTGCAGTTAAGTGGTGGTAAGTTTAATAATATGGAATATAAGTAATAAAATACAATGCATATTTTTTTTAGAATATGTCAAGAATTTAGAAAACATGTTCTGGAGGTAAGATTATGCATAGCAATCCAATATTATTAACAGAAAAATCAAAGTATTATTCAACATTAGGATATATCAATAATATGAGTGAAGAGATTACCACAATTAAAGTTTGTCCTCATTGTAATGAAAATAATATTATTAAATATGGGAAAGTTAAAAGTAATAATGCTCAAATTTTTTATTGTAAATCTTGCGAAAAAAGGTTTGTGGAGACTATTGGCACACCTTTTTATAGAAGTAGAAAGAATAATGAGATATGGACTGGATATTTTGAAAATATGTGGATTGGAAATACCATAAGGGAGTGTGCTGAAAAGATGGAAATTTCTCAAAATACATCATTTTCTTGGAGACATAAAATCCTTAGTTATTATCTCAAATTTTTTAAAAGAAAATCTCTTTATAATGATGTTGATGTTATGGTAAGAATCTATGTGCAAAATTCTAAAAAGGAGAAGGAATCTGCATTAATGAATGTAGAAAAAGAAAATATTACTTTGAAATTAGGCGAAAAAGTTTTTTTCTTATTTACTAAAAATAATGACAATACTATAGAATTTTTACCTTTTGATAAGTATCCTTTGTCAAGATTATCTTTAAAAAGAAGGTTAGATATGATTTTTAGCAATGTTAAAAAGGTTGGTGTTTATGGAAATAATGTTATTAAGTCCTATGCTAAGAAGTGTGTAGATGAAGTTACTAGAGTAGAGGCAAATTCAGAACTTTTTATATATGAAAGGGATATGAGATCTTGGATAAGTGGATTTTGGGGAATATCTTTCCGATATATTTTGAATTATTTTAATTGGTTTAGAATTTACTATGTTAATAATAAGATGTATAAGGAGACAAGGCAATATATTTATGGGACAGAGAAAGTTTTTTCAGGTATATGGTAATTAGATGCATAATAATTACAAAAAACACTACTTAATTAGAACAGAATGATATATGTAGCGAACAAACATAATAAACTTCCCTGTATTTTGCCAAAACCATATCTATTATAAGGGCTAATATTCGTAAACAGCCTGCCGGCATAAAAAAGGGAAGGCGAAATATACCTTCCTAAAAATTATTTTTTATAAAGAATCAGAAACTACTTTTATAAATTCAACTTCAGGGTCTTCAGTACCTTGAACGTAAAGGCCTGTACTTTTTAATTGATTTACATAATTGATTATTTCTTTAGTTATCACTTCTCCAGGGCAAAGTATTGGTATTCCTGGTGGATATGCCATTAAAAATTCGCCGCTGATTTTTCCTATTGAATCTTCAAGTTTTATAGGAGTTTTTGTGCTATAAAAAGCTTGTCGTGGTGTTAATTTACTTTCTGGGATGTCAGGGATATCGGAAAAACCTTGTAGTGGTGATTTTTTGCCGTAAAATTCTGTGCTTATTTCTTTCAATGCTGATATTAGTGAATCTATATTTTTCTTAGTATCACCAAATGATCCTACAGCAAGTACGTTATAAAAATCTGAAAGTTCCATTTGGATGTGGTATTTTGTTGCTAATATTTTTTCAAGTTCATCGCCGGTTATACCTAATTCTCTACAAGATATAGTTAGTTTTGTTGGGTCTAGTGCAAACACTCCTGGTTTTCCTAATAATTCATTGCCGAAAGAATATAAACCTGGTATTTTGTTAATTTCATTTCTTGCATAAGTATATAATTCTATTGTATATTTTAATAATTCTTTTCCATGTAGTGCTATTTGTCGTCTTGAAGTGTCTAAGGATGCCATTAATATATAAGATGGTGATGTAGTTTGTAGTAAAGATAACATTTGTTTTACTTTATTAGTATCTACAAGTTTTGATTTTACGTGAAGTAGTGATACTTGTGTCATGGCTCCTATTATTTTATGTGTTGATTGGGCACATATATCGGCACCGGCTTCTAGAGCGCTAATTGGAAGTTTTTCTGAAAATACCAAGTGTGGTCCGTGAGCTTCGTCAACTATTAGTGGAATATTATAAGAGTGAACTACATTAGCTATTGCCTTAATTTCAGTAGCTACTCCATAATATGTTGGATTTATTATTAACACAGCTTTTGCATCGGGGTTATTCTTAAGTGTTTCTTCTACAGTAGCTTTAGTAACACCGTGAGCGATTCCTAAATTTTTATCAAATTCAGGAGTCATATAAACAGGGATAGCCCCAGCTAAGATTATTCCGGTTGTTATAGATTTATGAACATTTCTTGGAATAATTATCTTGTCTCCGTCAGATACTACAGACATTATCATAGCTTGTATCGCCCCAGATGTACCATGAACTGAGAAGAATGTTGCATCGGCACCATATGCATCGGCTGCAAGAATTTGAGCTTCTTTTATTGCACCTTTTGGGTGATGAAGAGAATCTACACTTTTAAAGACAGTTACGTCTATTTTAAAAGGATTTTCTCCCATAAATTTTTTAAAATCTTCGTCTATACCGATACCTTTTTTATGACCAGGTACATGAAATGGTATAGTTTCATTATTAACATAAGACATTAATGCATCGAATAAAGGAGTTTTATTTTGCTCCAATTTATACATATCCTCCACCTTCCTTTAACAATAAGTGTTTTATTAAATTAGCATATTAATTATAAGTTATTAACAGGCTTATTACAATAATTTCAAAGTAATAAAATGTAATATGAATAAAATACTTTATTAATGTTAAAAATACATTAATAGGAGGGGATAATTGTGAAAAATTTAAATATAAATAATAGAGAAGGTAGTAATAATTCATTAAGACGTAAGGGGTTGCTACCAGGAGTATTATACGGAGAAAAAATTAAAAATACTTTATTTGAAATTTCAGAGATGGAGCTTGCTTCAGAATTAGCTAGAGAAGGTTCATCAGGTATATGTAATGTTCATTATGGAAATGAAGAATTCACTGCCATAGTTAAGGAAGTTCAAAAAGATCCTGTTACAAGAAAGATTATACATATTGATTTAGAACAAATTGCAGCAAATGATGAAGTAACTAGTGAAGTACCATTAAACTTTATTGGTGAGGGGGTAGTGGAATCTATTGGTGGTGTTGTTGTAAAGGAAAAAGAAAAATTAAAAGTAAAAGGTCCTGCTAGTGCAATTCCATCATCAATTAGTATTGATGTATCAAAATTAAAATATGGTGAAACTATAACTGGTAGTGATGTAGAGTTTGGTGGTGAAATTTCTTTAGCGGAAGATGGAAACTCTGTTTTAGCAGTTATATTATATAAAGGAAATGCAGTTGAAGAAGAGAAAGAGAGTGCAGAGTAAATAAAAATGTTGTCTTAATAGACAACATTTTTTTTATCGACATATATAAAATAGAAATTTATTAATAATAACAAAAAAATAAAGTGTATTTTATATTTGTGTAAAAATATTTTTGAGTAGAATTAAAAAAATATAATAAATTTAAATGTAAAATACAAAATATTGAAGAAAATACATAAAACAGAATTTATAAATTAAAGAGTTAAATATAAATTACAAAAATAAATAAAAATATGATATAATAAAAAAGAAATATATGTAAATATATAGAAAAGTAGGTAAAGGATGTGAGTGGATGGAGGGAGTTAAGGTATCAGAGGAGTTTTCCAATGAAATTAGTTTTTCAGAAATTATTTTTGCGTTAAAAAAGAGATGGAAAATTATATTTGCAACTACAATATCTTTTACGATATTTATTACTGTCATTACATTTTTCTTTATTGATCCTGTATATGAAGTTTATACGAAAGTTTTTATTGGGAAAGATGCAGAGGTGAATTACGATAGCAATGATGTTCAAATGTATCAAAAACTATTACTTACTTATGCAGAAATTTTAAAAACAGAGGATTTAGTTGGAACTGCATTAGATAATGTGGATTCAGATATGACGGTGGATGATGTAATGAAATCAATTACTGTTGAACCGATAAATGATACGCAAATTTTACAGGTAAAACTTAAAGGAAAAAATAAGGATGATTTAGCAATTGTATTGGAAAGCGTAACGAAAGAATTTATAAAAAAATCTAAAGAGATGGTGCCTAATGGAAATATAAAAGTTATTAGGCATGTTAAAGATGCAGAAGCGCCTATTTCACCTAATAAGAAAATGAATATTTCAGTAGGGGTTTTGATGGGATTAGTAAGTGGAATGGCAATAGTATTTCTTATAGAGTATATGAATAATACTTATAAAAATAAAGATGAAGTAGAAAGAAATCTTAAACTACCTGTTCTTGGGGTAATTCCGAAGTATCAGAGGAAAAGAGAACAATTAGTTATGATAGAGGAACCGAGGTCACAAGAGGCAGAATGTTATAGAACTATGGTTACAAATATTCAATATTCTTCTGTTGATACAAGATGTAAGACTATAGTAGTAACAAGTTCTCAGAAAGGTGAAGGAAAGACAACGATTTCTGGAAATTTAGCTTTATCCTTAGCAGCTTGGGGAAATAGAGTTGTACTAATTGATTGTGATATAAGAAGAGCTACTTTGCATAAAGTTTTTAATGTTAGCAATTCTAAAGGACTTACTGATGTGTTGGTTAATAATGCTAGTTTAAAAGATGTTGTTATTGCTATTAAAGAGACATTACTTATGATTCCAGCGGGAAGGATAGCACCAAATCCGTCAGAACTTTTGAATTCTAATGCTATGGAATTATTAATAGAAGAGTTAAGCGAGAATTGTGATTATATTATTTTAGATACAGCGCCAGTAGAAGCTGTGGCGGATGCACAGATTTTAAGTGCTAAGGCTGATGGAACTTTGGTGGTTATTAAAGCTGGAGCAACAAAAATAAGTGTTATTCAGGATACTTTAAATTTATTAAATAAGGTAAGAGGAAAAATAATAGGGATTGTATTAAATGCAACAGAAGAAGAAAGAATGTCGATGATATATCAGTATTATGATGAAGATAAAAAGAAAAAAAGGCACAAGGTCAGTTAGTAAAAAGTATATAAGGAGATGAGGGGAAATGGAAAAGACAGTATTGGAAACTGTTGAGTCTGATGCTATAGAAGTTAAAACCTCGAAGATATATTTGTTTATTAAAAGAGTTATAGATATTACGGGATCTTTGGTAGGATTAATTATTTTGAGTCCTTTATTAATTATTGTAGGAATTTTGATAAAAATAGAATCTAAAGGACCTATTATATTCTCGCAAAATAGAATAGGAATGAATGGAAGAGTATTTAAGATGTACAAGCTTCGCAGTATGGTTGCAAATGCTGAAGAGTTAAAGGGAAAATTGATGGAAGAGAATGAAATGTCAGGACCGATGTTTAAAATTAAAGATGATCCTAGAATTACGAAGGTGGGAAGGTTTATAAGAAAAACAAGTATTGATGAACTGCCTCAATTGTTAAATGTCTTAAAGGGAGAAATGAGTTTAGTTGGACCAAGACCAAGTTTAATTGAAGAGGTTTTAGAATTTGAGCCGTGGATGAAAAAAAGACTTATGGTAAAACCGGGACTTACATGTTATTGGCAAGTGATGGGAAGGAATAATATAGATTTTTATAGGTGGATGTTGTTAGACATTAAATATGTTGAAACAAGAAGTATCTTAGTTGATATTAAATTAATAATTAAAACATTTTTTGTTTTATTTGGTGATAAAAATGCATCGTAAAGAGGGGTTTGTATGGATATTGTGGTAGCGGGAACTGGTTATGTTGGATTAGTAACAGGAGCTTGTCTTGCAGAAGTAGGTCATAAAGTTATTTGTGTTGATGTTGATGAAAAAAAGATAGGTATAATGAAAAAAGGGATATCTCCAATATATGAGCCAGGGCTTAGTGATTTATTGGAGAAAAATTATGCAAATGGGAATTTAGATTTTACCACAGATTATGAAGAGGCTTACAGAAAAGCAGATGTAGTTTTTATAGGTGTTGGCACTCCTGAGAGGAGTGATGGATCTGCAAATTTAGACTATGTATTTTCAGTATGTGGACAAATCGCAAAAAATATAACAAAGGATTGTTTAGTAGTAGTTAAATCAACAGTACCTATAGGTACTAATGATAGAGTAGAAGAATTTTTGCGAGAAAATGTAGAAAATAATATTCAGGTTGAAGTGGCTTCAAACCCGGAATTTTTAGCACAGGGAACTGCAGTTAAAGATACACTTTATGCTAGTAGAATAGTAATTGGTGTAGAGAGTGAAAATGCTAAAAATATATTAATGAATATATATAAGAGGTTTAATCAACCAATAGTAGTTACAAATAGAAGAAGTGCAGAAATGATTAAATATGCTTCTAATGATTTTTTAGCCCTTAAGATTTCTTTTATAAACGAAATGGCAAATGTTTGTGAAATTGTAGGCGCTGATATAGAAGATGTTGCAAAAGGAATGAGTTATGATTCAAGAATAGGAAATAAGTTTTTAAATGCTGGTATTGGTTATGGTGGTTCATGTTTTCCTAAGGATACAAAGGCATTACATTGGTTAGCTAATGATCATGGATATGAAGTTAAAACTATAAAAGCAACTATAGAGGTAAATGAGAATCAGAAGTATAAGTTGTTTAGAAAGGCAAAAGAGTTTTTTGGTAGTTTAAAGAATAAGAGGGTTGCAATATTAGGGTTAACTTTTAAACCGGGAACAGATGATTTAAGAGAGGCACCTTCTATTCCTAATATAAGAAGAATGTTAGATGAAGGGGCAAAGATTATTGCCTATGATCCAGTAGGTGAAAATAACTTTAAGAAAATATATCCCGATGAAATAACTTATGCTGAGTCTATTGAAGAATCTATAAAAGATGCAGATATGGTGTTTATATTTACTGAATGGGAAGAAGTTAAAAATATTGATATAGATATTTTTATAAAAGAGATGAAAACACCTATTATATTTGATGGACGAAATTGTTTTGATCTTAATGATATATGTGAAAAGAGTGTGTATTATTATTCAATAGGTCGTAAAACTATTAATAATTTTATTAAGAAAAATTTGATGAAAAAAAATTTTTTTGAAGGTGGGAACTGATATTTTTATCATGAAAATTTAATAATGTAAATAAAATTAGGATACCATAATAAAAAAACAAATAAAAATACATATAAATACATTTGTTTTTAAAATGAAATATTAATAATTAAAAAAGAGTTAAAAAACTGAATGTAATATATAAATATAAGGTAAATTGTTATTATATACAAAACTATAATGAGGTGATATAATATCTATAAATTACAAAATATACAAAATATACAAAAGTTAAGAAGAGGAGGTCGATAAATGGTAAAGAATAAATATTATCGATTAATTTAAAATCTCTTTATATTTTATTAAATATTATTGATAATAATAAAAAATATGGATTAGTTTTGAAAAAAATATAATAGTAAATATATTAAAAATTACATATAAATTTGTAAGAGCAAATAAAAAAGATATAAGTAATAAAAAGTTCTTGTGAAAATATTTTTTTAATTTTTTCATGAAATATGAGTTTAGTATTTTAGAAAAAATGTCGACAATAAAATCTAAAAAACTAATGAAAGACACAATATCTTTAAAGTTAGATAATAGTATTTTAAATATTATTATAAATATATTACAGTACTTTAATATTGTTACATAAGTTAAAAAAATATTTTAATTTTATAAATAAAAATAAAAAAATGGAGTTTGAAAAAAAATACAAGAAGAAAATTCCAAGTCAAAAACTCTTTGTGATTATGCTATAATGTCATTGTCGTAAAAAGGATTAAAAACTTAATAGTAGCAATAAAATACTTTTAAGGAAAATATAATCGGAGGAGTGAAAAATTTGGAACAGGAAATACTAGAGAAGGAAATTAGCATTTCTGAAATTATAGAAGCATTACAAAAGAGATGGAAAATGATAGTCGCAATAACTTTGTTATGTTCAGTAGTGGCGGGAGTTTTAAGTTTTTTTGTTATAAAGCCAACGTATGAAGCTAGTACAAAGTTATTTATAGGAAAAGAGGAAACACAAAATTCTACATATGATAATAATGATATACAAATGTATCAAAAGTTATTAAAAACATATGCAGAGATGATTAAAAATGATGAACTTATAGAAAAAGCAATAAGAGAAGTAAATACAACTATGACAGCAGATGAAATCTTAGGTTCATTAACAGTAAATCCTTTAACTGATACTCAGATTTTAGAAGTGAGTCTTAAGGGGAAAAAACCTAAAGAAACAGCAGAAATTTTAAAAGGAATAATTAATGAATTTATTTTTCAAGCAAATGAATTAGTTCCTAATGGAAATGTAAAAGTTATAAGAGAGGTAAGAGTACCGAAAGATCCAGTAGCACCTAATAAGACTATGAATATTGCAATCGCTTTTCTTCTAGGTCTTATGATAGGAGTAGGGGTAACATTTTTATTAGAATATCTTGATAATACTTTTAAAACAAAAGAGTCTGTAGAAGGAACTTTAAATATTCCTGTTATGGGTGTTATACCTCAAATGAGTAATAGCACTAAGCCAGGAAAGAAATTTTTTGTAGTTGAAGATGATCCAAAAGCTGTGGTAGCAGAAAGTTACAGAACACTTAAAACCAATATACAATATTCATCTTTTGATGAAAAGCATAGAGTTATGGTAGTAACTAGTTCCGTGCCAGGAGAAGGAAAATCAACGACTACTGGAAACTTAGCTCTTGCTCTGGCAGAAGGTGAAGCTAAGGTTATTCTTATTGATTGTGATATGAGAAAACCTACAGTACACAAGAAATTCCACATTTCAAATGAAAAAGGGCTTTCAGATGTTCTTATAGGAAGGGTAGATATAATGGAAGCTGCTCATAAATACAACAAGAATTTACTTATATTAACAGCGGGGAAAATACCACCAAATCCTTCAGAGATGCTTGGGTCAAATACGATGAAGGAATTATTAGATAGATTAAAAGAAGTAGTTGATTATATTATTTTAGATACTCCTCCTGTACAAGCTGTTGCTGATGCACAAATATTAAGTAATAGAGCAGATGGAACATTACTTGTAATAAAAGCTGGAGAAACTAAAAAGGAATCAACAGAAAATGCATTAAATTTACTTAGTAAGGTAAATGCCAATGTTATTGGTGGAATTTTAAATGGAGCAGAAGATAGAAAAAATAAGACATATTATTATTATGGTGAATAGGTATTGAGGGTTTTGGGAAGAGGTTTTTATTAAGTTAACAAAAGTTTAAAATGGGGGGCATTAAATAGATGGATATGGTAAATGATAACTTGGAAAATGAAGATAGGAAAGTTAGTATAATTTATTTATTTTCTAAAAGAGTTATAGACATTGTAGGATCTATTGTAGGACTAGTATTATTAAGCCCTATTTTACTTATAGTGACTATAGCAATAAAGTTAGAGTCAAAAGGCCCTATTATATTTTCGCAGAAAAGAATAGGGTTAAAAGGAAAAGCGTTTAAGATGTATAAGCTTAGAAGTATGGTAGAAGATGCTGAAAAGCTAAAGAAAGATCTTATGAAAAGTAATGAGATGTCTGGCCCTATGTTTAAGATGAAGGATGATCCTAGAGTAACAAGGGTTGGAAAATTTATAAGAAAAACCAGTATCGATGAATTACCACAACTTGTAAATGTTCTTAAGGGAGATATGTCTCTTGTTGGGCCAAGACCAAGTCTTCCTAAAGAAGTGAAAAAATTCAAACCGTGGATGAAAAAACGTCTTGAGGTAAAGCCGGGTCTTACTTGCTTTTGGCAAGTTTCAGGAAGAAATAATATAGATTTTGAAGATTGGATGAAGCTTGATATAAAGTATGTAGAAGAGAGAAGCTTCTTAGTAGATATAAAGCTTATATTTAAGACGTTTTTTGTATTGTTTGGAGATAAGAATGCATCGTAGAGAAGAGTTTGTTATTAATACATAGAATTATGCACTGTAAGGGGAAATTTATGAATTACAGGAAGTGACTGAATGAATGCTTTGAATATGAAATTATTCATTGAGTTAGTACTTAAATGATATATAAATTAGAAAGTAATTGAGAATAATGGAGGATTCATAGAGTGGAAAAAAGTGATAAAGAAAATAACGGTTGTATCCGCTTGACATTTTTAGGACACAAATCAATTCCTAGTCGTCAGGGTGGGATTGAGATAGTTGTTGAAGAACTAAGTACTCGAATGGCAGCTTTAGGATATGATGTAACCTGTTATAACAGAAGAGGACATCATGTGAGTGGTAAAGAGTTTGATAATACAACTGAAAATCTAAAAGAATATAAAAATGTAAAAATCAAATCAGTTCCCACCATTGAAGCTAAAGGTCTGGCTGCTATGTCATCTTCGATTTTTGCAGCAGTTGCAGCAGCGTTTGGAAAGTATGATGTAGTTCACTTTCATGCAGAAGGACCATGTGCCATGTTATGGATTCCAAAATTGTTAGGTAAGAGATGTATTGCTACTGTCCATGGACAGATAGATATAATTGCCTTGTCAGGTATATATGCCCGTAACTACGGTATATTCGCTTAGCAAGCATAAATTAGAACTACTATTCAATGATTATGAGCGAAATAGACGTATATACAGGTAAAGCTTGTGGATATAGTTTATCTTCGTCCAAGATGAATCATTGAGAGATGAATTATGTTAATTAATTAATTTGAGAATTAAAAATATAAAGAAAGGAAATTAAAGTAATGATTATCACAAAAACACCATTTAGAATGTCATTTTTCGGGGGAGGAACAGATATGGAATCGTTCTTTACTGAAAATGGAGGATCGGTAATATCTACTACATTTGATAAATATTGTTATGTAAATGTAAGGCATTTACCACGTTTTTTTGATTATTCTACTGAATTATCATATTCAAAAACAGAAAGAGTTACCTCTGTTGATGATATTCAACATCCTGCTATTCGCAATGCTATGAAATTTCTTGATATGCATGAGTTGAGATTAACATACGAGGCAGATTTACCTGCTAGATCAGGTTTAGGAACAAGTAGTTCTTTCGCCGTAGGAATGTTAAATGCTTTTTATGCATTAAAAGGAAAATATGCGGATAAAAAGAAATTAGCAGATGAAGCTATTTATCTTGAAAGAGTATTATGCGAAGAAGCTGGAGGATGGCAAGATCAAATCGCAGCATCTTTTGGTGGATTTAATCGAATTAATTTTGGACCAGATGGATATGAAGTGTTACCAATTATTATTAGTCCAGAAAGAAAGAAACAATTAAATAATAATTTGATGATGTTTTTTACAGGTTTTGTTAGATTTTCTTCAGATGTTCAAAAAAAGAACAATGTAACTGCAGAAGAAAAGAAGGTTCAACTAAAAGAAATGCTTTCTTTGGTAGATAAAGCAGAGAATATTTTAATTGATAAAAATACAGATTTGGATGAATTTGGTAGATTATTAGATTACACATGGAAATTAAAGAAACAAACCGGCTCAGCTATATCTACAAGTGATATTGATAAATACTATGAAAAAGGAATTCAAGCTGGCGCATTAGGTGGAAAATTACTTGGTGCTGGTGGAGGAGGTTTCTTAGTGTTCTATGTACAACCTGAGAAACAAGAAGCAGTGATAAATGCTATGAGTGATTTAATGCATATTCCTTTTGAATTTGAGGATGGAGGAACTCGAGTTATTCATTATAGTCCGGAAACTTATGTTCCGATAGTGTAAAGTTTGCTATGAAAAAATAATATAACAAAAAACACTACCATTTTGAAAATTTAAGGTAGTAAATTAAAGAAATAATTTAAATTTAAGCATGACAAAAAGACCTTTAATG
>NZ_JAHLOD010000035.1 GCF_018917145.1 Clostridium bornimense
ACATTTAGGAGTAATTCTATACAGTCTATATAATTTCCAGTAATCTTTAGCATATTGTAGTGAATTTTATTACTGGAAATACATATTAAATTCACTACAAAATTAATTATACGAGGAGTGATACGATGAGTTTTTTAAAAAGAGGCTTTACAAGCATAATAAAAAGAAAAAGTAGAAATATAATTTTATTTGTAATTTTATTTGTAATTACAAATTTAGTTCTTTCAGGATTTTCAATGAAGAGTGCATCTAAGGAATCCGCTAAGTTAGCAAGACAGAAATTAGGTGCAACGGTTACATATGAATATGACATGCAAAAAGCAATGAATGCATCTAGAGAAGAAACTTCATCATCTTCATATAGTAATGATAAGAGTAAAAGAACAATGCCTAAATCTGAACCGGTTTCTTTAGAAACAGCTAAAAGTATAGCAACATCAAAATATGTACAAGGATATAACTTTGTTAATTCTACTGTGGTAAATAGTGATGGTATAAATCCAGTAGAAGAGACAACTACTGATGATAGTTCAGATAGTGATGATAATGCACCATCAGACATGCCAGGAGGTATGAAGGATGAGGGAAATAGTAAGAATATGATATCAGCAGATTTTACATTAAAGGGAGTTCTAAATTCAGATTCAGATGAAGATTTTTATAATGGAAATAGTGAAATTACAGATGGAAGAGCTCTTAGTGATGATGATATAGATAGTAATTATATATTAGTAGAAGAAGAATTAGCTTATGATAATAATCTTTCAGTAGGAAGTAAAGTTAAATTAGTTTCATCAGATGAAACTGTTACTACAGAATTTGAAGTTGTAGGTATTTATAATACTTCAGATACTAGTAGTAGTTCACAACCAGGTAGACAAATGATGAATGCGATGAGTCCATATAATAAGATATATTGTTCATATAAAGCAGCACAAACAATGAAAGGTGATAATAGTGAAGGTGATGACGCAATAGATAGCGCAATTTATTATTTAAATGATCCAGAAAATATAGATGCTTTTAAGGCAGAGGCATTAAAAAAAGGTGTTGATGAAGATACATATAAGCTAGATGCTAATGATGATGAATATCAACAAATGATTCAACCTATTGAAAATGTGGCATCAGTATCAGATAAGGTAGTAATAATTGTAGCGGTAGCAGGAATTGTAGTTTTAACTTTAGTAGTAGTGTTATTTACAAAAGAAAGAACTTATGAAATTGGTGTATTATTATCTTTAGGAGAAAGTAAATTTAAATTATTACTACAATTTTTCTCAGAACTATTAATAATAGGGGTAGTAGCATTTGGAATATCAATTTTTTCAGGAAATGTAATAGCACAGAAGATGGCAGATAGTTTATTAGCAAATGAAGCAAATGTTACAGAAACTGGTAAAACTGTACCAAGTAATGGTCCAGGTGGTCAAGGAGGTCCAGGTGGACAACAATTTAGCGGAAAAGGTGGTCCAGATGGACAAAGTAATAGCAAGGTAGAAACAATTGATACAATAGATGTTAAAGTTACAGGAAATGACTTAGCAAAACTAGCTGGACTTGGAGTAGTAATTATATTTTTATCAACAGCATTAACTTCTGTTTCAATAATGAGATATAAGCCAAAAGACATACTAACAAGTAGAGATTAGGAGGGGATTATATGGAGAAGATATTAGAATTTAAAGATGTATGTTATTCATATAAAGATGGTGATAGAACAAAAGAAATATTAAAATCTAGTAATGTTATCTTTAACAAAGGTACATTCTATAGTATATTAGGCCCTTCTGGATCTGGAAAAACTACAGTTATATCTTTAGCTGCTGGATTAGATGTTTCCAAAAGTGGAGAGATATGTTATGAAGGTGAAAATATTAATTCTATAGGATTAACTAAATATAGAAGAGATAAAATTGCAATAATATTTCAATCATATAATTTAATAAATTATATGAATGCTGTTCAAAATGTTACTACAGCTATGGATATAAGTAAAAAGAAAATAGCTAATAAAAAAGAAAAAGCAATAGAGATATTAGAAAAATTAGGATTAAGTAAAGAGGATATATTTAGACCTGTTACTAAGTTATCAGGAGGTCAGCAACAAAGAGTAGCTATAGCAAGAGCTATTATTAGTGATGTTGACTTAATAATAGGAGATGAACCTACAGGAAATTTAGATAAAGAAACTGCTGATGACATAATAGAAATATTTAAAACTTTAGCGCATGAAGAAAATAAATGTGTTATAGTAGTAACTCATTCAAATGAATTAGCAAGACAATCAGATGAGATTATCCATTTAAGTAATGGTGATTTTGCTTATATGAAATCTAGAGAAAAAACTATATAGTAGCTGCATAAGAGCTATTACAAATCCTAGAGAAAGTGATTTGTGATAGCTTTTATTGTTTTAATAAAAATAAGTAATATACCATAAGTTTGAAGAGATAAACTTATGGTATATTATTTATTATAATTAATTAAATTGGGGGAGGAACTATAGTAACTATGAATAAAAGAGAAATTGCTGAAAGATTATTAAAGAAGGATATAATACTAAATGTAGACATGTTACAGTGTATAAGGAGAGGATCAGCAGATATTATTGTAGCTGAAGAAAGTGGGGTTTTACTACAAGATAAAATATCTAACATATATATGATTTCCACATTATCAGAAGGGTTTATAAAATCTATTATCGATAAGATATCAGATGTGGATACTATTGTTTTACATAATGAATTTGAATATAAGTTGTTAAAAGATAAAATTAATTTTTCAGAAGAAATGATTTGCTATAATGCAGCTTATTTACATGAAAAATATATAGAACGACGTAATTTTGAAGTTAAAATAAAAGTGTTAAAAGAGGAATTTGTAGAAGTAGTAAAGAATAATTACTCTGAATTAAGTTTATGTAATAGTGGATATATAGAAGAACGAGTAAAAGATAAAGAGTTGTATGGTGCATTTTTAGGAAATAGATTGGCGGGATTTATAGGTACTCATGAAGAAGGATCTATAGGAATGTTAGAAGTTATGCCAGAGTTTAGGGGAAAATGTATAGGCAGTGAATTAGAAAGGTATGCTATAAACAGAGCAATATCAAAGGGAAGATATCCATATTGTCAGGTTAAAGAAAAAAACGAGATATCAATGAAGTTACAAAAAAGCTTAGGAATGGAGATTTCAAAAACAAAAGTTTATTGGTTATTTAAATAAAGTATAGGGGCGGTGAGGAAATGAGATTAATAATTAATGGTGATGATTTTGGATTAACTAAAGGCGTTACAAAAGGGATAATTAAAGGAATAAAGGAAGGAATAATTACAGATACTTCTGCTTTAGCAAATTCAGATTATTTTATTGATGCAGCTAATTTAGCTAAAGAAGAAGGAATATTATCAATGGGAGTTCACTTAACAATTACATTTTTAAGACCTGTATTAAAGGAATTAAAAAATATAGTTGATAAAGATGGATTTTTTTATAGAAAGCCATTGTTAATTCCTGCACCATATGACTATATTGAAATAGAAGATGAACTTAGGGCACAAATAGAAAAGTTTTTATCTACTGGGCTAAAGTTAAATCATTTGGATACACATCATATTTTTTCTATAATGGATGAAAAGATATTTGAAATAGTTGTTAAACTAGCTAAGGAATATAATGTACCAATAAGAAGAGATTTTAGTTTATCTAATAATGAAGAAAAATTATTTGATATAGCTAGAAAAAACATCATAAATACCACAGATATATTATTATTTCAATCAGGAAAAGCAGTTACAAAAGAATATATTATAGAGAATGTGGACAAATGCAAGGAAGAGGATATTGATGTAGAAATATTAGCTCATCCAGGATATGTTGATGAGGAGCTTAAAAAGATATCTTCCCTTACATATAATAGAGAAAAGGAACTAGAGGTATATCTAGATTCTAAAATTAAACAGTATATTAAGAAAAGTAATGTAGAGTTAATAAGTTATTGTCAGTTGTAATAATTGAGTCAATTATTTATTGACGAGAATATAGTAATAGAGTAATATAAAAATATAATAATAAAATAGAAGATGAGGTGTCTTTGTGAGTGTTTAGTATCTAAAATAGAAATTTAATATTAGCTTCAAAAAAATGGGGTATTATGTACCTTTTATTGTGATGGAGTTAATTATAACTATTTAAGATACAAGTCCACAAGAGCCTAGGGGAGTTTTAATACTACCTTTTATTAGAGTTTGAATTTTAGCTGTGGAATTGTCTGCAGCTTTTTATATTTTTTGTAGTGAGGGCTTGTATCATTATAAAGGAGAGAGATAGAGATGAATAATGATACAATGGAAAAATTAAATTATAACAAATTGAAAGAAATGGTTAAAAGTTATTGTTCTAGTAGTTTAGGTAGAAATCTAATTGATAAATTACAACCAAGTAGTAGTATAAAAGAAGTAAAGCGAAGATTAAACGAAACAACAGAAGGAAGATGTCTTTTAGATGCAGATTATCATATACCATTAGAGGGAATATCAAATGTCACTGTTCTTATTGATAAGATAGATAAAAATGGAGTTTTAGATCCGTCGGAGTTAATTAGTATATCAGATTTTCTAAGAGGATGTAGAAAGATTAAAGGTTTTATGAAGAATAAAGAAGGATATGCTCCTACATTAAGTGTTTATGGTGAAAATATATCAGAGCTATGTGACATTGAAGAAAATATTAATAATGCTATAAAGGGAAGTGGTATAGATACAAATGCATCTAAGGAATTAAAAAAGATAAGAAAACAGATAGATATTTGTGAAGGAAGAATTGATGAGAGGTTAAATAAGTTTTTAAGAAATCCTAATAATAAGGAATATATACAAGAGTTCTTCATAAGTAAAAGAAATGATAAATATACTATTCCAATAAAAGCACAATATAAAAATTATGTTAAAGGTATTTTAGTAGATACTTCAGCTAAGGGAGGCACTGTTTTTATAGAACCAGAAGCAATATCAAAATATACTTCAGAATTAACTATATTGAAAGCGGAAGAAAGTATTGAAGAATATAGGATTTTATCAATACTTACAGAAGAAATATATAATTATTTAAAAGAAATAAAAATTAATGTAGAAGTTATAGCAGAGTATGATATGATTTTTGCTAAAGCAAAGTATAGTAAAGCTATAAATGGAATTATGCCAAAAGTTAATGACTGTGGTTACACTAAAATTAATAAAGGAAGGTATCCACTTATAGAAAATCCAGTGCCATTGGATTATGAAATAGGAAAAGATTATAGAACATTAATAATAACAGGACCTAATGCTGGGGGTAAAACTGTCGTATTAAAAACTATAGGGATACTAACATTAGCTACGGAATCAGGATTCCATATTGCTGCAGAGGAGGGGACAGAAATAAGTATTTTTGAAAATATCTTTGTTGATATAGGAGATAATCAAAGTATTGAAAATTCTTTAAGTACTTTTTCATCCCATGTAAAAAATTTAGCTAATATTTTAAAAAGAACTAATAATTCTACATTGTTGCTATTTGATGAGATAGGAAGTGGTACAGAACCAAATGAGGGAGCAGCATTAGCTATTGCTATGTTAGAAGAATTTTATTATAAAGGTGCAATTACTATAGCATCTACTCATTATGGTGAGATAAAGAATTTTTCAAGAGAACATCCGGATTTTGAAAATGCTGCTATGGAATTTGAAAAAGAGACATTAGAACCGCTATATAAGTTAAGTATTGGAAGGTCAGGGGATAGTAATGCTCTTTATATATCTAAAAAGATGGGAATACCAGATTTTATAATTGAAAAAACAAAAGGTTATATTGAAAATAAGAAATATAATTATAACTTGCTAAAAGAAAGTAAAAAGAAGATTATGGTGGAGAAGGTTAAAGAGGAAAGTATTAATCATTATAATGTAGGTGATAAGGTATTTTTATTGGATAAAGGTGAATCAGCTATAGTATATAAAGAAATGGATAGATTTAATAATATAACTGTTTTATATAAAAAAGAATTTTTAGAGGTAAATTATAAAAGAGTAAAGTTAGAAATAAAGAGGGAAGACTTATATCCTGAAGATTATGATATGGATCAATTATTTGTAGACTTTAAAATTAGAAAGATGAATAAAGATATTGAAAGAGGATCAAAGAAAGCTTTAAAGAAAATTAGAAAAAGTCATATTAAGTAAATATTAGAAAAAGAGTTGTCACATAAAAATAGGTAGTGACAACTCTTTGTTTTACAATTTAAACTTATTAATTAAGTTAGTAAGTTTTGTGGAAGTAGATTTATTATGTTCTGCTGCATCTAAAATAGCAGAGTTTTGCGTAGTAATATTTTTCATATTTTCAGCAATAACAGTAGAAGAATCAGTAACAGTAGATACTGAAGAAGATATACTATTCATGCTTGTTGATATTTGCTCCATAGATTCAGAGATTTCAGAAGAAATATCTGAAAATTTAGAAGCCATTTCTTTTACGGTATTTCCGGCATCTTTATAAGATACAGTAATATTTATAAGTTTTGAGTAATCTGTTAATATGTAACTTTCTAGTAGCTTTAATAGTTCTGAAGAAGCTATTGATAAATCTTGTACTGCAGATAGTACATCAGAAACATTTTTTTGTATATTTGCTACTTCATTAGTAGATTGTTCAGCAAGATGTCTAACTTCATCAGCAACTACTGCAAATCCTTTTCCATGTTCACCAGCTCTAGCTGCTTCAATAGAAGCATTAATTGCTAGTAAATTAGTTTGATCTGATATAGCTAAAATGCTGTTAGAAATAGTTGATATATTTTCTACCACAGATACCTTTTCTAGAGAGTCTTTTAGTTTTTTGCTAGAAGATTCAAAAATTTCTTCTACAGTACGCTTAGATTGAAGACTTTCTTCATGAAGTAACTGAGCATAATGTTCTATTTTTGTAGCAGTTTCTATGCTAGAGTTAGCTATATCTACAGAATGTTTAGTTATATCATTAACAGCTTGAGACATTGTTGACACTTCCAACAATTCTGTCATAGATTCTTCCATATTTGAAGATATTTGTTCTACATTAGCAGTAACTTCTTCTAGTGATGTTGATATTGAAACAAGCATTGAATCAATAGTGTTACTGCTATCTAGTATATCGTTACTACTATGTTGAACTTCTATCATGGTATCATTTAAAGATTCTACCCCAGTATTTAGAGCTGTTATAACTTCACCAAACTCATCATTAGTGTGTACATAACCTCTATACGATAAATTGTAAGAAGAAAGTTCTGTAGAATATCTTTTTATATCTATTAAGTTCTTATTGAGTATTCTTTTAATAAAATATGCTACAATAAATCCTATAATTAAAGCCATAAAAAATATCATGATTTGTTGAGTTTTGATGGCATTTATACTTGAAGTCATTTCTTTTTCAGGAACAATAATGGCTACAGTCCATGAAGTAGATTCTACAGGAGTATAAGAAATTAATAGTTTTTTGCCATCAAGCTTAACTGTTGAAGTACCAGTATGACCACTAGTAATAGTATCGAAAAGGTCAGTTATATTTTCATCATTAAGATCTTTACCATTTTCATCTTTTAGGATATTTCTTTGGGCAAAAACTAAATCCATATCTTTATGAGCTACATATTGACCAGACTTATTTATCATAAAACCATAGCCTGTTTTACCAAGATTTATATCTTGTATAGTAGCATTTATATCTTTAAGATTTACAGAACCGCATAAGTATCCTACTATTTTTTTATTAGCATCTTTTATTGGAGTTACTATAGTAGTTATAGATTGTCTCTCAATTTCTTTTATAAAAGGTTCTGTTATAAAACTTGATTTTTCAACCATTTCTTTAAAGAAAGGCTCATCAGATTGATCTTTAATGTCATTTGTATCAGGATAATATCCTATACCGTTTTTATCTAATATAAACAAATTATCAAAATTAGAAAGTGATACTAATTGAAGTAGATAAGGACGTTGAAGCTCCCAATCCATAGATTTTATGATATCTAATTTTGCAAAAGATTCTAAATTTTCTCTTCTAACTTCAAGAGCATTAGATACGGACTTACTAGCGTCATTAGACTTAGTAAGTAATAAATCGTTTGTAGAACTTAATATAGATTTTTTAGAACCTATAAAAGAAATATATGAAGAAAATAGTGAAATAACTACAATTAAAGATATTATTTGTAGCATAATTTTAGTGCCGAAGCTTAATTGAAATGATCGTTTATCATTTGTTTTTTCCATAATTTATTCCTCCGTTGTTTATTATCGATTTATTAATTTTGTAAATATATAAGTTCTAAAAAACAATCTACATTGATAAGAAACTTATGTTAGAAGTTGTTTATCTTATTTCATTTAATTATGTAGATTTTCAAATAAAACATATATATATATATATAAATTATCGGAAGAAAATAGAACATTAAACAGTAAAAAAAATCCAGTTATAATAATTTTCTTTTAATAAATATTATTTATAAAAAAGTGCACCACAAAAGAAATTCTTTTATGGTGCACTTTTTTATATATTTTATAGTTTAAATTTATTAATTAAGTTTAATAATTCTACTGCTATAGACTTATTATTATCGGCTTTATCTAATATAGATGAAGTTTGCATACTTACGTTAGTCATATTTTCAGCTATTGTAGTTGCTGAATTAGATACACTAGATACAGAATTAGATAAACTACTCATGCTATTTGAAATTTGATTCATGGAACCAGAAATTTCATTAGATATATCAGAGAATTTATTTGCCATTTTCTTAACAGTAGTACCAGCATCTTTATAGGAAACTGTTACATTTATAAGATTATTATAATATTTTAATATATCATCTTCTAATATAGATAATAATTCAGAAGATGCTAGAGATAATTCATTAACTGCAACTAATACGTCAGAAACATTCTTTTGAATATTAGTTACTTCAGAGGCAGACTGTTCAGCTAGATTTCTTACTTCATCAGCAACTACTGCAAATCCTTTTCCATGTTCTCCAGCTCTAGCGGCTTCAATTGATGCATTAATTGCAAGTAAATTAGTTTGATCTGATATAGCTAATATACTGTTAGAAATAGTTGATATATTTTCAACAACAGCAACTTTTTTTAGTGACTCTTTTAATTTTACGCTACATTCATTATAGATTTTTTCAATATTATTTTTAGATTCAATAGTTTCATTATGAAGTATTTCAGCATCATTTTCTATTTTATCTGCTACAGATATACTATCATTAGCGATATTAACAGAGTTTTTAGTTATATCATTTACAGATTGAGACATAGAATTAACTTCTAAAACCTCAGCTGTTGATTCTTCCATATTTGCAGAAATTTGTTCTACTGCTGCTGTTACTTCTTCAAGAGACGAAGAAATTTCAATAAGCATAGAATCTATTTCTTCACTACTATTAAATATCATATCTCCACTAGTTTTAACTTCTGACATAGTAGAACTTAAGGAGTCTACACTATTATTTAACTCTGTAATTACTTGCCCGAATTCATCATTAACTTTTACATCACCTCTATAGGATAAGTTGTATGATGATAATTCATTGGAGTAATTTATAACATTATCTAAGTTATTTTTTATAAATCTCTTAATAGATATTGATATCAATATACCAATAATAATAGCAATAGCAAATATAATTAATTGAGTAAGTCCTACAGTATTTATTTTTTCTAATAAATCAGATTTTGAAACTGTTAACGCAATTGACCAAGGTGTACCTTCAACAGGTGTATAAGCTACATATTTTTTATCACCACCTAATGTTATTGATGTAACATTAGTTTTTCTATTTTTCATATTTTCAAACAAATCTAAAGTTGCTTGATCTGCTATTTTTTTTCCCTTGGAGTTTTTTATTAAATTTTGTTGATTGTATACTTTGTTCATGTCTTTGTGAGCTACAAATTGTCCAGAATTATTAATTAGAAAAGCATAACCACTTTCACCTAATTTTATATTTTGTACAATAGAATTTATGTAGTCTAAATTTATAGTACCACAAAGGTATCCAATTATTTTTTCTGAAGAATCATTTATAGGAACAACGATAGTAGATATATAAGTATCATCACTTTTATTTATATAAGGTTCAGTTATGAAAGTTGTTTTTTCCACTATGTTCTTAAAAAAGTCTTCTTTTGATTGATCAACTATTTTTCCTGTATCAGGATAATATCCATGGCCATCTGTGCTCATTACAAAGATATTTCTGAAATTCCATTTTTTAGCTTGAGTTAATAAAAAGTCTTTTTGAATATCCCAGTTCATTGACGTTACTTCTGGTAATTTAGAAATATAGATTAATTGCTTTTTTCTTGTATCAAATTCGCTAGAAAGAACATTTGCGCTTTCTTGTGAACGAACAGATATATTTTCCCTATTAGAATTAATTAAAATATTTCTTGATTGAACAAATGATAGTAAAGAAGAAAATATTGACACAAACAATATTAAGGATATAGTTTGTGCTAGTATTCTATTTCCTACATTTAAAAAAGGCTTTGTTATCTTTTTCGCATTATTCATACATATTCCCCCATGATTAAAAAGTTGTTCATTTAAAATAATCGAAAGAAATAATACAAACTTTATTATTTTAGAAATAAAAGTAAAAAAAATACATTGTCATAGATGTATTTTAAATTGTTTAATATTTATAACACGTATATAATAAACAGTGAAGATATATATAAGGAAGTGCTTTATGGAAGAAAACAATATAGATATTAAAATTGTAAATAGGCCTGTATTAGAATTTGCAAATACTTTTCATATCTATTGTAATTTAGATGATACAATAGATAAGTTTAATTGCGTACAGTTTAATATGGACAAAGATGTATCTTATATTTTAAATCGGATCAATGAAGATTTATCTCTTTTTGTTAAGAATGAGATAAAGAGTCTTGCAGAATTAAATGTAATAAATTTTATAGCTATAGCTTACATATCTGATTATAGTGAAATTAATACTGTTGATGAGTTTTTTAATGTATTTGATAGAGAGCCACTAGAAAAGTGCTTTGACTACATGGGAGGAGCATTTTTATTAAACTTTTTTCCAGATCTTAATGAAGAATGGGGGAAAGTTAAAAATTCTATTTCAAAGATGAAAGAGTATATAGAGGCAATAGATGAAATAAATATAGTGCTTAAGGAAAAAATATTGTCTTTATATAAATATCCTGAAGAAACGAAAATGAGGGTAAGATATGTTTTAGAACAATTTTATATTAGAGGATATAAACAATTTGAAGATATGGTTGTAAAAAAATGTGACGAGGAAAGTGCAAGATACAGAAAGTTATTGGAAAGTGATTTAGATAATTTTATTGAAATTAATATTACAGGAATGGACAGAAAAGCATTATTTCATAGAAAAGTTAATGTTCATGTATCATATGTTCAGCAACTAGGATATAATCTATTGTTTAATATTGATAAAAATGTTTTAGATGGATGTATATCTATAGGATGCAGAAATATAGAATATTTCAATAATAAAAATCTTATGGAGGATTTTGATAAGTTTTTAAAAACTATTGCAGATCCTACTAGATTTAAAATATTAACACTAATTGCGAAGAAAGGTTGGTATGCTCAGGCATTAGCAAAAGAAATAGGGGTAACACCTGCTACAGTACATCATCACATGGAAAATCTTACAGTGTTAGGTATCGCTAATGCTGAGAAAGATGATAATAAGGTATTATATAGATTAAACACACATATAGTAGAGGAGTATTTAAACATATTACAAAATAAGATATTTAATTAACAAAGGAGAAAATATAATGAGTTATATTATTTTAATAATAGGATTTGTTTTACTTATAAAAGGAGCAGATTATTTTGTTGATGGATCATCAGCAATTGCTAAAAAAGTAGGAATACCACCGGTAATAGTAGGGCTTACCCTTGTATCATTGGGAACAAGTGCTCCAGAATTAGCAGTTAGTGTAATATCATCGATTCAAGGAAATAATGGTATAACATTAGGAAATGTAATAGGATCTAATTTATTTAATAGTTTAGTAGTTTTAGGGGTATCTGCAATGATAGTACCGCTAGTAATTAAGAAAAAAGATACGAAAAGAGATTTTTCAGTAAATATTTTTTCAACTATATTAGTAGTTGTTTTAACATTAGTTGGTTTTTTATTAGGTGGAAAGGTAATCTCAAGGCTTGATGGAATAATCCTACTTATTTGCACCTTAATATATATGGTTATATTAATATTTCAAAGTAAAGGGAATAATAGTGAAGAGATAAGTGAAATAGAAGATATAAAATTATCTACAAAGATTATTTTATCTATTATAGGGGTGGCTGGTATTACAATAGGAGGTCAACTAGTTGTAAATTCTTCAAAGGAAATAGCTACGACTTTTGGCATCAGTGATAAACTTATAGGACTAACTATTGTAGCTATAGGGACTTCTCTGCCAGAATTAGTTACATCTGTAGTAGCTATATTAAAAGGAGAAGATGATATAGCTCTTGGAAATATACTTGGTTCTAATACATTTAACTTATTATTAATTTTAGGAACAGCATCTGCAATTAATCCTATTAAAGTATCTACATCTTTATTTATAGATTTAGCTGTATTATTAGTTGTCACACTATTTATTGGAGCTTTAGTGTTTATTAATAAGAAAGAAGAAAAAACTATAAGTAGAAAAGAAGGATTCTTACTTATTATGGTGTATATAGTATATACAGTATATGTTATTATGAGAAATTAATATATGAAATAAGGTGAAAGTATGATTAAAAATGATTATTTAGAGAAATTGATAGAGCAAGTAAGTGATGTTATTAGAACAGTAACAGGATTAAAAGGTAAAACAGCTTTTAAAGATGCCCATGAATCCATTAAAGAAGCATTAAAGCAGTTTTTTGGACTTAATCCTAAATCTATCGAAACGCTACAACCTAAAAGTCTAATAGATATAGTAACAGGAGCAGATAAAAATAATAATGAAAAAGCTTTACTTTTAGGTGAGCTTATAAAAGAACAAGGGGATTTATATAAAGAAGAGGGAAATGAAAAAGAAGCTTTAAGTACGTATATTAAATCTATTACTATTTTATCAGAAGTAATGATAGAAGATGATACAGTAAGAGAAGAAAGATATATGCATAAGTTGGATGAAATTGAAGAAATTCTTTCTAATTATCATTTACCAATGGATACTACATTATTATTAATAAAGTATTATGAAGCTATTGGTGCTTTTGATAAAAGTGAAGATCTTTTATATGATATTTTAGAAGACTCAAATTATAATAAGAATGTTGTTTCTATAGGATTAGATTTTTACAACAGACTTTTAAAATTGGATGATGAAATTTTGGAAAATGGTAATTTACCAAGAAATGAAGTAGAAGATGGCTTGGAAGGGTTACTTGAATCTGTAAAATAGAGAATAAAATCCTTATGATAGTTAAATAATATCTATATTATTTAGATATTACTGGAGGGATAAGAATGAGGATTCCAAGGCATATAGGGGTTATTCCAGATGGCAATAGAAGATGGGCTAAAAGTCAAGGTATGACTAAAGATAAAGGATATAGCTATGGAATAGATCCTGGATATAAGTTATTTAAGTTATGCGAAAAAGAAGGTGTAGAGGAAGTCACTTTTTATGGATTTACTACTGACAATACAAAGAGACCAGAAGATCAAAAAAAAGCATTTATAGATGCATGTATTAAATCTGTTAATGTAATAGCGAAAGAAAATGCTGAAATATTAGTAGTAGGAAATACCACATCAGAATTGTTCCCAAGGGAATTAACTAAGTATACTAAAAGAGTGAGATGTGGTAAAGGTGGCATAAAAGTTAATTTCTTAATCAACTATAGTTGGAAAAAAGATTTAGAATCATTAAGTTGTGGTGATGGAACGGAAAAGTCATTAAATAGAGATATTATAAGTAATGATATATCTAGAATCGATATGATAATTATATGGGGTGGTAGAAGACGCCTTAGTGGATTTTTGCCGATACAATCAGTGTATTCAGATTTTTATGTTATAGATGAATACTGGCCAGACTTTCAAGAAAAGCAATTTTATGATGCATTAGATTGGTACCAAACCCAAGACATTACCCTAGGTGGATGAATAAAAAATGGAGGTGTCGCATTAACAAATGAAAAGTTGTTAGCGCGATACCTCTTTTTATTATGGCACAAGGCACAGTTAAAACTGTGCCTTGTGCCATCGTACTTGTGTCCTGACAATTCTATTTTACTGAAAAAGCTGCCGCACTCTGATTTCTAACTCTTTTGTGCCACAGCCCCATCCATAAATGTGAAATGTTTTAGATTAATATTCCAAATTCATATCCTTCAGATCTTAAAAAATCGATTATTTCTGGTAATGCTTCTACTGTTGACTCTTTTCCATAAGTATCATGCATTAACACAACTAATCTATCTTGATTTTTATATGTATCATGAAATCTTTCCATTAGTTGATCTTTAGTAGCGTTTTTGATTTCTGCATCACCAGTTAATGAGTTCCAATCTATATATTTCATATTATGATCTACAAAAAATTGTTCAGAAGCATTCATTCCGTTCCAAGACATATGTCCGCCAGGAAATCTAACTACATTACATTGAAAATTATCTCCCAATACTGATTTCATTACATTTTCAGAGTGAGTGAAGTCTTCTAATATATTATCGGTATTAACTTGCTTATTAGGATATAAGTAGCTATAGTTGTGGGAATAACTATGATTTCCTATAGCATGTCCCCTTTCGTAAGTTTCTTTAAATATAGCTTTACTTTCTTCAGATTTTTCAATTTCACTGCCTAAAACAAAAAATGTAGCTTTAACATTTTTCTCATCTAGTATATCTAAAACTTTTGGTGTATTTGTAGTAGAAGGGCCATCATCGAATGTCAAAAATGCTACTTTTTTACCATCTACATTATAAATATAATTTGCCAAAACATTTTCTATATCTCTTGTCTCATATCCATATTTATCAGATATTTCTTTTCGTTTTTCTTCTATAGTTTTTTCAGGAGTTTTTATAATAGTGTTTGTTGTTGGCTTTGGTCCCTCAGATAATAATGAATTATTATGTTTTGGGGCGTTGTTTTTTTCTGGAAATTTATTTGAAATATTAATTAATATACAATTGAATACTATAAAAATTAATATTAATGATACTATATTAAATATGGTTGGTTTAATTTTAATTTTGTTCATAAGATGCATCCCCTATACTATTTTTCATGAAATTAAAATACAGTTATATTAAAAACAAATATTTACAATATATTATACCACAGACATATTAAAAAAGATAAAAAATTCGATAAATTTTTCATGCAATAAGTTACATGAATTTCATTAAACAGAATATTATTAGTATAAAAATTTATATGATTTAATATACTATGGTGAAGCTTAATTTTGATATAAGTATATCATTTTAATGTTAATCTAGTGTTTATTATAATGCCAATTGTATAAGTAAGAATTAGAAAGATGCCAAAAGTTTCATTATACTGAAGAATTATATTGTATATCAATTAAATAGAGAACATCCCAAATAAAAATAGCTATAAATATATAAAAAAAACATATTCTATAACTGAGGAAGGTGATTTTATGGGAAATAAGATGGTAAAACATAAAACTAAGACTCATAAGCATGTAAATCATGATCCAAGGGTAGAAAGTGCAAAAGCTGTTTTTGGAGAACCAAAAGCTAAAACATATGATCCAACAGATTTCAAGATTTAGTGAGGTTAGAATATGGATAATAATAAGAGTAGACTAAAAGATAGACCGAAATCTAAAGCAGAAGGTAGAAAGATGAATCCAAGGGGGAATTCAAATTTAGGAATATGTCATAGAGAAAAAATAGAATCTAACTCATATTAATCAAGATAATATAATAATAGGAATGTTGCATAAAAGATAAATGTGTGCTTCATTCCTTTTTTTACCGCGGAAAAATTGAAAAATCTTATTGAATTTTAGTATAATAATAAATTCATAATTGAAATTTGTCATATCTCATATATAATTATATGATGCGCAAAATGTTAACAAAGGAGAAATAAATGGATAGACAAAAGATATTAGGTGAAAAGCCAATACACAAATTACTTTTAGAATATTCTATACCAGCAATCATTGGTATGTTAGTAAATGCTTTATATAATGTGGTGGATAGAATTTTTATAGGTAAAATACCAGATATAGGACCACTTGCATTAACAGGTGTAGGAGTAACTATGCCTATAATGACTATGATTTTGGGGGTATCAATGTTAGTGGGTATAGGGGCGACAGCTACTATATCATTGACATTAGGAAGTGGAAATAAAGAAGATGGAGAATCTATATTAGGTAATGCTACAGTATTAATGGTTATAATGGGAATTATTCTTACAATTATAGGATTATTATTAAAAAATAAGATATTAATATTGTTTGGTGCTAGTGAAAATACTATTTATTATGCTTCAGAGTATATAAATATAATATTGATAGGAACGATTTTCTCAATAAGCTCATTTGCATTAAATGCCACAATAAGAGCTGATGGAAATCCTAAAATGGCAGCATCTACAATGGCATTGGGGTGTGTTGTAAATATTGTTTTTGACTATATATTTATATTCATTTTTAACCTTGGTATAAAAGGTGCTGCTTTAGCTACGGTATTAGCACAAATTATTAGTACTTCAGTGATGATTTATTATTATACAAAGGGAGCATCAAATTTAAAATTAAGAGTTCAAAATTTAAAGTTAGATGTTAAAATTGTTAAAAGAATATTTGCAATAGGTTTTGCACCGTTTGCTATGCAAATAGCTGCTAGTGCTGTTCAAATTATAGCTAATAACTCATTAAAAATATATGGCAATGATTTATCTATTGGTGCAATGGCTGTAATATCTTCAGTATCACTAATATTTTTAATGCCTATATTTGGAATCAATCAAGGTGCACAACCAATAATAGGATATAATTATGGCGCTAAAAAGTATGAAAGATCAAAATTAACATTAAAGTATGCTATTGTAGCTGCTACTATGATAGTTTGTTTGGGAGCAATAGTAATTCAAATTTTTCCGGAGAAAGTTATAAGTATTTTTAATTCAGATGAAAGTCTTTTAAATATAGGGGTTACAGGTATTAGAATATATTTATTTATGTTGCCATTACTAGGTTTTCAAATAGTAACAAGTAATTATTTTCAATTTATAGGTAAAGTGAAAATAGCTACTTTTTTAAGTTTATTAAGACAAGTTATATTATTAATTCCATTTACATTAATATTACCAAGATTTTTAGGGGCAAATGGAGTATGGCTTGCAGGAGCTTTTTCAGATTTTATAGCATCAATAATAACAGGTATTTTTATTGTTAGAGAATTTAGAAGAGTAGAGAATTAGTATAATAAAGTGTCGCATTAACAAATAAAAATTGTTAGGGCGATACTTTTTTATTTTTGTGCGACAGCACCGTGCACCTAAAAATAAACTTTTCATAAAAACATGGGATAATTTTCATATATGTATTACAATAATAGTAATAGAAGTTTATATGACAATGGAGGAATATAAGATGACAAAAGTAGTTGAGAAATTTTTAAGATATGTAAAAATTGATACAAAATCAAGCGAAGGAAGTGAAACATGCCCAACAACAGAATCACAATATAAATTTGGAGAACTGTTAGTTGAAGAATTAAAATCTATAGGGATGAAAGATGCATCAATAGATGAAAATGGCTATGTAATGGCGTATTTACCATCTAATGTAGATAAAAAGGTAGAAACTATTGGATTTATTGCACATATGGATACAGCACCAGATTTTTCAGGAGAAAATGTTAAGCCTCAAATTGTAGAAAATTATGATGGCGGAGATATTATTTTAAATAAAGATTTAAATATAGTATTATCTCCTGAAAAATCACCAGAATTAAAAAATTATATAGGAGAAACTCTTATAACTACAGATGGTACTACATTACTAGGAGCTGATGATAAAGCTGGGGTAGCAGAGATAATGACTGCAATGGAGTTTTTAATAAATAATCCAGGTATAAAACATGGACCTATTGCTATTTGTTTTACTCCAGATGAAGAGGTAGGAAGAGGAGCAGATTTATTTAACGTAGAAAAGTTTGGAGCAAATGTAGCATATACTATGGATGGTGGTGCTATTGGAGAGCTAGAATGCGAAAATTTTAATGCTGCAGGAGTTAAAGTTATATTTAATGGATTAAATGTTCACCCTGGGTATGCCAAAGATAAAATGATAAATTCTATGTTTTTTGCTAACAAATTTATAGAAAAGTTACCAAAGGATGAAGTGCCAGAATTAACTTCAGACAAAGAAGGATTTTATATGTTAACATCTATAGATGGTTCTGTTGAAAAAACTAAATTATCATATATAATAAGAGATTTTGATAGAGCTAGCTTTGAAAATAGAAAAAATAATATGAAGATATGGGCAGAAGAAATAAATAAGGAATTTGGAGAAAATTCTTGCGAGATAGAGATTAAAGATCAATATTACAATATGAAAGAAAAAATAGAACCAGTTAAATATGTAGTGGATAAAGCTTTTGAAGCAATGGAAAATTGCGGGATTGTACCAAAGGTAAAAGCTATAAGAGGTGGAACTGATGGAGCTAGACTATCTTTTATGGGACTTCCAACACCAAATATTTTTGCTGGAGGAGAAAATTTTCATGGTAAATTTGAATATGTACCTATAAGTTCTATGGAAAAGGCTGTAGATGTTATTGTAGAAATATCAAAATTATATGCTAAATAGCTACTATTATTGAGGTGAGTATTATGAGGATAATAAAAGCAAGAGTAGAGCAAATTACTAAAGATGGAATAATAGTAATGATGTCAAATGGTATAAAACCTCTAAATTTAATAGTTAACAAAAAAGATATTACTTTTGAAGATTTTAAAGAAATGAGAGGAGAATATAAGGTAACATCTTTATTACAAGGATGCTGTTCATCTTGTCCTGTTACAGTATTAGAAAGCGGTAAAAATGAAAAAGATGATAATGAGATGAAAGAAGTAATAAAGAAAGTTATAGAGATTAATGGAGAAGAATTAAAAGGATGTTTAAGATAATAATTATTTTGGTTGTTTTAATAGCAGTTATTCTATTTTTATTAGGAAGGAAATTAACTAATTATACTTTTTATAAAGCTATTTTGAGAGAAAGAAAGACTAAAGAAGATGTCTTTAATGTTTTAAAGAAAAGAAATGCTTATGATTTATCTAAATATAAAGAATTAGATATTAAAACTTTAGAAATAAAATCAAAAGAAGGCTTCAAGTTAAAAGGATATTATATAGAAAAATTCAAGGATTCTAAAAAGTTAATGATTATAGTACATGGATATACATCTAATCACTATATAGCATTGCAATATTTAGATATGTTTTTTGAAGAAGGTTTTAACATACTTATGGTAGATGTAAGAGGACATGGTGCAAGTGAAGGTACTTATGCAACTTATGGATACTATGAAAGAGAAGACCTAGATAGATGGATAGACTATATGAAAGATAAACTTGGTGATGATATAGAAATTGGATTGCATGGTCAGTCAATGGGTGCTGCTACAGTTCTTATGTATGGTGGTAAATATGAAGACAAGATAAAATTTATAATAGCGGATTGTCCATATTCTAATGGTAAGGAACTACTTAGACATCAATTTAAACAATATAAAGGAACACCGTTATATCCTTTATATTGGTTTTTCAATAGTAAATGCAAAAGGCTTTGTAAATTTGATATGAATGATATTTCGCCTATTGACGATATAAAAGATAAAAAGATTCCTACCATGTTTATTCATGGTACAGGAGACGATTTTGTACCTTGCTATATGAGTGAAGATATGTATAAAAGTAAAATTGGAGACAAAAATAAGTTATTACTTATTGATGGAGCAGCTCATGTAGAAGCCTATCCTAAAGATAAAATTAAGTATAGTACAGAAGTTAAAAAGTTTATAAGAGAAGCATTAGAATAAAGTTCTAAGGAGGTGTCGCAGTAACAAATGAAAAGTTGTTAGCGATACCTCCTTTTATTATGGCACAAGACAAGGCACAAGTAAGGGTAATTCACAATTCAGTCAATTCAAACAATCAACAATAAATGTTAATTTTCCCCAAAGGGAAAATATTATAGTCCTTAGGACGGCGAATTACAATTGTGTTAATAGATATATTTAGTTCATATATAAAACTGTTATACTTAAGTGTTGTTTCTCGCAAAGGAATTGAACTTATGATAGAATATAGTGGACTAGTAATGACGGATTTATACATTATATTGTAGTAATGTATAGAAGATGGAGGAGACATTGAAAAGCTTATTAAAATATCTACGTGTATTATTGACTTTAATAATATTAATAAGTTTTGGCGAAGTAACATTTGCACAAGGAAAAGATATTAAATTTAAAAGAATAACTATAGAAGATGGATTATCACAAACAACAGTAAATGACATATATCAAGATAATCAAGGTTATATGTGGATTGCTACTGCAGATGGATTAAATAGATATGATGGAAAGAAGTTTAAGGTGTACAAATATAAAGACGGAAAAAACGTAACAATACCATCAGATTATATATGTAAGGTGGCAGAAGATAAAGATGAAAATCTTTGGGTAGCTACTAATAAAGGTTTAAGTAAAATTAGTAAGGATAGAAAAAAAATTCATAATTACGTATCAGATATAAGAGATGAGAATTCATTGTCTCATTATAATGTAAGACATGTTTTAGTTGATTCTAAAGATAGACTTTGGGTGGGAACAGAGCAAGGTTTAAATTTATATGATAGGAAAAAAAATAAATTTTATAGATTTTATGTAGAAGGACTTAGTGATGAGTATAATATAGAAAATTACATATTAACTATAGAAGAGGATAAAGATGGTGTTATATGGGTCGGAACTAAAAAAGGAGCATATTTTTTAGATGAAGAGAAGAAAGTATTGAAAAATTTTGAAGGTATTGGTACAGAAGAACATATAAATAATATATATACATTATCTAATGGAGATATATTATTTGCAATAAAAGACAATGGATTTAAAAAATATAATAAAAAAGAAGAGAGTGTAAAAGAATTTAAAAATAATGAAGGCAATAAAAATTTATTGCCTCATAATAGTGTAGAAACTATTTTAGAAGATTTCGATGGAAACTTATGGGTAGGAACTAAAGGTGGAATAGCAGTACAAAGAAAAGGAGAAAATAATTTTCAACATTATGTACATAAAGAATATGATCCAAAATCTTTATCTAACAACTATATATTGTCGTTATATCAGGATATATCAGGACTTATTTGGGTGGGAAGTTATGATGGTATAAATAATTTTAATCCTAGAGTAAATATAAAAAGTTACAAGAAAAGTGAATTTGAAGAAAATTCATTAAGTGATAGCAGTGTATATGGAATTTATGAAGATAATGATGGTTTAATTTGGGTAGGAACCAATAATGGTGGACTTAATGTTATCAATAAATATACTAATGAAATAAAACATTATTACCATGATGAGATAGAAAATTCAATTAGTGGAAATAGAATATGGCAAATTGTTGGAGATGGTGGTAATGAGATATGGATTTCTACTGGTATTGCATTAGATAAATTTGATAAGAATACAGGATTATTTACTAATTATAAATTTATTGATGAAAATACTTCATTAGCAGATAAATATGTTGAAACATTATTTATTGATAGTGATGGTGTATTATGGATTGGAACTAGAAATGGATTATGCTCTTTTGATAGAAAAGATCAATTTATAGATTATAGTGATTTGATGGAGAAGAATGGAATCAATGACAGATACATTTCTAGTATATATGAAGATTCAGATGGTGTATTATGGCTTGGATGTGGCTATGACGGAGGGTTAATAAGATTTGATAGAGATGATATGCTTATGAAATCTTATGTTAATAATAAAAATGATACAAGTAGTTTAAGTTATAATTCAATAAAGTCTATAGCAGAAGATGGTTGTGGTAATATATGGGTGGGGACTACTTATGGATTAAATAAATTTGATAAAGAAACGGAAAGATTTCAAAGGTTTGGCGAAGAAGAAGGTATAACTAATACATATATATATGGAATATTAATTGATAAGGAAAATAATCCATGGGTTAGTACTAATGGGGGTATATTTAAGTTAAATATGAAGAAAGGCATTACAGAAAGATTTGATGTTACTAATGGATTTGGAAGTAGTGAGTTTAATGTATATTCATATTATAAAAATAAAGAAGGAGTAATGTACTTCGGTGGAATTAAAGGAATAGATTACTTTAATCCAGAAGAAATAAATTCAAATCAATATGGTGGATTTAACTTAAAGATAGAGTCAGTTCTTGTAAATGGAGAAGAAGTTGATAATAAAAAATATGTTGATATAGAAGAGGGAAAAATAGAGTTATCTCATGATAAAAATAATATATCTCTAGAATTGTTTGTACCTGATTTTAGAAATTCATCTAAAATATCTTATTCATATAGAATAAAAAAGGTAGATGAAAAGTGGATATATAATGAAAATAATAATTATATAAATTATTCCAATTTATCTCCTGGAAAATATAGAGTTGAACTTATGGCAAAAGATGCATCTGGAAATAATAGTGATGAATTACTTATAAATATTGTCATTCACAATTCACTGTGGTTAAGTCCAGTAGCATATGTATTTTATGTATTAATAGCTATACTATTAATTTTCTTTGCAGTAAATCATGTAAGAATTTTAGAAAGCATGGTGGATCATAGGACACTTCAATTAAATAACAAGTTAATAGAAAATAAAAAATTATATAATAAGGTAATTGAACATGAGCAATATAAAAATAATTATTTTATAAATTTATCTCATGAGCTTAGAACACCGTTAAACGTTATATTATCTACAGAGAAATTAGTAACAGAGTTAAATAAAAATGAAGAACATATAGATAAATCTAAGCTAGATTACTATATGTCTGTATTGAATAGAAATTCTAAGAGACTATTGAGTTTAATTAATAATATTATAGATACTGCAAAGATAGATGCTGGATTTTATAAATTAAATATTACTGAAAATGATATAGTGTATTTAGTTGAGGAAGTAGTTTTATCTATGAAGGATTTTGCAGAAAATTCAGGGCTAGAGTTAATTATAGATCCTGAGATAGAGGAAAAAGTAATAGAATGTGACAGGGAAAATATAGAGAGATGTATAATTAATCTTATTGGTAATGCTATTAAGTTTACTGAAGAAGGTGGAAAAGTTGACGTAATTATAAATGACAATGATCAGTATGTTACTATAATTGTAAGGGATACTGGTATTGGTATAGAAGAAAAAAATTATGAAGCTATTTTTGATAGATTTTCCCAAGGGTATGGAAGTATAACGGAAGAGTATGGCGGCAGTGGTTTAGGATTAACAATTACAAAACAAATTATAAATTTACATAATGGTGATATACGAGTAAAAAGTAAAGTTGGTGTAGGAAGTGAATTTATTATAATATTACCAACTAAACAAATTTAAAAAGAAACTGGTGGATATTAAAGTAATATGTCACCAGTTTTTTATTATTTAAAAAAAGTTATTAGAAATCTTTTTTATATTTGCAATAAAGAATATATATTATAGATGCGATTATTGTACTAATTGATCCGCAAATCATATCTATCATAGTGTCATTAAGACTATGATTTTGAGAATTAAGGGATAGAAGTGCATCAGTGGTAAACTCATATATTTCCCATAACCCAGCCATAGATATACTAAAAAATATACCGAAAAGTATTAAAAGAGAAAAAAGATTTTTTGAATCTTCTCTGCATAACGTTAAGAAAATAGAGAGCCCTATGAAGAATAAGACAATACCAGAATAAAAGTGTACAAATTTATCCCAAGAAGGAAATATGCTATAGATAGAAACTATACGACCTAGAAACATGGATAAAAAAATAAATAATTGAGAGAAAAAATATAAAAGTAAAGAACCTTTAAACTTTGTGTACATAAATAAGAATTTTAAGAATAGAGTTACTACTATTGTTAATAAAGAAGATAGATACATAAAGGAATTTTTGTTTAAAATTCCTAATGCCAATGTGAAAATTAGTAATAATAAAAATAGTTTTTCAAAAATCAATTCAAAACGTAGTTTACCATTAAAACTTAATGCAAAAAACTTTTTCATAGTGTTCTCCTTAAAAAAATAATTTAAGACTAAATAACTTTCGATTAAGTAAATATTAATACATATATATTGATATTTATAGGGGTTAAGGTTATATTTATTAATAAGAATATATATAAAATAGTGATTTTGTATTAATTTGAAAATTACGTTGTTATTATTTGAAAGAAACAATAAGAGGAGAATAGGGATTTATTAAAAAAAGGAGAAGAGTATGGGGAATGGGAGAAAAAAATTAAAGAAAAGCACTAAAGTTATTATAGGAATAATTTCAGTATTGATAATTACTATGGTATTAGGAATATTGTTGTTATTTAATAGTATTAAGGTTAATGATAATGTTTTAAATTATCTAAATAAGTTTCAAGAGTATGTAGAAAGTGGAGAATATGATAAAGCAAGAGATATTTTGAAAAAGGCAGAAGATTTAAAATCTACTAAAAAAGGAAAAGAAAATTTAGAGCTAATGGATAAGATTGAGAAGTCAGAAAAGTTATTTGATGAAGCGACGAATTTGATGAAAAGAGAAAAATTTGACGAGGCTAAGGATAAGTTAAATAAAATCTTAGCTAATGAAGGAAAGATATATAAAGATGCACAGGAAAAAATAAAAGAGTGTGATGAAAAATTAGTAGAGATTAATTTTCAAAAAGCAAAGGATGCTTTTTATGATGGAGATTATGATAGTGCTTTAGAGAGTATATCCGATGTTCTTGATGTAAAACCAGATGATGAGGAAGCTAAAGAATTACAAGCTTCTATAATAGAAAATAGAGATGCAAAATTAGCGAGAGAAGAAAGTGAAAGAAAAAAACAAGAGGAAGAAGAGAAAAAAGAAAGAGAAGCTTTTACAGAAGAAGAGGCTGTAGAGTTTTTGAAAGGAAAGTTAGGATCAAACTCCAATTCATCTTTAGAAGTAGAAAGTTATGAAGAAATAGATGATAGAAGTGGATACCTTATAAAAGCTGAAGAAAAGAAATTTGGTTTTATAGCAACTTCAAAATGGTATTTTGTAGATAAACATAATAAGGAAGCTTTTGAATGGAATATGTCAGATGATACATTTGTAGAATTAAATTAATATAAGAAATAAACCTAGGTAATATTTTATCTAGGTTTATTTCTTCTGTATTTTCTATTCCTTGGAAGTTGACGATATTTAAAGCAATGTCTAGGCTCTGAGCGTCCCATAGAAGCTAGTTCAAGATTTATGGCATTAAGTTCAATATAAGCATTATTAAAATAATAGAAGTTAGGATCATTTTCAAGAATTGATATAACAAAAATAATATAAAATACTCTAGGTGTTATACTAATTTGATAATTGAAAAAAGGAGTTATTGCATCTAGACTTGATATTATAAATGTAACATAAGGCAATCCAGCTAAGCTATATTGTACATTTGAATAAAAGTATCCATGAATTATTTTATCGAGACTTTCATCTTCGTGAAGTTTGAGGTGAGGATTTAGCTGCGCTTCTGCTATATCTAAGTCATTTAATATTAAAGCAAGATAAAGATTTTTTAAGCTTATTTGCATTCTTAAGTAAAGTATGTTCGATCCAACTATGGCATTGTCATCATTTAATGGATTTATAGCAAGGAAGCAAAATAATCTATTTTGATTTAAAAAGACTATTTCATCATCATTGACAATGGTATCGTTGTTGGTGTTATCTTCAAATATAGGAGGAGTTAGTTTAATAAAAGCCATTAGTACCTCCAGAGAGATAATAGTGATTCATAATTATATTATGTAGGTGAGGGGAAGGATGTCACTATTGGAATCAGGGCACAGATGCGAGGCAAGGCACAAGTATGAGGACACAAGTCACAGGTATAGATCAGTGCACAATTGTCAGTTCACAGTGCACTGAAAATGTGAATTGATTATATATTACAAAGAAAAACGTTGTATAATTATAAGTAGTTTATTATTTATAAAAATAATTAGAATTAATTTATTATATGAAATATTAAATATTATAGTATTTAAGATAAGGAGATAAAATGAGTAAGACATTAGTATTAGCTGAAAAACCATCGGTTGGAAGAGATTTAGCAAGAGTTTTAAAATGCAATCAGAATAAGGGGTCATATATTGAAGGAAGTAAGTATGTTGTAACATGGGCAATGGGACATTTAGTAGGTCTTTTAGATCCAGAAGGTTATGATGATAAATATAAGCAATGGAAGATGGAAACATTACCAATGCTGCCTAAGTATATGAAGCTTACTGTTTTAAAGAAAACAGGTAAACAATATAATGAGGTAAAAAAACAACTTTTAAGAAAAGATGTATCAGATATAGTAATAGCAACAGACTCAGGAAGAGAAGGGGAGTTAGTAGCTCGTTGGATTTTAGAGAAGTCTGGAGTTAAGAAACCTTGTAAAAGATTATGGATTTCATCTCAAACTAATAAGGCAATTTTAGATGGGTTTAAAAATTTAAAAGATGCTAAGGAATATGATAATCTTTATAAGGCAGCTGTATGTAGAGCTGAAGCTGACTGGTTAGTAGGGCTTAACGTAACGAGAGCATTAACTTGTAAATATAATGCTCAACTTAGTGCAGGAAGAGTTCAGTCACCAACTCTTGCTATGATTGTAAATAGAGAAGAAGAAATAAGAAACTTTAAGCCTGTAGATTATTGGTGCTTAAATGCTAAGAGTAGAGGTTTTACTTTAAATTGGATTAATTCAAAAGGAAATACATCAATTTTCAAGGAAGAAGATGCCGATACTATAGTTAATAAGTGTAAGGGACAAAATGGTGAAGTTGTAGATGTTAAGAAGACTACTAAGAAAAAATTCTCCCCAGCTCTTTATGATTTAACAGAACTTCAAAGGGATGCTAATAAAATATGGGGATATTCAGCAAAGCAAACTTTGAGTATAATGCAAAGATTATATGAAAATCATAAGATTTTAACGTATCCAAGAACAGATTCAAGATATGTAACTACTGATATTGTGGCTACTATTCCTGAAAGACTTAAGTCAGTATCTTTTGGAGAATATAGAAAGGCAGCAGAACAGCTTTTAAGAACAGGGGTTAAGGCTAATAAGAACTATGTAGATAATACAAAGGTTTCAGATCACCATGCTATAATTCCAACGGAAGAAAAGGTGAATCTAGCCAACCTTAGCACTGAAGAAAGACATATTTATGATCTTGTAGTTAAGAGATTTTTAAGTGTATTATTACCTCCTTATGAATATGAGCAAACAAGTGTTACTGTTAATATTGCAGGAGAAACCTTTACTGCTAAGGGTAATATAACAAAGAGCAAGGGATGGAAGGCACTTTATGATAATTTCAATGATGATGAAGATTCTCAAGAGCTTCCAGAACTAAAAAGAGGCGATAAATTAACAATAGCTTCAGTTAATAAAGTGAAGAAACAAACAACACCACCGTCAAGATTTAACGAAGCAACATTATTATCAGCAATGGAAAATCCACAAAAATACGTAAATATGGGTAAAGATGCAGCTAAGACATTAAATGAAACCGGGGGTCTTGGAACAGTTGCCACAAGAGCTGATATTATAGAAAAGTTATTTAACTCTTTTGTTATTGAAAAGAAAGGTAAGGAAATTTACCCTACATCAAAGGGAAAACAACTTATAGATTTAGTGCCAGAAGATTTAAAATCACCATTATTAACAGCAAAGTGGGAAAGTCAACTTGATAATATAGCAAAAGGAAAAGCTAATGATAAGAAATTTATCGGTGATATGAAAAACTATGCAACAAAGCTTGTTGAAGATGTTAAAGGAGTAACAGCTAAGTTCCATCATGATAATGCAACAGGAACTAAGTGTCCTAACTGTGGCAAGTATCTATTAGAGGTTAAGGGCAAGAATGGAAGAATGCTTGTATGTCAGGATAGAGAGTGTGGTTATAGAGAAAATATAGCGAGATTTACCAATGCAAGATGTCCTGAATGTCATAAGAAGCTTGAACTTAGAGGCCAAGGCGAAGGTAAGATTTATGTTTGTGTAGGTAATAATTGCAACTTTAGAGAAAAGGCTTCTGCCTTTGAAAAGAGATTTGATAAGAAAGGCAAAGTTGATAAGAAAGAAGTAAATAGAATTATGAAGAAGTTGCAGAAGGAAGCAGAGCAACAAGCAGCGGAGGATAATCCATTTGCAGCGTTATTAAAAGATTTTAAATAAAACATGGCTTTTTTATTTATTTGCTAAATGTGGTAAAATGTCCCGTAAGGTGATTTACCTTAACTATAATATAATGATAAAATAGAATTTGAGATAGAGAAATATTAAATATATCATAAATTTTATATGGTAAGAAAAGGATATACATTCTAAATGAAGTTTATTTAGATAAATATAAATCATATTCATTAAGTTACTACATTCACAATTTAAGAAATTCCGCAGGAATTTCCTCCACAATTGCGAATTGTGAACTGTGAATTATAAATAAGGGGGCTATTATATGTTTTCAGAGGAAATACTTAAATTAGGAACAAAAAAATCCACAATTAGAGAGATATTTGAATATGGAAAAAAGAGAGCAGCTGTTGTTGGAAAGGAAAATATTTTTGATTTCAGTATAGGAAATCCTAATGTACCAGCACCAGAATGTGTAAAAGAAGCTATTTTAGATATAGTGAATAATGAAGATCCTACATTAATTCATGGTTATACAAGTGCTCAAGGTGATGATAAAGTAAGAGAATCTATTGCAAAATCTTTAAATGATAGATTTAATACAAGTTTTACAAAAGATAATTTATATATGACTGTAGGTGCTGCAGCATCTATAAGTATATGTCTTAAGGCATTAACTAATGTTGGTAATGAGTATATAACTTTTGCACCATATTTTCCTGAATATAAGTGTTTTGTAGAGGGAGCAGGAGGAAAATTAAATGTAGTACCTGCTGATATAAAAACTTTTCAAATTAATTTTGAGGAATTTGAAAAGTTAATTAATGAAAATACAAAAGCAGTAATAGTAAATTCACCTAATAATCCATCAGGTGTTGTGTATTCTGAAGATACAATAAATAAGCTATCAAAAATATTAGGAGAAAAGTCAAAAGAGTATAATCATCCTATTTATTTAATTGCAGATGAACCTTATAGAGAAATTGCTTATGATGGAGTCAATGTACCATATCTTACAAAGTATTATAATAATACTTTTGTATGCTATTCATATAGTAAGTCATTATCACTTCCAGGTGAAAGAATTGGTTACATAGTTGTTCCAAGTGAAATGGATGATTTCAATTTAGCTTATGCTGCAATATGTGGCGGTGGAAGAGTTTTAGGTTATGTAAATGCTCCAAGTTTGTTTCAAAAAGTTGTAGCAAAATGTGCTGATGCTACATCAGATATATCAATATATAAAACTAATAGAAATTTGCTATATGATGGATTAACTAAGTTAGGATTTAAATGTGTTAAGCCAGAAGGAGCTTTTTATTTATTTCCACAATCATTAGAATCAGATGCAAAAGAGTTTTGTAAAAAGGCAAGAGAAAAGTATGATTTATTATTAGTGCCGGGGGATGATTTTGGATGCCCAGGACACTTTAGACTTTCTTATTGTGTACAAACAGAACAAATAGAAAGAGCAATGCCGTTATTTGAAAAGTTAGCAAAAGATTATTTAGAATAAGTAAAATAAAAATGGCTTTCGCAATAGCAAATATAAGTTTATTGCGAGGCCATTATATCTAAATTATTGCCATGGGGATAAAAATAAGTCTTTAGAAGCTTTACAGTAGTTGTAAAAACTAGTAAAGAACTCTGTATGATTTTTATCATAGAAAATTCTAGAATCTTTTTCATCTAGTTTAGCTAGGGCTATTTGTCTATTAATAATAGCTTCCATAGGTATATCATTATAATTTTTCATCATATCATATAAAATCATAAATGTAGTAGTTCGTCCTATCCCTTCTTTGCAATGAAAATGAAGATGAGTATTTTTAGGTTGATTTTTTACAAATGTTATAAATTTATTTACTTCATCTTTATTTGGTAGCGTGGAGTCTGTAACAGCTATTCTAAGATATCCTATTGAATTTTTTGATATAACAAGAGATTCATTTTCTACAGATTTCACAATTATAGGATTCTTTTCATCGTTATAAAATGTTAAAAATTTATCTAATTCTATAGTATTTAAATCTTCTATTTCTTTTAATAGTACTTCTTCAGATGATAAACCTAAATTGGCGTTATTTTTCTCATTTTTAAAGCTTATTGACATTTCATTAACAAATCCATGAGATTCTTGTCTAAGGTCAATATCTATTATTGGTAAATTTGTATTAATGCTTTTTATAAGTAGTGGAAGGTTTGCTTTAGAAAATTGACTGCTGCCGGATATATTTAAGTTTTCCATGCCTTTTGTATTTATTGAATGTGACACATTTATATTATTTGTACTACGAAAATTTTTAGGAATTTCAGTGTAGTGTAATGTATCTAAGACAATATGTATATCAGAAGAAGGAGATTTTCCGTTAACTAATAAATTAGATAGTACCAAAGAAAATATTACACATATAATAAGTGCTTTTGTAAAGTTAAAATGTATTTTCTTAGTCATTATATCACCTCAAGTATATTATGTTTATTATTCCTTTTTATATGTAGAAAATGATTAAAGTAAAAAAGTGCTTATTCTTCAAGAAATTAATAAATAATTTAAAAAAGTGAAAATTGTGATATAATTAACAATATAACTTAATATTAATATTTAATGGGAATCTATATTGTTAAACGGGGGAAAAACATGAGTGTAATTACTATTAATGGAAAAGAAATTCAATTTAGTGGTGAACCAACAATATTAGAGGTTGCTACTAAAAACAACATTGATATTTCTACATTATGTTTTTTAGAGGAATGTAGTGATATTGGGACTTGTGGAGTATGCGTTGTAGAAGTAAAGGGAAGGGATCAATTATTTAAAGCGTGTGTTACAAAGGCAATAGATGGGATGATTGTCGAGACTAGAACACCAAAAGTCGAGGAAGAAATAAAAGCTAGACTTTCAGAGATATTAGATAAACATAGCTTCAAATGTGGTCCATGCAAAAGAAGAGAAAATTGTGAGTTACTAAAGCTTGTAATTAAACATAGGGCAAGGGCATCTAAACCTTTTATAGTTAAGGAACCACAGAAATATATCGATGATAGAAGTAAATCTATTGTTATAGATAGAAGTAAATGCGTTAAATGTGGAAGATGTGTAGAAACCTGTAAAAATAAAACAAGTACAAAAAATATAAGTTTTCAAACTAAAGATAATGAGTATGTTATAGGACCAGAAGGGTTTCAATGTTTCGATGATACAAAATGTTTATTATGTGGACAATGTGTTGTTGCATGTCCTGTAGATGCGTTATATGAAAAGTCACATTTAGAGAGAGTAAAAGAAGCTTTAGAAGATTCTAGAAAACATGTAATCGTAGCCATGGCACCATCTATAAGAACTTCTATGGGGGAAATGTTTAAGATGGGATATGGTGTAGACGTTACAGGAAAATTATATACGGCATTAAGACTTTTAGGTTTTGATAAAGTATTTGATATAAATTTTGGTGCAGATTTAACAGTAGTTGAAGAAGCAACGGAATTTGTAGATAGAATAAAAAATGATGGGAAGTTTCCGATGTTTACATCTTGTTGTTCTTCATGGGTAAGACTTGTAGAGAATTATTATCCAGAATTAATAGATAATCTTTCAACTACTAAGTCTCCACAACAAATTTTTGGAACAGTTAGTAAAACATATTATCCAAAAGTAGAAGGACTAGATCCTAATGATGTATTTACTGTTACTATAATGCCTTGTACTGCTAAGAAGTACGAAGCTGACAGAGAAGAAATGAAGAATTATGGAATAAGAAATATAGATGCAGTATTAACTACAAGAGAATTAGGAAAAATGATTAAGGATAGTAAAATTGATTTTAAGAGTTTGGAAGATAGTAAGGCAGATGAAGCTATGGGATTATATACTGGTGCCGGAGCTATATTTGGTGTTACAGGAGGAGTAATGGAAGCTACCCTTAGAACAGCGAAAGATTTATTAGAAGGTAAAAATTTAGAAGATATAGAATATAAAGATGTTAGAGGATTCAAAGGAATAAAGGAAGCCAAGATAGAGATGGCAGGAGAAGAATATAATGTAGCTGTAATAAATGGAGCAGCTAATCTATTTAAGTTTATTAATAGTGGTAAGATAAAAGAAAAGCAATATCATTTTATCGAAGTGATGGCATGTCCTGGAGGATGTATTGATGGTGGTGGACAACCATATGCAACATCAATGGATAGGTATAATTTTTCAATAAAAGATTTAAGGTCAGCAGTACTTTACAATCAAGATAAAGATTTACCAAAGAGAAAGGCTCATAAAAATGCAGCTGTTATAAAAATGTATGAAAATTATATGGGTGAACCAGGAAAAGGGTTAGCTCATGATATATTACATTTTAAATATAGTAAGTAATCGGTAATTAGTGGTATAATTTTATAAAATATATTTTTTTTGGGGGGCTAGTTATGAGTAAATATTGGAATGATACCGTTAAAAATCTACAGCCATATGTACCAGGGGAACAACCAAAAGATATGAAGTATATAAAGTTGAATACTAATGAAAGTCCATACCCACCATCACCAAAAGTGTTGGAGGCAATATCAAAAGGTAATAATGGAACATTAAAATTATATCCAGACCCTAATGTAGATGATCTTAGAAAAACAGTGGCTAAATATTATAATATCGATAAAGATGAAGTATTTGTGGGAAATGGATCAGATGAAGTATTAGCTTTTTCTTTTATGACGTTTTTTTCTAGCGAGAAAAAAGTATTATTTCCAGATATAACATACAGTTTTTATAAAGTTTATGCTAAATTACTAAACTTACAAACAGAGATAATTCCTCTTGATGAAGAGTTTAATATTCCTATAGAAAAGTTATGTAGAAATATTGGAGGGGTTGTATTAGCTAATCCAAATGCACCTACTAGTAAAGCAATATCTGTAGATGATATAAAAAAAATATTAGACTCTAATAAAGATAATGTGGTTATAGTAGATGAAGCGTATATTGATTTTGGGGGAACTTCAGTAGTAAGTTTGATAAAAGATTATGATAATTTATTAGTAGTGCAAACATTATCTAAGTCTAGAGCATTAGCGGGATTAAGAGTAGGATTTGCATTTGGTTCAAAAGAATTAATTGAAGGATTAAATAGGTTAAAGAATTCAATTAACTCATATACTATTGATAGAATAGCTATAGAAGGTGCAATAGCTGCTTTTGAAGATGAAACTTATTTTAAGGAACTGACTTCAAAGATAATAAAAACTAGAGAAGAGACAATAGAAAAGTTAAGGAATATTGGATTTAAAGTTATGGATTCTAAATCAAACTTTGTATTTGTAAGTCATGAAAAAGTTAATGCAGAGGAATTATTTAAGAGTCTTAGAAAAAATGGGATTTTAGTAAGATATTTTAACGAACCTAGAATTAATAATTTTTTAAGAATTACTATAGGAACCGATGAAGAAATGAAAACATTGATAGAAGTGCTTAAGAATATTTTAAATTAGAATAAAAATGTGCTGCTACACAAAAGAGTGTGGCAGTTTTTTTAGCAAAATAGAAGTGCAGGATACAGATACAAGGCACAAGTATATATCAGTGAACAGTCAATGTCGTCAACTTTAGAAAAAACAAGAGCTAGGAAATATATTCCGGTATATAATAGGATGATCCTTATGATAAAATATCTTTTTATCATAAGGAGATTTTTATATGAACAAAACGA
>NZ_JAHLOD010000036.1 GCF_018917145.1 Clostridium bornimense
ATCTGGTGATGATGCCTCTAAGGGATACACCCGTTCCCATACCGAACACGATGGTTAAGCCTCAGAGGGCCGATGGTACTGCACGGGAGACTGTGTGGGAGAGTAGGATGTTGCCAGGTAGATGTGGCTCGATAGCTCAGTCGGTAGAGCAGAGGACTGAAAATCCTCGTGTCGCTGGTTCGATTCCTGCTCGAGCCACCAAGACAGTTAGTAAATTGCTAACTGTCTTTTTATTTTTTGTAGTTAATATAAATATAGAATAATAAGCACATGCATATATTGACAAATATATATATAAATGATAATTTTAAAAGTAATATTGTAATAAATTTAGGGGGTTATAAAATGATTAATAATCATGGGAAGTTTGGTAAATATGGAGGTTCGTATGTTTCACCTTTGTTACAAAAAGCTATAAGTGAAGTGGAAGAGAATTTTTACAAATATGTAGAAGATAAAAGCTTTATAGACGAATTTAATTATTATATGAAACAGTATGTAGGAAGAGAAAATCCATTATATTTTGCTGAAAGATTAACGGAGAAAATTGGAGGAGCAAAAATATATTTAAAAAGAGAAGATTTAAACCATACTGGAGCACATAAAATTAATAATGCTATTGGACAAGTACTTTTAGCAAAAAGAATGGGAAAGAAAAGAATTGTAGCAGAGACTGGAGCTGGTCAACATGGTGTTGCTACGGCTACAGTTTGCGCTTTAATGAATATGGAATGTATAATTTATATGGGGGAAGAAGATACAAAGAGACAAGCGTTAAATGTTTTTAGAATGGAGCTATTAGGAGCTAAAGTTGTACCAGTAACTTCTGGAACAAGGACTTTAAAAGATGCAGTAGATGCAGCATTAGATGATTTTGCTCATAATATACAAGATACTTTTTACTTATTAGGTTCAGCAGTAGGTCCACATCCATATCCGACTATGGTTAGAGAATTTCAAAGTGTAATTGGAAAAGAAGCAAGAAAACAAATATTAGAAGCAGAAGATAGATTACCAGACTATGTTATTGCATGTGTTGGTGGCGGTAGTAATGCTATTGGATTATTCCATCCATTCTTTAATGATAAAGATGTAAAGATTATAGGAGTTGAACCAGGAGGAAAAGGATTAGATACTCCTGATCATGCAGCATCTATGTGTAAAGGTACATTGGGAGAGATTCATGGATTTAAGTGTTATCTTTTACAAGATGAAAATGGAGAAGTGGCACCAGTTTATTCTGTAGCAGCTGGGTTAGATTATCCAGGAGTTGGTCCAGAACATTGCTATTATAAGGACTTAGGTAGAGCAGAATATGTATCTATAACTGATGATGAGGCTATAGATGCTTTTTGTGAGCTAAGCAAGGTAGAGGGAATAATTCCAGCTATAGAAAGCTCTCATGCTATTGCTTACGCTATGAAGTTGGCAACTAACTTGGATAAAGATAAAATTATTATTGTTAATCTTTCTGGTAGAGGAGATAAAGATGTAGTTCAAGTTAAGGATATTATTGAAAAAAGAAAAAATAATTAATACTAGGTCAAGGTATAGGGCACAAGGCCAGGTAAGAAAGTTGTACTTTCATAGATATTAATTTTAGAAATTTGCTAACAACACTTAAGTATAATAGTTTTATATATTAAGTATAGAAGATAATTTAAAAAATTATCAAAAATTTTATAAAAAACTGAAGCATTAAGTTTATTTAAACTATTGTGCTTCAGTTTTTTTTTATTTAAGTTTTTCTACTACAGCATCTACATGTCCAGGAACTTTAACTTTTCTAAATTCATCTACAAGTATTCCATTTTCGTCAATTAAGAATGTACTTCTTTCTATACCGTAGCATACTTTTCCGTAAAGTTTTTTTTCTTTCATTACACCATAAAGATTACATACTGTTTCATCTTTATCACTAAGTAATACAAAAGGTAGAGAATATTTATTTATAAATTTTTCATGAGAAGCTAGTGAATCTCTAGAGATTCCAAGAATAACTGTATTTAGGCTATTTATTTCATTGTAAGCATCTCTGAAAGCTTCTGCTTCTCTACTGCATCCAGGAGTATTATCTCTAGGATAGAAATAAAGAATAACTTTTTTGCCTAGGTAGTCTTTTAGGCTATGAGTTTTACCATCAGATCCTTCTAAAGTAAAATCAGGAGCTTTAGATCCTACAGTTAGTACCATATTATCCATTTGTATATCACCTCTTATAAAATTTTACAAAATTTTAAGTTTAATATTTATCAATTATATATTAAAATATAACTGTATTAATAAATAAGTATCTATATAATATTATATAATAGTTATTATTTATTAGGAAGTATTACTATAAGATAAATTTGAAAAGGAGATTTTATGAGCAGTAAATCGACTACAAAAGGTTTTGCTATATTATCAGCAGGAGCAATGTTATCTAAAATTGTTTCTTTAGTTTATATGCCATTTCTTACTTTAACATTAGGTAAGACCGGTTATGGAAATTATGCATATACATATACTATATACACATTTATTTTTAGTGTAGCTAACTCAGGTATAAGTCTTGCAGTATCAAAAACGGTGGCAGAATATATTGCAAAGGGAAATAAGAAAGATGCAAATAGAGTTTTAAAGATAGCTAAATACTATATGTGCATTTTTGGATTAATTCTATCTGTGGGGTTATTTCTATTTTCTAATCCAATTGCAAAAATTTCAGGTTATCCAAGTATTTCGTTGGCACTAAAGTTTTTATCGCCATCAATATTATTAACTACTTTATTATCAGTTTATAGAGGATATTTTCAAGGAACTGAGAATATGATTCCAACGGCAGTAACACAAATAGTTGAACAGTTATTAAATGTTGCTGTTAGTTTAATATGTGCATTTGCATTAAAACCTCTTGGTGTAGACTATGCTGTAGCTGGTGCCACAGTAGGAACAGGAGTAGGAGCTTTTATAGCTTATCTGATGATAAGAAAAATGTATAAGAAAACAAGGCCAGAAAGACTTGCTAATGAAGGAAGACGTGTAAAGAAGAGTGAGATTGTTGGTAAGTTAAAGATGTATGCAACACCTATTGTTATAACTTCTGCATTGATTTATGGTGGAAATATCATAGATGGAAGTATTATAAAGGACTCTCTAATTATAAGTGGAGTTGCAGAAAAGACTGCAGAAGGTTTGTATGGAATGGTGAATAATTATCTTCAATTAGTTTTAGTGCCAATAACGTTTATAACGGCATTAAGTCAGGCTATAATACCGTCTATATCTGCAGCTATGGCTGTTAAGGATAGAAAGTTAGTAAGCCAAAGGGTAAATTTAGCCATTAGAATAACGTTGATGCTTGCAATCCCATCAGCTGTAGCCTTTACATTATTAGCCGAGCCAGTGTATAAACTTATGTTTCCTAGATCATATGAAGGTTATATTCTAATGCTTAGAGGAGCTGTACTTATAATATTTTGGGGTATATATTTGATTGAAAATACTATACTACAAAGTATGAATAAATTATATGTGTCTACGACGTTTACTGTACTTGGTATTATAATAAAGATTATATTAAATAGAGCTATAATTCCTAGTATAGGTATTACTGGAGCCGTAGTTTCAAATATAGTTTGTTATCTTGTACCTATGTTACTTGCAACATTTTATATAAAGAATAAGCTTAAAGTAAGTATACAATGGAGGAAATATATCATAAAGACTGGTATATCTGCAATTTTTATGGCAGTTTTCGTGAAAATTGTTTATAACTCAGTATATTATGTAATTTCATTTTTAAGTGTGACTTTAGGAATATTCGTAGGGCTTGTCGTTACAGCGGGAGTTTGTGGATATATATATTTTATTACAATGGTTGCTATAGGTGGATTTACAGAGGAAGATTTTGAAGCTATCCCAAGAATAGTATTAAGATTTATACCGAGAAAGTTAAAAGCTAGAATAAAATCGTATTGACACTAAATAAAAATTTGATATAATTTAAACAAACCATATTGTGGAATAAAAAGGGAGGAATATTCTTATGAAAGAGTTAAAAAAGTGCATAATAAATTTTTATACTTTCTTTTTTAACTGGGGCTATTTTTATTTTAGCGCTAGATATTTTAGCGACCCAAAAAAGAATATTAGACTCCTAAATATGAGTGTATCTTTTTAGTGTATAGAATTTTAGTTAAGATAGGGAAGGTTCATTCAAGTGAACCTTCTTTTTTGTTTATATAATAAAATTTAATGGAGGTAATAGTAATGATAGTTGTTTTAAAACAAGATTCTAATGAATCAGATGTAGCAAGAGTAAACTCAAAATTAATCTCATTAGGGTTACAAACCCAAGTAACAGTGGGAAGTAGTGAAACTATAATAGGTTTAATTGGTAACACTAGTGTTATTAATGAAGAAGAGATAAAAGAAGATAAATCTGTTGAAGATGTAGTTAAAGTTAAGGAACCTTTTAAAAAAGCTAATAGAAAATTCCATCCAGATAATACTATAATAGATATATGTGGAAGAAAAATTGGTGGAGAAAAATTAGCTATAATTGCTGGGCCTTGTTCTGTTGAGAGTCCAGAACAGATAATATCAGTAGCTAAAAGTGTTAAGGAGAGTGGTGCAGGATTCTTAAGAGGTGGAGCTTTTAAGCCTAGAACATCACCATATGCATTTCAAGGTATGAGAGAAGAGGGATTAGAGCTTCTTAAGATTGCAAGGGAAGAAACAGGGCTTCCAATAGTAACTGAGATAATGAGTCCATATCTTATAGATAGGTTTGTAGAGGATGTTGATATTATTCAAGTGGGAGCTAGAAATATGCAAAACTTTGAGCTATTAAAGGAGCTTGGTAGGTCAACAAAGAAGCCAATCTTATTAAAAAGAGGTTTATCAAATACCATTGAAGAATGGTTGATGTCTGCTGAATATATAATGGCAGGTGGAAATGAAAATGTTATTCTTTGTGAAAGGGGAATAAGAACATTTGAGAAGTTTACAAGAAATACTCTTGATTTAAGTGCTGTACTTGCAGTAAAGAAGTTAAGTCATTTACCGGTAGTAGTTGATCCTTCTCATGCAGCAGGTATGTGGTGGATGGTTGAAGATCTTTCAAGAGCTGCAATAGCTGTAGGGGCAGATGGACTTATAATTGAAGTTCATAATGATCCAGCTAATGCAAAGTGTGATGGTGATCAATCATTAAAACCAGAAAGATTTGATAATTTAATGAAATCATTAAAAGATATATCTAAGGCTGTTGGAAGAGAGCTTTAGAAATATTTAAGGAGTGTAAGTTATGGGGGACTTTAAGCTAAAAATCACTGTAGTTGGAATGGGGCTAATTGGAGGATCTTTAGCTATGGCACTTAGAAAGCTTGATCCTATTAAATTATACGGAATTGATATAGATAAAAAGGTTTTAGATAAAGCTACATCAATGGGTATAATTGATATGGGAAGTACTACTTTTACTGAAGAGATGGAGGATAGTGATATTATTTTAATAAGTATATATCCTAGAGGTGAAGTGGAATTTCTTAAAAAGAATATAGATAGGATAAAAAAAGGTGCTATAGTTACAGATACTACAGGATTAAAAGGTGGTTTTCAAGATGAAATCGTAAAGATTTGTAGTGGAATGGTAGATTATATTGGAGGACATCCAATGGTAGGAAAGGAAACTAACAGCTTTGAGCACGCTTCTGTAGATATGCTGAAGGGAGGCAGTTATATACTGACTCCTAGCAGTAGTAGTAAGGTAGAAAATATTAACTTGTTAAAAAGTATTGCCAGGGAAATAGGTTTTACAATGATTAAAGTTGTTGATGGCAATACACATGATAAGTTAATTACTTATACATCTCATCTTCCTCATGTAGTTGCAGTAGCAATGATGGAAAATGATTTATCCACCATGTGTGATGGATTTACAGGAGGAAGTTTTAGAGATATTACTAGGGTAGCGAGGATAAATGAAGACCTTTGGAGTGGTCTTTTTATGGATAACAAAGGAAACTTAATAAAGGAAATAGAAACATTAGAAAAGAATTTGGACGATATAAAAAGTCTATTAAAAAATAACGATGAAGAAGGATTATATAAACTTTTAAAGAAAGCAAGGGTTAGAAAGGAGCAACAGAATGAGAAAAATACAAGTGAAGCTTCCATGTAATAAGTATGAAATTCTAATAAAGAATGGGCTTATACAGGAGATAGGAGAAAAAATTTCAAATATTTATACAGGAGATAAGATTGCTATAATAACAGATACAAATGTAGATAAATTCTATGGTGATTTAGTTAATAGTGCTTTAGAGAAAAAGGGATATCAAACACTGAAGGTAGTTTTACCAGCAGGAGAAAAGAGCAAATCCATGGATTCTCTTATGGTGTTATATAATGAGCTATTAGATTTTAAGCTAAATAGAGGTAATTTAATAATTGCCTTAGGTGGTGGTGTTATTGGTGATTTAACTGGATTCTGTGCTTCAACACTTTTAAGAGGGATACCTTTTGTACAAATACCTACATCGTTATTAGCTCAAATTGACTCTTCAATTGGTGGAAAGGTAGCAGTAGATTTACCAAGAGGTAAGAATTTAGTAGGCAGTTTCTATCATCCAAAGGCAGTATTTATAGATCCTAATGTTTTGCAAACCTTAGAGAGAAAGTTTTTAAATGATGGATTAGGTGAAGCTATCAAATATGGACTAATAAAAGATAGAGGTTTATTTGAAAAATTAAGTTCAATAAATAGTTATGATGAATTATTTGAAAACTTAGGAGATATAATATATGACTGTTGCGATATAAAAAGAGGTGTTGTAGAAAGAGATGAAAAGGACACTGGAGAAAGAATGATATTAAATTTTGGTCATACTATAGGTCATGCTATAGAGAAGATTCAAAACTATGAAGGATATTCTCATGGAGAGGCAGTATCTATAGGAATGTATTCTATCGCAAAAAGATGTGAGGATATGGGCTTCTGTCCTGAAGGAGTTTCTGAAAGTATAAAGGAAGTATTAGTTAAGTTTAATTTACCTTATAGTATAGGTGATATTAAAAAAGAGGATATTGCTAAAGCAATATCAGTAGATAAAAAGAATATAGGAAAATCTATGAATCTAATTTTGTTAAAAGATATTGGGGAATCTTTTATTCATAAAGTTTCTAGAGATGAGATTGTAAATTTTATATAAAAGGGGGGCAATAATGTGCAAAAGGTTGTAATAAGTCCGACGGCATTAAGAGGCAGGGTTACAATTCCTCCATCGAAGAGTCTTGGGCATAGAGGTATAATATCAGCGGCTTTAAGTAAAGGAATTTCTAATATAAGCAATGTACAATATTCTAAAGATATAATTGCTACTTTAGAAATTATGAAAATGTTAGGCGCAAAGATAGAGAAAAAGGATAATAGCTTAGTTATAGATGGTACAGATATATTTTCTTGTGGAGATAAGGAGATAACACTACAATGTAATGAATCTGGTTCTACTATAAGATTTCTAATTCCTGTGGCATTAGTTAGAGAAGGACAATATGTTTTTCAAGGTAAAGGAAAGTTAGTAAGTAGGCCACTGACATCTTACTATGAGATTTTTGATGAAAAAGGAATAGAATATACTACTACAGAAGGTGGATTACCATTAAAGGTAAAAGGAAAGTTAAGTAGTGGGATTTATAAGCTTAGGGGTGACATAAGTTCTCAGTTTATAACAGGATTATTATTTGCCCTTCCTTTAGTAGAAGGAGATTCTGAAATTGTAGTTACTACAGAATTAGAGTCTAAGGGATATGTTGATTTAACATTAGATACTTTAAAGAGTTTTGGTATAGAAATAGAGAATCAAGATTATAAGATATTTAAAATCAAAGGAAATCAACAATATTCACCTAGAGATTATTATATAGAAGGTGATTACTCACAAGGGGCATTTTTCTTAGTAGCAGGTGCTATAGGAAATGATATTAAGTGTAAAGGGCTTAGAAAAGATTCTCTTCAAGGAGATATGGCAATTTTAGATATTTTAAAGGATATGGGTTGTAACTTTGAAGAAACGGATGAATATGTAAAGGCATTACCATCAAAGACAAAGGGAATAGATATAGATGTTTCACAATGTCCAGATTTAGTACCGATTCTTGCAGTATTAGCTAGTATGTCTGAAGGTGAAACAAGAATATTAAATGCAAAGCGTCTTAGAATAAAGGAATGCGATAGACTTAATGCTACAGCAGTAGAATTAAACAAGATAGGTGCTGATATAACTGAATTAGAAGATTCTCTTATTATAAGAGGGGTAAAAGAGTTTAAGGGAGGAGAAGTTGATTCTCACAATGATCATAGAATAGTGATGGCACTTTCTATAGCAGCAACTAGAGCAAAGGGTGATATTATCATTAATAATCCTATGGCAATAGAAAAATCGTATCCAAATTTCTTTGAGGATTATAAGAATCTAGGAGGTAGTTTAAGGTGAGTTCAATAATAGGTACTAAAGTAAAAATATCCGTATTTGGAGAATCTCATGGTGAGGCTATAGGTGTTGTTATTGATGGGTTACCAGCTGGGTATGATATAGATTTTGATAAAGTTTATGAAGATATGAAAAGAAGAGCACCGGGGCAAGATAAATTTTCTACGCCAAGGGCGGAAAAGGATATGCCACGAGTTTTAAGCGGTATTTTTAATGGAAAAACTACAGGGGCACCACTAGCTGCTATTATTGAAAATAGTAATACAAAATCTAAAGATTATTCCGAGCTAAAGATTAAAATGAGACCTAGCCATTCAGATTATCCTGCAATGATAAAATATGATGGATATAATGATTATAGAGGTGGAGGACACTTTTCAGGAAGACTTACAGCTATGTTTGTATTTGCAGGAGCTGTTTGTAAGGAGATTCTTAAGCAAAGAGATATATATGTAGGTAGTCATATTAAGTCTATAAGGAATGTAAAAGATGATAGTTTTGATAAAACTAATATAACAAAAGAACTCTTAGACAACCTTAGGGAGAATAGATTTCCAACATTAAATAAAGATGTAGTAGATGAAATGCAAAAAGAAATATTAGATGCTAAAAATGATTTAGATTCTGTTGGTGGTGTAATAGAAGCAGCAATTATAAATCTACCTGCAGGAATAGGTGATCCTATGTTTAATTCTGTTGAAAGCGTATTATCTCATATGTTATTCTCAATCCCAGCAGTAAAAGGGGTAGAATTTGGTGAAGGATTTAATATAGCTACACTTAGGGGTAGTGAGGCTAATGACAGTTATTATATAGAAGATGGAAAGATAAAAACTTATACTAATAATAATGGAGGAATACTTGGAGGAATAACAAATGGAATGCCTGTAGTATTTTCATTAGCGATAAAACCAACACCATCGATATCAAAACCACAAAAAACTGTTAATGTTGAAACTATGGAAAATGATATATTAGAGATTCATGGTAGACATGATCCATGTATAGTGCAAAGGGCGGTACCAGTAGTTGAATGTGCTGCAGCTGTAGCAATATTAGATATATTACTTCAAGAAAAACAACAATAATTGGGGAGTGGTTTTATGAAGGAATTGCAAGAATTAAGAAATAAGATAGATGATATAGATAGTAAGCTTATAGAAATTTTTGAAGAGAGAATGAAAGTAGTATCTGAGGTAGCCAGAGTTAAAAGAGAAAATGGTATAGGTACTCTGAATGAAAAAAGAGAAGAGGCAGTAATAGAAAGAGGTCGTTCTTTAGTAAAAGATAAAACTTATGAGGAAAGTACTATAAGTATGCTTAAATCTATTATGGCTATTAGTCGTTCTCATCAAAATAGTAGTAATTGCAGAGATAAAATTGAGGCTATTGATAAGATTATGGATTCAGTAGTAGATAAGAAAGATAAACCAAGAGTTGTTTATCAAGGGGTTGAGGGAGCTTTTTCATTTGAGGCGTTAAAACAGTTTTCTAATGATTGTAGTTATACTAATGTAGATAACTTTAGAGATGTATTTGAAGCTTTAGAAAATGGTGAATGTGATTATGGTATATTACCAATAGAAAATTCTTCTACAGGGGCTATAAATGATGTTTATGATCTTATGAGAGAATATAACACATATATTGTAGGAGAAGAGTTAGTGAGAATAGAACAATGTCTATTTGGAGTACAAGGAGCAGAAATAGACGATATAAGAGAGATATATTCTCATCCACAAGGATTTTCACAATCATCAAACTTTTTGTCTCAATACGGCAATATAAGATTAATGCCATATAATAATACAGCTATGGCAGCAAAAATGGTTAGTGAAGAAAAGAATATTAGTAAAGCTGCAATATGTAGTAAAACTGCTGGAGAAATCTATGGTCTTAAATGTATTAAAGAAGGTATAAATAATTTAACTAATAATTATACTAGATTCATCATAGTAGGAAAGAACTTAGAGTGTGATGATCAATGTAATAAGGTATCAGTTATTCTTACATTGCCACATGTTAGTGGAAGCTTATATGAAATACTAGCGCATTTTGCAAATAACGGATTAAATATGCTTAAAATAGAATCAAGACCTACTGGGGATAAGGCTTTTGAGTATTTCTTTTATATAGACTTTACAGGAAACATAAATGATGATATTACAAGAAAAGTTATAGAAGATTTAGTTTGTGAAAGTATAGATTTTAGGTTGATTGGTTGTTATAAACAAAGTTGTGACATGATAAAATAGGGGGCTTTTTTTGTGAATAATATAATACTAATAGGAATGCCGGGATGTGGAAAAACTTCTTTAGGGAAGAAAGCTTCTGAAGAATTAGGATTAGAATTTCTTGATTTAGATGACTATGTGGTAGAAAGAAACGGTATGACAATAGAAGAGATGTTTAGTAAAGGTGAAAATTTCTTTAGAGATAAAGAATCATCTGTGGTAAGGGAAATGACAGGATACAAAAATACTATTATATCCACAGGTGGAGGGGTAATAAAGAGAGAAGAAAACATGGATGTGTTGAAAAGTTGTGGATATGTTGTGTTTATCCACAGATTACCGGAAAAAATCATAGAAAATGTGGATACTGATACAAGACCGTTACTTAAAGATGGTAAGGAAAGAATATATGATCTTTATAGGGAAAGAAAAGATTTATATACTTTATATGCTGATAAGATACTATATAACAATGATAGTGAAGAGGAAGCAGTAAAGAAGCTTAAAGAAATAATTAATGAATATGGGGTGATAAAATGAAAATACTAGTTATTAATGGACCGAACTTAAATCTTTTGGGAGTTAGAGAAAAAGGAATATATGGCTCACAAAATTATTATGATTTAGTTAAGGAAGTTAAGGCAAAAGGAAAAGCTTTAGGGGCTGAAGTAGAAGTTTTTCAAAGTAATTCAGAAGGTGAATTGATCGATAAAATTCATAGCGCTTATGGACAATTTGATGGTATGGTAATAAATCCAGGGGCATATACACATTATTCCTATGCAATTTACGATGCTATTTTATCAGTTAGCATACCTACTATTGAAGTTCATATAAGTAATATTCATAAAAGAGAAGAGTTTAGAAGAAAGTCTGTTATAGCACCAGGTTGTGTTGGACAAGTGTGTGGCTTAGGATTTAAAGGATATGGATATGCAATGGAGTACTTAGTAAGTACTATAAATAGTGAAGAAGTATAGAGATATTATGGCGTAAGAATATAGAGTTATAAGTATAGTAGTTTTCTTAATAGCAGAAGGCTACTATATTTTTTGAATGGAGCAAAAAGGGAATATAGGAATAAAAATGGTTATGTTCATAGAAAGTGAAATTTTCTATTTATATAAAAAAGCATGATTATGTAAACAAAAAGATTATTTTTGGGGGAGAGGATATTAAATTCCTGATAATATGAATAGTTATGAAGATTATATAAATAATATAATTAATCAATTGAAAAAGGAGTTAATCGGTACTTTTTCAATTAGAGATATTGATAGTACGGATAGCCTTAAAAGAATCTTTGAAAAGTCTCAGAAAAAGTTTATATTCATTTTTGATGAATGGGATTATATATTTAATAATAACTTATTTGAGAAATCTTCTAAAGGATGAACCATATGTTGCATTATCATATATGACAGGAGTGCTTCTGATAAAAAAGTATTCTAGTGGTAGTGATTTAAATATGTTTGATGAATATACATTTTTGAAGGATAGAATATTTGGCGAATATTTTGGATTTACAGAAGAAGAAGTTTAACAAAGATATAGGTAAGGAACTATCACAAGAAAATGTGATGGTTCCTTTTTATGTTTTAAGGTAGACAAAAGAGATACTTTAATGCTATATTATGGAATACAAATACAATAATTGTAATATAAAATTGATTATTTAAGAATTCGTAAGGTTTATTTACTTATTATGAAAGATTAATTTTTTATAATTAATAAAGCAAGGGGGAGGGGGTATTATGAATAATAGAATTCTTGTTGTTGATGATGAAAAGGAAATAAGAGACTTAATAGAGATTTATTTAAAAAATGATGGCTATGAAGTAATAAAGGCTAGTTGTGGTGCAGAAGCTTTAGAGATAGTAAGTAAAGAAGATATAGATTTACTAGTATTAGATATAATGATGCCAGGAATAGATGGAATGGAACTTTGTAGATTGATTCGTAAAAATTCTAATATTCCAATACTAATGCTTAGTGCGAAATCAGAAAATATGGATAAGATTCAGGGAATACTGACTGGTGCAGATGATTATATGGTGAAGCCATTTGATCCGTTAGAACTTACAGTAAGAATTAAAAGTCTTTTAAGAAGAGCATATTATTTTAATTTGGATATTGATAGAGATAATAATCTGATAACTATTGAAAATTTAGTAATAGATAAGAAAAAGCATAAAGTTACTATTGAAGGAGAGGAAGTATTATTAACAGCTAGAGAGTTTGACATATTATATTTATTAGCAAGCAATAGGGGACAAGTTTTTAGTTCAGAAGAGATATTTGAAAAGGTGTGGAAGGAAAAATATTATCAATCTAATAATACTATTATGGTTCATATGAGTAGGTTAAGAGAGAAGATTAAAAAAGGTAATAATGTAATTCATACCGTGTGGGGGGTAGGGTATAAGATTGAAAAATAAGAGAGCTATAAAATATAGTTTAATACCAATAGGTTATTTGGTTATTAGTATGATGATTACTAAGTTTGGTAACTTTATTTTATTAAAAATAAGAAAACATATTATAATGGATCATATGTATGGTTGGCAGAGGACATTATTAGTAAATCCTATTGATAATTTAAGAGAAAGTTTTTCAGATGTTGTTTGGATGGGGATTAATTTAAATCAGTGGGTTATTATAGGAATAATTATATTAATATATGTATTTATTACTCGTAAAAAGTTTAGAAGATTAGCTAATGTTTTTGAAGCAACAGAAAAAATGAAAAATGGAGAGTTAGATAAACCTTTAGAGATAAAAGGAGAGGATGATATTGCTAAGTTAGCCGGTAATATAAATGGAATAGTTGAGAAGCTTAAGGAAATAACTTTAGAAGAGAAAAAAGCTCAAAAAACAAAAAATGATTTAATAACAAATGTTTCTCATGATCTTAGGACACCACTAACATCTATAATAGGATATCTAAATCTTATAGAAACAGATGAGTATAGAGATGAAGTGCAACTTAGACATTACACTTGTATAGCATATGAAAAAGCAAAAAGATTGAATGTACTTATTAATGATTTATTTGAACTTACAAAAATGCAAAATGGAGTTGTTGTACTTAGAACGTCAAAAGTAAATTTAGTAGAGTTATTAGGTCAGATAGTTTCAGAGTTTCAATATCAGATTAAATGTAATGAAATGGAGAGTAGAGTAAGATTTTCAGATGACAAGTTAGTCGTTAATGGAGATAGCGATAAATTGGTTCGAGCTTTTGAAAATTTAATTACTAATTCTATAAAGTATGGTAAAGAGGGATATTATATTGATATTGTTACAAAAAAGATTGGTAACTTTGCATTAGTACAAGTGATTAATTATGGGGAAGAGATACTGGAGGAAGATATAAAATATATATTTGATAGATTTTATAGAGTTGATAAGTCAAGAAATAGTGAAGAGGGGGGTTCAGGGTTAGGACTTTCTATAACAAAAAATATTATAGAATTACATAAAGGAACAATATCAGCTTTAAGTGATTCAGAGAAAACAGTTTTTGAAATTAAGTTGCCGATTATTGTTTAGTTATTATGGTTTTGGGTATAGGGGGAAGTTTTATGAGGAAAAAGGTTTGTTTGTGTTTAATTTTCATTATTTTTATAAGCAATTTTATGGGGTGTAAAAGTAAGAAAGAAAATAAGGAAAATGAGTTAGAGTATAAGAACAATTATATAGAGACAGAAATATCTTTACCTGAAGATATGAAGTGTATTAAAAATATAGCAATATCAGAGGATGGGACATTACGAGTAGCGTGTACCAATACCGATGAAACAAGTGGTGGTGTTTGGGAGAGCAGTGATGATGGAGGTTCGTGGAATAAAGTATTAGATTTTAATGGAATATTAGAAATTAAAGATGATTGAGTGGAGACTATTTTCCCTTTGAAATAGCTATAAAAAATGATAAAGAGATTTATGTATACTTTAATGGTGAAGAAGATAAGTTGGTAAAGTATACATATAGCACCGAAGAGGTAAAGATAGATAAGACTTTAACAATATATACTTTGGAAGATAATGATGAATTAAAGAAGATGATAAATACTTATCAGAGAAAAAATCCAAATATAAAGTTAAGTTATAAGGTAGGGATAAAAGAAGATAGTGACATCACAACATCAGACGCAATAAAGAAGTTAAATACGGAAATAGAAACAGGAAAAGGACCAGATCTCATAATGATTATAAAGAGTTATTAAGTAATATTAATAAGCTAACTAATGCAACAAATACAGATAATGAACTAAAAACCATTATTTTAGAAGAGGTAGAAAAAATGGTAAAGGGATATGAAACAAAAGAAAAAGCAGTTGAAAATGTGATGAAGAAGATTAATTTATATATGGAAGAATAAGAGTATATTTACGGAGGAACAATATATGAAAATTAGGAAGAGGGTAGTGGCTGGGTTAGTAATAGTTATAGCTTTAGTAAGTTATTTTATTGTAAAGGACAAGTTTTTATATAATGAAAACACAAAATTATATAGAGGTATAGAAGAAAATAATATTAAACTTATTGATGAAGCTTTATCAGAATGATGTGACATTAATAATATTGATTATATAAAAGTTGGAGATTCATATAGCCTATTTGTGGTGAGTGTTAAATATCAGATGAAGGTTCAATGTGAGGAATAACTTTACCTAAGTGTATATTATGTAAACCTAGTAATTATGAAATATATTTTTTATGTTTTGTAGTATATATTATATTGAAGTATTTATTGTAGGGGAATTATATGAAAAAGATCAATCCTGAAAAAGTGTTTACAGAGTTTCGTGATGGGGTGAATAAAATAGAGCCTATTGAAGGAAGAAAGTATACAGTTACTCATTCTGATAAAACAGGAGATTTATTTGTAACTATTGGACTCAAATATGCAGAAGATAAAATAGATAAACTAAGAGATGAACTGCTTTTAACTTGGACATATAGTGATGAAAGGCTTAAATTAATTGGACAGGTGTTGATTGATAATGAAGTAATAAAAAATAGTAGAATAAGAAATATAATCTTTAAAAAGGAGATGCCATTAGCATTGCAAGCTATTAGGTATGCTGATAGAGAGTTATTTCAATTAAATAAAAGTTTAGATGATATACCTATTGAAATTCAATTTATATCACAAAGTGAAAAGTATAATAAGCTGATAGAATTTGGTTCTATGAAAGAATATGAAGTATAGAATTTTGCAATAGAATAAATGTGGTTTAGGTGTTTTGTAAAAATAGTTAGTAATTAAATTTTACTAACTATTTTTTGTATCAATATTGACTAAAGATTATGATTTTTAGCAAGCTTTTTATAATAGTTTAAGTTTTCTTCATTATCTGAAAAGCAAGGAAAGGTCATGTTAAAGTTTCCTCATATAGTAAAAGGAATTTTTGAAAAATAAAAGGTTACAAAAAATATTTCACGTGTATTGAGCCTTACAAGAAAGGGTATAAGTGATTTATTTGTTAGTTTATAATAAGGTTCGTTATGGTTCAAATTAATATGTTCAATAATTGTATTTGTATCATCAGTGTAGCACATCTTTAGAAGATTGTTTTTTTCAGATTCATCTAATTTGTTTAAGTATAAATCTACAAAACCCTCGTTGTCATTGAGCTGAAATACTTCTGTTAAAAATTCTATAATAGCATTTTCACCATCGAGAACATTATTTCCGTTAATATTAAAATTTAGATAATTGGTAAGACCATCTAATATATTGCTAAATTGTAAAGGTACATTTTCATCAAATATTTTACTACTTACTGGTATTAAGGTGTTCATTTTTTCCTCCAAGTAAAAAATTATTTTATTAAGCTGATTATAGCATAGAGAGAGAAGAAGCATATAATAAGAATTATTAAAATTACAAATTATGTTATAATAAATTTAAAGTGAAGGATAAAAAGTAAATATTGATTTTGTGGGAGGAGAATAATGGAGTGTTACGAGCGTGCAAAAAAGTTTATATTAAGGAATTCAAGACCACTTGATATGGCAAGATGGAACTACTTATTTGAAAATGGAAGTAAGGAAGAGGTTATTAATATTTTAAAAGCTTATCAAAATGCTGATGGTGGTTTTGCAAATGCACTTGAACCTGATTGTTGGAATATTAATTCAACACCATTGCAAACTTGGGTAGCAACTAGAATAATAGAGGAGATTAATTTAGATGATAAAAATCATCCAATAATAAAAGGGATTATAGATTATTTGTCTTCTAATGCAGAATTTGATGGTCATAGATGGAATGGTTTAAATACGGTAGTAACAAATGATAATTATCCTCATGCACCTTGGTGGTCTTATACTCAAAAGCAAGAATTGCAATATAATCCTACAGCGAGCATTATAGGTTTTATATTGAAATATGCAGAAAAACATACTGATATATATAAGTTAGCTTGTGAGTTATCAAAAGAAGCATATGATTATTTTAAAAAGAATTTTCCTTTAGAGTCTATGCATGAGAGCGCTTGTTTTATAGAATTATATGATTATATGAAAGAATGTTCTATGTCCAATTTGATAGATATGGAAGAATTTAATAAATTATTACAAAAACAAATTAAACAAGTTATAACATACGATACTAAAACATGGAACACTGATTATGTATGTAAACCATCGTTTTTCATAAAAAGTAAATCAAGTGATTTCTATTTAGAAAATAAGGATATATGTAAATTTGAATATCAATTTATTTTGGAGACGCAAAACGAGGATGGCTCTTGGAACGTTACATGGGATTGGAATAATGAGTTCGAAGAATGGACTATAAGTAAAAATTGGTGGAAGTCAGATATTATTATAAAAAATATTAAGTATATTAAGGAATTTAAGTAATAGATAGATAAAAATATTACTTGAATATAAGGATGTAATCAAAAAAGTTATTATGGATGAATTGGGGTTAAGAGATTTGCCAATAATGTATAATATGAATTTTGGGCATACAGAACCAATGATGATAATTCCATATGGAGCATTAGCAGAGATTGATTGTAATAATATGAGATTTTCTATATTAGAATCAGGTGTATTATAAAATTTAAAAGAGAAATTTAATTTGTAGAGGATTTTATAAGTTTTCATATCAGAATAAATTTATGTAATAAGATAAAAACAGTTTTCTATAATAATTAGAAAGCTGTTCTTACATATAGTGTTGAAATATCTGCATTTACATATCTTAGTTCAGTACTGTAATCACCACCACTGCTTTGGATATAAGCAACTTTTTTATTATTAGATAATAAGCCTACAGATCCTTCTTCTGTATATTTGAAAGTTTTTCGTGGAATAAATATGTTATCTATATAGTCCTTGAATTTTGATGTAACATTAAAATTATGCAGTGGGCTGTATATCAAAATTATATCAGCAGCTATATTTGATAAAAGTTGTAATGTTAGAAGCAGAAAATGAAATGAAAAAATATTTAAGTAATAAAACATTAGCATGGCTATACAACGAAGTGTATAATGATATACTTCCAAAAGATGTAGAAGAGGCTACACTTGAATGGTTTAAATCAAGATAACCTTAGAAATTAATTTTGTTAGTAGTTTAATTTAAAATAATAATAAAAAATAGTAGCATCCAATTACGATATGGAGCTACTATTTTTCGTTTATAAGGTAGATGTATACTTTGTTTTTAATTTGTACTAGATTTTTTATCTAACATTAAATTATAACTTAATCCAATTACAACGATAATTCCACCTACGACTTTTCCGATGGATAATATATCTAGTGTAAAGTAATCTATAATTATTCCTATAAATAATTGACCTACAAATATAAGTAATGCCATATAAAAAGCTGATATCTTAGGTGCTACAAAATTTGATATTGATATAGAAGCAACACCTACTAATCCGCCTAAATAGGCAGTTATAGGAATAGCAGTTAATATAGGAAGGCAATCGCTAAAAGATTCCTTACTAAATAGTAATGTTAGTATTGAAAATAATAATCCTGTTAAAAAGTTATAAAATGTACTTTGATACATTCCTATTTTAGTTGATAAGTTAGCATTTATTATTCTGGAGATAACAGTGGATACTCCGGAAAGTGCTGCTATAAATATATAAAACATAGAAAATCTCCTTTTAGTAAATAGTCATAATTATGATGCCTATTGTGATGATAGAAAGTCCAATTAACTTTTTCTTATTAAATTTAATAACATTTACACCTAGTAATCCATAATGATCAATGATAATTGCAGATATAGTTTGACCTAATAGTGATAATGCTATTGTTAAAGACGCACCAACAGACATAAAACCTATATTGGTAAATAATACGGTGAATACTCCGATTACTCCGGCACTATACAAAAACAGTGATATGCTTCTATCAAATTTCAATTTTGATTTTGTACAAATTAGCACTAGTATAATACCAATAAGTCCAACAAGATGAACAATAACACTAGAGGTGTAATTGCCTAAGTATATAGATAAGATTCCATTAAAATAAACCATAAGGCCTATTAAAGCACCTATAAATATTGAAAGTAAATTGTACATGTATGATCCTCCTAAGTATTTTAGTATAAATTTATCATAAAGTTATTGATAGTTACTATGACATATGTCATAGTAACTATGAAGTTTTAGTTAGAAGAAGAGGATTTATGATAAAAGTTAATAATGAAAAGCTTAAGGAAAAATATATAAATAAATATAATCTTAATAATATCTTTTCCAATGATATGAAAGAATATATGGAATTAATATTATTTGAAAAAAATCAATACATATGCAAGGAAAATGAGGAGATAAATTATCTGTATTTTTTTGTGGAAGGAAAAGCAAAGGTATATACTGTTTTAAAAAATGGTAAATCGTTATTGGTATGTTTTTATCGTCCATTAATGATTTTAGGAGATTTGGAGATAATTTCTCTAAATAAAGCTATGACTAATATTCAAGTAGTAGAAGATTCTTATTGTATAGCATTATCTTTTAATAAAGTTAGAGATATATTATTAGAAGATTCAAAGTACTTAAGGTACAATTGTGAAACAATAAGTAATAAGTTAAAACAATCATCAATAAATGGATCAATAAATTTGTTATATCCTTTAGAAAATAGAGTATCTGGATATATATTAGCTACTAGTGAAAGACATAATGATAATTCTTTAAGATTTTATGGAAATTTAACAGAGATGGCAGAATTATTAGCAACGAGTTATAGGCATCTCCTTAGAACATTAAGAGATTTGATAGATAAAGGAATACTAAGGAAAAGATCAGGTTATTATGAAATAATGGAAGTTGAAATTCTTAAGAATTTATCTTCGGAATTGTATAAATAACGTTAAAAAAACACAAAATATTGTTGAAATTGATATTAAGGAGTGTTAAATATGGATAAGAATCCAAGTATTAAATGTACAGTTCAACAATGTAAATACAATAATTCTGCAGCAGAATATTGTACTTTAAACGAAATTTTAGTAGGAACACATGAAACAAATCCTAAAGTTCCAGAATGTACAGATTGTAAATCATTTGAATTAAAATAATAAAAAATCCAGCGTAATAGCTGGATTTTTTATTATTTTATTACTAATTCTATAGGACAGTGATCAGAACCAAAAACTTCAGTATGGATATCTGCACTAACAAGATGGGATTCTAAGGATTTTGAAGTTAGAAAATAGTCAATTCTCCATCCAGCATTATTAGCTCTAGAATTAAATCTGTATGACCACCAAGAATATGCCCCTTCTTTATCTGGGTTGAAATATCTAAAAGTATCAATAAATCCGTTAGATAAAAGAGTAGAGAATTTATTTCTTTCAGCATCGCTAAAACCTGGATTATTTCTATTTGATTTTGGATTTTTTAAATCAATTTCTTTATGTGCTACGTTTAAATCACCACAAACGATTACTGGTTTATTTTTTTCTAGGTCTTTAAGATAGTTTAAAAAGGCATCTTCCCATGACATTCTATAATCTATTCTTGCTAATTTATCTTGAGAATTTGGTGTATAAACAGTTATCATATAAAAATCTTCAAATTCTAATGTTATAACTCTACCTTCTTTATCATGTTCTTCAATGCCAAGCCCTAAAGAAACGCTAATAGGTTTTTCTTTAGTAAATATAGCAGTTCCGGAATACCCTTTTTTTTCTGCATAGTTCCAGTAATCATAGTATCCATCAAGGTCTAAATCTATTTGTCCTTCTTGTAATTTGCTTTCTTGTATACAAAATATATCGGCATCAACATCTTTAAAATAGTCTAAGAATCCTTTTTTTACACAAGCTCTAAGCCCATTTACATTCCATGAAATTAATTTTTTCATAATTATCTCCTTAGTATAAATTATATGTATAATATGATTATAGTATATGCATTTGGATAAAGATATATATAAAGTTGTAAGGTGGTGATATAGTGATAGATTTAACATTACTAGGGTGCGGTGGTGGAATGCCTATGCCAAATAGATATCTTTCTGCACTTTGTATAAGTTATAAGGGAAGAAAAATACTTGTTGATTGTGGTGAAGGTACTCAAGTTTCTATGAGAATGTGCAATCTTGGATTTAAGACTATAGATATTATTTGTATAACACATATTCATGGCGATCATATTGTAGGTCTTCCGGGATTACTTGGCACTATAGGTAATAGTGGAAGAACGGAACCATTAACAATTATAGGACCTATAGGAATAACAGAAGCAGTAAAAGGATTAAGAGTTATAGCAAATTGGTTGCCTTATGAGATTAATGTTATAGAAAATCCAAAGGAAACGGTGTTAGCTTATGATGATGAAATAGAAATAGATACACTAGAAGTAGATCATTCTTCACCATGTATAGGATATAGTTTTTATCTTAAAAGGATGGCAAAATTTGATGTAGATAAAGCTATAAAAAATGAAGTACCTAAACAGTTGTGGTCTAAGTTGCAAAAAAGCAACGAAGAAATAGAATTTCAAGGAAAGAGATATGCTCCGGAAATGGTTAAAGGAGTAGAAAGAAAAGGTATTAAAATTTCAATGATAACAGACACAAGACCAACAGAAAAAATGGTTCCATTTATCAAAGAGAGTGATTTATTAGTTTGTGAAGGAACTTATGGCGATGATGGAGATATTGAAAAAGCTATTAAGAACAAACATATGACATTTAGAGAAGCAGCAACTTTAGCAAAAAAGGCGAAGGTAGAAAAGTTATTATTAACACATTTTAGTACGGCAATGGACTCTCCGGAAATATATATTAATAACGCCATTGAAGTTTTTAAAAATACAATTATAGGTGAAGATAGGTTAGAACTTAATCTAACCTTTAAAGAATAGTTAAAATGTTTTTTCAAAAGCGATTCTAGAACTATTATCTTCTAAATGTATTATCCCGCAGTAAGTAAAGTTATTTTTAAGCAGAACTTTTTGCATAGCTTTATTATCACTGTGGGTATCTATTTTTATGCTATGAACATTATTATCTAAAGCTAAGTTTTCAGCATTTTTTAAAATAATAGATGCTAAGCCTAAACCTTTCAATTTATTTGTAACAGCAACTCTATGGATAACGATATAATTATCAGTTGTAAGCCAATTACCTTCGATATGTTTGTATGTTGGTTCTATATCAAAGGAAATAGAAGCAGTAGCAACAACTTCATCATCTTTAACTAATACGTAAGAAGTACCATTATTTATATCATCTAGAAAAGTTTCTGCAGTAGGATAGTTATCTTCTTGCCATTGATCTATATTATTAGATTTAAGGTATTCCTTCGCTTCTTTTATTATACCTAAGATATTTTTCACATCTGATTGTAGGGATTTTCTAAATTCCATATAAGCTTCCTCCTTAGTAATATGTAAATAGAGTTTATCATATTGTATATAAAAAATATAGTAAGCGGATAAAATATGAACAATTTTACATATATATCTCATAAAAGTAATATTTTTTCGACTGTAGTTTACAAAAAATTAATATATATTTTTGTATAATGACATTATGGAATATATAAGAGGTGAGAAAATGGCGATTATTACGTTTTGGAGAAGAATTTTTGATTTTGGAGGAACATCACGTAGAGGTGAATTTTGGCTTGGATACTTAGTTAATCTTTTTTTAGTAGGAGGTGTAGTAGCATTTTTAATAGAAAAGGATAGTATAATATCTTTAATTATTGGAAGTATTCTTGCTATAGCATTAGTTATAGGAATTTTGTCTGCTAGAGTGAGGAGACTGAGAGATTCAGGAAGAGGATGGGGATGGATATTTATACCGTTAATACCAAGCATAGGGGGAATAGTTTTATTTATATTGTTATTAATGCCATCTAAATACTAAATAATGTTTATAAAGTAAAGGAAATGTTGCATTAATAAGTGTGGAATTATTATCAACAGTTCTTTTTATAAGTACATAGGTTAATTCACAATGCAAATTTGAGAGTTGCACAACAAACATTTAGAGTTAGGTGAGTACAGCAGAAGTAGTGATATTTATAACTACTAAAAAAGAGGATGCCGTATTAAACGACATCCTCTTTAATTTTATTCTCCAAGGTATGCAGCTCTTACCTTATCATCATGTAAAAGTTCATCAGCAGTACCTTGTAGTGTTATACGTCCTGTTTCAAGTACGTAAGCTCTATCAGCAATAGAGAGAGCTTTATTAGCATTTTGTTCTACAAGAAGTATTGTAGTACCTGCTTTATTTATTTCTACGATAGTGTCAAATATGTCATTTACTACTAGTGGTGCTAATCCCATAGATGGCTCATCAAGAAGTAACATTTTAGGTCTATTCATTAAAGCACGACCGATAGCTAACATTTGTTGTTCACCACCAGAAAGAGTTCCGGCATTTTGTTTAATTCTTTCTTTTAGTCTTGGAAATTTTTCGAAGACCATTTCGTAATCTTCTTGAACTGATTTTTTATCTTTTCTAAGATAAGCTCCCAGTTCAAGGTTTTCCATAACAGAAAGATTTGCAAAGATTTTTCTACCTTCCGGAACATGGCTAAGACCTCTAGCAACAAGTTTATGAGGTGCTATACCTGTTATATTTTCTCCATTAAATAATATTTCACCATTCTTAGGTTTTTCTAATGAAGAAATAGCTCTAAGAGTAGAAGTTTTACCAGCACCATTGGCACCTATAAGAGTTACTATTTCACCTTGTTTTACTTCTAAGTTTATATTTTTAAGTGCGTGGATACCTCCGTAAAAAATATCTAAGTTATTTATTTTAAGCATTTACCATGACCTCCTCTCCTAGATAAGCTTCAATTACTTTAGGATTATTTTTTATTTCATCTGGAGAGCCAACAGCTATTACTTTACCATAATCTAATACTGTTATCTTATCACATATACCCATAACTAGTTTCATGTCATGTTCAATAAGTAATATAGATACATCATAAGTATCACGAATCCACTTTATTAAATTCGATAATTCAGCTGTTTCTTGTGGATTCATACCAGCTGCTGGTTCATCTAATAGTAAAAGTTTTGGTCCGGTAGCTAATGCTCTTACTATTTCTAGCCTACGTTGTTCACCATAAGAAAGATTACTTGCCTTTTCATAACATTTATCAAGAAGGTTAAATGTTTTAAGAAGTTTTTTAACTTCATCATCCATTTTAGCTTCTTCTTTTCTGAATCTAGGTGTTCTTAAAATAGAATCTAGTAAATTATATTTAAGTTTATAATCATAAGAAATTTTTACATTATCTAAAACTGATAAATCAGAAAATAGTCTTATATTTTGAAAAGTTCTAGCTATTTTCTTTGAAGTAATTATATAAGGTTTTAAACCTTGGATATCTTCTCCTAAGTAGGAGATTGTTCCGGAGGTTGGAGTATATACTCCTGTTAACATATTAAAAACAGTAGTTTTTCCAGCACCATTTGGACCAATAAGGCCTACAACTTCTTTTTCACCGATATTTAGAAAAAAATTAGATACGGCAACTAGTCCACCAAATTTTATTGTAAGATCTTTTACCTCTAACATGTTAAACCTCCTTTGTTTTAGATTTCTTTTTGAATTTTTTAAGTACATCTGTTATTTCCATATTGCCAAATAACCCCTTAGGTCTAAAAATCATAACAATTATTAATGCTAAAGAGTAGAATATCATTCTTAAGTCAGCAAAGCTTCTAAGTGCTTCTGGTAATATAGTTAGAACAATAGCGGCAATGATAGAACCAGATAAAGATCCCATACCACCAAGAACTACAAAAGTTAAAATTTCAATTGATTTTAAGAAGTTAAATGCTGTTGGTTGAATGAATCCATTGTGATGAGCAAAAAGTCCACCAGCAATTCCTGCGAAGAAAACAGAAACTAAGAATGCCATTATTTTGTATTTTGTAGTGTTAACACCCATTGCTTCAGCAGCAATTTCATTTTCTCTAATAGCGATCATAGATCTACCTTTAGAAGAATGAATGATATTGGCAATAATAACTATAGTTAATACCATAGCAAAGTATACAAGGGTAAAATTAGTTTCACGAGGAATACCAGATAAACCTCTAGCACCACCAAGAGCATCGATATTTGTTATTAAAACTCTTATAATTTCACATATTCCTAAAGTTGCGATAGCAAAATAGTCTCCTTTAAGCTTAAGAGTAGGTAGTCCTACAATAAATCCTATAACAGTTGCCAATAAGGCACCAATTAATATAGAAACTAAAAATGGTATATTTGTTGTTGTTGATAAGTAAGCAGAAGTATAGGCACCAATTGCCATAAATCCAGAGTGACCTAAGCTAAGTTGACCTGTAAATCCAGTAATTAAGTTTAATGAAACAGCTAAGATTACATTTATACAACAAGTAACTAATATTCTTGAATAATATCTGTTAAGTACTCCAGAATACATAAGAAGACTAAGAAGTATATACATGGCTACAATTAATGCGACCCAAGTTAAGAGGTTCTTATATTTTTTCATTTATATCACCTACACTTTCTCATTAGATTTCTTACCAAGTATTCCGGATGGTTTAACTAGTAAGATTATTATTAAGATACCAAATACAATTGCATCAGATAGTGTAGTTGAAATATATGCTTTTGTAAGAGTTTCTGTTAGTCCGATAAGGATACCACCTATAAGAGCACCAGGGATACTTCCGATTCCACCTAGTACAGCAGCTATAAAAGCTTTAAGTCCAGGGACAACTCCCATATAAGGTCCAACAGAGTTAAAAGCTAAAGAAACTAAAACACCAGCTGCACCAGCTAATGCAGAACCAATAGCAAAAGTTGCAGAAATAGTAGTGTTTACGTTAATACCCATTAAAGAAGCAGCCTCTATATCATAAGAAGAAGCTCTCATTGCTTTACCTATCTTAGTCTTAAACACTATAAATTGAAGGAGAATTACAAGGATGATTGATACAACTAAAGTTAAAGCTTTTGATGTGTCAATTGATAGGCTACCAATGTTTATGACACTTGTACTTAGTAATTTTGGAAAAGCCTTAGTGTCAGGTCCTACTAAATATACCATTCCATTCTCTAATAGAAGAGATACTCCTATAGCTGTTATAAGTAGTGTTATTCTAGGAGAATTTCTAAGAGGTTTATAAGCAATCTTTTCGATTAAGACTCCTAGTATTCCAGATGCAACCATTGATAATAATAATGTTGGAATTAGTGGAAGTTTTAATGTTGAACCACAAAATATACCTACAAAGGCACCAATCATATATATATCACCATGGGCAAAGTTAATTAAATTTATTATTCCATATACCATGGTATAACCTAGGGCTATTAAAGCGTAAATAGACCCTAGTGAAAGACCATTAGTAAGTTGTTGCAATAGTTCCATGTTAAATCCTCCTTCATAGATTATGGATTTATTTTCTTAACTAATGTTTGTTTTCCGTCTTGAATTTTTATTACTGATACACTCTTTATTGGATTTCTATTTTTATCAAATGTAACATGACCAGTAATTGTATCTAAATCAGTTTTTGCAAGAGCATCTTTTACTGCATCAGCATCAGTAGAACCAGCAGATTCTATAGCTTTTGTTAATACTTGTAGAGTACTGTAAGATAAAGCTGCAAAAGCATCTGGATCAGCATTATATTTTTCTTTGTAAGATTTTACGAATTTTTGAACGTCTTCAGATTCATCTTCTGGAGAGTAGTGATTAACAAATATAGCACCTTCTACAGAATCTCCTCCAATTTCAAATAACTTAGGAGAATCCCATCCGTCACCGCCAAGGAATTGAGCAGTAATACCAGCAGATCTTGCTTGATCAGTGATAAGTCCAACAGTATCATAGTAATCAGGTAATACTAAAACATCAGGATTTAAGTTTTTAATCTTTGTTAATTGAGCACTAAAATCTTTATCACCACTGTTATAAGAATCGAAAGATACTACTTCGCCACCAGCAGCCTCAAACTTTTTCTTAAATGTTTCTGCAATACCTTTAGAATAGTCAGAAGAAACGTTATATAATATAGAAGCTTTTTTCGCACTTAAATCTTCTATAGCATATTTAGATAAAGTTTCACCTTGTAATGAATCTATATAGCAACCTCTAAATACATATTCTCCACCTTTTTTAGTTATATTAGGTTCTGTTGCAGTTGGAGAAATCATTGGTATTTGGTCTGATTTTGCTCTGTCTGCTATAGCAGTACTTGAACCAGATGTAACTGCACCAAATATCATAGAAACTTCTTCTTTATTTACTAACTTATCATAAGCATTAAGAGCTTTAGTTGCATCAGCCTCATCATCTTCAAAAAGAAGTTTTATTTTCTTTCCATCGAAGCCACCGTTATTGTTGTATTCTTCTAAGAATAGCTCAGCTCCGTTCTTTACTGAAGTACCATAACTTGAAGCATCTCCTGTTAATGGTCCTATACCCCCAATTAAAATTTCATCTTCAGATTTTTGTGAGCCACATCCAGTTAAAGCTGTTAGTGATAATGTAGCTACTACTAGCATTGATAATAATTTTTTTTTCATAATAATTGCCCCCTTTTTATTAAAAATGAAAGAATACTAACATATAATTTCAAATTTAAAAATTATTATAACATCAATATTAGCAAATTTATCACAATAATACAATATATACAAGGATAAAAAATGAAATTAATGAAGAATAAAATTAATATATATAAATTTATGAAATTGAGTTATAGAGCATAATTAGCGTAAGTTGAATATGGTGTTCGTTTACAATATACTGTATTTTATTATAAGATTTAGTATGTGAGGATAATAAGAACCAATATTTTCAAAAGGTGATGAATTTGCAAGAAATGAAAGGAAAGGCGTCATTTGTGAAATTAATGAAGGAATATTGACAGCATTTTCTATAAAAATACATAGATGGGATAAAAGATATAAAACAGTTATATAATATGTGATAATTAATTTTATTATGATAAAATTATAAGCATGATTATAAAAATAAGTTTATTTATATAGAGGGTGTAAAAATGAGAAGTTCAGAAGAGTTAAGAAAAAAGTTAATTAGTATCGATGGAAGAGGATATAAAGCTTATAAGGATTTAGAAGGGCAATATAAGTTTAAAGATTATATTTTAAGTATAGATCATGTACAAGGAGATCCATTTGCATCACCATCAAGAGTTAGAGTTATAATAGATCAAAATGTAGCTAAAATACCGATGGAGCTTATTGATAAAAAACATAAGAATATAGCTGTTGCAGATTATATAACAAGAGAATTTTACTCCAATATATATAAGAAAGGTGAAAAAATATTTGGATCTGGTAAGAGTGGATTAATATCTATAAGTAAATGTACACAAGAGGTTTTAGAGAGAACAGCTATAATTATAGATAGAGAAAAAATAGAAGCTAGATTTTATGTAGGGTTTCCTGCTAGGGGGAGAAGCGTACTTGCAAAGGAATTAGAAAAGATAATATACAATGTAATTCCTTCTATAGTAGAAAGTTCTTTAATATATAATAACTTAAATAAAAATCAACTTATTAATAAAGTTAAATTAAGTGAAGATCAACAGTTTATAAGAGAAAAAATGAAAGAAGAAGGATTAATAGCTTTTGTAGCCAATGGGTCCATATTACCAAGAGAGAGTGGCGTATCAGATAAGCCTTTAAAGAGTGCAATACCTTTTGTATCTCCAAAGACATTAGAGGTAGCTTTTAATACACCGAATAAAGGTATTATCAAAGGTATGGGTATAAAAAAGGGAATAACAATTATAGTTGGTGGTGGATATCATGGTAAGTCCACATTGCTTAAAGCTTTAGAAGTCGGAGTATATAATCATATAAGTGGAGATGGAAGAGAGTTTGTTATAACAGATGATACTGCATTTAAGATTAGAGCGGAAGATGGACGAGCAGTAACTGGTGATGATATATCTTTATTTATTAATAATATACCTAGCGGAAAGGATACAAAGAAGTTCTTTACGGAAAATGCTAGTGGTAGTACATCACAAGCAGCCAATATAGTTGAAGCTATAGAAAGTGGGACTAATGTATTATTAATTGATGAAGATACTTCTGCAACTAATTTTATGATGAGGGACGATCTTATGCAAAAGCTAGTAGCAAAAGAGCAAGAGCCAATAACTACATTTATAGAGGTAGTGAAACCTTTATATAGTCAAAAAAATATATCTACAATTATGGTAGTAGGAAGTTCTGGAGACTTTTTTGATGTGGCAGATTGTGTTATTCAAATGGATAATTATGAAGCTAAGGATGTAACAATTGAAGCTAAAAGTTTAATGAGAGGTACGATTTTAGCAAGAGTAGAAGAAAAAAATCTCAAAGTGAATATTAATTTTAATAGAAAAATAAAAAAGGGAACTATAGAAAGTAGTTATAAAGGTATAAAGATAAAGACTATGGGAAAAGATGGACTTTCTATAAATAAAGAAAGTATTGATTTAAGAGCTGTGGAACAAATAGTTGATGGAGAACAATTAAATGCAATAGGATCTATTATGAAATGGACAGAAGAAAATATTATGGATAGAAATTTAAAGTTTGATGAAATGGTAGACTTAATTATTGATACTATAAATAAACGAGGATTGATATCTATAGAGAAAATGAAAGGTGGATGGGGAAGTTTAGCTATGCCAAGAAAGCAAGAAATAATGGCAGCTTATAATAGATATAGAAAGTTAAAGATATAATTATATAGGATAATAATTGAATAAAAAATGCAAAAGGATGTTACAAAATTCTACAAAGAATTTTGCAATATCCTTTTTTTATATAAAAAAAGGCTGAAATTGTATTAAAAAAGTAAAAATCTTCATAAAAAACACACAGCAAAAAGGTATAAATAGGAAGAAGATAGAAAAATGTAGAAAAACGTAAAAAAGGAGGATGTGTATGAAAAAGTTTCGAGGAAGTTTATTTGGAATTGTTATCACAGCTATATTATGTTTAGGAATAAGTGGTACAGCTAGTGCATCAGTTTATAAGAATAAGGAATTTACATTAAAACAACCAGATAATACAGAAGTAAAAGTAAAGATTACTGGAGATGAATATTATCAACATATTGAAAGTATGGATGGATATACTCTTTGCAGAAATGAAGAAGGATGGATTTGTTATGCAAAGACTAACGATAATAATTCAGAATATATTGCTACAGATAAAGTTTATAAAGGGGAGAAATATGAAGATCCATCTGTTATTAAAAGATTATTTAGTAATAAAGAAAAGTTATCTAAACACGAAAAAATAGATAAAAAATATATGGACAAGCAAAGAGAAGAAGTAAAAGAAGAGCTTAATGCAGATGTTAGAGAAGAAGTAGCAGAAGAGGTTATGACTACAAGTGCTAAGGCAAAATCAGATTATACAACAACTGAAAAGATTAATGGATTAGCACTTATTATAGATTTTCCAGATCAAAAAAGTAGTGTATCAAAATCAGAAATAGATAACTTTTTTAATAAAACTGGATATAAGGGATATTCTAATAATGGATCAGTTAAAGATTATTTTTATGATGTATCAGGAGGAAAAGTTACTTATGAAAATACTATAACTGAATTTTATACTGCTAGAAATCCTAAATCTTATTATGACAATGTAAATGAAAGTGATTATAGTAAGGCATTAGAATTAGTTAATGAGGCTTTAAATTGGTTGAAATCAACAGGCTTTGACTTTTCAAAATTAACTACTGATTCTAATGGAGTTGTAAGAGGGGTAAATATACTTTATGCAGGAAATGCTGATGCTGGATGGTCAAGAGGACTATGGCCTCATCAAGGATATCTTCCTAATGCATTTACATCAAATGGTGTAAAAGTTCAATTGTATCAATTGAGTAATATAGGAAATGAGTTATCACTAGATACTATTTGTCATGAAAATGGACATCTACTTTTTGGATATCCAGATTTATATGATTATACAGGAAAAACTGGTGGATGTGGTACATATAGTCTTATGTCATACTTGTCAGATCCTAAAAATCCAGCACCACCAGATCCATATTGTAGAAATGTAATATCAGGATGGAATACAGTAATAGATTTAAATTCTTATAGTGATGGAAATAAATTAACAGCAAATTCTAGCACAAATGGAACACAACCAGTATATAAGTGGTCAGGTAAGAGTTCAAATGAATATTATTTAATTGAAAATATTAAGAAGAATGGAAGATATAAAAGCATGCCAGATGAAGGTCTTATGATTTGGCATGTAGATGAAGATGGAAGTAATTCTAATCAAGCATCATCAAAAGCAAGACATTATCAACTTTCAGTTGTACAAGCAGATAATAAAATGGAACTAGAAAACAAAATAAATGTTGGAGCTGATGGAGACTTATTCCATAAGGGTTATAATGATACGTTTAACGATAGCAGTAGTCCAAATTCTAAATGGTGGGATAAAACTTCATCTGGATTAGATATATCTAATATAAGTGCTATAGGAGAAACTATGACTTTTGTTAAATCAGGAAAGGGTACAAGTAGTAATACTGATAAAGATAGCACAACTAAAGATGATACAACAACTGATAATAGTAATACAAATACAGGAAACGATACAACAATTGATGATGGTAATATAGCAGCAAAAGCAAAAGTAACAACATCTTATTGTTCATCTTGGGAATCAATAGCAGCATTAAATGACGGATTTGCTCCAACAAGTTCTAATGATAGAAATCATGCTGTTTATGGAAATTGGCCTGAAACAGATACTCAATGGGTACAATATAAATTTGATAAAAAGTACAAAATATCAAAATGCGATTTATATTGGTTCAAAGATAATTTAGGAATAGATGTGCCATCTTCATATAAGATAAAGTATATGGACAATGGTAATTGGAAGTATGTATCGAATGCAAAAGGATTAGGTATAGACATAAATAAGTTCAATACAACTACTTTTGATACTATAACAACAGATACTATAGCCGTAGAAATGAATTCAAACAATGGATCATCTACAGGTATAGTTGAGTGGAAAGTTTATGGAGAAGTCGCTAATGGAAATACAACAGATACAACAGGTGATACTGATGACAATACATCAACTGTAACAAAAGTTGAAGATGGTAAATGTTATAGACTTAAAAATGTATATAGTGGACAATATTTAGATGTAAAAGATGGTAAAGATGCAAATAATACAAATATTCAACAACTTCCAGCTAATGGAGAAGATGCTCAAGTATTTAAAGCTGTAAGTACAGGAAATGGATATTTTAAATTAGTATCACAAGTAGGAAGTGCGAAAAGGGTAGTAGATATTGAAAGAAAGAAAAGTACTAATGGTACAAATGTAATATTGTATAACGATAAAAATGCTAAAAATCAACAGTTTAAATTTAAGTATCTTGGTAATGGTGTGTTTACAATACACACTAGAATTAGTGGAGATAAGTCTGTAATTGAAGTAAAAGATGGAAGTAAAGCTAGAAAAGCGAATGTACAACAATGGAAAAGTAATTCAAAGTCATATCAACAATGGGTTTTTGAAAGAGTTAAGTAGTAAAAATGACAATCTTAGTAAAATAAGATTGTCATTTTTATTTTTGTTTAATGAATACCACAGGTTCGACCTGTGGTTCTAAAAAGCTTTTAGCTATACGTAGAAAATAAAAAACCTCCGATGTAAAATAATAGTAGGTTTGCCGACCAATACTATAAGTTA
>NZ_JAHLOD010000037.1 GCF_018917145.1 Clostridium bornimense
TAAAGCAGAATTAGAAGCAAAGAAAAAAAGAGCATCATGATAAATGCGACTAACAACGTAGTCGCATCATCATATATCTTTTATTTATTTTGATTGTCTACTTGACAGGAGTCAGATCAAAGTGCAACAGCTTTTTTTATCAGTAAATAGTTATGAAAAATATATGTTATATTTAAGTGGTGGTAATCTAAATTATTTTATTGCATAGAACAAGCATTGTAAACGGATACAAAGAGGTGTATAGATAATTTGTGACAAGTTACAAATCTATTTTTATACATTTATATAAAAATAAAACTGTATTATAATTAACTTGAGAAAACGTTTTAAGGGAGTGGGGTTTGTGAAAAAGATAAAACATTGGTCAGCTTTAATTGTAGCATTTATTCTTATGTTTACTATGATGCAAGTACCTTTATTAACAGCATCAGCAGCAGGCGATGAAACTGTGTACGTAAAAATTAGGTACAACAGACCTGATGGGGATTATAGTAATTGGAATTTGTGGGTTTGGGAAACCGGCAAAGATGGAAAGCAAGTAGATTTTATGGGGAAAGATGATGATGGCGCATTTGCTGTTATAGAATCTACAAAGGAAGCTAGTGAAATAAATTATATTGTACGTAAAGGTGATTGGGAAGCTAAAGCTACTTCAGATGAAAAAGTATCTTTAGCGAATGGCGACAAAGAAGTAGTAGTTACTCAAGGTGATGCAACATCTACTGTTTCAGAGCCAAAGGCAATAAATAGGGATTTTGATAATGTTAAGTTAAATATTCATTACTATAGATTTGGACAAGACTATGATGATTGGGATGTATGGGCTTGGATAGGTGATGGTAAAGCAGTTTCATTTACTGGTGAAGATGAATATGGAAAAATAGCAACAGCATCTTTTGATAATGTTAAAGATGCAGAAAAAGTAGGAGTTATAATAAGAAAACCTGATTGGTCAGCTAAAGATTGTAATATAGATAGATTTGTAAATCTTGCATATGCTAATAATAAAGGTGAAATTAATGCATATTTCCTTCAAGGTAATGAAAAAATATACTATTATCCAAATGAGCCAATCAAGCAACCAGCTATTGAATCATTTAAGATAGATTCTTTAAATGATTTTAGCTTTAAAGTTAATTCAAAATTATCAGATAATGCAAAGGTAGTTTTAAAAGAAGATAATAAAGTTGTTGATGCAAGTAAGTATAAGTTAACAATCAATGAAAATAAACTTGGTGGAAAGATAAAAACAGATTCAAAGATTGATATCAACAAGACATACACATTAGAAATAAAGGGATATACTTCAGCAATATCTAGCTTTGGTAAGATATATGAAACAGAAGAATTTGCAAAGCTATATACCTATGATGGAGACTTAGGTGCTTTATATGGAAAAGATAAAACAAAATTTGTATTATGGGCACCAACAGCAAGTAAAGTTCAAGTAGCTTTTTACGGAACTAATGGTAAAGACTATACTTGTGCTGCTAAAAAGACTGTAGATATGGTAAAAGGTGATAATGGAACTTGGTCATTAGAGCAATCTGGTGATTTAAATGGAACATATTACAACTATTTAGTTACTATTAATGGAAAGACTAATGAAGTTACTGATCCATATGCAAAAGCAGTAGGAGTAAATGGTAACAGAGGAATGGTAGTAGATTTAGATGCAACAGATCCAGAGGGATGGAATAAAGATACTAAACCTGAACTTAAAGATGCAACAGATTCTGTAATATATGAAATACATATAAGAGATTTCTCTATTAGTGAAGATTCTGGCGTTTCTGTAGAATATAGAGGTAAGTATAATGGTTTCTGGGAAGAAGGTACTAAGGTTCCTGGAACTGATATAAAAACTGGTATAGATCACTTAAAAGAATTAGGGGTAACAACAGTTCATTTATTACCAACATTTGATCAAAGATCAATAGATGAAACAAAGTTAGATAAACCTCAATTTAACTGGGGATATGATCCACAAAACTATAGTGCACCAGAAGGTTCATATTCTTCAGATCCTTATACAGCAGAAGTTAGAATAACTGAATTTAAGAAGATGGTACAAGCACTCCATAAAGCTGGAATAAGAGTTGTTATGGATGTTGTTTATAATCATACTGGAGCTACTGCGGATTCATTATTTAATTTAGCAGTACCAGATTATTATTACCGTCAAGATGCTGAAGGAAACTTCTCAAATGGTTCAGGATGTGGAAATGAATTAGCATCTGAACGTTCTATGGTTAGAAAAATGATGGTAGAATCAGTTGTATATTGGGCTAAAGAATATCATATTGATGGATTTAGATTTGATCTTATGGGACTTCACGATATTACTACTATGAAGAAGATTAGAACTGAATTAGATAAGATAGATAAATCTATAGTAATGTATGGAGAAGGATGGACAGGAGGAGCTTCTTCATTACCAAGTAGTGAGGCTGCATTAAAAGCTAATATACCTTTATTCGGTGAAATGCAAATAGCAGCATTTAGTGATGATATTAGAGATGGTATAAAAGGTCATGTATTTACAAATACAGAACCAGGTTTCGTTAATGGCGGAGAAGATTTCGAAGATACTATAAAGTTTGGTATTGTTGGTTCAACTAAACATGATGATATAGACTACAGTAATATCGGTAGAGATCATACACAAGGTGAGCCATGGGCAAATGAACCATATCAAACAATTAATTATGCATCTGCTCATGATAATTTAACATTATGGGATAGATTACAAACAACAAATCCAGATGCAACTGATGAAGAATTACAAGCTATGAATAAGATGTCAGCTGCAATAGTATATACTTCTCAAGGTATACCATTTATGCAAGCAGGAGAAGAGCTTGCTAGAACAAAGGTTAAAGAAGATGGAACTCTTGATGAAAATAGTTATAGCTCTCCAGATAGTGTCAATCAATTAGACTGGTCAAGAAAAGGAGAATATTCAGATTTATATAATTACTATAAAGGATTAATTGAGCTTAGAAAATCTCATAAGGCATTTAGAATGAATTCTACTGAAGATATTCAAAATAACTTAACTTTCTTAACAGAAGGTACAGATTTTACTGGTAAAAATGTTGTTGCATACACATTAAAAGGATCTGCAGTAGGAGATAGTTGGGAAAATATAGCTGTAGTATTTAATGCTAATAAAGAAGATGTAGAAGTAACTCTTCCAACATCTGATTGGACAGTAGTAGTAGATGGATCTAAAGCTGGCGTAAAAGAATTAGCTAAGGTTACTGGAAATAAGGTAACAGTACCAGCAGGAACTTCTTATGTATTAGTAGATACAAAGAGTTATGAAACAAGTGAAGTAGTAACACCTGGAGAAGAAGAAAAACCTAATTCAGGAGACGTTAAAAAAGATGATACTAAAAAGGAAGATGTTAAAAACAATACTCAACAAGTAGAACAAGGTAAGAAGAAACCATCAAAGAAGATTCTTACAAAGACAGGTTCAGTAGGAACAACTGTTGTAGCAGCTATAGGAATGGGATTAGTTTTAGTTGGAGTATTAGTTATCAAAAAAAGACAAAGAAATTAGAAAATAGTTAATAACTAGCAACTAACAGTTTGAGGTTAGTAATAGATAAAGATTTTTTATCAATTACTAATTGGTCTGTTAGTTGCTATTTTTTTATATAGAAATTGTATATTATATACTGAAAAGTATATGCCAAATTGTATGCTTTATACAAATAACTAATTGTCTTATGAAATGTGTTGAATATATAAAGAGGTATAAAGTAAGATTTAAAGTATAAGTTTAATTATATATAAATATGTTAGGGGATGAAATAGGATGGGAGATAAGAAATATTTTGAGGTAAACACAGGATCAGGATATAAAGCTATTAGTTATGATGAATTTGAAAATACATATTATTATGAAGGTGAATTGGGAGCTATATATTCAAAAATGGATACAAAATTTGTATTATGGGCACCTACTGCAGAAGATGTAAAGGTTATACTTTATGGAACTGATGGAAAAGAATATAGAAATTCTTATAGAAGTAAAATAGATATGATAAAAGGGGAAAAAGGTACTTGGAGCGTTAAAGTAGATGGAGATTTGAATGGGGAATATTATAACTATATAGTAAAAAATAAAGGTGTTGAAAATGAAATTGTAGATCCATATGCTAAAGCTCTTGGTGTTAATGGTGATAGAGGAATGGTAGTTGATTTATTAAGTACTAATCCTGAAGGATGGGAAGATGATATCAAACCAAAACAAATATCACCAGTAGATGCTATTATATATGAAATGCATGTTAGGGATTTTTCTATAGATGAAGAATCTGGTGTTAGTAATGCAAAAAAAGGAAAGTTTTTAGGTGTATGTGAAAGCGGTACGACAACTAATAATGGAACAAAGACTTGTCTAGATCATTTAGATGACTTAGGTATAACACATATTCACTTGCTACCTAGTTTTGATTATAGTACAGTAGATGAAGCTAATTTAGATAAACCTCAATATAACTGGGGATATGATCCAAAGAATTATAATGCACCAGAAGGATCTTATTCAACAGATCCGTTTAATGGGGAAGTTAGAATAAAAGAGTTTAAGGAAATGGTTAAAGAGGTACATAAAAAAGGAATAAGAATTGTAATGGATATGGTTTATAATCATACAATGAAAAGTTTTGATTCAAATTTAAACTTAGCGGTACCAGGATATTATTATAGACAAGATTCAAAAGGAAATTTTGCTGATGGATCTGCTTGTGGAAATGAAACTGCATCAGAGAGAAGGATGGTAAGAAGGTTTATAGTTGATTCAGTAATTTATTGGGCAAAAGAGTTTCATATTGATGGATTTAGATTTGATCTTATGGGACTTCATGATATAGATACTATGAAAGAGATAAGAAAAGGATTAGACAAAATAGATAAAACTATACTAATGTATGGTGAGGGATGGAATGGTGGACCATCACCATTACCAGAAGAAAAGGCAGCATTAAAAAAGAATACCGTTAAGTATGGAAATATGCAAATTGCAGTTTTTAGTGATGATATAAGAGATGGTGTAAAAGGACATGTTTTTTATGAAGATAAGCCTGGTTTTGTTAATGGTGCAAAAGGTATGGAAGAAACAATAAAGTTTGCAGTAGTAGCTTCAACAAAACATCCTGAGGTAGATTATAGCAAAGTTAATTATTCAGATAGACCATGGGCAAATGAGCCATATCAAACAATTACTTATGCATCAGCACATGATAATTACACATTATTTGATAAGCTACAAGTAGTAAATAAAAATGCTACTATAAATGAATTAAAAATAATGAATAAGTTAATAGCATCTATAATATTAACATCACAGGGAATAGCATTTATTCATGCCGGGGAAGAATTTGCAAGAACAAAGGTCAAAGAAGATGGAACATTGGATGAAAATAGTCATAAATCACCGGATAGCGTAAACAAGTTAGACTGGAAGAGAAAAGAAGAATTTATTGATATATTTAATTATTATAAAGGTCTTATAAAGCTTAGAAAAGCTCACAAAGGATTTAGAATGGATAGAACTGTTGATATAGCTAATAATATTAAGTTCTTAAGTAAAGGGGAAGCTTTTAGTAAGGAAAATATAGTAGCATATACTATAAATAGTGCAGCAGTAGGAGATACATGGAATGAAATAGCTGTAATATTTAATGGAAATAGAGAAGAGGTTAAGATAAAGTTACCTAATAGAGGATGGAATGTTGTGTTAGATAAAAATAATGCAGGAACAGATATAATTAGGGTAATAGATAAGGATGTAGTAACTGTAGAAGGGATATCAGCTATGGTTCTTTACAAGTAATCGATTCAGTAATACGTCTTATATTTTAAATTATATATGTTTTAATAAAGTTTCTACGTTGGTAAACATAGATTGTTTATAGTTTTAGTAGGAACTTTATTTATTATATCTATAAATTTATGTGCAGTCTTTCGTATTTTAATTATGATTGGAAAAATACATTAAAAAACATTAATTTTAATCTGTCCTCAAAAGCTTCACATATCATGTTTCCATTAGTTTTACAATAATAGTATATTGTTCTAATAAATTTCAAATTAAATACATAAAACGCATAAAGAAGAAAAAAATAAAAAAATAAAAAAACAAAAAAAAGTAATTACAATGCCAAAAAACGACAAAACCAGTGCTAAAAGTATGATAATATGTTTATATAATATTACAAAAAAGGAAATATACTAGTATATTATTTTTTTGGAGGGAAGAAGAATGTTAAAAGGAAAATTTAAGAATTTGTCAAGAACGATGTTAATCGTAGGATTATTTACTACATTAATTGGATGTCAATATGTTACTAAGGCATATGCAGCAGGAAATGTAACTGATTCAAAATGGTCTTATAAGGTTGGAGGAAATAAAGATAGTATAAGATATACAGAGGCAAGAAAAAAACTTGATGATACATCAGCATATATTAAGGTTAGTAAATTTACTAATAAGAAATCAAATGATAGACTTTATACAAATTTAGTCAAGAGTAATGGAAGCTTCTTTAGTAAATCGTGGAAAAGGGTGCTTACAGGTACAGGAGAGTATTATATACAAAATTATGCGTATGAAGATAATAACGGACCTGGTGCATGGGTTAAGTTAATTTTTGATAGTGATTATCGTTGGACATATACATGGGAAGCAAAAGGACTATGGAGTCCAGATTCAGTATAAATTTTTAACTAGATAAAATATGGGAAAGATGTATTACAATATATTGTTATTGTAATACACCTTTTCACAGGATAATTGAGGAAAGGGTTAACTTATGTTAAAAGAAGAGATAAAAAGAGGAGTAACAAGGAAGTCATTTTGGATTACGTTTTTAGTAATTATTATTTTTAGTTCAATATATACATTTAGTGTACCAAGATATTCTACAGATGAATTTTTGTATAGCTATCTGAAAGCTAATGTTTATACATCGTATGATTGCTTTATATTTTTTAATTTATCAAGACCAGCGAACATATTAATTCTAATATTACCACTATTAAGCTCATTAGTATATTCTGATACCTATGTAGAAGATAGTAAAAGTGGATTTTTGAAATTTATTTATATACGAGGTGATAAGAAAAAGTATTTACGTACTAAATTTTTAGCTAATTTTATTCTTTCAGGAGTTGCAGTGGCAATACCAATAGTAGTAAGTTTTGTTGTGCTAAAACTAAGGGTACCATCAGTAGAAACAAATCCTTTATTAGGAGTGAGTACAATTTTGCAAACTGATATCTTCCCCAAAATGTTTTATAGTCATCCTAATCTATATATAGCATTATGGATAGGAATATATTTTATCTATGCAGGATTATTTTCATCAGTAGGTCTTAGTTTAAGTATATTTATTAGAAACAAAATAGTAGTGCTATTTTCACCTTTTATTATTTATCATGTAGGTGCTATAATTATTGAATTTTTCCAAGGGTATAGATATTATCCTGCAAGTTTTTTATATTTAGGTTTATATAAAAGTTTTGCAGCTATAATTATAGAGTTTATTTTAGTTATGATAATTAGTTATTTAGTTTTTATTATCGGGGGGAATAAGCGTGAATGTATTTAGCACTTTAAGATATTTTAAAAAGCGAATTATAGGTTGTAGTTTATTTGTTCTAGCAATACATATTGGTATGAGTTATGGATTAATAAAAACAAATCCTGGATATAATCTTTCTATTTTTGATTTAATTATAAATCCAATGGGAACTGGGATGCTAAATTATAAAATTCTAGCTTTTCCTATAGTTATTATTTTTATATTTTGGATAATAAGTATTTTGAATTTAGATGATAGTAAGAATATAATTTTGAGACAAGAATCAAAAGAAATGTATTGGAAAAATCAAATTAAAAAAATAGTTACTATAGCTTTTTTATATAGTGTATTTATAACTACTGAAACTTATGTAATAAGTGGATTTATGTTAGGAAGTTTTTCGAATAGATGGCAACAAAGTAACAGTATAGTATTTCGTTGCTATGGCAATACAGAATTGTGGAACAAAATAGTTCCATATCTAAAAACATGGATTATATTAGGAATAATATTTTTATTATTATTTATTGGGTTAATATCAATTGGAATATTAACAGGAGCATTAAGGAGTTATATAGATAGCAAGTATGCATATTTAGTCTTAATAGTTATGATATTTAGTGAAATTACAATTAATGGATTTGAACTTAGTATAAAAAGAATGTCACTAAGGGTAGATGACTTTGTGGAGCCACAAGTAATAATAGTAAAGGTGTTATTTTTATTAATACTTGCTATTTTATCATTTATTATTGGAAAGGGGTATGTTGTAAAAAAAGATTTTTTTACAAAGAAATAGTATGAAAAATAGTAGTATAAAAGCGTTACTTACACGTGAAATTGTATTTATGATAAAAAATAGTAAGCATACATATGTATATATAGCAATATTTTATATATTTCTAAGTCTAATTACAATGGGGAGATTTGATTGTTTTAACGGAGAAGGGATAAACATATTTTTTGAGATATTTAATGGAGTTAAGTATAGTAAAGATATAAGTGAAATTCAATTTCCAGCTATTTGGTTTTTAACTAATTTTATCATTGTTTATGTAGTAGGAAAACAAGGATATGAGGATTTTTCAAAGAATGGTATATATGTTGTTACAAGATGTGGAAAAACTAAGTTTTGGTTATGTAAGCTTTTGGCATCGATCATGAATGTAGTTGTATATTATTGTGTTGTATTTTTTATACCATACATTATAGGAAGAATAGTTGTAGGAAATTGTGTAGAGTTGCAGTTTGATATTATTTCTTTATATATAGTAACAACGATAATGTTAGTTGCTATAAGCAGTGTTATATCTTTAGTAATAGATTATAAATATTCATTGCTTATTGTTACAGTTTTATTAATTGCATCGGTATATATAGAAAGTAATTTTATGCCAGGACAACATTCTATTATATTAAGGCATATACCATATGATGTTGAACATAATTTATCTTTAGCAAAATCTATGATATATACTTCTGTAGTATTTATAGTTGCTTTAGGTGTTGGAATAAAGTTAAGTAGTAAAAAAGAGATTATATAAAATTAGGACAAGGAGAAAAAAATGAAAGAAGCATATATAGATATTAAAAACATTAACAAGACAATTGGAAATAATGTAGTTTTAGATAATATAAGTATTTCTTTAGAAAAAGGAAAAATTTATGGGTTTAGAGGGAAAAATGGTTCTGGTAAAACTATGTTATTTAGAGCTATATGTGGTCTTATAAATGTAGATAGTGGAGAAATTATTATTGATAATAAGGTGTTAGGAAAAGATATATCTTTTCCTAATAGTTTAGGAGTTCTTATAGAATATCCAGGATTTTTAGATAATTTAACTGGATTTAGAAACTTGAAGTATCTAGCAGAAATAAAAGGAATCATAAGTGATAAAGATATAGAAGAAGCTATAAAAAAAGTAGGATTAGACCCAAAGGATACTAGGAAATTTAAGAAATATTCTTTAGGAATGAAACAGAGACTTGGAATAGCTCAGGCTATAATGGAAGATCCAGAGTTAATTATTCTAGATGAACCAACAAATGCACTTGATATAGATGGTGTAAGGCTTATAAATGACATAATTCTTGATATGAAGAGTAAAGGAAAAACTATCTTAATAGCAAACCATGATAAGGAAGAATTAGAGAGCGTAGCAGATAAAATTCTTTTTGTTGATAGAGGACGAATAATAGATGAGGTAAAGTGATTTATGAAAAAGATTATAATATGTATTTTAAGTTTATTAATAATTGCAATTATGGGATTTCAATATTATAGAGTTAACAAAGAAATTCCAAAGGAATATTATGAAGAAAAATATTCAAAGGATCGATGGATTAAGACAGAACATGAAGAAATTAATGTTGAAGGATGTACTGTAGATATCGAAAAGGAAACAGGAATAGTAAAAGTTGAGGTAGCTTTAAAGATAAAAGGAAATGATTCAAATAAAGTTTTACGGAGCAATCTATGTGATGAAAGTATCTTAAGTATAGGAATGGTAAAAAATGATTATGCTGAAATAACAAACTTGAGAGAACGTGATGGATATAAAGAAATAAAGATACAGTATCATTTTAATGGAATGGATCTAGATTATGTAAAGTCTTCAGATGAGATTAGGTTATATTTAGCAAAATCAATGTATGAAGATGAAGTAGTAAGCAACTTTAAAAATAAGAAGTTATATGCAAAATATATATCATTAGGAGTGTGGGGTAGTGAAAATAAATAAAAAGACAATTATAATAATTAGTATTTTATTAGTTTTAATAGTAGGTGGGGGAGTGACTACAGTTTTATTAAAAGGAAATAAAAGTGAGGACAAGTATCCAGAGTATGTTAAACATATAAAAGTAGATAATAAATTTTTTGAAGGTATGACAGAAAAAGAATTACTTATGTATAAGGTACTTAATAGTATTGATTTTTATAAAAATGTAAGTGGTACATATAATAATTTTAATAGCGATGAAGGTGAAGTACACTATTATGTAGATAATGAGAAAAAGAGGACATATATAAAATCAAACTTATATGAGGTATTAGTAAAAGATAATAATGTTGTATCTATGGAATATGGAAGACATAAGGTAAGAGAATTTGCAGTTAATGATGTGGTAGATGAGTATATTCCGAAGCTTAAGGTAAAAGATAGAATAGATGATGAAGAACAATTTATTGGAAGAGTGGATACAGAATATTTACAACAAGCAAGAACAACTTTATTGAACGAAGAAGAAGGGGCGTACTTATTAAGAAATATAGGTAATTGGGAAATAGAGTGGTGTACTTATTTAGAAAGAGATGCTGCTAAAATAGAAAGCAAAATGGAGTTTGAAAGTAAGGATGGAATAGAAAAAGTAGTTTATATAGTAGATAAAGAGACCGGGATAATATTAGAGCATAGAAGATTAGATAAAAATAATAATACCATATATGGGTTTGAAACAACGGAAATTAAAGTTGATAAAGGTATAGCAGATGAGGTTTTTGATAAGAAATTAGAATAGTTATAAAGAAAGTAAAAGAAGAAATTATCATTTAGTTTTAATGTGATAAATTCTTCTTTTATTAATTATAATAAAGTGGTATTATTAGTAGTAAATTAACGTAGGGGGCTAAAATATGACTGATTTATATTCTAACAGAATTAAAAACGTACCAAAATCATTTGTAAGAGAAATTTTAAAGGTTACAGAGGATAGTTCAATAATATCTTTTGCAGGTGGATTACCTAACCCTAAATTTTTCCCTATAGAAGAAATAAAGAAAGCTACAGAATTAGCACTAGATGAAGATAAGGATCATACTCTTCAATATAGTACAACAGAGGGATATAAACCACTTAGAGAATTTATTGCTAATAGATATAGAAAGAAAGGCATGGATATAAGTGCTGATGAAATACTTATAGTAAGTGGATCACAACAAGCAATGGATCTTGTAGGAAAGGTATTTATAGATGAAGGCGATGGTATTATATTAGAAAAACCAGCTTATCTTGGAGCAATTCAATCATTTTCTATGTATCAACCTAAATTTACAGCTGTTGATATGGAGGATGACGGTATAAGTATTGAAGGTTTAAAAGAAGCATTAAAAGATAAGAATAATAAGATGATTTATACAGTAACTAATTTTCAAAATCCATCAGGAATTACATATTCAAAAGAAAAAAGAGAAGCTATGGCATCTGTAATTAATGATAGTAATGTTATTTATATAGAAGATGATCCATATGGAGAACTTAGGTTTATAGGTGAAGAACAAAAACCAGTATCATCACTTATTAAGAAAAATAGATTATTATTTGGAAGTTTTTCAAAGATTGTTGCGCCAGCTATGAGACTTGGATGGGTTGCTGGAGATAAAGAAATTATAGAAAAACTAACTGTAGCAAAACAAGCAGCAGATTTACAAACAAATTCTTTTGCCCAAAGAGTAGTATATAAATATTTAGAAAATAATGATTTAGATGCTCATATTGCATTAATAAGAAAGCATTATAGGGCTCAAAGAAATGCAATGGTAGAAGCTATGAGAAAATATTTTCCAAAGGATGTTTCTTTTACAGAAACAGAAGGTGGAATGTTTATATGGGTTACATTACCTAATGAATTTTATACTGAAGATTTAATTGATGAGGCTTTAAAAAATAAAGTTGCTTTTGTACCAGGATCTTGTTTTTATGTAGATTCTGATAAATCTAATACTATGAGATTAAATTACACAAATTGTGATGAGGAAACTATTGAAAGAGGAATAAAGATATTAGGAGAGCTTATTAATAAGTTTTTAAATCGATAGTACTATATCATTGACATAAAAAACTTTGTAATTTATCATATAGGTATATAAAAAAGGCTTTGAAGAGGAATAGTAAAAATGTGATTCTTTATAGAGAGGAAACGGTAGGTGTAAGTTTCTAAGATAGTGTTTTGAACCAGCCTTGGAGTTCTGTACTGAAAAGATTTTAGTAGGATACAGCGGGTTTCCACGTTATAGGAAGTTAGAGAGAATATAAGACAGTATTGTTTTATATTAATTAGGGTGGTAACGCCGAGAATGGTCCCTTTTGGATATTCTCGGTGTTTTTATTTTTGTAAATTAAATTTAGGAGGAATATATATGAGTAAGAAAAATAATAAAAAGTTTGTTTCTGAAATAACATCAATGGATGAAGACTTTGCACAGTGGTATACAGATATAGTTAAAAAAGCAGAGCTTGTTGACTATTCAAGTGTTAAGGGTTGTATGATAATAAGACCTTATGGATATGCATTATGGGAAAATATCCAAAAATATTTAGATGCTAAGTTTAAAGAAACTGGTCATGAAAATGTATATATGCCAATGTTTGTACCAGAATCACTATTACAAAAGGAAAAAGATCACGTAGAAGGCTTTGCTCCAGAAGTTGCATGGGTAACAAAAGGTGGAGATAATGAACTTACTGAAAGATTGGCAGTAAGACCAACATCAGAAACACTTTTCTGTGATCATTATTCAAAAATTATCGAAAGTCATAAAGATCTTCCAAAGTTATATAATCAATGGTGTTCTGTTGTTAGATGGGAAAAGACTACAAGACCATTTTTAAGAACTACAGAATTCTTATGGCAAGAAGGTCACACAGCTCATGCTACAGCAGAAGAAGCACAAGCAGAAACAATCAAAATGTTAAATGTTTATGCAGAAATGATGGAGAACTTCTTAGCTATACCAGTAGTTAAGGGACAAAAAACTGAAAAGGAAAAGTTTGCAGGAGCTGAAGCAACTTATACTATAGAAAGTTTAATGCATGATGGTAAAGCACTTCAAAGTGGTACATCTCACAACTTTGGAGATGGATTTGCAAAGAGCTTTGGAATTCAATATAGTGACAAAAATTCACAAAAACAATATGTTCATCAAACTTCATGGGGAGTAACAACTAGACTTATCGGGGCTATAATCATGGTTCATGGAGATGATAGCGGTTTAGTACTTCCACCAAGAGTTGCACCAACACAAGTTATAATAGTACCAATAGCACAACATAAGGAAGGTGTCCTTGAAAAAGCTGAAGAATTAAGAGAAAGAATTTCTAAAGTTGCTAGAGTTAAAGCAGATACTTCAGATAAGATGCCAGGATGGAAGTTTAATGAATGGGAAATGAAAGGTGTTCCAGTAAGAGTTGAAATTGGACCAAAAGATATTGAAAATAATGTAGCAGTTTTAGTAAGAAGAGATACAAGAGAAAAAGAAGTAGTATCTTTAGATAACTTAGAAACTAGAATCTGTGAATTATTAGACGAAATTCATGATAATCTTTATGCTAAAGCACTACAAAATAGAGAAGAAAAGACTTTTGTAGCTAAAACTATGGAAGAACTTAAGGAAATAGCAGACACTAAGCCAGGATTTATAAAGGCTATGTGGTGTGGAGATTTAGCTTGCGAAGAAGCTATAAAAGAAAAAGCTGGATTAACTTCAAGATGTATGCCATTTGAACAAGAAGAAATTACAGATACTTGTGTATGTTGTGGTAAAAAAGCAAAATCAATGGTTTACTGGGGAAAAGCATATTAATCAATTTACAGTTAAGGAAGAAATTCTTGCGGAATTTCTGAGTGTATGACTTGTGTTATGATAAAAGAAACTATCGTTATAACAAATTTTGTTATAACGATAGTTTTTGCTATGTATGTATCATTAAATTGTTGTATGTTTCCTAGGTTTCGATTAATGAGAGGGAGTAATCCTTCTTTGTAATAATCGTGTAATGTCGATATAGTTATGTCCAATATTTTTTAGATATTGAAAAGTTGTACTGCCGGATATAAAATATTTATACTGAATAGTTTAAAATATTTATAATAGATATGATGAGGGATTAAAATATGACAAAGAGATTTAATTTTTCTATAGTAGATGATGAAGGTGTAAAAATTAATTGTTATAAATGGATACCAGAAGGAGAGATAAAAGGAGTAGTTCAAATATCTCACGGAATGTTAGAAACAATATTAAGATATGATGATTTTGCAAGTTATTTAAGTGATGGTGGTTATGCTGTGTATGGACATGATCATAGAGGTCATGGAAAGACCGCTGAATCAAAAGATAAATTAGGTCATTTGGATAAGGATGACTTTGAGTGGTTAGTTAAAGATGTTCACTTAATAACTGAAGAAATAAAAAGAGACTATAAAGATAAAAAGATAATTTTATTAGGGCATTCTATGGGATCTTTTGTAGCACAGAGATATATACAACTTTATAGTAATGATATAGATGCATTAATTTTAAGTGGTAGTAATGGTAAACCACCTAAGGCAACAAGGATAGGTAAGTTAATATCAGGTTGTGGTGTATGTATATTTGGTGGAAGCAAAAGAGGAAAAATTATAAATAAAATTACATTTGGCAGTTATAACAAACGATTAGAAGGAAGAACAGAATTAGATTGGTTATGTTCAGATAGTAAAGAAGTGGACAAGTATATTAATGATCCATATTGTGGAGGAATTCCTACAGTATCATTTTTTAATGAATTGTTTAAAGGGTTATTAACGATAAATAAAAAAGGAAACTTTGACATTGTTAGAAAAGATTTACCTGTATATATATTTGCAGGAGATAAGGATCCAGTGGGAATGAGAGGAAAAGGTATAATAAATTTATACAATAATCTTAAAGAAATAGGTATTAAAGATGTAACATATAAGTTATATAAAGATGGACGTCATGAAATGTTAAATGAAATTAATAAAAAGGATGTTTACATAGATATATTTAGATGGATAGAAAGTAAAATGTAAGTTTATAAGGGATTGAAGTACAATAATTTAAATAATTAGTACTTTAATCCCTTATTTTATAATAATAAACTTAATTTAGATAATATATTTTTTATAGTGTCTACTGAATTAGATAATTCATTTAAGTCTTCTTTATCAAGAACAGAAAGTTTTGAGGCAAATTGTGAAGTTACACTTTCCTTTACTCCATTTATAAAATCTATAGACTTTTCAGTCATTTTTACCCTTAAGACACGTCTGTCATGAGGATCCTCATATCTGGTAACAAATCCCTCAGATACTAATTTGTCAATAATAGGAGTCATATTAGGCTTAGAGATACATAACCTTTTTCCAATTTCAGATACTGATGCAGAATCATGGCAATGTAAGTAAAAGATAACTTTTATATGAGAAGGCGGAATACAATGACCTTTTGAAAGTTCGGTAGGGTTAAAAGCTTTTCCATGTATTGATATTAATAGATTAAATAATTTTTTTGAAATATCGAATAAATCTATATCAGACATAAATACGCTCCTTTTAGTAAATATAGTATTAACATATTGTTAATACTATAATTATAAACCATTACAAAAGATTATACAACTATAATAGTTATTGACATATAATAGTTATAAATTTATAATTATTTTGTACAAATAATGAACAAGAAAATAAAATTGACTAGAGAGGGGAAGAATATAATGTTAAAGCTGACAAAGTATTTAAAGCCGTTTATAGGATCTATTTTAGCTATTATCATGCTTTTGGTTATTCAAGCAACTTGTGACTTAGCATTACCAGAGTATATGTCTAATATAGTTAATGTAGGTATTCAACAAAATGGTATAGAAGAAGCTGTTCCGTTAGCAATTAGTGAAACAGAATTAAATAAAATAATGCTTTTTGTTAATGACAAAGATAAAAAGATATTATTAGATAATTATGAAGTTGCAAATAAAGATAATCTTAGTGGAACCGTAGTAGATAAAGGTGTAAAAGAATATATAAGTAATCATAATGATAAGATATATAGATTGTCTAGTAAAGATAAGGATGAAAAAGCTAAACTAGCTAATATATTACAAAAACCTTTAGTTACAGTGGCAGCACTGGAAAGTAAAGAGTTTTCTAAAATGTCAGGGGAACAATCTCCTATGATGCAATTACCAGAAGGTGTAGATATTTTTACAGCCATGAGTAATATGCCAGAGGAACAAGTTAAGTCAATGAAATCATCAATAGATAAAAAGTTCAGCGATTTTCCAGATATGATTATAGGACAAATGGCTGTATCTTATATTGGTGATCAATATAAGAATATTGGTGTTGATACAGATGCACTTCGCTTAAGATATATATTATTTGAAGGTGCATTAATGGTAGGAATAGCATTATCTAGTATGGTTGCTACTGTATTAGTAGGTTTAATAGGAGCAAGAGTTGCAGCATCACTTGGAAGAAACTTACGTGGAAAGGTATTTAAAAAGGTTGTTGGATTTTCTAATGCAGAATTTGACACATACTCCACTTCATCGTTGATAACACGTACAACAAATGATATTCAACAAATTCAATTACTTATGGTAATGCTTTTAAGAATAGTATTTTATGCACCAATCTTAGGAGTTGGTGGAGCTATCAAAGTTATAAATACTCATACATCTATGGGATGGATAGTAGTTGTTGCTCTAGCAACTATATCAGTTTTAGTTATGGTGTTATTTGGATTTGCAATGCCAAAGTTTAAAGCAATACAAAAGCTTGTTGATAAGCTTAACTTAGTAGCAAGAGAATCGCTTACTGGAATGTTAGTAATACGTGCCTTTAGTAACCAAAAACATGAAGAAAAAAGGTTTGAAGGTATAAATAAGGAACTTACAAGTACAAACTTATTTGTAAGTCGTATTATGGTAACAATGATGCCACTTATGATGTTAATAATGAACCTTATAACAATATTAATTGTATGGGTAGGAGCACATAAGATAAATGATGGTATTATGCAAGTTGGTGATATGACTGCATTTATGCAATATACAATGCAAATTATAATGGCGTTCTTAATGATTTCAATGATATCAATAATGTTACCTCGTGCATCTGTATCAGCTCAACGTGTATGTGAAGTTTTAGATACAGAAGAATCTATTAAAGATAGTAAGGATTCTAAGAAGTTCTCAGATGCTATTAATGGTGTTGTAGAATATAGAAATGTTAGCTTTAAGTATCCAGGGGCAGAAGAGTATGTATTAAAAGATATAAGTTTTACTGCAAAGCCAGGAGAAACTACAGCATTTATAGGAAGTACAGGAAGTGGTAAGTCAACAGTTATAAATCTTCTTCCACGTTTCTACGATGTTACAGAAGGAGAAATATTAGTTGATGGGATTAATATAAAAGATGTAACACAACATGATTTAAGAGAAAAAATAGGATATGTGCCTCAAAAAGGTATATTATTTTCAGGAGATATTGAAAGTAATTTAAAATATGGTTATAAAGATGCTACAGAAGAAGATTTGAAAGAATCAACAGAAATAGCTCAAGCTACAGAATTCATATCAAGTAAGCCAGATGGGTTTAAGACAGAGATATCACAAGGTGGTACAAATGTTTCAGGTGGTCAAAAACAAAGACTTTCTATCGCTCGTGCGCTTATAAAGAAACCAGAAATATATATATTTGATGATAGTTTTTCAGCATTAGATCTTAAGACTGATGCAGCATTAAGAAAGGCATTAAATAAAAAGACAAAGAATAGCACTATATTATTAGTAGCACAAAGAGTAAGTACTATAATTAACGCAGATCAAATAGTAGTAATGGATGAAGGAAAAATAGCAGGAATAGGTACTCACAATGAACTTATGAAGAATTGTGAGGTATATAAGCAAATAGCTTTATCACAACTTTCAAAGGAGGAATTAGCCAATGAGTAAGAAAAAAAATGGCGGTCCTATGGGCGGAGGTCCAATGGTAGTTACAGAAAAAGCTAAAGATTTTAAAGGTACAATGAAAAAGCTTATGGAATACTTAAAGCCATATAGAATTCCTATGATTATAGTTTTTATATTAGCAATAGGTAGTACTGCTTTTTCAATAATAGGACCCAAATTATTAGGAAAAGCTACAACAGAAATATTTAATGGATTATTAAGCAAAGTAACTAATTCTGGAAATGGATCTATGGATTTTGGATATATTGGTAAGATTGCTATAGGATTAGTTGCATTATATATAGTTAGTACTATATTATCTCTGATTCAAGGATTTGTTATGTCAGGAATAGCTCAAAAAGTATCATATAACTTGAGAAAAGAGATTTCTGAAAAGATAAATCGTATGCCATTAAAGTATTTTGATAAAACTACACATGGAGAAGTATTATCAAGAATAACAAATGATGTTGATACTGTTAACACTACATTAAACCAAAGTTTATCTCAAATAATAACATCTGTAACTATGCTTATTGGTGTAATTATTATGATGTTATCTATAAGCTGGGAAATGACTTTAGGTTCAATACTTATATTACCAATTGCTATGGGATTGATAATGTTAGTAGTAAAGAAATCTCAAAAGTATTTTGTGGAGCAACAAGAATATTTAGGTCACGTAAATGGTAATGTAGAAGAAGTTTTCAGTGGTCATAATATAATGAAAGCATTTAATAGAGAAGAAGAAACAATAGAAGAGTTTGATAAGTTAAATGAAACATTATATAAATCAGCATGGAAGTCACAATTTTTATCAGGAATGATGATGCCTATAATGACTTTTATCGGTAATTTAGGATATGTATTAGTATCAATACTTGGTGGATGGCTTGCAGTATTAGGGAAAATAACTGTTGGTGATATTGTAGCGTTCACACAATATATACGTACATTTATGCAACCAATAGCTCAAGCTGGTCAAATAGCAAATGTTCTTCAATCTACAGCAGCTGCTGCTGAAAGAGTATTTGAATTCTTAGATGAAGAAGAAGAAGTTGATAATGTTACAGAAGGTGTAGATCCTAAAAATGTCGAAGGTGCTGTAGAATTTAAAGATGTTCATTTTGGTTACAATGAAGATAAAATAATTATAAATGACTTCTCAGCTAAAATTAAGCCAGGACAAAGAGTTGCAATAGTTGGACCTACAGGAGCAGGAAAAACTACTATAGTTAAACTTCTTATGAGATTTTATGAGCTTAATGGTGGAGCTATAGAAATAGATGGTCATAATATCAAAGACTTTACTCGTGATAACTTAAGAGAGTTATTTGGTATGGTTCTTCAAGATACATGGCTATATAACGGAAGTATTAAAGAGAATATAAGATACGGTAGATTAGATGCTACTGATGAAGAAATAATAGAAGCGGCTAAATCAGCTCATGTAGACCATTTTGTACGTGCATTACCACATGGATATGACATGGAATTAAATGAAGAAGCAAGTAATATATCTCAAGGTCAAAAGCAATTACTTACTATTGCCAGGGCAATACTTGCTGATCCAAAGATATTAATACTAGATGAAGCTACTAGTTCAGTAGATACTCGTACAGAGGTGCTTATACAAAAAGCAATGGATAATTTAATGAAAGACAGAACAAGTTTTGTTATTGCTCATAGATTATCAACAATTAGAGATGCAGATTTAATCTTAGTAATGAAAGACGGAGATATAATTGAACAAGGAAATCATGAAGAATTGTTAAAAGCTAATGGTTTCTATGCAGATCTTTATAATAGCCAATTTGAGAAAGAAGAAGTTTCATAATAGTATAAAATATAACAAAGCTGTTACACCAGGAGTGTAGCAGCTTTTTTACATGTTACAAAGTAGGGCACAAGTATGAGGGCGCATGGCACAGGTCTTGAATTGAAGTTTATGAAATTTCACTATTTATAGAAATTTGTTGAAATGTTAGATATTAATAAAAACTATCAATAAATATAACAAATTTTAAATTTAATCCTATATTAATTGTAGGTTTATGGTATAATTTTAAAATAGTATATATTTAGGAGGGGCTAAAAATGAAAGCTGTTGTTACAGTTGTAGGGAAAGATAGAGTAGGTATTATTTTTGATGTTACTAAGGTACTTGCAGAGAATAATGTAAATGTACTTAATATTTCACAAACTATATTAGATGGATATTTTACAATGATAATGATAACAGACATTTCTAAGAGTAATAAATCAATTGCAGAGTTAAGAGAAACTTTTTCTAGTTTAGAATCAGAACTTGGAGTGGATATAAGAATCCAACATGAAGACATATTTAATTCAATGCATAGTATTTAAGGGTTGGTGATTAAAAAATGTTGAATTCAAATGAAATTTTAGAGACAATAGGCATGATTAAAGATCAAAATCTTGATGTAAGAACAATAACATTAGGACTTAGCCTTTTAGATTGTGCATCAGATGATATAAATGTGTTATGCGATAAAATTTATGACAAAATTACAAAGACTGCTGAAAATCTTGTTAAAACAGGAGAAGATATAGAGAGACAATATGGAATTCCTATTGTTAATAAAAGAATATCAGTAACTCCAATTTCAATGGTAGCAGCGTCTACTAAGGCAAATTCTTATGTACAAATAGCAAAAACTTTAGATAAAGCGGCAAAAAATGTTGGAGTTAATTTTATCGGTGGTTTTTCAGCACTTATCCAAAAAGGATTTACAGATTCAGATAGAGTGCTTATAAATTCAATACCAGAAGCGTTAGCAACTACAGATATTGTATGTTCATCAGTTAACATAGGTTCTACTAAGAATGGTATTAATATGGATGGGGTAAAACTATTAGGACAAACAATAAAGAAGACAGCGGAAATAACTCCAGATGGTTTTGGATGTGCAAAGCTTGTTGTATTCTGTAATGCTGTTGAAGATAATCCATTTATGGCAGGAGCTTTTCATGGTGTAGGAGAAGCTGAAAAAGTAATAAATGTAGGAGTAAGTGGACCAGGTGTAGTTAAGAGAGCTTTAGAAGATGTTAGAGGAGAATCTTTTGAAGTTGTAGCAGAAACTATCAAGAAAACTGCATTTAAGGTTACTAGAGTTGGACAATTAGTAGCGAGAGAAGCGTCTGAAAGACTTGGAATTCCATTTGGAATTGTAGATTTATCTTTAGCACCAACACCAGCAGTAGGTGATTCTGTTGGAAGAATACTTGAAGAGATTGGTGTAGGGCATTGTGGAGGACCAGGTACAACTGCTGCTCTTGCAATGTTAAATGATGCTGTTAAAAAAGGTGGACTTATGGCATCTTCTTTTGTAGGTGGTTTAAGTGGAGCATTTATACCAGTATCAGAAGATGAAGGTATGATAGAAGTTGCAAGTAATGGATTCTTAACACTAGAAAAGTTAGAAGCTATGACTTGTGTATGTTCAGTAGGACTTGATATGATAGCTGTACCAGGAGATACAACTGCTGAAACATTATCAGGAATAATTGCTGATGAAGCCGCTATTGGTATGATCAATCAAAAAACTACGGCTGTTAGATTAATTCCAGTTCCAAATAAAAAAGTTGGTGATTTTGTTGAGTTTGGTGGATTACTGGGAAGAGCACCAATTATGCCGGTAAATAGTTCAGATTGTACTAACTTTGTTAACAGAGGTGGAAGAATACCAGCTCCAGTGCATTCAATGAAAAATTAGTATTATTAGTGTTACAAAATATAAGATATTTTGTAACACTTTTTTTATTTTCAAATAGAAGTGAAGGGGTTATAATTGTAAGAGTTGAAATATTAAGTAAATAATATGTTGGGGGGATTGTTACATGAAGATTAGAAGAATAATATCTGGACTTATTGTAGGAGTTAGTTTGATATCTTTTATAGGATGTGGTGACAAAAAAACATATGATATAAAATTTAATCCATCATCTGGAGAAGAATATAGTGCAACTAGTATTATTAAGATGGATGCAACGGCGAAAGGACAAAAGTTAGCTATTGATGCTAATGTAAAGTGTAATATTAAGTATGTTGATGTATCAAAAGATGAAATTACTGAAGAAATGAAATATGATGATTTTGATATGAACATGAATATTGGTGGGGCTATATCTGTTGAAATTAATGAAGATAATGATATGTTCAAAGACGTGATATCTGAATTAAAAAGTAGTAAAATCACAGTAACAGTAGATAGAGAAGGAAATGTATTAACATATGATATTGAAGGTGGAGAAGCATTAAAATCAAAGGCAGATAGTTTAAATTTAATAAGTAAAGATAGTGCTTTTTCAGTAGATAATGCATGTATGTTAGAAAATATAAAAGTAAAAGAAGGGGAAGAAATAATAATACCATTAGATAAGTTGTTAGGAAAAGATACAGAGAATAAGTTAGGAGTAAATTTTGAAGACTCTAAATTAATAGGAAAAGTAAAATCTATAAAAAATAATGTAGCAGAAATCAATTTTAATATAGATAGTATGAAGTTAGGTGAAAATGATGCTACATTGAAAGACTTTAAGTGTAATATGAAGGTTAATGTCAAAACAGGTATTACGGAAAATATTAATGTGAATGCAAAATTAGAAGGTTCAATTGAAGGAACAATTGATATTAAAAATACAATGAAAAAGAAATAACCTTAAAAAATAAAGTTATTGCAATGAGAAAACTCTCAATGTTGGTGCAATAACTTTTTTTTATAAAGCACAATATAATCATAATGAAAAAGATGTCGTAATATAGAGAATGATATGTTTTTAATATACTAAGTATGATATAATAACGGATAATGAAAAAAATTACTGAAAGGGGAAAATAAGTATATGGGTGTGAGGAAAAGATTATTTATAGTATCAATATTGAGTTTTTCTTTAGGAATATTGGCTGGATGCAATAAAGATTCATATACAATTAAGTTTGCCCCTGAGAAAGGAAGGGAATATAGAGTTCAATATAATACAAAATTACAATCAAAAGATGAAGCGATTAATATTAAAAATAATTTTGATATAAATTTAAAGTGTACAGATATTAAAGAAAAAAAGGCATATATTGATTTGAGGTATAATGATTATGTAATAGATACAAAGGAAGATGGTATATTAATAAAAGCTGATGAAAATAGTGAGATATTCGGGGAGAGTATACATAAAATAAAGTCAGATATTTTTAAAGGAAGTATATATGCAGAGGCAGATTCTTTTCAGTATAATTTAATAAGTGGAGATGAAGATGTATTAAGAGATGGTACTTTGAAGATTGAAAATCAACAAGAAAAGATATTTGAAGCCATTTCATGTTTTGTAGGTGAAAAGATAAGAAATAATGGTAAAATAAATATGAGCTTCAATAAGATGCTAGGAAGAGAGACTTGTAAGGAGATTGGCTTAAATAATACTAATATAAAAGGAAAAGTAATGGCTATTAAAGATGATACTGCTTTAGTTGAAGTATGTAGTAAAGGTAATAGCAATATTAAAATAGAAATATCTGCACAATTAAATGTTAATACTGGAATGGTTAGGTATATGAAAATAGACATTGACAATAATTCGAAAGAAACAGGAAGAAAAACTTTTGCAGCAGATATATTTGTTGAATAAGAGTAGATATACTATTTTAAAGTAGATTTTTTTTGATATAATATAAGTTATGTTAAGTGAAAAAAATAATGAATTATATAATTTTGGATACTTTTGAGAGGAGTAATTATATGTGCGGATTTGTATGTTTATATAGACCACAAGGATTAAAAGAACAAGACCTTCCGATGGTTGAAAAGATGAATGAGATTATTGCTCATCGTGGACCTGATGATTACGGAGTATATAGTGATAGCAAAGCTATTTTAGGATTTAGAAGATTATCTATAAATGACTTAGCTAATGGACATCAACCTTATGCTTATGATAAAGGAAGATTAAATATTGTCTTCAATGGAGAAATTTATAACTATAGAGAACTTAGAAAAGATCTTCAAGAATTAGGTTATGAATTTGTAACAGATTCAGAAGTTGAAGTTATAGGAGCAGCATATACACAATATGGTAAGAAATATGTTGATTATCTAAGAGGTATGTATGCTATAGTTATTAGAGATGAAGAAAATGATACTATTTTTGCATGTAGAGATATATTTGGTATAAAGCCTCTTTATTACACAGAAGATGCTGAAGGATTAATGTTAACATCAGAAAGTAAGGCATTCTTATTTGCAGATAGAAATATTGCAGAAGTGAATAAAGATGGTTTACAACATTATTTAACATATCAATTTGTTCCAGAGCCACATACAATTTATAAAGATGTTATGTTACTAGAGCCAGGATGCACATTAACAAAAGTAGGCGATGGTGAAGCTAAAATTGAAAGATATTTCAAAATTGAATTAAAGCCACAAGAAAATGATAAAACAGCTATGATGAAGGAAATAAGAGAAGTAATGGAAGATTCAGTTAGAGTACATTTAACTTCAGATGTTCCTGTTGGTTCATTCCTTTCTGGAGGGATAGATTCAACAATAGTTGTAGCATTAGCAAAACAACATAAACCTGATATTAAGACATTTACAGTAGGTTTTGAAGTAGATGGTTATTCAGAAATTAATTTAGCAGAAGAATCAGCAGCAGCACTTGGTGTTGCAAGTTATAAGAGAATAGTAACTGCAAAAGAATATATGGATGCTTTTCCAAAGTTAGTATGGCACTTAGACGGTCCAATGGCTGACCCTTCAGCAGTACCAATTTATTTCATAGCGGAAGAAGCAAGAAAGCAAGTTACAGTTGTACTTTCAGGAGAAGGTGCAGATGAAATGTTTGGTGGATACACTATCTATAGAGAAAGCGAATCTTTAAAGATGTGGAATCATGTTCCAGGCGTACTTAAAAAGATGTTCTTAGCATTTTCTAAGCTTATACCAGAACACGTAAAAGGAAAGAGCTTTATTGAAAGAGGTTGTACACCAGTAGAAGAAAGATATTTTGGTAATGCTAATATATTTAAAGAAGTACAAAAGCCTTTAATCTTACCATTCTATAATGATAAGGTTAGACCTCAACAAATAACTAAACCATTTTATGATGAAGCAAAGGCATTAGGTTTAGATGGTGTTGGAAAAATGCAATATATAGATTTTAATACATGGTTAACCGGGGACATTCTAGTGAAATCAGATAGAATGACTATGGCACATTGCTTAGAGCTTAGAGTACCTTTCCTTGATAAGGAAGTATTAAAAGTAGCAAGTAAACTTGGAAGATATGACAAGATAGGTGGACATACTACAAAGAGCTTACTTAGAGAAACTTTTGCAGATATATTACCAGATCCAGTTACAATGAGAAGAAAACTTGGATATCCAGTACCTATTAGAGTATGGTTAAAGAACGAAATGTATGAATGGGCAAAAGATATTATCAACAGATCAGAATGTCCAGAATATATAAATAAAGCAGAAGCATTAAAGCTTTTAGAAAACCATAAAGCAGGTAAGGAAGATGAATCAAGAAAGATTTGGTGTATATTATCTTTCCTAGTATGGTATGAACAAGTTATGGAAATAGTAAAGAAGAGATAAAGAGTTCATTGAGCTGTTACAAGACGTTGAAGTCGTGTAATGGCTCTTTTTATTAGATGTTATAAAAAGAAAAAAATGATATAATTAAATTTAAATAAAAGAAAGGATATGAACTAATGAATAATGCTGATAAACAATATTTAACTTTAGTTAGAGATATATTAGATAATGGATATTACGATCAAAATAGAACAGGTACAGCGACATATAAGTTACCACATAAGATGTTTCAATTTGATTTGTCAAAAGATGAATTTCCTATATTAACAACTAAATTTGTTGCATTTAAGACAGCAGTTAAAGAATTATTATGGATATTTAAAGATCAATCAAATGATGTTAAGAAATTACAAGAACAAAATGTTCAGATTTGGAATGAGTGGGCATTAGAAGATGGAACTATAGGAAAAGCTTATGGATATCAAATAGCTAAATACAATCAAGTAGATAAATTAATTGAATCACTAAAGAATAATCCACAAGATAGAAGAATGATGATGAATCTTTGGAATATTGAAGATTTACCAGAGATGGCACTTCAACCTTGTTGTTTTTTAACTATGTGGGATGTTACTGATGGAAGATTAAATTGCATGTTAGTTCAAAGAAGTGGAGATGTGCCATTAGGAGTTCCTTTTAATATGAGCCAATATGCGGTACTTGTTCATTTAATTGCTCAAGTAACTGGATTAAAGCCAGGATTATTTACTCATGTAATAAACAATGCACATATATATGAAAATCAAGTTGAGGGAATGAAGCTACAACTTACAAGAGAAAATGAAACTTATGAAGCACCAAAGTTATGGATAAATCCTGAAATAACTAACTTTTATGATTTTACACCAGATGATATAAAGCTTGAGGGATATAAATATCATCCATCAATTAAGATGGAAGTATCAGTTTAAGGGGGCGAATTATGTTAAACTTAATGGTGGCAGTAGCTGAAAATAATGTCATAGGGAAAGATAACAAGTTAATATGGCATATACCTAATGACCTAAAGTATTTTAAATCAGTTACAAGTGGGCATAAGATTCTTATGGGAAGAAAAACTTTTCAATCACTTCCAGGAATATTGCCAGGAAGACAACATTTAGTTCTTACTAGGGATAAAAATTTTAATGTAGAAGATGAAAGAGTCACTGTATTACATGGTATGGAAGAAGTGATGCCTTATGTGGATAGTGAAGAAGAAATCTTTGTAGTTGGCGGAGCAGAAATATATAAAACGTTATTACCATATTGTAAAAAAGCATATATAACAAGAATTAAAGAAAGCTTTGAAGGGGATGCTTTTTTTCCACACTTTGATGAAAGTATGTGGATAACTGACAGTATTACTGAAGGTATTGTGGATGAAAAAAATAAATATCCACATAGCTTTTATGTTTATACAAGAAGATAATAAGACATAAAACTCTGGCTATAAATAAATTTCATAGGCAGAGTTTTTTATTTACGAATTCAATAGGGGTTGAGAAAATGGGGTATTTTGCAAAACTGATAGCGGTATATTTACTTATAACAGTTTTAGTAAATAATATATTTATAAAATATAATAGTAAAAATGAGGGTAAGATACAAAGAAGTAATTTTGTTTATGTAATATTAACGTTAATAGTAGCTTTCTTATTAAGCTTAAATAGTGAAAAAATTAGTATTATTAGTGTTAGTACTATATTAATAGAGGTAATAATGACCAATATATTAATAAGTCGTTGTATAGGTCATCTTATATATAAATTATCTAAGGGTAAAAGTCGTAAGAAATATGATGTTAAAAAAGAAATGATCAGGGTATTAAGTTTTTTTATAATGATGACTTTATTAGTAATTTTATTAGGAACAATAAAGCAAGTTTCATTATGCTATGTAATAGTATTAATAGGTATATTAGCAATTATAATGTTTTTAAATATAAAGAATCTTATTAAAGAATTTACTATGATAAAAAGAATACGGGGATAATTTTGAACTGATAAAAAGCTGTTATACTTTTTTGTGTATAACAGCTTTTTCTTTTATATTTCTTTTAGTTTATCTATAGGGATAAAATATATAACAATAAGACATATTATCCCGTTTGGAATTATCAATAGTGCATTAGTAACAGCAGAGTATACTATTGGAGACATATTATCAGGTGCAAAGCTACCAAAGAATACTACGCCAGATATAAAGTGAAATATAAATCGTCCAATCATAGCTGCAGTAACTGCAAGAGTCTTATTATTTTTGAAATATCCAGCTAAACCTAGAGCCATATAAGGAAGTGGATAATCAAATAAAACTTGAATAGGATTTAAGATATATGGTCCAAGAATTAAATCAACAATACCGTACACAAAGCCAGTTAAAAAGCCTATTTCAGGACCATAAATCATAGCCATAATAAGAATAGGTACCATACTAGCCAAGTTTATGCTACCACCTTGAGGAAAGTGGTAAAACTTAATAAGACTTAATATTGTAGATAAAGCTACAGCTAAGGCAACTTGTACTAATATTTTTGTTGTAAATTTTACTTTTTTAATTTTAATAAATATAACAATTAAAATTATTACAGCAATAAGAGTTAAGATAGTTAATGGACTTTTGGCAATATCCGTTAGGTTAGTAATAAAAGTTTTCATAAAATAGCCTCCTGATATGCTAGGTAGAGGAGATTTTCATATAGTTACAGTTAGCAGTTTGATAGCTAGTAGATGAAGGAAGAAATTCACGTAGAATTTCATTAATTTTTTGTAAATAAGTGCATTTTTATTTCAAATTCTAAGTCATCAATAAGTACTGCTTCCCTTCGCTGGCATTATCCAGATCAGGTTTAAGGGTTAATGAAATATCATCTCTCAGCCATATAGGCACCCCTAGCAAAATTTATTTCAATAATAGTATAGTACAATATTTGTAGTAATGCAAAGAACAGTCATTTTGAATTAGAGAAAAGGGGATGTTGCACACAAAGGAGCAGGTAGATATCAGAGCACAAGTATGATGGCACAAGGCACAGTTCTTGAACTAGAATAGATGATTTATAAAAAACAACTAGTTTTATATATGCACTAAATACATCTATAAACACAATTGTAATTCTCACAGCCCGCAGGACTATAGTATTTTTCATGCAGGGGAAAATTAACATCCGTTGTGAAATGTGAATTGCCTGAATTGTGAATTGAAAAAAGATGACCAAGTGGTCATCTTTTTTAATGATATTTAAAGATTCTTAAGATCTTTCATGGATATATCTAGAGCTTTAACGGAGTGTGTTAAGGCACCAACAGATATGTAATTAACTCCAGTTTCAGCAACAGAACGTATTCTTTGAAGATTCATATTTCCCGATGCTTCTATAAGTGCTTTACCGTTTATTAAATCAACTGCTTTCTTAGTAGTTTCATTGTCCATATTATCTAACATAATGATATCAGCCTTTGCATCAAGAGCTTCTTTAACTTGATCTAAGGTTTCAACTTCTACTTCAATTTTACGTACAAATGAAACTGAGTTACGAGCTTTTTCTATAGCATTTTTGACTCCACCAGCAGCGGCAACATGATTATCTTTTAATAAAACACCATCAGAAAGATTAAAACGATGGTTACAACCGCCTCCGACTTTAACAGCATACTTTTCTAGTATTCTAAGCCCAGGAGTGGTTTTACGAGTATCTAGAAGCTTACAAGATGTATTAGATAGTTCTTGTACATACTTATTTGTTATTGTGGCAATACCAGAAAGATGTTGAAGTAAGTTTAGTGCAACTCTTTCTCCTTTAAGTATATTTAATGTATTTCCTTTAAGACTACCTATAATTTCGCCATTTTTAACGGAATCACCATCTTTATATTGAAAAGATGCTTCTACATCACCAAGAAGATAAAATACTCTTTCAAAAACTTCTAGACCAGCAATTATACCGTCTTCTTTGCATATAACATTAACAGTAGATTGTTGATCTTTAGAAAGAATAGATGATGATGTTATATCATCGTCCCATACATCTTCTCTTAAAGCATTTTTTATTATTTCATCAATAATTAACCAATTCATTTTTTATAAAGTCTCCTTTACTGCTAAAGTATTTAATAAGTGTAGCTAAAGAATCCTTTTTTGTAGTGTTGATATCTAAGATATCTTTATAGTCTACTGTAGTTAAAGTAGTATCATTTATAAAAGTATTAATTTCTTTAGCAGCACGTCTTGAAAAAACTAAAGCTTCTAATAGAGAGTTTGATGCTAGTCTATTTGCACCGTGAACACCAGTACAACTAGCTTCTCCAACAACATAGAGATTATCCATTGAAGATTTAGAATTTAAGTTTACTTCTATTCCACCCATAAAGTAATGTTGAGCTGGTGCAATTGGAATAGGTCCAGCACATAAATCATAACCTTTTTCAAGACAATTAGAGTATATAGAAGGAAATCTATTCTTAATATATTCAGAATCTTTATGAGATATATCTAATAATACATGAGAACTATTAGTTCTATGCATTTCTTTTAAAATTTCTTTAGTAACTACATCTCTAGGTAATAGTTCATTAACAAAACGTTCACCATCAAGATTTGTAATAATTGCTCCTTCACCTCTTAAACTTTCAGATATAAGGAAGCATCTACCATCATTATTTTCATCATAAAAAGCTGTTGGATGAAATTGAATATATTCAGTATCATGAAGTTTAATATTATGTTTTATTGAGAGATATAAACCGATACCTTTTATATGTCTGAAGTTTGTTGAATGCTTAAATAGTCCACCAATTCCTCCAGTAGCTAGTACAACATCTTTTGCAGTTAATTTTATATAATCATTATCTTTATAATATATAATTCCATGACATTGATTATTTTCTACTAATAAATCAACTAATGATGCATTTTCTATAATGGTAATATTTTTTTTAGTTTTTACTTTCGCTAATAATCCATCTACTACAGCTTTTCCAGTTGTATCTTTATGATGAACAATTCTATTTATACTGTGAGCTGCTTCTTTTGTATATAATAGATGGTTGTTTTCTTTATCTAAATCAACACCAAGTTTTAATAAATTATCTATGTTTTCTCTAGATTCATTAACTAAAACTTCTACTGCTTTTACAGAGTTTTTATATTGACCAGCTTTTAGCGTATCTGCTATATGTGCTGGAATATCTTCATTACTTCTAGCAGTAGCTATTCCACCTTGTGCAAGGTAGGAATTACAGTCTGTACATGTTTTTTCGGTAATAATAGTTACGTCTATGTTATCTCTTAAATTTAAAGCACAATATAGTGCTGAGGCTCCTGAACCAACAATAACAACAGATGAAGTTTTAGTTTGCAAGTTCATGCATCCTATTTAAAGCTTTTGCAGCTTTTTTTCTTATATCTTCGTCTACTGTAATTTCATAAGTACCTTTAGCTAAGGCATCATAAACATCTTCAAGACGAGTTTTTTTCATATTTATGCAAGTCATTGTTGTTCCAGGGACATAGAAGTTTTTATCAGGGTTTTTTAATTTAAGAGGATGAATTACACCTTCTTCAGTAACTATTAAGAAATTTTTCTTATCACTATTAGTTGCATAATTTATTATTTCACCAGTAGAACCAATGAAATCTGCTAATTCTAAAACATTCTCCTCACATTCAGGGTGAGCAAGCACAACTACATCTTTTAATTTTTCTTTAGAGGATGTAATCCATTCAGGTTGTACTTTTCTATGTGTTATGCAAAAACCAGGCCATAGTACAAAATCTTTATTAGGGAACTTATTTGCAATATGTCTACCTAAGTTTTTGTCTGGTAGAAATAATATTTTATCACTATCTAAATTTGATATTATTTTTTCTGCATTTGAAGAAGTAACAATAATATCAGATAAAGCTTTTACTTCAGTAGATGAGTTTATATATGTAACAACAGTATGATCAGGATACTGACGCTTCATTTCTAAAAGCTTGTCTACATTAGCCATATCAGCCATAGGGCATCCTGCATCTAATGCTGGTAAAAGTACTTTTTTATTAGGTGAAAGTATTTTCGCACTTTCTGCCATGAATTTCACACCACAAAAAATAATAAGATTATTAGGGCTATCTTTAGCAACTTTACTTAAGTAGTAAGAATCACCAACATAGTCCGCAATATCTTGAATTTCTGGACGTTGATAGTAGTGTGCAAGTATTAGAGCCCCCTGCTCTTTTTTTAGTCTGTTGATCTCTTTGATTAGATTCATAATATTCAACTCCTGTAAAGTTATGTGTATATACACTTGTAAATATTATTATAATACATATTAGTAAAGAGTTGAACCTATTTAGTTAAAATTTTCACTATCTCATTTTTAAAAAAATGGGTACTAAAGGTTATGGTATAGAAGAGATCAGTTTTTTAGTTAATTGTATTTTATGAAAAACCTAGGAAGTAAGAAATATGAGACAAGATTACTGCTAATATAATAAAAAGGTATCGCTTAATGCAATACCTCTTTTTTATTGTTTAATGAATACCACAGGTTCGACCTGTGGTTCTAAAAAGCTTTTAGCTATACGTAGAAAATAAAAAACCTCCGATGTAAAATAATAGTAGGTTTGCCGACCAATACTATAAGTTA
>NZ_JAHLOD010000038.1 GCF_018917145.1 Clostridium bornimense
TTAAAAAGTTTGATTTACTAGCTTAGTACTAGTTTGCTGACTTCATATATATGAGTCAATTAAAAGAATTAACTGGTTATATGTTTCTTCTGTTCAATTTTCAAAGATCATTTGTCGCTCTCTTGCGACGCTCATTTATTATATCAAAGTTATCGAATCTTGTCAACAACTTTTTTCTTTTTCGTTGCTGCTCTCTCGCAGCGACAAGGATTATTATATCACCGAAATTTGCGTATTATACGTATATATACTCCTTTTTATAAAAATATATTTATCTTTCTGCTTATTGCTCTATTTTTCTTCATTTTATATATGTGGATACACCTGGTATAGTATCTTTTAATTCTATATTTAACTCAATACATATCTGTTAAATTATCCTTTTTTCAGTATTCATCTAAGGGTCAAATTCTATAGGGTATCTAATCTAAAATATATTAACTATCCATATTTTACTCTTATATTAGAAAATTAACCTTTACTATTCGCTACTATTTTTAACATAAAAAAAGGACTATCGCCGACAAATTAATGCGACAGTCCCTTCTTCATTAAGATACTATCTATTTTGTAATAATACAAAATTCATCTATTGTTAAGTACATATTCATCCCTATTACGTTACTTTATTAACAACAACAATTTCTCTCTATAACTTTTATTACAGCAATTTGACATACTAAAACTGCTGTACAATTTCCAATAACAACTATACTTCTACCAACGTTTGTTATTGGTCCTTCTATACAAGCACCTTGTACTTTTAATTCTATTTGTACACATGCATTTTTACGTCTTAACATATCTAAGAAAGTAGTTATGCTATCTACTGCATTTTCTGGTTCTTCTGGTAATGGTGCTAGTTGTACATCTCCTACTCCATTTCCTTTAACAACAGCAATGCTATTTAGTGGAATAAATGCATTTTCATCTATACTTCTTATTTCTGTAAGAGCATCAAAAACATTTTCCACTGTTGATCTTCTGAATTCTTCTCCTCTATTTGCATCAGTTAATATATCTACTGTCAATCCAGCAGCTCTAACCCCAGATAATAAAGTAGCCATTCCTGAATAACAAACTCTGCTTGAATCTTCTCCTGCTGGCCCCATTGGTCCCATTGGTCCCATTGGCCCCATTGGCCCCACTGCTCCTGCTGGTCCTGCTGGTCCCATTGCTCCTCTTGGTCCCATTGGTCCTACTGGTCCTCTCATACCTGCTGCTCCTGCTGGTCCTATTGGCCCCATTGGCCCTACAGGTCCTACTGGTCCTCTTGGTCCTTGTTCTCCTTTTGGTCCACATGGTCCACATTTACCACAACTTCCACAAGATCCTGCTGGTCCTACTGGTCCCCTTTCTCCACGTTCTCCTCTTGGTCCTCTTGGTCCCATTGGTCCCATTGGCCCCATTGGCCCTACAGGTCCTCTTGCTCCTCTTGGTCCTCTATAAATAGGTATTCCTATTTCTATATTATTAACTCCAACTAACTCTGCTCCACTTGCTGCTGCAATTTGAGCTGCTTGTGCTGCTTGTGCTTGTGCTTGTGCCGCTTGAGCTGCTGATGTTCCTCCATTATTAAAGCCATCTGTATAATAATTTCCCATCTTAGAATCTCCTTTTCTATTACAATGCTATACTTCTAATATATTTAAAAGCATATTAATTCGTTACAACTATAATAAAAAAGTCTATACATACATATTTATGTGATTCTATTCATTAGAACTCCTCTCAAGGTCAGCATAATAAGTAAAATCCACACTTATATTTTTTATCTTTGCTAATTTTAATAAGTAGTCATATTTATTTTTTAATGCAGCTTCATAATAAATTGCAAATTCTAATAATGATGCATCTGTTGAACTTTCAAATAACCCCCTACATATTTCTAAATCCTTTTGAACTTCATTAATTGAATCAACTATTTCTCTTTTTTCTTCTTCATACTTTAACTTTTCAGCTTTATAACCTTTATCAAATCCAAAAAACATAAAAACACCTCCTAGATTACATTACTATTATTTACATAATCTAGGAGGTGTATTCATATCTTATTAAATTTCTGTTCTACCTTCTATTGCTTTTGATAAAGTTACTTCATCTGCATACTCCAAATCTCCACCTACAGGTAATCCGTGTGCAATTCTTGTAACCTTAACATCTAAAGGTTTTAATATTCTAGATATATACATAGCTGTAGCTTCACCTTCAACAGTAGAATTAGTTGCTACTATAACCTCTTTAACTTCGCCATTCATTCTACTTACTAATTCTTTTAATCGTATATCGTTAGGTCCTCTACCAGCCATAGGAGATATGTTTCCATGTAATACATGGTATACTCCATTATATTCTCTTACTTTTTCTACAGCCATAATATCTTTTGGCTCTTCTACTACACAAATAACTGAAGAATCCCTATTAGGATTGCTACAAATAGCGCATGGATCTTTTTCTGTATAATTTCCACACACTGAGCAATATTTTATAGTTCCTCTTCCTTTAACTAAAGCATCTGCAAAAGCATTTACTTCTTCTTGTGGTAAATTTAAAACATGTAATGTAAGCCTCTGTGCTGTTTTATAGCCTATACCAGGAAGCTTAGCAAATTCTTCTATAAGCTTTTCTATTGCAACAGGATAAAAATCCAACTTATTTCACCTCAATTAGAACATTCCTGGAATATTCATTCCTCCAGTTATTCTAGACATTTCTTTTTGAGTCTCCTCATCAGCTTTTGCCATAGCCTCTTTTAAAGCTCCAAGAATCATGTCTTCTAATGTTTCTACATCTTCAGGATCTACAACCTCTGGATCTATTGAAACCTTTTGTATATCTTTTTTACCATTCACAGAAACAGTAACCATTCCGCCACCAACAGAAGCTACAAATTCTTTTTCTTCTATAGCTTTTTGCATCTCCATCATTTGTTGTTGCATTTTTTGTGCTTGTTTCATTAAATTATTCATATTTCCTCCGCCGAAGCCTCCTGGAAACCCACCTCTTGCCATAAAATAATACCTCCTAAAACTTAATACTATTATTTATTTTATCATTATACCATATTATTCTTCAACGAACTCTATGGAATCACCATAAAGTTCCTTTAGTTGTTCTTCTTTAGATTTTTCTTCTTCACCTTTATCTAACATATATCTTATTCTTATTTTTTCCTTAAGCACTTCTGTAAATATCTCTTCAACTTTAGTACGTTGTTCTAAATTACTATCTAAGTTTTTCTTAGCAAATCCATATAGCGGACTAAAGGTTATATCTAAAATTCCTTCCTTAAACGCAGTTGGACTCCCTGGAGATACATAAGCATATAAAGACATTAGTCTTCTGCCTTTTAATAATTCTAATACCTCATTCCACTTCTTTTTAATATCATCTAAAGTAAGTTTTGTAGATAAATTTCTTTCAATATTTTCTTCCTTTTTTTCGTCATTAACTATTGTCTTACTTACTTTAACCTTTTTACTTTTATTTGATACAGAATTGCCTTCTTGTGCATTTATAGTTATGGCACCACTTCTTATAGAACTTTCTAATTTATTTACTCTTGCTAATATCATCTCTGGTGATGTATCAAACTCTATTTTACACATCTTTATTATAGCAATTTCAATATATACTCTACTTTGTTTACTCCACTTAGTATTTTCATCAGCCTCATTTAATATGTTTATAAATCGCATAATCTCTTCTGTTCTTATTTTATTACTTTGCTCTTTAAGTTGTGCTATATTTTCCTTCGACATATCAACTAATTCTTCTGGATTGTTACTAACCTTAACCATAAGCAAATTTCTAAAATGAGTGATACATTCTTTTATAAGCAATCCAACATCTTTTCCATTAAAAATTATATCATCTACTAAATTCATAGATTTTGTAATATCTCTATCTATAATGTGGTCTACTAATTGAATCAACTTATCATTAGTAACCATTCCTACCATTGATAATACATCTTCATATCTAATTGCTCCATCTCCCATAGATATGCATTGATCTAATATGCTTACAGCATCTCTCATTGCACCATCACAAATTCTAGAGATAAAATCTAAACTATTTTCATCTGCAAGTATACCTGAATCTGTTACAATTTCTCTTAATCTTTCTTTTATATCATTATGATTTATTCTTTTAAAATCATATCTTTGACAACGAGATAAAATTGTAATAGGCAACTTTTGTGGATCTGTTGTAGCTAAAATAAATATTACATTCTTCGGTGGTTCTTCTAATGTTTTCAAAAAAGCATTTACAGCTCCTATTGTTAACATATGAACCTCATCTATAATATAAACTTTATACTTTGCTTCACTAGGTGGAATTTGCACTTCTTCTATTATATCTCTTATATTTTCAACCTTATTCTTAGATGCTGCATCCATCTCAACTACATCTATAGCTAATCCTTTAGATATCTTTTGACACATCTCACACTCATTACAAGGATCTCCATCTTGAGGATTTAAACAATTTACTGCTTTTGCAAGTATCTTTGCTGTAGTGGTTTTTCCTGTTCCTCTAGTTCCACACAATAAATATGCATGAGCTATTCTTCCACTATCTACTGCATTTTTTATTGTAGTTGTTATATGTTTTTGACCTACTACTTCACTAAAAGTCTGAGGTCTCCATACTCTATATAAAGCTTTATAAGCCATAAGCTCACCTCTTTTACTTATCTTGTATAACTATAATTATAACATTTATACATAATATTATATCTATTAAAATGGTATATAAAAAATAAAACCCTAGTTCATAACTAGAGTTCTCCTCACAAAATATCTTATTATACAAAAACCGTGCATCTAACTCTGACAGTATTACATATACGTTACCTAGAGAGTTAACTCAAACCAGGTTTTTCCACGGCACACGAGAGGTTTCACTTATCGCTGCTTCCTTCCGGACCTGACGAGGTTCATGAATTCCCGTTGCGTGGGACCCAATTATCAACATCACTTTTCTAGGTCAGACTATACGTAATAAAGCCTCGGTTAGACATCGATCCTGCTAAAGCGGATTGCAGGTTACAGGGCACCGCTAGCTCCCCATCTAGCACGGCATTGGCGGAGAGAAGGGGATTCGAACCCCTGGTAGAGTTTCCCCTAACACACGCTTTCCAAGCGTGCTCCTTAAACCAACTCGGACATCTCTCCATACTTATTTAAAACGTATCCTAATTTTATCATAGGGTGATTGAACTGTCAATTAATATAAAATGCCATTTTTCTATTTTTTTAATATCATAAAATTTTATAATATATAAGTTCTAAAAAACAATCTACATTGATAATAAACTTATGTTAGAAGTTGTTTATCTTATTTCATTTAATGATGTAGATTTTTAAATAAAACATATATATAAAAAAAAGATAAAGTACTTATTAATTTACCTCATCCTTTTTTAATTATTAATTTTCTATTTAAGAGCTTTATAAATTTTTTCTAAGTTTTCTCTCATGCCATCTATATAATCGCCTTCGCCTTCAAAAGTCTCTATAGTTTCAACTTTTGCTCCAGCTTCTCTTGCTAATGTTTCTGCTACTTTAGTACTTCCCATTTCCTCTGCAAAAACAGTCTTTATATTATTATCTTTGCAATATGTTACAAGCTCTGCTAATTTAGCTGGTGATGGTTCACCTTCTGCAAATACCCCTTGTATCGCTACTTGATCTAATCCAAATTCTCTACATAAGTATCCAAACGCCTTATGTCCCGTAACAAACTTTTTGTTTTCTATAGAATCAAACTTAGTTTTATACTCATCATATACTGATTCTAATTCCTGTTTTGCATTCTCATAATTTTTTTCATAATAATCACTATTTTTAGAATCTATTTTAATCAATGCGTTCTTTATATTTTCTAATTCAACAATAGCATCTTTTAATCCTAACCATGTATGTGGGTCTGTTACTCCATCATTCTTTATAGTATTTACATTAGTTGATGCTTCAACAACTTCTACCTTACTATTCTTTAAGAAATTTTCTACCCAATGTTCCATTCCAAGGCCATTATAAACAAATAACTTTGACTTAGATAATTCCTTAATATCTTTTGTTGTAGGTTCAAAGTCATGAGCTTCTGTTCCTTCTGGAATAACTACTTCTACATCTACTTTATCATCTCCTATAAGCTCTACTAACTCTTCCATAGCATGAAAAGATACTAAAACTTTAAGTTTATCACTTTTATTTTGTGCTTCACTTTTTACATTCTCTTTTCCACAACCCACCATAAACGTCACCAATATAATAGATGTAATTAAAAACAAAAAATTTTTTTTCAATATTTTTCACCTCACGTATATTTTTAAACTAATATGTAAATAATGTTAACAAGTAACACATTAATTGCAATTGTTTAATTGTACATATATTATTGCAAATGGTTTGCATTTATATATTATAACATTTATATATTAGTTTGCAACTATTTTGAGAACTTATTAGCAAAATAACAGTTCGCAATTTTCTTAAATGTGGTTTAATAAAATATTGACTTTTATTGCTAGTAATGTTATTATACATGTGGTAATTGTCGAATTTAGAAGTATTAGGAGGAAACGCACATGAAATCAACAGGAATTGTAAGAAAAGTTGACGAGTTAGGGAGAATAGTTATCCCAATAGAATTAAGAAGAACTTTAGATATCGAAATCAAGGACGCTTTAGAAATATATGTTAACAGTGACGAAATCATTCTAAAGAAATATCAACCATCTTGCTTATTCTGCGGAGAAGTTAAAGATGTTGAAAACTTCAAAGGAAAGAAAATCTGTCATTCTTGCTTACAAGATATTAAAGAAAATATCTAATAGCAATCCAAATGGAGGTGTCGCAGTAACAAATAAAAAGTTGTTAGTGATACCTCCTTTTATTATGGCAGAAAACAGGGAACAGGTTAGATGGCACAGGGCACAAGTAAGGTTAATTTTCCCTAAAGGGAAAATATTTTACTCCTGTGGACGGCTAAAGTTATAATTGTATTTAATGAATATATAAAACTATACCTGTGCCCCGACTTCTATTTTGCAGAAAAAACTGTCGTACTTTGATTTTACTTTTTTTGTGCGACAACCCCATTTATTTATACTATAAAATTTACTTTTCATCTATCATGTACTATTATTCAAATTGGGAATAGTACTCTTTTAATAACTCCTCAATTTTAAATCCACATCTCTTACCGTTACATCCACCAATAGTAGCTCCAGTTGCTTCCTTAACTTCCTCTACAGTTCTAGCACCTTTTTTTATCGCTTCTTTTATTGTAGCTCTTGAAATACCTCTACATAAACATACTTTTGTTATTTTATCTAGAATTTCTGGTTTTATATTTTGCTCCATTTATTTCTCTCCTCATTTCTTCTACATTTAAAAAATTCTTTTAATATTTCACTGCATCTTTCATCATATTGCCATATAACATTAACATGATTATTTATATCATCTCTATTAATTATATTATCTATAGTTCCACAACCGCCCATTCTTTCATCAAAGGTTCCTATATATAATCTACGCAATCTAGACTGAGCTATAGCTGCCGCACACATAAAACACGGTTCCAAAGTAACATACATATCACAACCATTAAGTCTCCAGTTATTATTTCTTTCGCCGGCACTTCTAATAGCATTTATTTCTGCATGAGCCGTTACATCATTAAGTGTTTCTTTTAAATTATGTCCTTTTGCAATAACTTCTCCATCCTTTACTATTACTGCACCTACCGGAACCTCTCCTTTATTATATGCTTTTTTAGCTTCTTCTAAAGCTATTTTCATATAATCCATGAAATTTCTCCTTATATAAAAATAAAAGGTGTGTTTGAGTCACCTCTTTCACACCTTGGTACACCCGACAGGAATTGAACCTGCGACCAATAGTTTAGGAAACTACTGCTCTATCCTACTGAGCTACGGGTGCTTACTTATTCTACAAATAGAATTTTATACCATGATTCTTTTACTGTCAATTATATATTTCATTTATTTGTTTAATATATGTAAAACATCATTATACTTTAAAAAGCGTTCAATTATTTCATCATTGTCATATTCTTCACCATTTAATAAATCATATAATGCTATAGATACTAAAATACCTATAAATGAATATCCAAGAAATCTTGCATCATCTTCACTAACAACACCTTTGTCTATTATCCCATGATAACTTTTGTTACTTATGTTTATTAATTTTGATACAGCTTCCCTTAATTCTTTATTTCTTTCACTATCGCCCCAAACTTGACTAATAATTACTCTAAATAAATCTTTATTATCGTTCATATATCTTAATTGTAATTTTGCTGCAGTCTTTACTACTTTATGAGGATCTTTAATATCTTTTATACCGTCTTCAACAGATTCATTAATTATATTTATTCCTTCGTTAATAATAAATTTAAAAATTTCTTCCTTACTTTTAAAATGATAATATAGTGTTCCTTTTGCAACTCCTGCCCTGTTAGCTATTTCATCCATAGTGGCTCCATCATATCCACAATGAGAAAAAACTTCAATAGCTGCGTCAAATATTGCTTTCTTTGTCTTATTCATTACGCTTCCTCCTATTTAGACTCCTCAGTCATATATAATTATATTATATCACTTATATTATTCCTTTAAACTAAAAAATACATTTACATAGAAACTTTATCTTTATTATTATATAATTTTATAAGCAATATATTTGGAAATATATATATAACAGGAGGAGTATATGATTAAAATTTATAATAGAGAATCAAAAAATTACGAAATTGAACAAGTTCTTGGTGAAAATTATATAAAGTGGACATATGAAAGTCCTATTGGAAAAAGTTTTTTAAATATATTTTTAAAAAGAAAACTTTTTTCTAAAATTTATGGATTTTTTTGTGATAGTAAAAGTAGTAGAAAAAAAATAGATAGCATAATTAATGAATATAATATAGATATGAATGAATCTATAAAACAAAGTAAAGATTTTGAAAGCTTTAATGACTTTTTTACAAGAAAACTACATAATGATGCTCGTCCTATTTCTCAAAACCTTAATGAATTTATTTCTCCCGGAGATGGAAGACTATTGGCTTTTGAAAACATAGATTTAGAAAATATAGTACAAGTCAAAGGATTTACTTATTCTCTTAAAGAGCTTATAAACGACGATTCTATAGCTAAAAAATACGAAAATGGAACTTGCTTAATATTAAGATTATGTCCTGTAGATTATCATAGATTTCACTTTGTAGATGACGGTATAATATCACAAACTAATAAAATTAAAGGATTCTACTATTCTGTAAATCCTATCGCCTTATCCGGTATAAAAAAGTTATTTTGCAAAAATAAACGTGAATGGTCTATATTAAATTCAACTAATTTCGGAGACGTCTTATATATAGAAGTAGGCGCAACTTGTGTAGGTACTATTAAACAAACTTACAGTCCTAATACTAAAGTATCTAGAGGCTCTGAAAAAGGATATTTTAAATTTGGTGGTTCTACAGTAATTTTATTCTTAGAAAAAAATAAAGTTAAAATAGATGATGATATATTATCCGAAACAAAGAAAAATATAGAAACTAAAGTTAAAATGGGCGAAACAATAGGTAATAAGTTATAATATATTAATATTGTACGTACAATATTAATATTACTTCCGTATCTTAATAATAATTATGTTTACTTTTTTTATATCCTACTTATATCTTACGTACACTATAAGTACAATATACAATAATATAATAAAAGAGTTATCGCTAATAAACTTCCTTTATTAATGCGATAACTCCTTTTTTTAATTAGAATTTTCTTCTATTAACTTAAATTTTAAATTCCATAAATCCTTAGAAAGATCTACATAATATTTATGTGGATTTTCAAATCTTAAAAGTTCTGGCCACAATGTATTAATCTGTTCTTTACAATAATCTTTAATTTCATCTAAGTCAGGACATGTATATACACACTTACCAGACTTGAATACTGGCTCTTGAAGTCTTTTTGCAACAAAGTTATTGATCTTCTTTTTCTTATAAGTATATACTTCATCAAAGATTACATACTCTTTACTATTATCTATATTTTCATTACTTAATGTTAAAATATCTGCTATAGCATTTCCAGTTTCTATATCAAACAATCTCCATGGAACTTTAAACCCAGGATTAGTAGTTTTAGCTTCATTTTCACTTAATTTTATTTTCGGAATAACTTTCCCATCTCTTTCTATTGCTACAAGCTTATATACTCCACCAAAAACAGCTTCAGCCTTAGATGTTATAAGTCTTTCTCCTACTCCGAAAGAATCTATAACCGCTCCTTGAGAAATTACATCTTTTATTATATATTCATCTAAAGAATTTGATACTGTAATTTTGCAGTCCTCGTATCCTGCCTCATCTAGCATCTTTCTACATTCTTTAGTTAAATACGTAATATCTCCTGAATCAATTCTTATTCCTTTTGGTCTTTTTCCCATAGGTTTTAATACTTCATCAAATACCTTTATAGCATTTGGCACTCCACTTTTTAATACATTATATGTATCAACTAGTAGATAGCATTCATCTGGATAAGTTTCCGCCCAAGTCTTAAATGCATCATATTCTGTTTCAAAGAACATTATCCATGAATGTGCCATAGTTCCCATAGCTGGTAACTTAAACATTTCTTCTGCTATAGTACAAGCTGTTCCAGCACATCCACCTATATAAGATGCTCTTGCTCCATAAATTGCTCCATCATACCCTTGCGCTCTTCTGCTACCAAACTCAAAAACTGGTCTACCGTCAGCTACTCTTACTATTCTATTTGCTTTTGTGGCAATTAAACTTTGATGATTTACAGTTAACAATATCATTGTTTCCAAAAGTTGCGCTTCCATTATCGGTGCTCTAACAGTTACCAGTGGTACTCCTGGAAATATAGGTGTTCCTTCGGGAATTGCCCATATATCACCAGTGAACTTTAATTCTTTTAGATATGTTAAAAATTCTTCGTTAAAATTTGTTTTTTTTCTTAAATAATCTATATCTTCCTCATCAAAGTGAATTGATTGAACATATTTTATTAATTGTTCAACCCCAGCCATTATAGCAAATCCACCATTTTCAGGAACCTTTCTAAAAAACATATCAAAGTATCCTATTGTATTTCTAAATTCACTATTAAAAAATCCATTCATCATAGTAAATTCATAAAAATCTGTTAACATTGTTAGATTCCTATTGTCTTTCCAATCAATATTCTTAAAATGCTTCTCCATAATATGTATATCTCCTAAATCACTAATTTAATTTACCACAACTATTAATCTATATTAATATTTTGCCTAATCCTCACTATTTTTAACTATTATAATTCTATTAACTTCTACGTTTTTTGTCAATTAATATTACATTTTGTACTATATATGTTATAATATAATTGTGTTTTTTTTCCTATACGAATACTCTTTTATTTAAACACATATAATTACTTAATAAAATAATGAAATTAGGTGCTTATTATGAAAAAAAAATCTTCTAATTTTTTTAAAAAACTAGGTTTTATTTCTATAATAGTTGTGCTATGGATTTCTACATATTCAATAATTAATATGCTTTTAAATAGTGATAATTCTATTATATCTGCATTAAATATAAAAAATTTTTCATTATCATCACAAAATGACGATACTAATAACAATACTGTTGATGAAGATGAACAAATGAAGGAAAACGTTTCACAAGATGATAGTAGTACTATAGAAATACCAACTTCAAAACAATTAGATATACAATTAATAAATCAACTTCCCGAACTTTATAATGGATGTGAAATCACCTCTCTTACTATGCTGCTAAATTATGCAGGGGGTAATGTTGATAAAATGACATTAGCAGATAAGGTAAAAAAAGATCCAACTCCTTTAGTTCGTTCTGGAGATGTTATAACGTCTTGGGGTGATCCTCAATATGGATTTGTAGGCTCTATATCTGGAAGTACCGGTATAGGTTATTCTGTATATCCCAAACCGTTAATTCCTTTAATAAATGAATACACTGACAATAAAGGTGTAGATCTTACTGGAGAATCATTAGATACATTGAAAAAATATATTTCTATTGAACATCCTGTAGTTGCATGGGTTACTGCCGACTGGAGTATGCCAAGTTTTATCACTTGGCAAAAGAATGATAGAAAAATAAAGGCAACTTTTTCTGAACATGCTATTCTCTTAACTGGATTTGATGAAAATTATTTTTATTATAATGATCCTTTAGCAAATAAAAAGTCATATGTATCAATAGATACCTTTCAATCTGTTTGGAATGCTATGGGGAATATGGCTGTGTCATATAACTAAAATAAAACTTTAACATATACAAATATATTAATCTGTTACACAAAAGTGTGGCAGCTTTTTTATTAGAATAGAAATAAGTAATTGTCATAATCCTCATACTAACATCATAAACTTAAATATATAACAAACCTGGTGAACTTTTGTTCGCATTTTTTTATTAAATCTATTGCTAAATAAAAATACTATGCTATAATAAGAATGTACGAACACCTGTTCGAGATGATATGAGGGGGTACTTTTATGAAAAACAAATTAAAATTTTGGGCATTATCGCTTATGATTACTATAGCTTTTGGTGTAGTATCTTTTGAAATAAATGATCTTCTAATGAAGAAAATTAGAACTAACTCAACCAATAACATAATCTCATCATTAAAAAATAATAAGTCTATAACAATAGATGGGGAAAATATTGATACTATTTTAGATACAGATACATATTTTTTAGCTTCTTCCCTAAGAGATTCACAAACTTTTGATCTATCATTAACTAATACAAATAGAATAGTTGTAACTGCTAGTGATGCTAAAGCAAACTATTCAAATAACGTTATAATAAATTTATGTACATTATTAATATATTCTCTAGCACTAATCATTAACTTAATTATAATTATTGCTTTAGATGTAAAATTACAAACATCTATGATAGTAAAAAAAGTAGCTAGAATTATTAGATTAAGACATACAAAAGAAAGATTACACACAGGACATGTTTATGGAGTTGCCTAAAACTTAATATAAATAAAAAGGAACTATCGATGTAAAATACGATAGTTCCTTCTATATATACTTCTATTTTGCAGCTTTTCTAACTGCATCTGCTACAACTTCAGCAACCTCTTTATTTAGTGCTGGTGGAATAACATAATCTTCACTTAACTCTTCTGGTTTAACAAGACTTGCAATAGCCTTTGCCGCAGCAAGTTTCATTTCTGTTGTTATTTCTTTTACTCTAGCATCTAATGCACCTCTAAATATACCAGGGAACACTAATACATTATTTATTTGATTTGGGAAATCAGATCTTCCAGTACCTATGACCTTTGCACCAGCTTTTTTTGCAAGGTCTGGCATGATTTCTGGTGTAGGATTCGCCATTGCAAAAATAATTGCATCACTATTCATTGATTGAACCATAGCTTCATTTACTATACCAGGAGCTGAAACCCCTATAAATACATCAGCTTTTACTAACGCATCTTTTAATAATCCTTTTTCTTTATTAGGATTTGTATCTTCTGATAATTTAACTTTTGCAGCATCAAGATTTTGTGTTTCTGGATCTAATATACCTTCCTTATCACAAACTACTATATTTTTTGCACCAGCTTCTAATAATAAATATGTTATTGCATTTCCAGCTGACCCTGCTCCATTCACTACAATCTTGCAATCTTCTATATTTTTATTTACAACTTTTAATGCATTTATAAGCGCAGATAGAACAACAATTGCTGTACCATGTTGATCATCATGGAATACAGGTATATTTAATTCCTTCTTTAATCTTGATTCTATCTCAAAACATCTTGGTGCAGATATATCTTCTAAATTTATTCCTCCAAATGTAGGTGCTATAGCTTTAACTATATTAACTATCTCATCTACATTTTTTGTGTCCAAGCATATTGGAAATGCATCAACATCACCAAATTCTTTGAATAAAATAGCTTTTCCTTCCATAACAGGCATAGCCGCTTCAGGTCCAATATCTCCTAATCCTAATACAGCAGTCCCATCTGAAACAACTGCTACTAAATTACCTTTTGAAGTATATTTATATACATTAGCTTCATCCTTATGTATTTCTCTACAACTCTCTGCAACTCCTGGAGAATATGCTAATGATAAATCTTTTTGATTTTCTACTTTAACTTTTGATGATATCTCTAGTTTTCCTCTAAGTTTTCCATGCAATTCTAATGATTCTTGAAAAATATCCATTTTACAGCCTCCATATTTTCACTTAGTTATTCTTGATATATATTATTTCCCATGCTATCGATAGCAACTATAACAGGAAAATCCTTAACTTTCATTCGCTTAACAGATTCTGTTCCTAAAAAATCATATCCAACAACTTCTACTGATTCTATTGATTTTGATATTAATGCACCTAGACCGCCTATAGCAACTAAATATACAGCCTTATTTTTCTTAATACTTTCTATAACTTCAGGACTTCTCTTTCCTTTTCCTATCATAACCTTAAGTCCTAAGTCTAACAGTCTAGGCGTAAACTTATCCATTCTACCAGATGTAGTAGGACCTGCTGGTCCACAAGTATGTCCTGGCTTTGTTGGACATGGTCCAGCATAATATATAGTCTCACCATCTAATGGTATAGGTAATTCTTCTTCTTTATCCAACGCTTCTATCATAAGTTTGTGAGCCGCATCTCTTGCTGTATATAAATATCCTGAAAGATAGATCATATCTCCAACATTAAGCTTTTCAATATCCTCTGACTTTAATGGTAATTGAAATTTCATCATAAAATCACCTCGCTATGTCTAGTTACATGACAATTGATATTTACTGCAACAGGTAATCCTGCAATATGAGTTGGATAAGTCTTTACTCTTACCTTTAATGCTGTAGTATCTCCGCCTAAACCTTGAGGTCCTATGCCAAGTTCATTTATTTTCTTTAACAAAACTAATTCTAGATTTTCTTCATATTCACCCTGACTTTTATCATCTAGGTTCATTGATAACGCTTCTTTTGCCATCATTGCAGCCTTCTCCATAGTTCCACCTATTCCTATACCAACAACTATTGGTGGACATGGATTCGATCCTGCATTCTTTACTGTTTGCAATACAAAATCTATTACTCCTTGCTCTCCATCTGCTGGAACTAACATCTTAAGTGCACTCATATTTTCTGATCCAAATCCTTTTGGACATAATCTAAGTTTAAATCCGCTTCCTGGCACTATCTTATAATGAATTATAGCTGGCGTATTGTCATTTGTATTAACTCTATTTATCGGATGTGCAACTACAGATTTTCTTAAATATCCTTCTTCATACCCTTGTCTTACACCTTCATTAATAGCATCTTCCAAAGAACCACCTACAACATGAACATCCTGACCTATTTCTGCAAATATAACCATCATACCTGTATCTTGGCATATAGCTATATTTTCTTGTTTTGCATAATCAGCATTTTCTATTAATTTACTAAGTATATCTTTGCCTAACTCTGAAGTCTCTTCCTTACACTTTTGCTCTATAACACTATAAACATCATTTTTTAATATACAATTAGATTCTATACAAGCATCTTTAACTGCTTTAGTTATATCTTGTACCAATATATCTCTCATAAGGGCCCCCCTCATTTTATTTACTAATTAAATTATAACTTAAATCTTTACGAAAATACAAATAACTTATATTATCTTTAACATAATATATGACTTATACCTATACTATAATTAATTTTTTACAATTATAGTTCGTATTTCTCCCTAAACAATCATATATAGATTCTTATATTTTTAAATATATAAATTGCTATTAATACTCTTAATATAAAACTTATATATCTATCATGTTTTTCTGTTCGTAAATTTAAGATGCTATAATTTTTCTTTGTAAATGGATATAATATCGGAACTCCCCTAACAGTTATTATATCTAAGGCTAAATGACTTATAACCCCTATTAAAAAACCCGATATGGCAATAATATATAACGATACTAATTCATGCCTCTGAACACTAGTTAGTATCTTTTTATAAATAATAAAATAAACAATTATATATGGAATTAATGAATGCATTTTTCCTCTATGCCTAAACTTAAATATACTGCCAAACATCTTATTCCAATTATTATTTTTTGCATCTACATCTGGAAATGTTCCCCCTAAACCTCCAAAAGTAGATATAACAATTAAAAAAATCACCCTTTTAAATATTGATATGTCTGATAAAATAATATTCCCTACTGCAAATGAAGAAATAACCCCACAAAGCTTATGTGTTTCATATTTCATACCTACTCCTTATATATTACAAAATTTAAAACTACTATTAATTCACCAAACTTTTGTTCTCCTTTTTATCTAATATATTATAGTATCATCTCAATTACAAGGCGAACACTTCTAAAAAAATATAAATTTTATAATAAAAAAAGATGCTTCATTATTCTCTGCATCTTAGATCAAAATACTTATTCTTTTCACTAAAGGGTATATTAGTTCCAACTATAAAAAAATCACTTGAATCTATCCACTCTGGTACCACAACACCATCAACTGCATTACAAACTTTCACCTTACCAGAACATAATATTTCTTTTATTTTATAATGCCACCCCTTATGTAGTCCTATAGCTTTATAATCATCTCTATCAATAACACACATAACCCTTATCATAATATCCTCCTCTAGTATATTTAACTTATTAGTAATATATCTTGTCCATTTTAAAAATTTTTAATCATTAAAAATATAAAAACTAGATTTCGGAAATATATATGTACTTATATTGTATGTATATATTATGTATATCATTTAAAATATAAAATATAAATTTATTTTTATTTTACATTTTATAAAATCCTCCCTACACAATCAGTACAACTTACTTACAACAATATACTAAATCTTTTTGCCTATATCATAATAATAAGTTATTTTCGGAAAAATTTTTTATAAAACAAAAACTGGCTAAAATCTAAACCTTTAAGGTTTAGATTTTAGCCAGTTATATCTTCTGGTGCGGCGGAGAGGATTCGAACCCCCGACCAAGTGGTTCGTAGCCACCTACTCTATCCAGCTGAGCTACCGCCGCAAGCATAAATATTTTAACATATTTATATTAAAAAATCAAATCTATAATATATTATATTCATGTTTTCAAATTTTATCCACTGTTTTTGAAAATTCATCTCTATTTATTTTCATTACTAGTACATCTTTATACTTTCCATCTATCATTACTTTTTCATCTTTTACTTTTTCTGCACTAAAGCCACAATTTCTATAACACATACCAGCTCTCTCGTTTTCCAATAATACTTCTAATGATATATTTTCTGCATCTAACTCATTAAACAAATATTCCATTACAACCATCATCGCTTCTGTGCCATATCCTCTTCCCCAAAACTTTTTATCTATAGTTATACCTAATACATATTCTTTATCATTATATTCTTTTGATATATATGTTACATAACCAACTATTACACCTTTTTCATTATCTATACTTAGGTATTTTTTCTTTCCTCTAAAAATTGCATCAAAAAAATTATATAAATCATTTATTTTAGGTATTTCCTTAAGTCCTCCATCAAACTTACATATATCTTCATCACTCCAGTATCTTAAATATGTATGTAAGTCTTTCTTTTCTACTTCCCTTAATATAAGTCTATCCCCTTTTAGCATACAATCACCACACAGTTAATATATAAGTTATTTATGTCCATATAATAAATATTACCATACTATGTATTATCTGTGTATATAGTTTACAAAAAAATAAAAAATCCATCAAAATTTGATGGATCTTATGGCGGAGATGGAGGGATTCGAACCCTCGCGCCGCTTTCACGACCTACACCCTTAGCAGGGGCGCCTCTTCGGCCAACTTGAGTACATCTCCGAATTATAATAATATTAAATTATTAATGGCGGAGAGATAGGGATTCGAACCCTAGGTACGCTCACACGTACGCCGGTTTTCAAGACCGGTGCCTTAAACCAACTCGACCATCTCTCCATGTATGGCACGTTTTTTATTTTAACAATTTAATTCTATAATGTCAACAGTTATTTCAAAAATTTTTTACATCAATTTCATATAAATTTTACTCTGGATAAAACTGTAACTAAAATAAATTTTAGTAGTATTGATATTAACTTATAATTTATCAATATAAACGAAAAAGTCCACCAATTAATTGGTGGACTCCATATGGCGGAGAGATAGGGATTCGAACCCTAGGTACGCTCACACGTACGCCGGTTTTCAAGACCGGTGCCTTAAACCAACTCGACCATCTCTCCAAGTTGACTACGCAGTTTATTATATATAATATTTACGACACTGTCAACATATTTTTTATCTTTTTTTATTTTTTATTTTTAATCCCAGTGATATCCCATATTTTTAATAGCATCATCAGTAATTAAAAAGTATTTTCCTTTAAATAACTTATCCCCTGTTATATCTAAATGTAACCAATTTCCATCTAAATTTACTAAGTTCCAACTATGATTATTTCCATATACCTTACCATTTATCATCTTACTCTCAATATTAATTTCTTTAAGTATTCTATATGTTAATCTTGAAAATCCTACACTATTAGTCTTTCCGTCAACTAACGCACTATATACACTACAATTTTTTAAATCATCATCTATACTTATATTGTTTCTAATATAACTATCAATAGCTCTTACCTTATCTATTGTTGACATAGAATCTGAAATATTGTTTTTTAATATATCTTTTATCTTATTTTCTATCTCTTTTTCTTCATCTTTATTTTCTATATATTCAATATTAAAATTAGCTACCTTACTATTTTTTTCTTCTTCTACTTGCCACTTAAAATTTGATATTGAAGATTTTAAATATGGATCTTCACTTTCTAAGTTTTTTGTATATTCGCTTATAGCATCCTTTAATGATTGCGATGATTGAGTATATTTAACAGAAAACTCACTATTTCTTTCTATTAAATTATCATTTACCTCTTCTATTACCTTATCCTCAGATATATTCTCTACAACATCATTGCTCTTACTACACCCACTTATACTGATAACTACTAAAGTACTAATACATATTAGTTTAAAATACTTTTTCAATATTTCCATAATAACATCCTATCCCCTTATGCTTATTTACCAAATATAGATTTAAAAAACTTTTCAACCCCCTTAGCTATACCGCCCTTTTCTTCATCATCCTTATCTTTATTATTTGATTCTGATTTTTTATTTTCTTCAACTTTTTTCTTTTCTTGTTGTTCCTTTTCTAATTGTTTTTCATAAGCAAGTCTTTCCTCTTCTCTTTGCTTTATCTGTTGTTCCCTAGCCTCTTTTGCCTTTTTTTCCTCTTCTTCTGCTTGTTCCTTCATTATACTCGCTAACTTTATTGAATTATCTATTAATGTATCTTCCTTGGAAAATTCCTTAGCCTTCTTATATAAATTAATTGCTTCATCATATCTATTTCTACTTAATGCAGAATCTGCCCTCTTAATATATGAATGATACTTATTTTGCTTATTTAGGCTCATCATAATTGTTGTTGATACTATACAAGTAGTAGCAATTATAACAGTAGCTATCAATATATATTTTTTATTAAACTTTTTTTCTTGCATCATTTTCTCCTAAATATTCTTTTTTTTATTCTATCATAATTATTAATAATTTTTTATTTTTTAATAAAATTTTAAATAATTATACTATACTGTCAAAGTAGAAATTTATAATAAATATCTATCCTTGTAATAATATAAGTATCCTATCATAAATCTATTGTCATAAACTTGGGTTATTTTCTATAAAAAAAGCTGCCACACTCCTTTAGTGCAACAGCTTCTCTTAACTAAAACTATTCTTTTATTTTTAATGCTCTCATAGAATTTAATATTGCTATTATTGATACTCCTACATCGCTAAATACAGCTTCCCACATAGTCGCTATTCCCATAGCACCAAGTAATAAGAAAATTCCTTTAACTACTAATGCAAAAACTATATTAGTTATTACTATTTGTTTAGTTTTTCTTGATATCTTAATAGCACTAGCAATCTTAGTAAGCTCATCTGTCATTATAACTACATCAGCAGCTTCTATAGCTGCATCTGATCCTAAACCACCCATAGCTATACCTATATCTGCTCTTGCAAGAACTGGAGCATCATTAACACCATCTCCAACAAATATAACTTTTCCATCTTTATTTTTTTCTAAAATTTCTTCCATCTTTTCTACTTTTCCAGAAGGTAATAACTCACTATATACCTTGTCTATTCCTACTTCTTTAGCTACATTTTCAGCTATAAATTTATTATCTCCAGTTAACATTATTGTATCTTTTATATTTAACTCTTTTAATAACTTAATTCCTTCTTTACTACTTTCTTTTATTTCATCAGCAATTAAGATATATCCTGAATAAACACCATCTATAGCTACATGAATAATAGTACCAACGTCAGTTACATTAGGCACTTGAAGTCCTAATTTCTTCATTAACTTCTCATTTCCAACAGCAACTTTCTTTCCAAACACTGTTGCCTTAATACCATTTCCGCTTACTTCTTCATAATCTTTAATATTTTCTTTTTCAACTTTATCTCCAAATGCTTTTTGTATAGAAAGTGCTATAGGATGGTTTGAATAACTTTCACAATATGCTGCATATTTTAATAACTCTCTATCATCCATCTCAATGCTTTCAATCTTAGTTACATTGAAGTTTCCTTTTGTAATAGTTCCTGTCTTATCAAAAACAACTACATTGGCATCTTTTAATATATCTAGATAATTACCACCTTTTATTAATATACCTTTTTTAGATGCTCCACCAATACCACCAAAGAAACCAAGTGGAATAGAAATTACTAATGCACATGGACAAGATATTACTAAGAATATTAATGCTCTATAAAGCCACTCAGAAAACTCTTTTCCAAAGAATAATGGTGGTATTATTGCAAGTAATACAGCACCTATTACTACTGCTGGAGTATAATATCTTGAAAACTTAGTTATAAAGTTTTCTGCTTTTGCCTTTTTAGAATTAGCATTTTCAACTAAATCTAAAATCTTTGCTACTGTAGATTCACCAAATTCTTTTGAAACTTCTATCTTTAATAAACCATTTTTATTTATAAATCCACCAAGTACATTGTCACCTTTGCCAACACTTCTAGGCACTGATTCTCCTGTTAAAGCAGATGTATCAACCATAGATTTTCCTTCTACTATTGTTCCATCTAATGGTACCTTTTCACCTGGCTTTACAACAATTATATCTCCAATTGTAACTTTCTCTGGAGAAACCTTTTCTTCCTTATTGCCTACAAGTAAGTTTGCATAATCAGGTCTGATATTCATAAGTTCTGATATATTTTTTCTAGAGTTTGAAACAGCTTTTCCTTGGAAGTACTCACCTACAGAATAGAAAAGCATAACTCCAACACCTTCTGCCATCTCACCTACAGAAAAAGCACCTAATGTTGCTACTGCCATTAAGAAATTTTCATCAAATACTTGACCTTTTAATATATTTTTAAAGGCTGTAATTAAAACTTCACCACCAACAACAATATAACTTATTATAAATAATGCTACACTTATATATTTATTACTTTTAAATATAATTGCAATTAAAAGTAGCGCTGCTGCAATACCAATTTTTATTAGTTCCTTATTTCCTTCATCTCCATGACTATGATCATGATGATGTTCATGATCATGATGATCATGTTCGTGGTCATGTCCATGGTGATCACAACATCCATCATGACATGTTGATTGATGGTTTTCAATTTTATATCCTTCTTCTCTAACTTTAACATCACTTTCTATTTTTACTACTATAGCTTTTGCTTCTTCTAAAACTTTTTCATCATTTACTTCTATTTTCATCTTCTTTGTTAAAAAGTCTATATTTACATTCTCAACACCATCTAACTTTGATATAGCTAGTTGAATTTTATTAGCACAATTTCCACAATCTAATCCTTCTAGGATATAAGTCTTTTTTATACTTTTCATACTACCCCTCCCTTTTAAATATATGAACAACTGTTCATATATTATTATATGCTTCAATTTACCATTTTGCAATAGTTTTTTCTATATTATAAAAATTATTAACTAATTTATTCTCACATAAAAAAGGTACCGCAAACATGCGATACCTCTTAAAAAATTTACATCATTTATTTGATTACTTCTCTTCCACCCATATATGGTTTTAATGCTTCTGGAATTGTTACAGTTCCATCTTCATTTTGGAAGTTTTCTAATATAGCAGCAACAGTTCTACCTATAGCTACTCCTGATCCATTTAGTGTATGAACAAATTGTGCCTTTGATTTTGGATTTTCTTTATACTTAATATTTGCTCTTCTTGCTTGGAAGTCTTCAAAGTTAGAACAGCTTGAGATTTCAACATATCTATTATAACTTGGCATCCAAACTTCTATATCAAATTTTAAAGCAGCTGTAAATCCTAAATCACCTTTACATATTCTAACTACTCTATATGGTAATCCTAAACCTTGAAGTACAGCTTCAGCATCTGCTGTTAATTTATCTAATTCAGCATAACTATCTTCTGGTTTTGTAAATTTAACTAACTCAACCTTATTAAATTGATGTTGACGAACAAGACCTCTTGTATCTCTTCCTGCAGACCCTGCTTCTGCTCTGAAACATGCTGAATAAGCTACATGTTTTATAGGTAATTGATCTCCTGATAATATTTCATCTCTATACATATTAGTAACTGGTACTTCTGCTGTAGGAATTAAGAAATATCCATTATTCTCTACCTTAAATGCATCTTCTTCAAATTTAGGTAATTGTCCAGTTCCAGTCATAGAAGTTCTATTAACCATATATGGTGGTAAAACTTCAACATAACCTTTTTCAGTATGAGTATCTAAGAAATAATTTATTATAGCTCTTTCAAGTCTAGCACCTAAACCTTTATAAAAAGTAAATCTTGAACCTGTTACCTTACCAGCTCTTTCAAAATCTAATATATCAAGACCTGTACCTATATCCCAATGAGCTTTTGCTTCAAAATTAAAGTTTCTAGGTTCTCCCCATTTTCTGATTTCTACATTATCTTCATCAGAAGCTCCATCTGGAACTGCTGGATTTGGTATATTAGGTATTCTAAGCATATGATAATCTATTTCTTCAGTAATCTTTGATACCTTTTCATCTAATCCTTTTATTTCTTCTGAAATCTTCTTCATTTCAGCAAATATTTCATCTACTGGTTCTCCTGCTTTTTTTAATGCAGGTACTTTTGCAGAATCAGCATTTCTTTTGCTTTTTAATGCCTCAACTTCAACTAGTATCTTTCTTCTTTCTTCATCTAATTCAACTATTTTATCAATAACTGATACGTCAAAATCTTCTCCCCTATTTCCTAACGCTTTTTTTACTTCTTCTGATTCAGTTCTTATTCTTTTTAAATCTAACATTTAAACCTACTCCCTTATCCTAAAATAATTTGTATTTTTTACATATATATGTATATACAAAAAAACTCCGTCCCCTAACAAGGGACGGAGTTTCCGCGTTGCCACCCTAATTGGCATAAAGCCCACTCTATAAAATAACGGTTTGACCCGATTTACTCTTCGTAAATTCCTCTGAGTTGGATTCACAATATTAGTTGTATCGATTTACACCAACCATCGACTCTCTTTGCCTTCTAATAAAGTTACTATTCTCTTCACGGGATAAATTATTGTATTTTACTCTCTTATTATAATTTATATTAATTTTCTTTGTCAATAATTTCAAAGATTAATGATCAATATTCTTTGTAGCAATTATATCAATTCCTGTATTTAAGATATTTTTACAGATAACATCTCCAACGAAAACTGGTATACCTACATATATTCTACTTATAGCTTTTGATATTTCAATAAACTTATCTACTTCTATCTCCTCAGACGACTTAACTGGTAATACATTATACGCCTTAGATCCCTTTAATCTTACTAATGACGTAAATACTTCTTTAGTATTATCATCTCTTCTTTTAAATTCTATACCATCACAGCTAAAGTCATCTCTAACTTCAATTACCCCCACAGCCATATTAAATCTCCTCAAACTCCTTCATTCTACCATTTAAAATATTTGATCCTTGACTCTCCCTAACAATATCAGCTACATTTACATCTAATTCTCTTGCTAGTATCGATACAACTCTGTTAAGACAGGATGACCCTTTGCATGTACCTATCATTGCTCCAGTTCTTCTCTTTACCCCCTCAACAGTTCTTGCACCTAATGGTCTTCTAATAGAGTCTATTATCTCTCCTTCTGTAACTAAGTTGCATAAACAAACAACCTTACCATATCTCTTATCTATTTTTATTAACTCATTTCTTTCTTCATCACTTAAATCTGTAAACCTATATACTTCTCTTCTTTTATCTATAAAATCTTTCTTTTCAGTACACTTTATTATATTTAGAACTCTTTCCTTAACTAACCTAGCTATAGCTGGTGTCATTGTTAATTCTCCATAATTTTTTCCTGAAATCTTTATATAAGCTTCCTCTTCCTTAGATTGATCTAGTATTATTTCATCAGAATAATAACTATCACTTAAGAAAGATGTTATATGTTGAGTTCTCAATCCTGCAATTAACTTTTTCACTTGATGATTTGCTGTAACTGTATCCATTTCTTCATCGGTAATTGCCCCTGCAAGTACATTATGCTTAGTAGGAACTACCAATGTCTTTATATTATCTTCATAAGCCCGTATTATATTTTTAGGCTCCTTGTGAGTATCTACAGTAAAATAACTTAACCACTTTCTATGTCTTATAAAGTCTTCTTCCCTTAACTCATTATCTAGATCATAATTCTTATCTGGAATTGTATTTATAACGATCTTAGACTTAAATTTTCCCTTTGTAGTAGTAATTAAAAACTCCTTAGATACTTTAGATATATTTAAAACAGTTTCTGCAAATCTAAAATTCACTCCATTTTGAGCTGCCACTTCACCTAATGCTATTGCAAAGTCATATGGTGATACAATAGCTGTATTTCTTGATAATATCCCCATAAGAGGTTCTTTTTTTATTGTACTTTCCATATCCATGGCTGTCTTACCATCTATTATTTCTATATTATAAATTCCACGTTCCTTGGCTTTATTAAATTTTCTAATTAATTCTTTTCTTCCACCTTCACTATATGCAATAAATATACTATTTTTACTTTCTAATGATATATTAAACTTTTTGCATATATCATAAATTGCTCTATTTCCCTCAACTTCAAGACTTGCTATTAGGTCGGATCTAGCTTGCAATCCATCGTACACTATAGCAGAATTTATGGTATCAATCTCCGTTACAATATCATATTCCTTCTCTATTAGCGCTATATTTAAGCTATATTTAGATAATTCATAAGCAATAGCACAACCATACGTACCACCACCTAAGATAATAACATCGTAGTCCATATTCCCCTCCTATCAATATACCTCTAGATATAATTTTACACTAAATTGATATAACTTCAATAACATAAATATTTCACAATTATCGATAAAATAGAAAAAAGGGACTGTCATACAAAGGAGTTAGAAATCAGAGTGTGGCAGTTTTATATATGCACTAAACATATATGATATTTTCCCTACAGGGGAAAATTAACCGAAACTGTGAACTGAAATTAAACTTAATTGTGCCATAATAAAAAGAACTATTGCTCACGAAAATTCATTCGTTATTGCAATAGTTCACTTTTAAATTCTATTTAGAAAGTTCCGAAATTATATCTCCAACTTCTTTTTGTAACTGACCATACTTTGCCCAATCACCATTTTTTTGCGCTTCAATCATTTCATTAAACTTTTCATTTGCCTTTTTAGCTAATGCTTTTTCATCTTCATTGTCAAAAACATTATCTTTTTTCTCTTCTGGAATTATTGTTACATTACTACTTGTATCAATATTGAATAACTGATTAAGAGCATCACTTACACTTTCACCCATAACAATTTTATTGCCATTAGCTAATATTATTCTCTTAACTTCAGGTACTGAATTATTTCCTGTTGACTCAACATAAATTGGCATAGCATATAATAATGAATTTTCTATTGGCACTATTAATATTTCGCCATATTCAACAGATGAGCCATTAGAATTTAATAAAGTTATTTCTTTTGATATTGTTGTATCCTGTTGTACTGTGTTCTTAAAAAATTGTGGTGATTCAATTGAAGTATCTGTTGGTAACCTAAGTAACATTAACTTTCCATAATTATCTCCATCCATTCTTCCTGCAAAAATAGCTGCCATAGTCTTTTTAGCACTTGGATTTAGATAATTAACTATAACCATTTCTTCTTTTTCTTCGCCAGGTAACTTAAATGTAACATAGTCTCCCTCTTTTACAGCTTTTTCTTCATTATTTTCTACACCAGACTCTAATTCTGATACATCCCATAAGTCACCTTTACTAAAGAATACATTGGCATCCTCAACATGATATCTTCCTAGAACCTCACTTTGTAAATCAAATAAATGTTGTGGATACTTAAGATGATTCTTTATATCCTCTGGCATTTTACTACTATCCTTAAATAATCCCTTATATATCTTTGAATAAGTTACTGCTATTGGATCATTATTATCTACTATATAGAAATCTACACTACCATTATATCCATCAATAACAATCTTAATAGAATTTCTTATATAATTAATCCCATCATATCTTTCTGCTAATGGATATAAGTTAGAAGTTGTATATGCATCAATTATCCACTTTATTCTGCCTTCACTTATAACTGGATATGGATCTTCATCTAATGTAAGAAAAGGTGCTATCTTATTAACTCTATCAATAATATTTCTATTAATTAATATTTTTGAGTCACTATTTATATTTGATGATATCATCATATTATAATCACCTTTATTTATAGCAAATAATAACTTATTTAAAAAGTTTAACTTTATACCAGCTTTTCCTGTATAGTCATAAGTATTTTCTTTACCATCCTCAGGATAATCAGTTTCTTTTAATGTAGTATTTACAATAGCATAATCTTTAGTCTTTTCTCCAAAGTATATACGTGGATTCTCTAAATTTATATCTGTAGCATTATTTATCGGAACATCCTTCATAACAAAGTCTGGTCTTCCTGAGTCAGTAATAGAATTTACTCTACTCATAGCAAGTCCATATCCATGTGTATATAATAAATGCTTTCCTTGCCAACTATCTGCATTTCCTTGTAACCCCTCTATATTTATTTCTCTAGGAGTTATAAATACTTGTGTCATCTTTCCATCTATCTCATATCTATCAACATCGATATCCTCAAAGTCATAATATGATCTCATTGTTTGTGCTTGATTAAAAAACTTTAATGCAGGATAAAATGAATTAATCTTTAGATTATTTATAGTATCCATATTTCTTAAAACAGCATCACCATCTAAATTATCACCTAATTTAACATCTTTAACTTCTATATCATTGATATTAAATCCATTTTGAGTCATTTCAATATTATTCTTTATATATTTTGATTCTAGATCTCTTTGATTTGGCTTAACATATAAATTATCATATAACTCAGAAACTATAGGCTCCGCTATAATCAATGCAAATAATGCTACTATAGCAAATACTATTGGCTTAATTTTACCTCTTAAAACTGATATAAAAACAATAACAGAAGCAATTATTGACACTATAGATATAACCTTATAGAAATTCAAGCTTATTACCTTATCAGTATAAGATATTCCTAAAACAACACCTCTACCAGAGTATACTAAACCATACCCCTTTAGAACATAACCTGCTGCCAAAGTAATAAATATCAAAGATACAACTATTGCAAGTTGCTTTCCTGCAAAAGACTTTAAAGGATTTTTAGCTGATATAAACTCTTTTGCTGATATATTTTCTATATTAATATTACCTATCTTCTTGCCACTCAATAAATTAGTAGCTAAATAAAACACCCCTGTAAGTAGTACCATTAAAATAAGTATATTAAATACTAATGAATAAATAGAATTTAAAAACGGCAACTTAAACATGTAAAATGATACATCTTTATTAAACACAGGATCTGCAACATTAAAATCAGTAGAATTTAAAAATGTCAACGCATCATACCAATATGCACTAGTTAACGTAATAGACATCAACAATGACACTAGTAATATGATTCCTTTTGTTATACGCTTTAACTTTTTATCCCCTTCTACATTAATCTCTTTTACAACTTTACTTTTCTTATAATTTTTTATTAATATATTGCCATATACACTTAGTGATATAAACATTACTAAAAAAATAGGAATGAAAATAACAAGTCTTGCAAATATTCTAGTCCATAATACTGATTCATATCCAACTTCATTAAACCATTGAATATCAATAATAAAACTTGATAATCCAACAAAACCACCTATAATCACTAATAATAATATAGCAACTATCGTTAATAATTTTTTCTTCATCATATCCTCCTTATGTACTAATTAAATAACCTGAATCTCTTAATTCTTTAATTATATTATCCATACTCTCCTGATTTTCTGTATATATAGTATGTAAATGCACTCCTCCTGCTGCTGAAGATAACACATCTATATCTAGATTACGTACCTTATCCATAAAAATATCTATATCATGTAATGTCTTAATCATAATCTTTCCTGTTATCTTACCATACAAAGGATGTTCTATAGTTATATCCTCAATAACTCCTCCATACTTAATAATTATTCCAAGTTCATCTTTTATTTCATCCTCACTATGCTTTACTGTTACAATAGTTCTTACTCCAATATTACTATTTAATATATAACCAGATGATGTAGATATTATCTCTAATCCCTCTGCCTTTAATATAGAAATATCTTTTACAATAACCTGCCTTGTAACATTAAATCTTTGTGCTAACTCAGCTCCCTTAATTGGATTTACACCCAATAATTCTTTTATCTTTTGTCTTCTTTCAATTGAATTCATCTTAACATTCATCATCGCTTTCTTTAAGTATTTCCATGTATATATTTTTTCTCATATTACGTATATTATTGCTACTATGATGAAATCTTATGGCATCTAAAATCTCTTCATTATATTCCTTATCTTTTAATAAGTTATATCCTATTTCTCCATGTTCATAATAAACCTTTACCGACTTTATATTGATAAACTTTTTAAGTAACCTTGGAAACATTTTATTTAGAATTACAAATATAGATTTTTCTATAACATTAATATGTTTATAACTCTTTCCTATATCATGCAATAGAGCTATCTTTATCATACTATTTTCATCTAGCATATCATATCTACTTAGTTTATTCAAAGCATTGTAACATACTTTAACAGAATGTTTTTGTTCACTATTGGACAAACTATAAAATAGCCTTTTTTCCTCTTCATTTAAATGATTATTAACAAAACTTATATCATCATTATTCATCTTATCCGTAATATTCCACCAAAATTGCTTAACTCTATAAAACATATTTCCTCCTAATAACAATATAAGGTATCAAACTTGATACCTCATACCTCTACATAAATAATGCTAAAACTATATCTTGAATATTATCAACTATGAAATAATGCATAGCGCCTAAAACCCAACAAATTAATAATACTCGTATAGCTCTTTTTATTTTATCTTCTCTATTATTTTTCTCATAAGTATAGCACTTATATATTCCTATTAACCCTATCATCCATCCTATTACACCCTCATAAGTTAAAACAGGAACTAATAGAAAGAACGGTGTAATTATATATAACCATTTATCCTTCATAATTATCTTCCCTTCTTTCTATCCTTAAAATAATTGCTTCTTATCATCTTATCAGAAAGATTTAAACTTTTTAGCTTCTCTTTTTTCTCTTTCTTATTATCTCCTCTATATTCACCAGTAGTCAATACTGCAAAATTTTCATTCGTATTTAATAAATTTCTTCCCATTGCTGTATCTATATATTCACTCTCATCAATGCCTAATAGATAACTTATAGTAGGTAGAAAATCAACTTGTCCTCCATATGTTTTTATTTCTTTTCCACTAAGTTCTTTGTCATAAATAATTAGTGGAACATGCTTATCATTATTAATAGCTTTCTTTCCTAACTCTTGATTCTCATCTATCTCATCTTTATAAAATTTAGTTACACCTTCATGGTCACCATAAAATACTACTACAGAATTATCTAATATTCCTTCCTTATCTAATGAATCCATGAACTTGCCAAGTACATAATCCGTATATGATACTGCCGTTACATATCCTCCTAACTTAGTATCCTTTACCTCCTTACTCAATCCCAATTTATCAAATTCATCAGGCATACTAAAAGGGGTATGTGAGGATATACTTATCATAAAACTATAAAAAGGAGTTTTTTCTTCTTTCAATCTAGGTATAACTTGTTTAAAAAATGATTCATCTGTAAGCCCTAAACCATAAAATTCTGTTTCCTTAAAATCAGAAATATCATATGCATTTTCAAACCCCATTGACAACTCTGACATCTTCCAGTTCCAATAAGACCCCTTCTCAGGATGCATTGTATATGTGTTATATCCATTATTCTTCAATATAACTGGTAATGAATTATATGTATTATTAGGGTAATCAAAATTAACAGATCCCCTCTTAACAGGTAACATTGATGTATTTGTTACAAAAGTACCATCAGAAGTTGTCCCATTTAAAGTTTGTTCAAAATAATTACTAAAGTAATATGAATTCTTTAACAACTTATTTAAATTAGGAGTTATCTCCTTACCTTCTATCTTTTCATTTATCACAAAGTTTTCTAAAGATTCAAATTGAACTACTATCAAATTCTTATTTTTAAATCTTCCAAAATCATCTGTTTTCTCCAATGCTCTTTCTTTACTATTGTAATAATCCTTTATCTTATTTTCATCCTTACTGCTTAAGTTATATGGTTTTGTATCCTTATAAAATCTATAACCATCATATATATGATAACCTATTGGACTTAAATTAAACATTTGCGCATTTGATGACCATATTGCCTCAAATAAACCTTGTCCTGGATAACCTCCATGAAACTTATCTATTTTTACATATCCATAAGAAATATATCCTATTCCTATAACAAACACAAATAAAAACATCTTAACTTGTCTCTTAATTACTGGTTTCTTATCTCTTTTTAATATCCATATATAAATAGGTATATCAAGAAAGAAAAGAATATCAACCCATCTTATCATAGATGCTATGCTTTCTCCTAAATTATCTAAATTAGAAGTCATCTTTAACATATATAAATTTAGGAATGATCCAAATCCTCTATAATACCAAAGGTCTCCTATTAGTAAAATAGTAAAAGCCAAATCCAGAATAATTACATATATAATCCGTCCTTTATTTTTAAATAAATATATAAATGATATAAATATTAATATAAACGCTATGTATACTAGCACTTGAGGTACACCTACAAATAATTGCTTGAAATTAATTTTAGATGCCTTAGAATCCGATATAAGCATTATAAATAGCGTTGTTTTTATAAACATAGAGAATAATATAAATATAAAACTTTTATCTTCTTTTATCTTTTTCAGATTTTTCATTATATAGTCAAACATATTTACTCCTCTTTCTTTTTAATCACTTCTTATATAATACAATATATTGAATTATTTGGATACATGTATTATGATTAACTTTTTCTTAATATTCATAAATATTTACTTAACTATCTTATATATCTGCAAAAAATAAAAAAATAAAAGGAAGTACACTAACTGTAATTCCTTCTATCTTTTATGGTGGAGATAAAGAGATTCGAACTCTTGACCCCCTGCGTGCAAGGCAGGTGCTCTCCCAACTGAGCTATACCCCCATATGGTGGACCATCAGGGACTCGAACCCCAGACCTACCGGTTATGAGCCGGTTGCTCTAACCAACTGAGCTAATGATCCATATTTACCTGGCAACATCCTACTCTCCCACACAGTCTCCCGTGCAGTACCATCGGCCCTCTGAGGCTTAACCATCGTGTTCGGTATGGGAACGGGTGTATCCCTTAGAGGCATCATCACCAG
>NZ_JAHLOD010000039.1 GCF_018917145.1 Clostridium bornimense
ATGATGAAGCATTAATTCACAAACATAAAAGGGCACTCGCACTAACTGGACGAAAACTTGTAAGATTGATTTTTTCATTGCTACGAAATAATCAACTCTATACCTCTAACGAGGTAGTTGATAAAATAACAATTTAATAGTCACTTTTGCCGTCTGGTTCCCTATAAAATTTTGGAATCAGAATGAGCTTTATTAAAGTTACCCTTTTTTTAATAAGACAAACTAGAAAATTTCCAATTTTAAAGTTTTTTTATCTTGACATATTACCAGTCGTCTTTATGTAAATATTATCAACTATTACTATTATATTCAATAAAATTTGTTTTATCATTAAATTATTTCCACGTTGTAATACAAAATAAAGGTATAAATAACAATCAATATTGCTTATACCTTTAAAAATAATACTAGATTATAGTAACTTCTATAACATATTCTCCAAAATACTTTCCTGCAGTATTTTTACCAAAATCTATACCTAAACAAATAAATTCTTCATTCTCAGATTCCTTTATTTTAGCTACAGCATTTATTTTATTATTTATGCTACTCTCTAAATTAAATACTACATTAAACATAGTCTCATCCTCTAAGATAACTTCTACTGATTCACCAACGTTATCGATGCCAGTATATAATATAGCTCGCCTAAAGACTCCAGTAACTATTATGCCATTGTTATCAACCTTATTTTCTATTACTTCTACATACTTTTTTACTTGCGCCTCTTTATCGATATCTCCGGGAGGAATAAGATTTGTTAATAATGATATGCCAATATTCTTTTTTAGTGGTAACTTTAACATCAAAACATCTCCCTCTTTATTTATAATATCAGTATATCCACTGATACTAAAAAGAGGTACATAACTTTAATTAATATTGTGTTAAAATCTCTCCAAAATAAAGAACATGCTTTGTTTCATTTTCAGGATAACAACTTGCCTTAATATCTGCATCTATATTAGATAAATCCATCTCTTGCTTAAATACTACTTTACATTCATAATATTTGTCACAACCTTCTATAATAGGAGTATCCACTATCTTACTTGGAACAAACTTTATATTAGCTTCTTTTTCTTTATCTACATCTCTACCAGATTTAGTACCGCATATTCCTAATGCTTTTTTCATTGTTCCATTATAAGGAATACTTACTGTATATGTTTTGTCTAATCCTAAAAATTCACTACTATATCTTGATTCTCTTACAAGTGCCATAAACATAGGTTTTCTCCACATAAATCCTACGCTTCCCCAAGTTATAGTCATAGTATTAGCTTTATTTTTATCTCCAACAGTAAGAAAAGCTCCCCCTTTATATAAGTTATCCATAGCATTTTCTAAGTCAAAAGTAAAAGTATCTTTCATAAATCTCACCTCATAATATTATTTTCTGTACTTAAAATTATATACTACTTAACAAAATCATTAAAGCTTTTCAATTTTAGCCAAAATATTTCGTGAAATGCTTAAATTTTGTCGTGAACGTATAAAAGTTTTTCAAAATGCTAAATATGCCTGTAACATTGCCTTATAGGATAAATTGTAGAAATCGGTAATATCAACAAGATATAATATAAACAAGGACAGGAGATACAATTATTAATAAGGAGGAGTAACCATGGCATTAGTATATTAATTTATTATCCAAAATAAATTACCAAAATAGTTATTTCATAATTTAATGTATTGTAGATAGTGCGCCAACCTATCTATAGAAAGCCCTAGAGAATATTCTCTAGGGCTTTTTACTTTAATTTTCAATAGGGAATTTTGAAATCTTTCCTAAAATGAATTTATTCAACTTATCATAATCAAGAACAGTAATTGATTTATCTCCATCAACATCTGCTGCAACAAAACCATTTTCATAAGCAAAAGTCTTGCTTATACCTACAATATATTTTCTCATCAAAAGTAAATCAGTTGAATTTACTTTTCCATCACCATTAATATCTCCATACTTTACTTCAATAACAGGAGTGCTACCAGTATTGGCATTGGTATCAAGATAAGAGGTTAGCCATGCAAATGGTGCATTCCAGTTAATTGTTATTTCATTAGTAGACCATGATTCAATATTGTCCATAAAACATTTTTGTGGTGGTCTGCTTCCTGCTTTCCATCCAGAGCCTTTTACCCATGGATCTTGAAGTTCAGAGTTAGGTCCTCCAGATATACATCCACTAGGTGCTTTAGGGAAAGTACTATCTGTTTGATATGACCAGAATCTATGATGTGGGTTCTCAAGTGGATTACTTCCATAACCAGTAACATAAGATTGTACATTAGGGTTACATCCAAGTAAATAATCCATTGATTTAATAATACCGTTAATATATTTTGCTTCTTTTTTATCACTAAAGTCATAAGCATATGCCATAACAATTGCTTCATTCATTATAAATGAATTTGATCCCCATGGATATCCTTTAATATTCTTTGATAATAAACTATCATCTAAAGGAACTCCATAACCTTCGTTTTTGGCTATATTAATAAATTCATCAGCTGCCTTTTTAATATTTTCTTTTGCCTTTTCTACTTCTGTATTTGATAAATTATTTGGAACAATAGCTAATGAAAGAGTACCAAGTGCTTCTACATTCCCCCAATCAAAAGCACCACGATTTCCTGTTGAAGTTCCTGCTGTTAAAGTTGTTGGCACCTCTAGATAGTGTTTTGATGATTTAATATCACTTAAATATTTTTCTTTACCAGTTGTAATATACAATTCTGATGCTGCCCAGTAAAATTCATCTTTTACATAATTATCATTATAAGCTCCTCCACCAATACTATCTTCTTCCGGTGCATAGATTGATGGATTTTTTATAGCAGCATCATAAGCCTTTTCTGCAGCTACAAGACATTTAGATGCAAAAGCACTATCAAACTCTTTATAAATACGAGCACCTTGCGCCGCAACAGCAGCTAAATTCAAAGTTGCTGCAGTACTTGGTGGCTTAATATAACGAGTTTGTGGATCTTGATCTGGACGTATACCAAGAGCAGTCCAAAATTCATCATGACCTTTATGATGCACCATTCCAGCATATTTATATCCATCTGGAACTTGCATTTTTAACATAAAGTCTAAACTCCACTTTGCTTCATCTAAAATATCAGGTTTGCCATTACCACTTTCAGGTATATTCATAGTGTTATCTCCAAGTGGTACCTTTGTTAAATCCTCACCAGCATATTTTGCTCTTTCATATTGATTTAACAATGTCCAAGTTGACACACCGGCATTTACTACATACTTACCATGATCACCGGCATCATACCATCCCCCAGTTACATCCAACTTATAACTATCTGGATACCAAGTTCCAGGTGCAGTAGCCATAATATCGCTTGGATGACCAGCAGGTCTTGCTAAATCTGCTCTTCCACAATAAGGCATCTTTATCTCAATACCACTTCTATTATGATAGAAATACTTCATTGCATCATCTTTCATAATAGAATAGATATCCTTTGAAATCTCAAATGTCATACTTTCCTTTGGAGTTTCATCAGATTCATCTGCTACTATCTTATACTTTCCTGCCTTAGTATAATTAGAAAAATCTATTAAATGAATATTATCTCCTGAATTTTTATCATAGCCGAACACTGTAGTTTTTCCGCTATACACTGCATTTCCATTAGAATCTACTAGTTTCCAACCAACGGGGTTATTTTCACTAGAAACTAATACAGCTTCTTTCTTCAAATTAGGGAAATATCCTACTTGATTTACACGAACTCCATTAGTAGGCTCTGGTATCTCAGGCTCATATCCTTGAAATAATGGATCTTTTAGATAAATATCATCGAAAGATACAGTATAAGGAAGAGTTGACGCAAGACAATCACCTACAAGGTGAAAAGTGAATTCTGCAGTTCTATCTGTTGCTGATGTCATTGTAAATTGTTCAGTTATAGTTGTTGGTACATTAGCCCTTACATCTACAGTTTCCCAATTCTTGTGATAATTCCAATATTCAAGATATGGTTCAGCTTGTTGACCTACTTTAGGATACACCTTACAATCTGCTGTAGATGTTACAGTAAATTGTACAGTATAAGTGTGCCCTTGCTCTAATACAAGTCCTCTATGACGAAGTTGAATTGCCCATCTAGTATCTTTGCTTCTATTTTCATCCGGTGGTGTCACAATTGTAACATTATATTTTCCATTTTCTATATCAAATTCTGCATGAGCTGGATAAGTTTCCACTGTAGTCCAAGGAAGTCCTACCCCACCATCAAAAGTGCTATTTTTAATTAGGTTACCTGCTCCTACTAATTTTCCAGACATGTAAATCCCTCCTTATTATGCTCTATTAAGAACTAGTTTTCTAAGAAGCATAAGATCTGTACTATTAATTTTTCCGTCTCCATTAATGTCTGAATTTTCTTTATTTATAATAACAGATTTACCTACTAGATATTGTTGTAATAGTGCATAGTCTAAGACATTGATAGTACCATCTCCATTAATATCTCCTTTTAAAGTTTCAACATCGCCAAATTCTTCTGATAAAATTGAATATACTCCATTTGCAATAGCTATAGAAGCTTCTGCCCAGAAACGGTGATACCTAAATACAGGAGCTTTATTTCCTTTATATGCTTGTAGTACTTTATCATAATCAGGATCATCTTTATATTTTGAACGAATATCTAAGAACTTAATTCCAGACTTTATCTCATCTCCATTAGCCATCTTTCCGCTCCAACCTGATGGAACATAAACTTCTGTTTCAAAGAATTTACTATAATCTTCTCTTTCCTCTTCTACAGAATATCCTTTATCGTCTTGATATAAATTCCACATACGGTCTAATAACTCTTTACCTAAATCTTTAGCTTCTTTATCAAAATTTCCATATTTTTTAGTTGCTGCACTATAATATAGAAGTGTTTGAGCTACAGCAGCAGTTATTCCAAGGTCTTTTCCATAACTAGATACTTTAACATGAAGATTAGGATTGCCAGTATATGAGCCAGTCCAATTATCTGGATTACCTGACCACTCTAAATTATTAGGAATCTCAAAATCACCATTGTCATAAAGTTTTATAACAGATTTTACCCATTTAACCCATTTTTCTAATAAAGTCATTGCTTTCTTATCTCCAGTTTCATAAAGATATTCAGCAACACGTTCCATTGACCAACCTTGCATTCCAAACCAGTTGTTACTTGGTGGATCATGGTATACTGGTTTCCAATCATAAGCCATTCCATAGAAAGTAGGCAAATCTGAAGGATATTTTTGATAGCTACCTGCCTCTGTCATATAAGAATTAGTTGCACCTCCAGCAATAGCACCTTCACTAGATTGAAGCCATTGATAAAATTCTAATTGTCTCTCTAAACTCTTTTTCCAGTCTGATACACCGTTAGAAGACTTAGGCTTGAAAGCATCTATATTTGTTAGTATCCATGCAGTCATTGGGTTTTGATATCCAAAGTGATTATGACTACATCCTATTTTCCATGCCCAATTTGCTTCTATTCCACCACCCCATGCATAATACCATGATAATAGATAATGTTGACTTGTATTAGATGGAGAATTAGATCCTATTCCTATATTTTTAAAATACTTATCAAACATAGAATATCTTAAATAGTCACCCATTTTAGCTGATTTACTTACTTCTTCATCTACATTTTTACCATGATCCTTAGCCCAGATATCAGCCCAATAAGTGGCTTGTATAGCACGTGCATCAGCATCTGGTGCAATAGTATATCTCCATTGTTTTGAATAATTATTATCTCCAGTAAATAAATCTAAAAATCCATTTCTTCCACCATATTTAAATTCTTCTATTGATGGATGAGGAATAGTTCTCCATACTGATTCCATTGGTCCCCTTTGAAAAGTATTTATATAAACAGGAGCAGTATCATCTCCATATCCATACCAATTATCTACATCAAGTAACCAATGCATACCATACATTTCTGAAGAATTATAGGCATTCTTCAACTCATTATTAATAGGATCTTGTCCAACAGCTTCTCCAAAGTGTAATCTACTAGGATACTTATCTGGAGTTGGATATTCATTTGCTAATGTTGCAGGACTACTTGGATTGTATGCTCCAATACCATTTTGTCCTTTACCATGAGGAATTATAAAAGCTTCAGTTGATTCCCATGAATCTTTAAAACTATCAAAATTTCCTGTAAGCTTACCATACATAGCTTCAAGCCATATATAATAACTAAAAGTTTCACTAGTAGTCTCATGACCATAGTCTGGTGCTTCACACATTAAAGTTTCTATTGAATGATAAGGAACTTTTAATGACTTTCCATTAACATTAAATTTTTTGAAATATCCATTTTTATCATCGTGTATTTTTTCCCACAAATCTATAAAACGTTTTTTATATTCTTTCTCTTCCATTGAAATTTTCTCCTTTATATCTTTTCTTAAAATTCAGTTATTTTCTTTACCAAAAATTTTCTAAGCAATAATAAATCTGTACTATTAACTTTATTATCTTTATTTAAATCTGCTACTTTAAAATCTATATTATCTATTTTTCCAATAACATATTTTTGCATCTCTAAATAATCTAATACATTAATAGTTCCATCATTATTGATATCCCCAATAGTAGTATCAACTATAGAATTCTCTTTATTTAAAATCATATGACATACTGTAAGTTTAGGAATGTTATACGAAAATTTATTAGAATCAATATTGTTTACTTCAGGTAGTTCTTTAATGTCACTACTATTGTCATTAAAAGCCCATACCTTACCATTAGAATATCTTGTACTACTTTCTAAATTAACATTTACTGTTATATCAGAATCATAGTTTTTGTTTATAAGAATTATATGCAACTTAGAATCATCAGTACTATCTAATGATGCATAAACAGAAGAGTTTTCACTATCAGAAGTGTTACCTTTAACATGAATATCACCATAAGTTGATTTATTACCATCATAATTTCTATATAAATTATAGGCAGCTTCAACATAATTAGTGCCTCCACTTAAAGGCCAATAACTAGTTAAATACAAATCTTCATTAGCAAATATACCGAAACTATCCGCTTGTGCTATTCCACCAGATATATGGTCAGCACCACCAAAATTATATTCCAGTATTGCTAGTTTTGTGTTAGGATAATATTTCTTTATAGAATCTTTCATCTTTGGTAATATAGGAATAAAGTCTTTTAGATATTTGCCAATCCAGCTGTCTTCTGTATAACTGGAATCCCAAAGAGTTCTAGGAGCTTGTATCCTTGCTTTATTACATTCAATATTTGTAGAATCATCCCCAAAAGCTACTCTAGATCCACCACCAGTAGCCTCTGAATAGTAATTAAAAGCAAATACATCTAAAAGTCGTCTATTATCAGTGTCACTTGCCTTTTTCATTTCATCTAAATAATAGTCTACAAACCACTTATAATTTCCTTTTACTGTTGACCAGTCAGGAGCTTCTTGCAAGCTATTATAAGCTGTCATTCCATATAAAATAGGGCCAAAAGTTTCTGCAGATTTATCTAGATCTTTAACCATCTTTGCTGTATCTGTAGATTTCTCAATTAACTCTGCACAAGTTACCTTGTTTCGGTGTATTCTCGGATGTGTCTCTGACCATAATCCAGGCTCATTATCAAGACAATAACCTTTTATACCATTTATTGTTGACGCATCACCATATTTCTTAATTAGAAAATTTATAAATTCATCCATATAAACATAATCATCATTTAAATCTGGTGATGATGGATATTCCTTGTTACTTCTATTAAGAACTTTTACCCATCTATCTGATGGTGCTGTTTCTTCTTCTGAAACACTTCCATCTTTATCTTTTGAAACATACCCAGCCATCTGAACTGTTACAAATGAATAGGGAATATTTTTGTTGATACAATAGTCCTTAAAATTAGTTACAACTTTCCCTGGTATATTTTCATCACTTTCTGGTAAATTCATAGTTAAATAATTATCACTATAATGCATCCAATCATTTCCCGCATTTGATGCATTATTCTCCCAGTTGTATCCTGTAAATCTGTTTCCACCCAATCTACAAGCTGTAGCAACTTTAGGAATATCACCTTCATTATCTAGAAAATCATAATTCACTCCATAAATATATGGGCTTATTTTTCTTACTTCTTCTTCAGTATTTATACTTATATTAATGTTATTTAAAGCACTTCTATAGGAAGTTTTCTTTAATAAATTAAATACATTTTTTCTCTTCATAATTTCTCTCCTATAATTTGTGCACAAGTCTTGCGGCAAAGTGCACAATTTCTTTAGTTAAGCTATTTCAATTGAACCTTCTTTGAAAATAATCTCTAAAGTATTACCATCATAATCAGCAAAATTAACATCACCACTTGTAGCGATTATAGTTTTTTCACTTAAAGCATCTTCTTTTACTTTGAATGTTATATTTACTAAATCTCCATCTTCTTTAATTAGATCATTTCCATAGGCTTCAAAGTCTATAAAAGTTACATAAATTAAATTGCTACTAGTATTAACATTATATTTAAAGTTCAATTTAGGATTTGTAACTATACTACCAGCAGATACTGAAGTCACATCTAAAATATTGCCATCATATTTAATTTTAAAATCAAAATTTGCTATACCACTATCAGGTACATTTTTTAATACTAATGGTATAATTACTTCATCTCCTGCTTTTCCTTTACTAGATTCTATAGCTAAAGTAAATTTATCCTCTACTACTGGTGGAACTTCCTTTTCTAATATTGTTATTACGCCATTTTTAAAAGTTGTAGTATATACTACACTGTTAATATCAGCGAAAACTCCATTATCAGAAACCTTCACCTCTGTAGTACCACTAGTTGCATCTTCTTTTATTGACAATATAACATTCATAATAACACCATCTGAAGCTATTGCTTCTGTGCCATCTCCTGTGGAATCACAATACATAACATAAATTGTTCCTGACTCAGCATCTACATTACTAACAAAAGTTAAAGTAGGATTAACAGCAACTTCACCTGCTTCTACAGCAACATTCTCAAAAATAGCCTTATCATAACTTAAAGCAAAATTGAATGCATTTAATTTGTCTTTATCTATTCCTGATACTACAACTGGTATTATTATTTTAGAACCTTGCTTTCCAGACATAGAAGTGATTTCTACAGAAAGTTTCTTTTCCTCAATAGGTGGTATATCTTTCTCTTTAATATTAATGATGCCTAAAATAAATTCCACATCATAAACCTTCATATCAATATCTGCAAAAACACCTTTATCTTCAACTGTAATTTCTGTAGTACCAGCTTTTGCATCTTCCTTTACTGTTGCCTTTATATTCATAAATACACCATCAGTAGTTATTGCTTCTAATCCTTCCCCTGTAGAGTCGCAATACATAACATAAATTACTCCACTTTCTTTATCAACATTGTAAACAAAGGTTAAATCAGAATTTACACAAATTTCTCCTGGTTCTACTTCTACATTTTCAAAAATTTCTTTGTCATATTTTAATGCGAAATTATTAGCATTTAATCCTTTTTCAGTGATGCCACTTATTGTTACTGGAATTGTAATTGTCTCTCCTACCATTGCTTCTTTTGAATCAATAGTAACAATTAGATTATCTCCTGCTGGAATCTCCTTAGCTTTCACTAGTAAAGTTAATATTTTTGAACTTCCTGCACTAAAATTGAATCTTAACAATACAGTTCCTGCTACGAGAGTTTCTAAATAACTTTTATTTAAAGTTACTACATTACCTTTTAAAACAAAATCTTTTCCTTCAACTAATCCATCTATTCCTTTAAATACATTTCCATTAAGAGTCATAGTTATAACTATATCTTCTGGAGAATTTAAATCCACTACAGCTTCAATTGGTGATATTTCAGAATCCAAAATAACTCCTTGTCCACTTGGTTCATCACCCCATACAAGATTTCCATTTACATAGCCTGTAACCTTGCTCCATTCAATATAATTTGATGCTGTACTATTAAAAGAATAATCATTGCTTTGATCAAAATTTGACCAATCAACCTTTGCAAATCTAATTTGTGCTTCTAATATTCCACCTACTTCCAATGAAGTGACCTCATCATTAAAAGAAATCTCTAAATAGCTATCTACATTCTTTTGACTTGGAACAAAATTTACAAACTCACCACTAACGCTACTTGTTATGGATTTATATCCATTACCTTGAACATTAGCATAATCACACCAAAATTGTTGCAACTTATTATTATCACTAGTAAAATAATATCTTAATTTTAATTTTGAAAGATTTATATCTATATTACCAATATTAGTAACCCTAATTTTAGGAGTGATTGAATTAGAGGTAATTAGAGTATTAACATTAAACATCTCTACTTTAATTTTAGGATTTAAATCTTCAGGAGGGATAATTACTTCTTCTGTTGGGACTTCACCACTTACTACTACATCTTTTACTAATAGTATTACTTTATCCCAATCTACTAGTCCAGTTGCTGAACCATTAAAAGAGTAATCATTATTTTGATCATAGTTTGTCCAATCTGCTTTGGCAAAACGCCATTGAATTTCTGCTGTTCCTCCAGATGGAAGCATTGGTGCATCTGTCTTAAATCCAACTTCAAGATAATAATCTGCACCTTTTAAAACAGTATCTAATTTGCAAAAAGTTCCTACTACCTTATCAGTTATTGAAGTGTTATTATATCCAACATTCATAGATGAATAATCACACCAAAAATTTTGTTCTCTTTTGCTATCTATGGTGTAATAATATCTAATTTTAATATCTGATAAATTTACTGAATTTGAATCAGTGTTAATAATTTTAAATTTACCACTTATTACATTGCTAGATGTTGAATTATTTATATTAAACATCTGTAATTTCATATACATAATCTCCTTCTACTTTTATACCAATATTTTTCTTAAAATAGCATTTGGTGTCCGTGCCGTTTACTTTTTTCTTGGCTTATATCACTATTTTGGAGATTTATATCATCCTCAGTTCTGCTTAGAGTAACCCTTAAGAGAATATGATTTATCTCTTCTTTACTTTCTTTTGTGTATCTCCATATATTATATTTCACCATCATTAGTGTTCAACTCAACACGTACATATACCCTATTTGATGCTCTAGTTATATCTAACTTAGCAACTAAATATACTACTTTCATTTCTATTATATTTTCCTATAGGATCTTTGGTTACATAATATAGTTTCATATATTGCTAAGTTCATATTTATTTCTTGCCAATAATATTATTATGATAAAATCTATTTTATGTGAATAAATTAATATTCTATATAACGCCATACAAAAAGAGTAATTAGATCATGTACAAATATCTTTTATATAATTAATTAAAATGATATAATTTGTTTAAATTTACTTTTAATACTATAGGAGGAACAATGAAGTCATTATATACAGAACGATTATTACTAAGACCATGGAAAAAAACTGATAGCAAAGATTTATATGAATATGCTAAAAGTGATTTAGTTGGTCCCAATGCAGGATGGCCCATACATGAAAGTGAAGAAAAAAGTAAAGAGATTATAGAAATGTTTATAAAAAATGATGATACCTATGCAATAGAACTTATATCTGAAAAAAAAGTTATTGGTAGCATTGGTCTTCATGATAGAAAACCTGACAAAACTCTAAGCTCTCTAAATCAAAAAGAAATTGGTTATGTATTAAATCCAAAGTTTTGGGGACAAGGCTTTATTCCTGAAGCTGTAAAATGTCTATTAGATTACGGATTTAATAATCTTAATTTAGATTTAATATGGTGTGGACACTATGATTTCAACAATAGATCTAAAAGGGTAATCGAAAAATGTGGATTTAATTTTAGTTTTAAAAGAACGGAGAAATTAGTGCTTCTTGATAATAAAGAAGTAACAGAGCTATACTATAATATTTTTAAAGAAGATTTTATGAAATGATTATTATAAACTTTTTAATATCTCAAATTTTTATACAAATCTATACAAAGAGTATATCTTTAATATAGATTTGTATAAGAATATCACAATAATTTAATTATAGAAATTTTATTCCACTATCATAATTATCATTATATACAGTGAATCCTTCTAAAAATCCTTCCCATAATTCTAAGTTACATAATTGATCTTTATCTACCCAAAAGACTTCACCTTTACAGGTGGCTTCCAATAACTCACCTGTAAAACACTCTGTTCTATAGTTAAAACATGTGTTTTATCATTCTATTCCATCCTTACATTCAATATCATTATCGCCATTTTTCGTGTTTTGAATTATTTTTTTGACAAATATTGCACACGTATAGTAATATTATGTTATATATATAAATAATTGTTATGGAGGTATATATGATAGAAATTAAATATAAAAATACACTATCGCAATTATTAGATTGCTATTTACATCATAGAAAGTCATATAAATCATCAAAAATAGAAATGAACATTTCTAGATGGATTTTTACTTCAATTTTTATATTAGGGATTATATATTATTGTGCTTCATTATATATAGTAAATATTTATGATCAAGATATAACTATAATAATAATTCTCACAACATTAATTTCCATAGTTGCGATAGCTTCACTAATAAATCATTTTACTTTTCCTAAAAGATTTTTATCTCATCAAAAAAAAGAAATACTTAATACTATAAATCAATATTTATTAGATGAAGAAACAAAGGTTAAGCTTAATGGTGATTTACTTATTGTTATGAGAAATAATGATATAAATACAATTCCAATATTTGCTGTAAATAGAATAGAAAATATAAGTACGTGTTTGTACATAACATTTAGAGGAAATTTTTCTTTAATCATTCCATGTGAAGCTTTTAAAGATGATAATGAAAAAAATGAGTTTGTAAATATGATACTAGATGGCAAAAAAGGAGGGCTAAACTAATGATTGATATAACTTATGAAAATACACTAGAACAATGGCTAAAATGCTATTCACTTATTAGTTTTTCTTCCAAAGAATATAAAAGGAAAACTAATATTATAAGATATATCCCTGCAATATTATTCTTATTAGCATCAGGGATACAAGTTATATTACTATACATACTTGGAATATCTCTAATTGATAGAGTTATGTCTATATTTTTTACTGTATTTAGTTTTATATTTCTTATGACAGCTTGCCTCTTCTTTTATGCTTATCCAAAATTATCTCTTATTAATTTAAGAAGACTACTTATGGAGATGATATCAGAAGGAGATCTATTAGTAAATGAAACTATGAAAGTTAGCATTGATAATGAATATATTACCATTGATAATAGATATTATAAACGCACACTCAAAATATCTTCTATTTTTAAAACTGAAGTGATAGAAGATTTGCTTTTTATTAGCTTACAAGGAGGTCCCGATTTAATTATTCCTTTTTATGCAGCTAAAGATGTAGATATAGAAAAATTAAAAGAAATCTTTTCTTTTAAATAATTCTTGTGAAGAAGGTGAAATTTGTATGTTATTTGAATATAAAATCACACGAGAACAAGTTGTAGATTGTCTATTAAAGTGTGGAAGTTTTCATGATACATATGACGTGATAATATCAAAAGCAAAATGGAATAAATCTATTTCTTTAATGTGTTTATCCATAACAATGTATCTAATACTTAATAGATTCTTACTTGGTAAAATTCCAAGTCTTCTTCCTTTAGCTATTAGTGCACTTATATTCTTCTTTGCACTAATTAATTTATTTACTACAAAAAAGTCATTAAACAAAAAAAATAAGATTTTAATAGAAACTATGGTAAAGGAAGGGCATGTACCATCAGAAGAGTACGTTCAAATTAAAATCTATAGAGATTCCATAACTGTCAATAAAGATTATAGTAGCTATATTAGACTATTCTCACAAATATATGAAGTTAAGAAGACCGAGCAATGTTATTATATATTGTTCAAAGGAAATGAATATCTTATAGTTCCATATTCAGCCTTTCTTACAGAAGATGATATGAAATACTTTGAAAAGGAAGTTAATAAAAATATATTATTTAACAATTAATTTTGTATCCCCAGGGGATACAAAAAAATATCAAAAAAAAACAAAAACACAAACATACTTGTAAACATTTATAATTACAGATACGTTTGTGTTTTTAAAATTTCTATTTTTTTTTATTAAAAATAGTACGCTTTTTTACTTAACTTATTATTAGTAAAATAATTCCTTATACTCTTCTAAAAAAGGAGTTTTATATATTCTTGGATAATAGCATAAATACTTATTATAAAACTCTTCCCCAGACATCTCCTTACATATTCCCCTTGACAAAATGTAACTCGGATAATTTTGAAGAGAACTAGCCATAATTTTTATTTCTACTTCTTTATTTTCTTTAATTTTATCAATTAAATAATCATTAGCTTTTACTAAAACCTCAAGATGTTTTAAAGCATTTTCATAATCATAGGCTTTACATCTCTTTATATTTTTTATTATAGAAAAATTATTTTTATTCTTCTTATAGAACATAATATTTCTTTTTTTTATGTATTTCTTAAAAACTTTTAAGTTTTTTCTATTAATCTTATCTTTTTTTAATAACATATCATTATACACTTCTAGCAAAGGTATAAAAACTTCATTATTACCAGAATTATTATTTTTAATATCTATATATATTGATTCTAATCCACTTAATACATTCATTACCGAGATACATCTCAACTTTTTCATAAATATAATCACCCCTATATTTGTAAAATAATACTTTTTATTGATATCATATGTATACATTATACTACATTTTTTTACAAATTCCTAATTATATTTACTTTTTGGGACATTTTTCTATATAGATTTAGTATTTTACTTTACTAAATTTCTAAAATCATTTGCCAGTTCTATTACCTTCTCCTCCTTTGTAGCCCATGATGTTACAATACGAATAACAGTATTTTCTTCATCTAATCTTTCCCATAATGTAAACTTATACTTTTTTTCAAGTTCTGCTAATACGCTATTTGGTACAATAGGAAATAATTGATTTGTATCTGATTTAATCAAAACATCGAGTTTACACTCATCAATGGATTTTTTGATAATAGATGCCATCTTATTAGCATGATTAGCTAATTCAAAATATAAATTATCCTTAAAAAGTTCTAAGAATTGTATTCCTAAAACTCTCCCTTTAGCCATCAATCCCCCTCTTTGCTTTATACTAAATCTAAAATCATTTTTAAGATTCTCATTGCAAATTATTAATGCTTCACCCATTAATCCACCATTTTTCGTTGCACCAATATAGAAAGCATCAGTAAATGTTGCTAAATCTGATAAAGACATATTGTTACTTTCACTCATCAATGCTGATCCTAATCTTGCACCATCAACATATAAAATAAGATTATTCTTTTTACATGTTTCACTTAATTCCTTTAATTCTTCTTTCTTATATATAGTTCCAATTTCAGTTGGATTAGATATATAAACTAATTTCGGTTTTACCATATGTTCATCAACATGTTCATTTAAAACTTTCTCTATATCTTTAGAGTTAATTTTCCCATCAGCAGATGGAACAGAAATAACTTTATGTCCTGTTGCTTCAATAGCCCCAGTCTCATGGACAAGGATATGACCAGTATTAGCAGCAATAGCAGCCTCATAAGGTTTTAAAAAGGCTGATATTGCAATAAGATTTGTTTGAGTTCCTCCTTGAAGGAGATGAATATCTACCTCTTTATTCATAATCTTTTCTTTTAATAATTCTATTGCCTCTTTAGAATATCTATCTAAACCATATCCTTCTTCTTGTTCCATATTGCTTCTTAATAATGCGTCTAAAATTCTAGGATGAGCACCCTCACTATAATCATTCTTAAAACTATACATAAAACCCCTCCCTCTTCTATTTTAACTTAGTTAGTATATCATTTTTTTTATATTACATCCATGAAAGAACAATAGAGAATACTTTCTTAACAAAATATTAATAAATCGTACTATAAGTGAAGTATTTCTTAAGATATTCAGTCTTTTGACAACCACTTTACTTTTTTTGATACAATGTCTTCAGAAAAAGGAGTGATACTATGTCAACAGTTTTAGAACTTAAAAATGTTAGTAAATCAATTGGCAAAAAGAAAATTATTGATAACATAAGTTTTTCAATAAAATCCGGAGAAATTTTTGGATTCTTAGGACCAAATGGAGCTGGCAAAACTACTACTATAAAAATGATAACTGGTCTTATTAGCATAGGAGATGGAGATATTACTATCTGCGGAAAAAATGTAAAAAAAGATTTTGAATCTGCTATGAGTAATGTTGGTGGAATTATAGAAAACCCTGAAATGTATGGATATATGTCAGGTAGAAAAAATCTAGAAATATATGCACGAATGCATGGTAATATTTCCACTAAAAGAATAAATGAAGTTATTAAAATGGTTAAATTAGAAAATCGTATTGATGATAAAGTAAAAAAATACTCGTTAGGAATGAGACAACGTCTAGGATTAGCACAAGCTATGCTACATAACCCTAAACTTTTAATACTTGATGAACCTACTAACGGCTTAGATCCTATGGGAATTAAAGAATTACGTGATAATTTGAGACATTTAGCAGATACTGAGGGAGTATCTGTACTGGTTTCTAGCCATCTTTTAAGCGAAATGGAGCTTATGTGTGACCGTTTTGGTATTATTGATGGTGGTAAAATTATCGATATTAAAACTTTAAATGAATTAATTCATGATGATAGTTCCAATATAAATAATTATATTTTAGATGTTAATAAAATAACTGATGCTATTAAAGTAATTGAAGACACTAATAAACATATTAATATTAGAACAGAGAATATGAAGCTACATCTTTCATGCACACGAAGCGATGCTGGAAAACTAATCTCTAAACTAGTGGCAAATGATATTGTTGTTTATGAAATGTCTTTAGTTACTAAATCATTAGAAGATGAGTTCTTAAAAATTACTACAGGCTCACAAGATCAAATTATATAGATAGGAGAATAATATTATATGAAGTTTTTAGGACTAATAAAAAATGAATTAATAAAACAATGGAATAAATTAAGTATAAAAATTATTATTGGACTACTTTTAATCTCCATAATATCACTGCCACTATTATATAATTACTTTTCAACTCATGATTCCGATGATTGGTATATAGAAAACTATACAATGGATATTAATAATTACAAAAATTCCATCAATTCTTTAGACAGTGCAAGATATACCGAATTAGAAAAAACTTATTATCAATGGTGTATTGATAAACTGCAGTTTGAGCTAGATAATAAAATCTCATGGAGTGATTGGAGATATACTTTAACTGAAACAACATATGAAAAAAAATTAACTGCTACAGCATTAGAAAAACTACTAGATAAATTCACTATAAAAGACATCAGCAATTCATTTTTAAATATTGATGAAAATATTTTAACAAAATATGAGAACCTTTCTGAAGATGAAATAAAAAAGGAAATTAATATATTAAATACTCAGTTTGAAGATAGTAAGAATATTATTTTATCTAAGGATCACAAAAAATATACTGAAAATGAAGTTAACGAAGCAAAAAAATCTATTGAAGAAACTAAAAAGAATATTACTACTTTAGAAGAAGAATTGAAAAAGTCTCCAAAAGACAATTCTATTATTAAAAACTTAAACTCTGAAAAAGAAAATTTGAAATTATCTGAAGAATTATTATCCGTTTCTCAATATAGATTAGACAATAATATCTCTTATGATGATAATTGGAAAAACAAAACTTTAGAGTCATTAACAGAAAATATAACTGTAAAGTATATCCCTCTATCTAGTGAAGAAGATTTTAAAAATGATTATTCATATAAAATACAACGTGGATATACTTATGAACAATATAAAAAAGATTATAGAAAGAATAAACAAACTAATATTGATTCAATAGCAAAGAACTGGTATAGCCTAAAAAATAATATACCTAACGTAGATTTTAAACTTGATGCAAGAAAGTCAATAGATGCTACTTATGTTATCTTTATAAATATTGTTGCTATTATCACTATAATTATCGCTAGTTCTATAGTATCTTCTGAATTTTCAAAAGGTACCATTAGATTATTAATGATAAGACCTGCTTCTAGGTGGAAAATTCTTTTATCAAAACTAATTTCTCTATTTATTATATCTTTAGTTTTATTAACAGCTTCAATAACTTTAGTCACAATAGTAAGCGGATTTATTTATGGTTTTAATGGATTAGCAACACCTGTTTTATCAATTAATAATGGAATAATCAGTGAACAAAATTACTTTGTTTCAATACTACCAAAATTGGCTTTTGCTAGTATAAGTATAATTTTTGTTACTTCCTTCGCTTTTATTTTATCGACAGTATTCAAAAACACAGCTTTAGCAGTAGCACTTCCTGTAGCAGCTTTCTCAGGTTGCAGTATAGTAACAATGTTAATGGCAAATTTAAATCAATCATGGATTGCAAAAACATTTATTCCTTATATTAATCTTTCGTCTTTTATTAAGGAAGGTGGCTTTATGTCTATGTTACAAGACCAATTCAATCTTGCTTTAAACTCAACTATGGGATCTGTTCAATTGATAATACTTTCTATTGTTTTTATAGCTATTTCATTTATTGTATTTACAAAAAAAGATGTTACTAACTAAACTATATTTTACACAAAGCTACTTCACAAAGTGTAGTAGCTTTTATTATAATTAATATTTTAAAATTAATAATGGAGATATCACTAACTAAAATGATATCTCCATTACACAAACGTTTATGTTTACATTTATAATTACAAATATAATTTTACATACATTTAACTGCAATTATATTATCTTATAAAAACAAACTTATTTTTCTTTATGATCATAGAATTTATCTTCTTTACTGGCAGCTTTTAATATAGAAAAATAAAATAAATAGGCAACAAAAAGAGTAAATAAAATTATAAAAACTTTCATTTATCTTTCTCCTTTTATATATTGTACATATATATTATTAACTATTTATATATTTTTATAACTAAAATTAATATAAATTATTGCATATAAAAAGTGTAATAATTTTGCCTACATAAACTCCTATTAAACAAATTGCTACACTTACAAATATATATGAACTTGCTAGCAATATCTTATTTTTTTCTATTAATGTTACTGTTTCTAAAGAGAATGTTGAAAAGGTAGTAAATCCCCCACATAATCCTGTTTTAAAAAATAATATTATGCTATTGTCAATATTGGGATATTGTGTTGCTATACCTACTATACAACCTATCAATATAGCACCAATAAAATTTGTTACTAACGTAATAACAGGAAAATCACTTCGTATAGTTATATTACTAAGGATATACCTAAAAATAGCTCCTATACCACCACCAATTCCTACAAACAAACAATTTTTCATATGAAAAAACTCCCTTATTGATTCATTTGAAAACTAAAATTCACTTACTATAAAAGCAAGAAAAATTACTGCCATTAAGGCTGAAATACCGAAAAAGTAATTAAGATGTGTTAATTTTGCTATTTTTACTGAAAATAACTCTATATTATCTTTATTGTTGTTAAACATAATAATCCTCCTATGAATAGTTCTTCAATATTTTTTAGTATAATAATTATACCTCAAATTATACATATATTAAATATAATTTGAGGTATATATAATTTAATGTAAGGAAGCTAAGAAAAGTAGATATACTGCTATTCTTAGCTTTAAAGGAGAATAAATGCATTCTAAAGTATAACTATATGTTAATAATCATAAAGTATACTTTCTATAAAATTATATTATGAGCTTAGAAGCTCAAACCTTATACAAACGCTTCTGTAAACGTTTATAAGTAAATTATACTATATATTTATAAAGATTTTATTTGTGAGTTTATACAAATTTTTAGCTTCATAATTTTACTTTTCTAATCTTCTGTAGAAAAATATTATAAACTTACAAATATATTTGTAAACATTTATGCAAATATATTTGTAATTGTATATATAAACAAAAACATTACCTTATGTGTAATTATTTGCTTTACTTCTATATACTTAATAGACTGTTTAGTGTAAAATTAGTATAAAATAGGCATTTAGATACAGTAACACATTATCAAAATAGATTTTAATAACTACTAAAAATAGGAGGTGAAAGCTGCTACTATTATAATTTTATTTATGTAGCAAAAATTGATATGAAAAAATTAGCCATATTAAATAATAAAGGTGGAGTAGGTAAAAGTACTGTTTCTGTTCAATTAGCTCATGGATTGGCAAAGTTAGGCTTTAGAGTAATTTTACTAGATTTAGATGGTCAAAACGATTCATCATTGTTTTTAGGTATATCTGAATCTGACTATAGAAAAACTTTTTATGACCTTATTGATAAAAGAAACAAAACTGATATAAGAGAATGTATTATATCTGCAAGAGAAAATTTAGACTTAATCCCTAATTCGAATATTGAAGAAATTAATGCTGAATTTTATAGGGAATCAAGAATAGATTTAGTTCTTTCTGAAAAGTTAATAGGTCTAGAAGATTTAGACTATGACTATTTACTAATAGATTGTGGTCCTCAAAGGACTAGGGTAAATGATGCCGTATTATGTTATGTTGATAATATAATTATGCCAGTTCAAGTTGAAGCAGCTTCTGTACGTGCATGTGGTAGTATCTACGAGTATTTAGCAGAACTAAGATTATCACCTGACAAAATTGCATTAATTGTACCTAATATGTATGATCAACGTACAAAAGATGCAAAAGAAAATCTAGAATTCTTAAAAGAATTCTTTTCAGATAATATTAATATAGTTACCGATCCAATTCCACGAAGAGTAAAAATAACTGAGTCAGGAAAAATGGGTAAGACTGTATTTGAATATGACGATGAATCAGCAAAACAATTTTTTAAAGTTTTAGAAAGGTTGGTTGAGAATATTGGCTAAAAAAGAAGATCTAAACAAAAACTTTGAACAATTAAAAAAACAAATGATGAAAAAGAAAAAGATGGCGGAGAATACAACTGTAGATGAATTCACAAATAAAAATGTAAACATTTCTACAAATGTAAACACAAATGTGGAATCCAAAGATGTAAATACCTCTAATGTAAATGATTCTTTAATATCTGTTGGAAAAATTCGCATTAAAAAAGTTGAGAAACTAGAAGAGCCAAAACGAATAACATATTACTTAAGACCTGAAACCATAAAGAAAATAGACAAGTTTTCCAAAGCCTGTGGTATGGGTAAATCTGAATTTGTTCAAAAAATATTGGAAGAAGTCTTAAATAATTTAGAAATAGAAAAATAAATAGCAAATGAAGGAGATTAGCATGAAATCATTAAAAAGAATACTTACATTATTTATTATATTCTCATTAACAATATCTTTTATAGGATGTTCTATTAATTCTAAAGAAATTGATGAAAATTATGTTAAAACTACTACTACTTCTAAACTAGAAAAGGTTTTTAAAGCAATTAATGATGAAAACTATATAAATTTTATTTCTGAATTAGATTATTCAATGAAAAAAAATTTAACTTCAAAGAATTTTAAATCAATGGTAAAAAATATAAAGGACACTATTGGTGAATATCAATCTGCTGAATATGAAAGTTGTGAAGAACTAGATAAGGATTATTTAACTGTAAAATACAAAGCAGTATTTTCCGATGAACCTGATGAAACTAATATTGTGTTGACCGTAAATAATAATAATAAAGACCTGGATATATGTGGGATTTATATAGATTCTCCAAAAATGAGTAAATCATACAGTAAAAAGAAATAAAACCTTCTCCACACCCCCCCTAGGAAAACATTTACATCAGTGATATAATATGCATATATATCCATTAGGGCGGTGATGAAGTTTTGAAAAAATCAACAGGAAAAGTTGTAGGTATACTATTATCTTGTTTATTAAGTATTATCATTCCTAATACTATCATTGATACCTTAGATGATATTTCTACTGATAATATAGGTAGCGAAATGCAGCTATTGAAAAACAATGATGTAGAAACGGTTTTAGGATCACCGAAAAAAAATGTACAACTATCTTTAAATAAAAAAACAGGATTAATTAACTATGAAGATAAATCAATTATATCTAATAAAAATGACAATAGAATTCCTGTAGCTTTTTTAATAGGAGGTACTTATTTTATAATAGCTACAGCAATATTAGATAGTATACGTAATGGTAAATATGATCACTATGAAGCTGTTTTAATTAATGGAGATCTCTATCTAGGAAATAATCTTTCTTATAATGAAGCTATCAATCGTCTAAAAAGCAACGGTGATGTATGGTCAAAAAATTCTACTCTAGCATGGTGTGTAGCAAATGCTGCTGGTAAGATTAATCCCACTAAAGTAGAAAAACATGAGAATAATGATAATTATTATTGGCATTATCATCCTCGCAATTCTATTAATACTAGAATAGGACAACATTCTTTTTGTTAATTAATGAGGTTTATGACTTTTATTATAGAAATAATACTACATATTTATAAAGCTGTCGCGATAACGATTAAATTCGTAAGCGACAGCTTTTTCCTATAAAATATACCACTAGGACTATAGTATTGCCCCTAAATAAAAAATAATCTTTAATGAAGAATTATGAATTGATTAATAATATTTTTCTATTATTTCTCTGTGAACATTAATAAATTAGTGATATTATATATACTATCTTATAATATAGAAAGAAGGCATCAAGATGGAGTTATTAAATGCATATGAAAATTATAAAGAATTTAATAATAACTTTGTTAATTTTATAAACAAGCTTATTAGTAATAATTTAGAAGATATGGATAGAAGCGAAATAGAGGATAAGCTTAACGAAGGAAGAGACTTTTTTAGCAATTTACAAACTCAATGTGAAGCTATTAAAATTGAAGATACAGATATAGATAACTTAAAAGATTTACAATACCTTATTGCAGATGGTTTATTTCTTACAATAGACTTAATTAGGTTCTATAGTATTAATGAATATGATAGATTTAAAATGAGGGCATCCAATTATATAAATAAAGGTCGACTTACAGAAATGTTTAAACAATCTAAAAACTGCTCCATAATGGATTTATAAAATAATTGGAATTTATTTTACATTTATGGTATAATATGTTTAAAATATATCAATAGGATGGTACTCTAAATGAAAGTAAAAAGAGAATGGTATGATGCCATAAAATTTAGGCAATCAAGAAGAACTTATGAAAAAAAAATAATTAGTAAAGGTAATAGATTAAAAATAATTCAATTAATTGATGATATAAATAATGAAAGTGGACTACACTTGCAATTTATCGAAGATGGCGAGAAATTTTTAACAGGATTTAAAGCATCTTATGGTATGATAACAGGTACTAACTATCTTATAGCTTTAGCAGGTAATAAAAATCTTAAAAATCTAAAAAAACTTATAGGGTATTATGGTGAATTATTAGTTTTAGAATGTACATCCTTAGGTCTTGGTACATGCTGGATTGGTGAAACTTATCACAAATCAGAATGTATAAAATATTTAAACTTATCCGAAGAAGAAGAGTTAGTTTGTATTATTTCTTTAGGACATGTTTTAAATGATAAATCATTTAAAGAAAGATTACTATCAAAATTATCTAAAAACAACAAAACATTCGATGATATATTAATAGAAAAAGATGATAGAATTCCTAGATGGGTACGTTGTGGAATAAATTCGGTACTACTTGCTCCTTCTTGTCTTAACAAGAAGCCAATAGGCTATTCATATAAAAACGGCATACTAAAAGCTTTTGTAACAAAATCCAATAAAGGCTATGAAGATGTTGATCTTGGTATATCTATGGCTCATTTTATGTTAGGAGCTAACAGTACTGGATATGATGGAAAATGGTCAGAGCTAAATGGTGAAAATATATTTATTAAATAATATGTAAAAAATCCTAAAGCACAATAATTTAACTTGTTGCTTTAGGATTTCTTATATAGTAGTAAAGTAATACTCTATACATTATGTCACCTTGCCGCAGTATTTTTTATAAAAAAATAACCATTAAAAGAATTAAAATTGCCTTTTTTTATTTTTTCAAATAACTGAAATGTTCCCTCTCTTTTTTTATTTTCCTCTTCTTTAACTCTTTCATTATACTCCTCTATTTTTTTATTTACATTTTTAAGATATACACTACAATATGTATCTAATGGACTTATCTCTAACAACTTCTCCAAAATTTCTTTAGCTTTTTCTAATTTATTTATAAAACAATAACACTTTGCAAGATTTAAGTATGCTTCATAATTTTCTTCGTCAATTTGAAGATTATACATATAAAAAGATCTCTCAAAATACTTTATTGCTTTCACATAATTTTTTTCTTGAAAATATGTATTTCCTATTTCCGTCATTGCATGCAAATCATTGCACTTTATCGATAAAGCCTTTCTATAATAACTTCGTGCAAAATTTAAATCCTTTATAGCAACATTGTAATCACCTAAGATATTAATTAGGTATAAATCATCTTGATATATAGAGTAAGCATCTAATAGATATCCCTTTGCTAAATCAAATTTCCTTTCTTTCAAACACTTGTATCCTTTATTCCTAAGATTCAAAAATGTTTCTATATATTCTTTAGGTATATTATCTATGTATTCATATCCAAGTATCTCTGAAACCTTCATTGCATTTATTACTGTATCAACAATTTCTTTATCATTATTCTTATATAATTCAATTTCATTTGATGTCCAATCAAAATAATTATCTATTATTCTCCATATATTCTTAGGTAAATACTTATGTTTTGATAGAAATAAAAGCATTTCTTTTTCTAAGATTTTTCGATTTCCTACATTCCAAAGAAAATTAAACTCTAATAAATCTCGCCATATCTTTCCGTTAACTCTAAGTGAGAAATCACTGTACACTTCTTGTACTCTATTAAAAAATTTAGATTCTTCCTTTGATTTTTTTTCTTTTTTATTGGGATTATCATTAAGAATATCTAACTCTATTGACACCAATTTCTTCTTTGTTAACTTTTTTGCCTTATTATACGCTTCTCTAAGTTCTTGATATCCTTCAGCATCATCTTCTGGATGACATTTTTTTAAACGCTTAGAATACGCTTTCTTTATTTTAGATATATCACTACCTTCTGGTATCCCCAATAAATCCCAACAACTCATATTAACAATTCTCCTCTAATTTATTAAACTCTTCAGTTAAATTTTTTGACGCTTCTTCAATAAGTTTAGAATCTTGTGTTTCAAGAACACGTTCAAACCCTTGTAGCAATTGAGAAATATATACACGCTTACTTCCTAATGATTCTTCGTAAAGTCTTTCTCCTCTTGCAACTAATAATCTATTTTCTGTTTTTTCTCTTGGATGTATTTTTAGTGATGATAACATTTTAAGCCTTTCTTCTATTTCTTCTTTTGAAAGTGATCCAGGTGCGTTTTCTATTACTAGACTTTTTACCTCACCTGTACTTACTATTGTTACTTCCACTTCTAATAACCCATTTATATCATATGTATATCTAACATCTACAGGATGTTCTCCTGCTGCTCCTTTAGGAATTTCAATCTCTATTTCTCCAAGCTTTATATTATCAGCAACTCTACGACGTTCTCCTTGATATATATTTACTAGCATATGTCTTTGATTGTCTGCTACAGTATATAAAGTTCTCACTTTACTTATAGGAATTGGAGAATTTCTTTCTATGATAGGTAAAAAATATCCATCCTCATATCTGCCATTTCCTAGCTCTGATACAACATCTACACCTAATGTATATGGACACACATCTGTTAATACCATCTCTCTTAAATCTTCATCCTTCTCCTTCAAAGCTGCTTGTATTGCTGCACCTTTTGCTACTACTTCATCAGGATTTATAGTAGAATATGGTATCTTGTTAAACATCTTAGTTACAATGGATCTAATTAATGGCATCCTAGTTGATCCTCCAACTAATATAATAGAATCCAATTCTTCAGAATCTATATCTGCATCATTTAATGCTCTCTCAATTGGATTTCTTAATTTTAAAATTAATTCTTCAGAAATCTTTTCAAATTCTTGCCTAGTTATCTCCATTGAAACAGGCTCTTCATCAATAATTAATTCCATTTTAGCGCTTTGTTTTTCAGTAAGAGTAATTTTGCATATTTCTCCTTGCTTATACAAAGCTGATATAACCTTTCTATCTAATTGTTCTACATTCAAATTGTTCTTCTTTATAAAATAATGTACTAATAAATTATTAAAATCTTCTCCACCTAAGTAATTATCTCCTGCTATAGATTTGACCTCCATTACCCCATCAAAAAGCTCTAAAATGGATACATCAAAGGTACCTCCACCTAAATCAAATATAAGAAATTGAGTTTCCCCATCTTTTTCATTTAATCCATATGCAATAGCTGCAGCAGTAGGTTCACTTACAAGTCTCTCTACCTTAAGACCTGCTAGTTCCCCTGCTCTTTTTGTTGCTTTACGTTGTGCATCATTAAAATACGCAGGAACACTAATTACTGCTTCAGTAATTTCCTCATCTAAAAAATTTTCTGCATCAGATTTTAATGATTTTAATACAAATGATGCTAATTCTTCTGGTGTAAAATTATACTTTCCCATATTAAAAGTTTTACTTGTACCCATAAATCTCTTAAAATTGGATACAGTGCACTCCGGATGTGTTATAAGTCGTTCTTTAGCAATTTCACCAACAAGAATTTCATCATTTTCATCAATACTAACTACAGAAGGAGTCATATTTTTATTTAAAATATTGGGAATGATAATAGCCTCTTTTTCTTTCCAATATGCTACTAAACTATTTGTTGTACCTAAATCTATTCCTATAGTTGTCATCACTATCTTCCTCCAATAAATATCTAACTTTTACCATTATTATATATACTGAAAATTCTCATCTCAATGGGAAATCCCTAAATGTGTCATATTTATTCTTAGAACTTACAAAAATACTTTTAGGTATAAATTCCTTACATTCACTACAAAAATTCTTATCTTTTAAGAAAATATTATTACTTTCGACATAATTTCAACACATCATTAGGTTAAAATCATATTAGATTAAAACATTAAAATAATTTAGGTACATAATAATTCCTAAAAAAAGCTATGCTAACCCTCATAGCTTTTTTTATTTTTGTTAAGAAAATGTTAAAAACTTTTTCATAAAAAAATCTAGTTAATTTTGTTATTATATTATATAATCATGTATAGCATGTACAATGTTAAATATGAAAAAGTATACCAGAGTTAATTTAAAAAATTTTGGAGGTAAAAATGAATAAGATAGGAGAATTAATAAAGAAGCATTCATTATTATTTTGTATAATTATTGGGTTCATTATAGGTTTTATAAACGAATTGCTTGGTAGAGCGTCACTTTTAGAAACCGTAAATTTTATTTTAGATAAACCGCTAATGTTTATATATAATGCACTAATTGTTGCCGCTACAGTATCTATTGCATGTCTATTTAGTAAAAAATACTTTACTATGATTGTAATTAGTATAATTTGGTTGACTATTGGTATAACTAATGGAATTATTTTAAGCAATCGTGTTACACCATTTACTTTTGTTGACTTAAAATTATTTACTGATGGTATTAAAGTATTACCTACTTATATGTCTCCAATTCAAATTGGTGCAATTGTTTTTGGTATTATTGCAGTTGTAGCATTACTAATATTCTTGTGGATAAAGTTACCTAAACATGAAAATGATGCTCATCATAAAAAAAATTCAAAACTTGTAGCATTATTTTTAGTTTCATTTGCAATTATAACTACTTATTGTTTAAAAACTGGAGTATTATCTACAAAGTTTACTAGCTTGGTTTATGCATACGAAGATTATGGTGTTGAATACTCTTTCAGTGCAACTTTACTTAATACTGGTATGAATAAACCAAAGAGCTATAGTGAAGAAAAAGTTAATTCAATAATGGATGATGTAAAGAACAATGTTGCTGAAACAAATAGTAATAAACCTAATATCATAATGGTTCAATTAGAGTCACTATTTGATCCTACTCATGTAACAGATTTACACTTTAGCGAAGATCCACTTCCATTCCTTAGATCATTAAAACAAAACTACACTAGTGGATTCTTAAGTGTCCCTGGTATAGGAGCAGGTACAGCAAATACTGAATTTGAAGTTATGACAGGTATGGATTTAGATTACTTTGGAACAGGAGAGTATCCATATAAAACTATATTAACTAAAACTACTAGTGAATCTCTTGCATATGATTTAAAAGATTTAGGGTATTCAGCTCATGCTATCCACAATAATACAGCTACATTCTACAGTCGTAATAAAGTATTTGCTCAACTTGGATATGATACTTTTACTTCTAAAGAATTTATGAATATTCAAGAATGGACACCAAACGGATGGGCTAAAGACAAAATTTTAACAGGCGAAATAATGAAAGTCCTTCAATCAACTGAAAATCAAGACTATATATACACAATTTCTGTACAAGGTCATGGTAGTTATATAAATCAAACTGATCCTAATGGTACAATTAAAGTTACTAGCGATATAGATAGAGAAAATATATCTGATATTGAATACTATGTAAATCAAATTCATCAGATGGATCAATTTGTACAAGACCTTGTAAACACAATTAATTCTTTTGATGAAAATACTGTAGTAGTATTTTATGGAGATCATCTTCCTTCACTAGGTATCGAAAAAGAACAACTTGATAATGGATCAATATATCAAACAGAATATGTAGCATATAGTAACTTTGATATGGAAAAACAAAATGTAGATTTAGAAGCGTTTCAATTATCATCATACATTTTAGATAGAGTTGGTATTCATCATGGAACATTACCAACATTCCATCAAACTAACATGGGTAAAGAAGATTATTTAAGTAACTTAGAAATACTTCAATATGATATGCTATATGGTAAACACTACTCTCAAGGTGGTACAAACCCATATACAGCTACAAACCTTAAGTTAGGTATTTATGATCTTACTCTAGAATCAATGGAGAACTCAGATAATCTACCAAAAGTTAAAACTGATGAAGAAAATACTGATGAAACGGAAACTAAAGATATTTCAGAAGAAGAACCTACTTCAGGAATCATTGTAAAAGGTCAGCATTTTACTGATAAAACTAAAGTATGTGTCAATGATGAAGTTTTAAAAACTCAATTTATTGATTCAGAAACAGTAGTTGTGAAAAATAAACAATTGCAATCTGGAGATGTTGTAAAAGTAATTCAACAAGGTTCTAAAAAAGTTCTTCAACAAGGTTCTAAAAACAGATTCCTTGCTACATCAAATGAAATGACTTATACTGAAAATTAGAATATAAATTTAAAAAGGAGCTAACGCAAAAGTGATACCCTATCGCTATGCTAAGCTCCTTTTTTATAAAAGAATGAGGTGAAATTATGAAAATTGTTACTTCAAAAATATCTAAAAATATAGATAATCATTGTGAAGAAAAATTAAAATTGAATACTAGCATTCTTATGGAATCTGCAGCGCTTGCAGTTTTGAAAAATATTTCAAACTACGAAAAATATACTATTGTATGTGGTCATGGAAATAATGGTGGCGATGGTTTAGCTCTTGCACGACATCTTTTATCCTTAAATAAAAAAGTAGATGTATTTCTTGTAGGACGAGAAAATGGTCCTCTTAGCTCCTGTTGTAAAATGAACTATGATATATTAATCAATATGGGCATAAAAATAGAAAACATTAACGAAAAATCTAATCTATCTAAATTAGAATCATCATTAGAAACTAGTGATATTACAGTTGACGCTATATTAGGAACAGGGATTACAAATACATTGTATGGCTTTGTATCAAAAACTATAGATATTATTAACGACAAAAGTAAATATATTTGTTCTGTTGATATTCCTTCTGGAATCAATAGTGATTCTGGTGAAATCATGGGCTCTGCAATAAAGGCAAATAAAACTATATGTTTTCAATTTTACAAAAGAGGTTTTTTGACATACCACTGTCAACAATACTTAGGTGACATAATAGTAGAACATATCGGTATACCTAATGCTGTATCAGAATTGTATCATAATAATGAGTTTATCACTGATATACAATTTATAAAAAATAATATAAAACCGCGAAATAAATATAGTTTTAAAAGCAACTTTGGTAAAGCATCTATCATAGCAGGATCAAAAGGGTTTTCTGGAGCTGCTTTTATAACCACAGAATCTGCTATAAAATCCGGTACTGGTCTTGTAACTTTAATTTCAACTAGTGATGTTCTAAAGAACCTCTCTCCTAGAATTACAGAGGCTATGACTGTAGATTTTTCAGAAAAAAATAAATTGCAAAATGTATTAAAATCCTCAGATGTTGTAGCTTTTGGTCCTGGAATGGGAAATAGCGATGATACATTGGAAATGTTAAAAACTATTATGTCATTATCTTCTTGCCCACTGGTTATTGATGCTGATGGAATAAATGTGATCGCTACTGCATTAAAAAAAGATAAAGATTTCTTGACTAACTCTAATAAAAATATAATTTTAACTCCTCATTTAGGCGAAATGTCTCGATTAACTAATCTCGATATTGACTATATAAAAAATAATCGTATTGACGTTGCAAAAAACTTTGCTAAAAAACATAAAGTAATAACACTACTAAAAGGTTACGAGACTATAATTACTGATGGTGAAACAACATACGTAAATCCAACAGGAAATAGTTCTATGGCTAATGGTGGTATGGGTGATTGTCTAACTGGAATCATCACTTCACTAATAGCTCAAGGTATTCCCCTACTTAATGCAGCAGTATGTGGTGCTTATATCCACGGTGCTATAGGTGATAATTTATCTAACACTATGTATTCTGTAACTGCTACAGATATAATTAACAACATTCAAAATAAAATGAGAAATATATGTAACATTAATAAATAGATATTTATATGTAAATATACTTTATTCCTGCAAAATTCCTTACATTATCCTAGCAATGATATTAAAGTTTAGTATTATTGCAATTTTTTATAATATATTATTAATTTTTACTGTTAAATAATTGCATTTATTGTAAATTCATATTACAATAAATGTATAAATAGTTAAATTAAGAAAGTGAGGAACTTTTATGAACCTTAAATCTCTTATTAGAAAACCTATGAAACGTAGGTTGTTTTTATGCGGAGTAGGATTTTTAATAGTAGGTTTCATAATAATAATTTTTAACATAGAACAATACGATGAAGATGTAATATATAAACTTCTTCCATCTATGTTAACAATAATTATATCAATATTATCAAGTTTATTAATCTTAATAATAAATTTTATAAATCCTAAATCAATCGAAAATTATAGAAATTTTTGTGCATATGTTCATACTCCATTTGAGGAAGACTTAAATAATCAATTAAAAGGAAATATAGAAAAAATAGATAGATTTATATTCACTGACAACTGGGTAATAATATTATATACTTTCTCAGTAAAAGTCTTCAATGCTAACGATATTATCTGGACATATAAAAGTAGGATAACAGATAATATTAGTTGCATTCCATTGGCTAATAATACATATCTTCACATTCATCTTTCTAATAGAAAAAAAATAGCTGTAGATGTTAATATAGCTAACAGTGATATTCTTATTGATGCACTATTTAGAAGAGCTAAAAGTGGTTACTTTGGATATAATAATAAGTTGAGAAAACGATGGCTATATGATAAAACAAACTTAATTAAAGATATTAAATCTTCTAAACAATTGATAGTTGTTAACTAGTTTAATATCAAAAAGAGCTGTTACATAATGATATGATACCTCTAAAGTAGACATGGTAAATAACCAAAATCTACTTTGGAGGTATTTTTTATGGGAAAAAAATATAAATATTCTTTTGAAGATAAAATCAAGGCATCAAAAGATTATATTTCAGGAACTAGAAGTTGTCGTCAAATATGTTTAGATCTTGGAATTAAGTATGGTAATACTCGCGGTGGT
>NZ_JAHLOD010000040.1 GCF_018917145.1 Clostridium bornimense
AAAGCAGAATTAGAAGCAAAGAAAAAAAGAGCATCATGATAAATGCGACTAACAACGTAGTCGCATCATCATATATCTTTTATTTATTTTGATTGTCTACTTGACAGGAGTCAGATCACAAGAGTGGAGCAGCTTTTTTATTGTTCTTATGGTTACAAAATAAAAATATAGGGGGTAAATTTGTGAATAATTATGTTGAAGATTATTATAATAACAATGCAGAAAATGAATGGAATAGATTAACTAATCCATATACTTTTATTGAATTTATCAGTACTATGAATCTAATAGAGAAATATTTTCCTTCAAAAGGTGATGTGATTGATATAGGATCTGGACCAGGAAGATATTCTATTGAGCTTTTAAAGAAAGGCTATAATGTAACTTTATTTGAATTATCAAATGAAGAACTTCAATTAGCTAAGAGTAAAATAGAGTGTAAAAATTTAAAGGCAGAAGAATATATTTGTGAAAATGCTTTAAATTTAGATAAAATAGAAAGCAATAAATATGATGCTATATTATTAATGGGACCAATGTATCATATATTAAATGAAGAAGATAGAAATAAAGTATTAAGGGAAAGTTATAGAATATTAAGAGAAGGTGGAATAGCTATTATTGCATACTTAAATTCTTGGGGATGTTTAAAGGCAGGGGTTACTGAATTTAGTAGTGTATTTAGTGATATAAATAATGTGTATAACTATTTGGACAACCAACAATTTGATCCAAGTACAAGTTTTACTAATTTATACATGGCAACACCACCGAAAGCATTAAAAGAAGTGAGTGATGTTGGTTTTAAAGTAATATCATATGCAGGTGCAGAAGGATTTTTATCTGGAATAGAAGATAAAATTGTGGAATTATCTAAAGAAAATGAGATAATATATAATAATTTAATTAAGGTTGCATCAGAAACTAGCGAATATCCTCAATATAGAGATGCTACTGAACACATGCATATTGTAGTAAAAAAATAAAGACTATTTTATTTAATTATGCGGAAGGCTTTTAAGTATATAAAATAGCATTTATAAATAAACTTGACATTAAATATTTCTATAATTATAATCTTAATATAATTTAAAATAGACGATGATAAGAAGGAGTAGTTAGTGAGAGTTATTTAGAGAGGAAGTGGAAGGTGTAAACTTCTTAACGTAGCTAATGAAGGCTGTCTTTAGTTTTATTACTTTAAGTGACACTATTTTCTTTAGTGTAATTAGGGTGGTACCGCGGAATTATAACTTTCGTCCCTTAGTGTGGATGGGAGTTTTTTTGTTTATATAAATATTTAGGAGGAAACAAAATGAAAAACATGGGTTTAAATGAATTAAGAGAAGCATATCTTAAATTCTTCGAAGAAAAGGGTCATTATAGAATGCCATCATTCTCTCTTGTACCTAAAAATGATAAATCTTTATTATTAATAAATGCAGGTATGGCACCACTTAAGCCATATTTTACAGGACTTCAAACACCACCAAGTAAGAGAGTTACTACTTGTCAAAAGTGTGTAAGAACTGGAGATATTGAAAATGTAGGTATAACTAGTAGACATGCAACTTACTTTGAGATGCTTGGAAACTTTTCTTTTGGTGATTACTTTAAAAAAGAAGTTATTCCATGGGCTTGGGAGTTTGTTACAGAAGTTTTAGAGTTACCTAAAGATAAGTTATTTGTAACTATTTACTTAGAAGATGATGAGGCTTATAAGTATTGGACTGAACTTACAGATGTTAATCCAAAGCATATTTTTAGATTAGGAAAAGAAGATAACTTCTGGGAACATGGTTCAGGTCCTTGTGGTCCATGTACAGAAATTCACTTCAATAGAACTGATGAAGAAGTAAATACAGTAGAAGAATTTTTAAAGGCTGCTGATGAAGATAAGGTAGTAGAATTCTGGAACTCAGTATTTACACAATTTGATGGAGACGGAAAAGGAAATTATACACCACTTGCTAATCCAAATATTGATACAGGTGTTGGACTAGAAAGATTAGCAACTATAATGCAAGGTAAAAATTCAATATTTGAAGTAGATACTATGGAAAATATACTAAATGAAGTTTCTAAGATTTCTGGTGTTAAGTACGGTGTAGATAAGAAAAGTGATATATCAATAAGAATTATAACTGATCACATTAGAAGTGTAACATTCTTAATATCTGATGATGTAATGCCATCAAATGAAGGTAGAGGATATGTACTTAGAAGATTACTTAGAAGAGCAGCAAGACATGGTAAAACTTTAGGAATAAAGGATGCATTTTTATGCGAATTATGTGATGTAGTTATTAATGATTCACATAAAGCATATCCTGAACTTATGACTAAGAGAGATTACATTAAGAAAGTAATAAAAAATGAAGAAGATAAATTCAGAGAAACTATAGATAGTGGTATGGATATATTAAATGGATTTATTTCTGAATTAAAAGAAAAGAAAGAAACAGTTTTAAGTGGAAGTAATGCATTTAAATTATATGATACTTATGGATTCCCAGTTGAACTTACAAGAGAAATTTTAGAAGATGAAGGTTTCTCTGTAGATGAAGATGGCTTTAAGAAAGAAATGAAGGAACAAAAAGAAAGAGCAAGAAATGCTAGAAAAACTTCAAATTATATGGGTGCTGATGTAAAAGTACTAGATATGATTTCAAATGAAATTGAAACATCATTTGATGGATATGATAATGAAGTATTAGATTCAGAAGTAAAAGTTTTAATTGATACAGAAGGTTTTGTAGATACATTAAAAGCAGAAGATAAAGGTGTTATTGTTACTGCAGTTACTCCATTTTATGCAGAAATGGGTGGTCAAGTAGGAGATACTGGTATCATATACAATGACAACTTTAAAGCTAAGGTTGTAGATACTAAGAAAAATATTGGTGGAAAGTTTGTTCACTTTGTTGAGATATTAGAAGGAGAAGTATCTGTTGGTGATACTGTAACATTAGCTATAGATAGTGAAAGAAGAGAAGCAATAAAGAAAAATCATACAGCTACTCATCTTTTAGATGCAGCTCTTAGAAAAGTATTAGGTTCTCATGTTCATCAAGCAGGATCATTAGTTAAGCCAGACGGATTAAGATTTGATTTTTCTCATTTAGAAGCTTTAACTTATGAAGAAATAATGAAAGTGGAAGAACTTATAAATGATGCAATAGTTAGTGTAACACCTGTTGAAACAAAAATTATGTCATTAGAAGATGCTAAAGAATCAGGAGCTATTGGTATTTTTGATGATAAGTATGCTGATGAAGTAAGAGTAGTTTGTGCTGGTGAATATTCAAAGGAATTATGTGGTGGTACACATATTGAAAATATAGGTAAGATTGGTCTATTCAAGATAATTTCTGAAAGTGGTGTAGCAGCAGGTGTAAGAAGAATCGAAGCTGTTACAGGTAAAGATGCATATAAAGTTATTAATGAAAAGAACGATGTATTAAGAGAGATAAGTTCTAAACTAAAATGTTCAGAAAAAGAAATTGTAACTAAAATTGAAAACCAAATGAAAGAATCAAAAGAAAAAGATAAGGAAATAGCAGCTTTAAAATCTAAATTTGCTTCAATGGGAATAGATGATATCATAAAATCTAAAAAGGTGGTTAATGATATAAATGTAATATCATACAAAGTTACAGATGTAGATGGAGAAGCATTAAGAAATCTTTGTGAACAAGTAAGAGATAAAGTTGAAAATTCAATTGTATTACTTGGAAGCGATGTTGATGGAAAAGTAGTATTATGCTCTATGGCTACTAAAGATGCTGTATCAAAAGGAGCTCATTGTGGTAAACTTATAAAAGAAGTTTCAGCACTTGTTGGAGGCGGTGGTGGTGGAAGACCAGACATGGCACAAGCAGGTGGTAAGAAACCAGAAGAATTAGATGCTGCTATAGAAAAGGTGTATGAAATTGTTTTAAATTATACTAAATAAGTATACTTTTAAGATTTTTTCTTATATAATAGTATTATAAGATAAAAAGGGGTGAATGTTATGAGTAATGCCAACGAACACACAATTCAATTTGATGCTATAAAAACAAAACAGGAATTAACAAAGGGTATACTGAGCGAAGTTTATACATCTCTGGTAGAAAAGGGATATAACCCTATAGACCAATTAGTTGGTTACTTGATTTCAGGGGACCCTACATATATAACTAATTATAATGGTGCACGTTCACTAGTTAGAAAATTAGAAAGATATGAAATACTAGAAGAAGTTGTTAAATCATACCTAAATATAGAAGATGATAAATAATAGATGGAAACTATAGAATAAATTATTAAAGATATGTCGCTCTAGTTCCTTACAATATTTAGGGATTAGAGCGATTAATTATAGTACGGAAAAAAGAAGTGGATTACTACATCCTTTCATAAAAAATCATTATAAAAATTGTTATTAAGTTAATAAAAATGTAGTTATATATGTGAGATTTATTTCCATATAAATCTTAAATTTACTATATATGTTATTATTATATATAATAAGTTTTAATTAAATTAGAGATAAATATAGAGACAATACATGAAGGATGGTCAAAATGAGAATATTAGGATTAGATTTAGGTGATAGAACTATAGGTGTTGCGGTAAGTGATCCATTAGGATTTACAGCTCAAGGAATAACAACAATAAGAAGAAAATCTTTACAATATGATATAGATGAGTTAAAAAAGATATGTAAAGAATATAATATAGAAAAAGTTTTATTGGGGTATCCTAAGAATATGAATGGAACAGAAGGCCCAAGATGTGAAATAGTAAAAGAATTTGCAGAAGTTATAAAAGAACAGCTAAATTTGCCTATACAGTTTTGGGATGAAAGGTTATCAACTGTAGCTGCACATAGAGCTATGTTAGAAGCAGATCTTTCTAGAGCTAAAAGAAAAAAAATTGTAGACAAAATAGCTGCTGTATATATATTACAAGGTTATTTAGATAGTATTTAATTTATACCTAAAAAGAGGAGGAAAATATAATGAAATATGAAACAATTCCACTATATGCAGAAGATGGAACAGAAGTATCAGCAAAAGTACTTTCAATGGTAGAAAGAGATGGAGAAGAGTATTACTTAGTAACTCCAGATGACTCTTTAGATGAAGTAGATCTATATATATTAAAAGTAGTAGAAGATGAAGATGGATCAAAATGCTTTGCAGAAGTAGAAGATGAAGACGAATATGATGAAGTTGCAGCTGCATTTGAAGAGGCTATTGAAGTTCTTAATGAAGAAGGACTTATAGAAGAGAATTAGGTATCTAATATGTCAGATGTAGTAAATGAAAAAATAGAGAAATTAAAGGTTCAATTAAAAGAAAAAGGGTATAAATTAACACCGCAAAGAAGAGCGGTACTTATTAAAATAATGGACTGCGAAGGAATGCATCTTACAGTAGAAGAATTGTATGATCTTGTGAAAAAGGAATGTCCAGAAATAGGATTAGCTACAGTTTATAGAACTATGCAACTTTTGGAGGAACTTGGATTTATATATAAGGTAGACTTAAGTAATGATGGATGTTCACGTTTTGAACTTGTTCATGATTGTGAAACACACCAACATCATCATCTTATTTGCACAAAATGTAATAAGATTATAGAAGTTGAAGAAGACCTTCTTGAAACTCTTGAGACAAAGATAGAGACAAATTATAAATTTAAGATAACAAATCATAGTGTTAAGTTTTATGGTATTTGTAATGATTGCAACAAAGATGAAGAAGAGAACGGTAGGAGGGTAATTGATGAGAAAGGTAAGAGCTAAAGAAGCGGAAAGTGAAAAGGATATAATAAAGATTATACCACTTGGGGGTCTGAATGAAGTAGGAAAGAATATGACTGCATTTGAATTCAGAGATGAAATTATAGTTATAGATTGTGGTTTAAAATTTCCTGAAGACGAAATGTATGGTATAGATTTAGTTATACCTGATATAACTTACTTGATAAAGAATAAGGAAAAAATTAAGGGGATTTTCTTAACTCATGGGCATGAAGACCACATAGGGGCATTGCCATATGTATTAAAAGAAATTAATGTACCGGTATATGGAACAAAGCTAACTTTAGGAATAGTAGAAACTAAATTAAAAGAACATGGATTATTAAGTGTAGTTAATTTAGTAAAAGTTAGATCAAGAAATATTATAAAATTAGATAATATGGCAGTAGAATTTATAAGAGTATCTCATTCTATAGCAGATGCATGTTCTATTGCTATACATACACCAGCTGGTGTTATATTCCACACTGGGGACTTTAAAATAGATTATACTCCAATTGATGGTGGAATGCCTGATCTTGCTAGATTTGCTGAGCTAGGTAAAAGAGGAGTTTTAGCTATGCTTGCAGATTCTACAAATGTTGAGAAACCTGGATATACAATGTCAGAATCAAGCGTTGGAGATACAATTGTAGAGATATTTAGAAATACAAAAGGAAGAATAATTGTTGCTACATTTGCTTCAAATGTTCATAGAATTCAACAAATTATAGAAGCTGCTGAAATGTTCAACAGAAGGGTTGCAGTATCAGGAAGAAGTATGGAGAACATAGTTGCTGTAGCCATGGAACTTGGATATATAAAAGCTGAAAAGAATACAATGATACCTATTGATGCAATAAATAAATATAATGATGAACAGATTGTAGTTATAACTACAGGAAGCCAAGGAGAGCCTATGTCTGCATTATCTAGAATGGCTTCATCTGATCATAAAAAGATAAATATAAAGAGTGGAGATAAAGTTATAATATCTGCTACTCCAATTCCAGGAAACGAAAAATTAGTATCTAATGTAGTAAATCAATTATTCAAAAAAGGTGCTGATGTTATTTATTCTAAACTAGCTAATGTCCATGTTTCTGGTCATGCATGTCAAGAAGAATTAAAACTTATGCATACTTTAATAAAACCAAAATATTTTATTCCTGTTCATGGGGAATACAGACATCTTAAGCAACATGGAGAGCTTGCTGTTAAGCTTGGTATGAAGCCTGAAAATGTATTTATTGGTGAAATTGGAGATGTAATAGAAGTATCAAGAGGTGCTGTTAAAAAGAGTGGTACAGTTACTAGCGGTCAAGTTTTTGTTGATGGATTAGGTGTTGGTGATGTTGGTAATATAGTTCTAAGAGATAGAAAGCATTTATCTAAAGATGGTATCTTAACAGTAGTTGTTACTATTGAAAAAGGATCAGGAAATGTTGTTGCAGGTCCAGATATAATTTCAAGAGGTTTTGTATATGTTAGAGAATCAGAAGATCTTATGGATGAAGCAAGAGAAATTGTAAAAGAAGCTTTAAGATATTGTGAAGAAGAACATTTAACAGAATGGTCTACTATTAAAGGTAACATAAAAGATGCTTTAAGAGATTTCTTATATGAAAGAACAAAGAGAAAACCAATGATACTACCAATAATAATGGAAGTATAAAGATTATTTTACAATATAAATACCATAAAAATTTAAGAAAAATGAAATTATACCAAAAGTATACTTAAAAAGAAATCAAATTAGTTCTACTAAAGTTGACTTTTATTTCACATAATAATAAAATTAATAGAGATAATTATTATTGGATACTTTAAAGTATCCAATTTTTTTTAAAAAATAGGAGCTGCATTTTAATAATCTATGTATAATGATGTAGATTGTAGGAAGTATTAGTTCTTTATTATATAAAATACTGGAGGAAAAACAATGAAAAATTTTAGCAGAGAAAATATTAGAAATATAGCTATAATAGCGCACGTTGACCATGGTAAAACTACATTAGTTGATGCACTATTAAGACAAAGTAATATTTTCAGAAGTAATGAAAAAGTTGAAGAAAGAGTAATGGACTCTAACGACTTAGAAAAAGAAAGAGGAATAACTATCCTTTCAAAGAATACAGCAGTAACTTATGGAGATACAAAAATTAATATAGTTGATACTCCTGGACATGCTGACTTTGGTGGAGAAGTTGAAAGAGTACTTAAAATGGTTGATTCAGTACTTTTAGTTGTTGACTCTTACGAAGGACCAATGCCACAAACTAAGTTCGTACTTAAAAAAGCTTTAGAATTAGATCTTAAACCAATAGTTGTTATAAATAAAATTGATAGACCAGACGAAAGAGCAGAAGAAGTTTTAGATGAAGTTTTTGACTTATTCGTAGAACTTGGTGCAAGTGATGAACAAACAGATTTCGAAGTAATTTATGCATCAGGAAGAGCAGGATTTGCTAGATATGACAAAGATGATGAAAATAACGATATGATTCCTCTTTTCGATACTATCATTAAAAACGTATCAGCACCTCAAGGTGAATTAGATGCGCCACTTCAAATGCTTGTTACTACAATTGATTCAAATGAATATGTTGGTAGAATAGCTATTGGTAAAATTCATAGAGGAAGTGTAAAAAGAAATCAAAATATCGTAATTATGAGAAAAGATGGTACAACTACTAACGGTAAGATAGTAAATGTATATACTCATGAAGGATTAAATAGAGTAGAAGTTGATGAAGCTACAATTGGAGATATTGTTGCAGTATCAGGTTTAGCTGATGTAAATATTGGAGAAACTATAGCTGATGCATCATGTCCAGAAGCATTACCATTTGTAGAAATTGATGAACCAACACTTTCAATGCACTTTATGGTAAATAACTCACCATTTGCAGGAAGAGAAGGAACATTCTTAACTACTAGACATATAAGAGATAGACTTATGAAGGAACTTGAAACTAATGTTTCTTTAAGAGTAAAAGAAACTGAATCTCCAGATGTATTTGAAGTTTCAGGAAGAGGAGAACTTCATTTATCTGTATTAATCGAAACTATGAGAAGAGAAGGTTATGAATTCCAAGTTTCTAAAGCTATGGTTATCTTCCATGAAGAAAATGGTAAGAAGTTAGAACCTATTGAATATTTAACTATTGATGTTCCAGAAGAATTCATGGGAGTTGTAATGGAAAAGCTTGGACCTAGAAAAGGTGAAATGGTTAATATGACTTCTGCTCAAAATGGATATACTAGATTAGAATTTAAGATTCCAGCAAGAGGTCTTATAGGATTTAGAAATGAATTTATGACTGATACTAAAGGTAATGGTATCATGAACCACGTATTTGATGGATATGAACCATATAAGGGTGAAATTCCTGAAAGAAGTAGAGGATCTATAATTGCTTTTGAAACAGGAACAACTTTAGCATATGGATTATTTAATGCACAAGACAGAGGTACTTTATTTGTTGGACCTGGTGTAGAAGTATATGAAGGTATGGTTGTTGGTGAAAGTTCAAGAGCTGATGATATAGAAGTAAATGTATGTAAGAAGAAACACTTAAGTAATACAAGAGCTTCAGGATCAGATGATGCATTAAAATTAGTACCAATCAGAGAAATGACTCTAGAAAGAAGTTTAGAGTTTATAGCATCAGATGAATTAGTTGAAGTTACTCCAGAAAGTGTAAGAATAAGAAAGAGAATTTTAAATAGTGACGAAAGAAAAAGAGCATCAAGAAAGAAATAAATTTTAACTGTGGGGTGTGTGTGAGAAGTGGGTAAAAAAATATTAAAAAATTTTTTAATTACTATTGTTTTTTTAATAGTAGCTGCAGAAGTTGGATGGTATTTTTATACTAGTACTATAAAAAAGCCTTTCATTAATATTGGTAAAAATGAAGTTGTTGAAGTTAAAGAAAATGATACTTTAAACACTGTATTGTCAAGATTAGATGAAGAAGGAAAGTTGAAAAACTTATTTATGGTAAAAGTGTATAACAAAATTTCTTCAGGAGATAGGAACATAAAAGTCGGATCTTATGAAATTAATAAAGATGATAGTCTCAATGATTTTTTAGATAGAATTATTTCAGGAAAAGAAAGTTATGCATATAAAATTACAGTACCTGAAGGAAAAAATATTGAAGAAATAGCAGCAATTGTTGAAGAGGCAGGTATTGTTTCAAAGGATGAATTTTTAGCAGCTATTAAGGAATACCCACTTCCATCCTATGTACAAAGTAATCCAGAAAAGAGATACAATCTTGAAGGATATTTATTTCCTGATACGTATACTTTTAATAAAGATGTAACTGCTAATGATGTAATTGGAAACATGATTAAGAGATTTGAAACGGCTATAAGTGAAATAGAAACTGAAGAAGGCGTTACAATTTCTGATGATAAACTTGAAGATATAATTATAAGAGCATCTATTATAGAAAAAGAGATTAAAGTTGATGAAGAACGTCCAATAGTTGCTGGAGTTATAGAAAATAGATTAGAGCAAGGAATGCCATTACAAATGGATGCTACTAGTCTTTATGCTACTGGGAAACATGATACAGCGCCTACTCCAGAGGACTTAAAAATAAAATCACCTTATAATACTTATTATGTAAAAGGATTGCCAGTAGGGCCTATTGCAAGTCCAGGAAAGGTATCAATTGAGGCAGTATTAAAACCTAAGAAATCAGACTATATATACTATGTTCTTAAAAAGGGTGGCAACGGGGAGCATGTATTTGCTATTACTCATGATGAACATAAAAAGAATGTGGAAGAAAATATAAATTAATTGGAGGGTAATATGGGTGGAGTAACCTACGATTATATGGAGAGGTATATAAGAGATTTAATACCTGAGAACAATGATTTTCTTAAAGAATTAGAAAAATATGCTTCTGAATATAATGTGCCTATTATTCAAAAAGAAGGTGCACAATTTTTAAAAACAATTGTGTCAATAAAGAAGCCTAAAAAAGTTTTAGAGTTAGGAACAGCTATAGGATATTCTGCACTTACTATATATGAAAGTAATAAGTGTAAAATAACAACTATTGATAGAAGTAGTGATATGGTTGCTAAAGCAAGAGAAAACATAGAAAAAGCTGGAGCACAAAATGATATAACTGTAATAGAAGGCGATGTATTAGAAGTTGTAAAAGGGCTTGATGAGAAGTTTGATCTAATATTTATGGATGCGGGGAAGGGACATTATAATCATTTGCTAGACGATATTTTAAGGTTACTTTCTGATGATGGCGTTATTGTTGCAGATAATGTACTTTTTAGAGGTATGGTTGCTAACGATGACTTAGTTATAAGAAGAAAAATAACTATTGTAAAAAGAATGAGAGCATATCTTGAAATGATAAATGAGAGAGAGGAGTTAGTGACTTCTATTATTCCTATGGGAGATGGTATTGCACTAACAACAAGGAGGAAATAAAAAATGATTAAAAAACCAGAACTTTTAGCTCCAGCAGGGAATTTAGAGAAGCTGAAGGTTGCCATAAGATATGGAGCAGATGCTGTATATTTAGGTGGAAGTAAATTAAACCTAAGAGCATTTGCACATAACTTCGACAATGATCAACTAAGAGAAGGAGTAAAATATGCCCATGATAGAGGTAAGAAAGTATATGTTACTTTAAATGTTATACCTCATAATGGAGATTTTGCTGGCATAGAAGATTATTTAAAAGAACTTTATGAAATAGGTGTTGATGCAATAATTGTTGCTGATCCTGGTATAATTGCTACAGCTAAAGAAGTTGTGCCAGATTTAGAATTACATCTAAGTACTCAAGCAAATGCGGTAAATATAAGAACAGTTAAGTTCTGGCATTCAATGGGTATAAAGAGAGTAGTTCCAGCAAGAGAAATGAGTATGCAAGAAATAAAAGATCTTATAAAAGAGATACCAGATACATGTGAAGTTGAATCTTTTGTTCATGGTGCAATGTGCATGGCTTATTCAGGTAGATGTATTATTTCTAATTATATGACAGGAAGAAGATCTAATAGTGGTGCTTGTGCTCAACCATGTAGATATAAGTATCATTTAGTAGAAGAAAGACGTCCTGGAGAATACTATGAAGTTAAAGAAGATGAAAGAGGTTCTTACATCATGAATTCAAAGGATTTATGTATGATAGAACATATTCCAGACTTAGTAGAAGCAGGAATTGATTCTTTCAAAATTGAAGGAAGAATGAAGAGCTCTTATTATGTTGCATCAGTAGTAAAAGCATACAGAGAAGCTATTGATACTTATTTTGAAGATCCTGAAAATTATAAATTCAATGAAAAGTGGATGGAATATTTATTAAAACCAAGCCATAGAAGATATACTACAGGATTCTATTATAATGATCAAGACAGACAATACTATGAATCATCTTCATATCTAAGAAATTTTGATATTGTAGGTATAGTTAAATCTTATGATAAAGAAACAAAAATAGTTACTGTGGAACAAAGAAACAGATTATTTGCTGGTGATAAGGTAGAAATTTTAAGACCAAAGGGAGAATGTTTTGAAGTTACTATAGAAGACATGAAAAATGAAAATGGGGAATCTATAGAAGTTGCTCCAAATGCTCAAATGATATTTACCTTTAAGTGTGATGAGGAGTTAGAGGAAGATTACATGCTTGTAAAAGGTAAGGAGGAAAACTAATGAAGAAGCCTATAGTAATTGGTATAACTGGTGGAACTGGTTCAGGAAAGAGTACAATAGCTAGAGAAATCTATGAAAGTTTTAATGAAAAAAATATAACTATGATAGAACAAGATTCTTATTATAAGGATCAAAGTCATCTAGAACCAGAAGAAAGAGTTAAAACTAATTATGATCATCCTAAAGCTTTTGATAACGAACTTTTAATAGAACATATTAAAGCTTTAGTGGCTGGAGAAACAATAGAAAAACCTATATATGATTTTTCTATTCATAATAGAGTTAAAGAAACAATAACTGTTGAACCAAATCAAATAATAATAGTTGAAGGAATATTAATATTTGAAAATGAAAAACTAAGAGATCTTATGGATATCAAGATATTTGTTGATACTGATGCCGATGTAAGAATAGTAAGAAGAATAGTTAGAGATATTGATGAAAGAGGTAGAACATTAAAAAGTGTTATTAATCAATATCTTACTATGGTAAGACCTATGCACTTACAATTTACAGAACCATCAAAGAGATATGCTGACTTAATAATACCAGAAGGTGGAGGTAATAAAGTAGCAATAGATCTTTTAGTTGCTAAGATAAAAGAGATTATAAATAGTAAATAATAAAAAGGAGCTGATACACAATAGATAAAATTGTGCATCAGCTCCTTTTTAGAGTGAATAAGTAAAAGTGAATAGTTGTGGATGAAATTTCCTCTATGAAATTTCTAAGATTTTAAGTGTTATAATTTTATGTATAAAATAAATTGGTTTTCTAAATACATCTATAAATACAATTGTAACTCTCGCTGTCCGAAGGACTATAATATTTTCCCTATAGGGGAAATTAACTGAAACTGTGAACTGCCGTAACTGTGCACTGAAATTGTGAATTATATTTAGATTTCTATCATTTTTTTATGGATTGTTAAATAAAATAATATAGAGCAATAAAAAAGGAGTCTCGTAAATGTTTATTGATGGACTTCTGAATATGTTAATAAATATGAATTTTGTTACAGGTTATCTTTCTAATTCAAATTCTTTTCCTAAACCTTTAGATGAGAAAGAAGAACGATATTATATAACAAAATTGAAAGAAGGAGATATACATGCTAAGAGCATATTGGTAGAAAAGAATTTAAGACTAGTAGCTCATATTGTAAAAAAATATACATCGACAGGAAAGGATAACGATGAACTTATATCTATAGGAACTGTTGGTCTTATAAAAGCAATTGATTCTTTTCAACCTAATAAAGGGACTAGACTTGCAACATATGCTGCTAGATGTATAGAGAATGAAATACTTATGCTTATAAGAAATAATAAAAAGACTAAAGGAGAAGTTTTTTTGCAGGAACCTATTGGGGTAGATAAAGAAGGTAATGAAATATCTTTGATGGATGTATTAAGCGCTACAGAGGATTCTGTAATAGAAATTGTAGAAAATAGAGTACAAGTAAAAAAGCTATATGAAGAAATAGATAAGTGTCTTAAAGGCAGAGATAGAACAATAATAATGATGAGGTATGGTTTATTAAATGGCAAGCCAAAGACACAAAGAGAGATAGCTATGCATTTGGGAATTTCTAGATCTTATGTATCTAGAATTGAGAAGAGAGCTTTAAAGAAATTGTATAAGGCGTTAAATGCAACCAATAAAATATAAATATAGACATCACAAGTATAATTTAACTTGTGATGTTTAACTTTTTTTATAAATATTATATAATTATAAATAAAATGAAATAAAGAAGGTGAAATATTTGGCTACATTAAAAGAGTTATTAAGAGAAATAGTTGCTAAAAAGGGGTCTGATTTACACTTGACTGTTGGAGTTCCACCAGTAATAAGACTTAATGGTAAATTGGTTCATACTGATCATGACCCATTGACACATAATGAATTAGATGGTTATGTAAAAGAAATTTTAACCTTGGATGAATATAGAAGATATAATAGTAAGGGAGAACTAGATAAGTCATATTCACTTAATGGTGTAGGAAGATATAGAGTTAATGTATTTAAACAAAGAGAGCATGATGCAATAGCAATAAGACTTATAGGATTAAAAATTCCAGAATTGGATACATTACATTTACCACCAGTAGTAAGAGAGTTAACAACTAAGAAAAGAGGGTTAATTTTAGTAACAGGTCCTACAGGAAGTGGTAAATCAACTACTTTAGCAGCAATTATAAATGAAATTAATGAAACAAGAGCAGATCATATTCTAACATTAGAAGACCCAATAGAATATTTACATAGACATAAAAAATCAATAGTAAATCAAAGAGAAATAGGAAATGATAGTGCAAATTATAACAATGCATTAACAGCTGCATTAAGAGAAGATCCAGATGTTATTCTTATAGGGGAAATGAGAGATTTAGATAGTATATCTATAGCTATTACTGCAGCTGAAACAGGTCACTTAGTATTTTCAACATTACATACTATAGGAGCAGCTAAAACAATAGATAGAATTATAGACGTATTTCCTCCTCATCAACAACAACAAGTTAAAGTGCAATTATCAGGCGTATTAAAGGGAGTAATTTCACAACAATTATTGCCACTTACAGAAGATAGAGGTAGATGTGCTGCATTAGAAGTTATGACAGTAACTCCAGCAATACAAAGTTTAATAAGAGAGGGAAAGACACATCAGATTCAATCATCAGTTCAAACTGGATCAAAATATGGTATGCAAACAATGGACATGGCTATTGCAGATTTATATAGAAAAAATGAAATTACAATTGAATCAGCTATGGAATACGCAGTAGATTTAGATGCATTACAAAGAATGTTATATGTTTAGAATATAATTGTAGTAAATAAGAATAGTGAATAATCAATAAGGGCATAATGTTAATAAAGACATTATGTCTTTATTTTTTTAGTAAAGAAAAAATTGAAGATAATATATATGTTGTCTCAATGAAAAACTAGGGGGAAAAAAAATTGATTATTATAAAACATATGATTTCTTTTGTTGTTATTGCTATATCAAAAATAACTTTTGTGTATTTGATATATGAATTAATTATGAGTCTTATGGGAATCTATGATAAAAAAGATGAAGAAGAAGTAGAGGAAAGAAAATCTTTTGCATTATTAGTAGCAGCTCATAATGAAGAAAAAGTAATATCAGATATAATAAAGTCGTTGAAACTTATAGAATATCCTAAAGAAAAGTATGATATTTTTGTAGTTGCTGATAATTGTGATGATAACACGGCTAAGATAGCAAGAGCGGACGGCGCAATAGTATATGAGCGGCATGATTTAAAAAATCAAGGTAAAGGATATGCTATGGAGTGGATGTTTAAGAAGATATTTAACATGGATAAACAATATGATGCTATAGCTATTTTTGATGCTGATAATTTAGTATCAAAAAATTTCTTAAATGCAATGAATAAGAAGTTATGTCAAGGATATAAGGTTGTACAAGGATATTTGGATAGTAAGAATCCAGAAGATTCTTGGATAACAGGATGTTATTCATTAGCATTTTGGCAAAATAATAGAACTGTTCAATTAGCAAAGCAAAATATAGGACTATCTGCACAACTTGGAGGAACAGGTTTTTGTATAGATATTGATACACTTAGATCTTTAGGATGGGGAGCAACTTGTTTAACAGAGGATTTAGAATTTACTTGTAAGTTAGTTAGCAAAGGAGAAAAGGTTGGTTGGGCACATGATGCAGTTATTTATGATGAGAAGCCATTAACATTAAAGCAGTCATGGAACCAAAGAAAAAGATGGATGAAAGGCTTTGCTGATGTGTCATCAAGGTATTTTTTTAAGTTAATAAAATATGGAGTTATACACAAGAGTTGGACTGCAATAGATTGTGCGATATACAGCATTCAACCATATTTTACTGTTGCCATGGGAATAACATTAATATATAGTTTATATCAAGGATTAATAACAATATTAACATATAACATAATGGATATTGTGAATATAAGGTTAAATATTGCAATTATATGTATGACAACATTTATGTTGTTTTTGTACTACGTATATTATTTGTTTATAATGTCATTAGATAAAAAGTTATCTTATAAAATGATTTTTTATTATGTTATGTTATATTATTTTTATTTATTAACTTGGATGCCTATTTCTTTTTTAGGGATAATTGAAAAGAACAATAAAGAATGGTGTCACACTGTACATACTAGAAGCATAGATATATCTGAAATGGATATTTAACTATTGGAGGTGTCGCAGTAACAAATAAAAAATTGTTAGTGATACCTCCTTTTATTATGGCAGAAAACAGGACATAGGTTAGATGGCACAGTGCACAAGTAAGGTTAATTTCCCCTAAAGGGAAAATATTCTAGACCTGTACCTTGTGCCCCGACTTCTATTTTGCTGAAAAAACTTTTTTGTGCGACAGCCTCCTTAATAAAGTGATAGAGGCTACTGCATGAAGGTGTGACAGGAGTATGATATTTTTTTCTATACTTGCTCAATAAATAACAGTTATTACACTATATTCAAATTAATATAATATAACTTACATTATCAAATAATTTTTTTATTAATAAGAAGGAAATTAAAGGTTTGTGTTGAATAAAATATAAAGTGGGTTCTCTATAGAGAGGTGAAACTAAATGAAGGAAATGATAGTTGTGTTGGATATCGGGACAACTAAAATATCCATGACATATGGAGAGATAAATAAAGAAGGAGAATTAAATATTTCTGGATATGAAGAAGTTATAGCAACTGGATTATCAAATGGAGTAATAGTAAATATAGATAAAACAGTAGAAGAAGTATTAGTAGTTAAGAAAAAACTGGAAAAGTTTATTGGGATATGTATAAATAAGGTGTATTTGCTGCTGTCAGAAAATATATGTAGCATATATAAAAATAGAGGAATGATAGCTATATCATCAGAAGAAAAGGAAATAACCGCTAATGATATAAAAAGAGTTATAGATGTTACTACAGCAATACCTACTAGTAAACATAATACTATTATTGGTATAGATCCTTATGAATATGTAGTAGATGGAATAAGAAATGTATCAGATCCAGTAGGAATGATTGGTCATAGATTAGAATTGAAAGCTAATATTATTATATCAAAGACATCTATTATTACTAATTTAGAGAAGGTAGTTGAAAAATCAGGGCTAAAAGTATTAGGTAGAGTATTGCAACCTATTTCAATTTCTAATATTATATTAAGAAGAGAGAAAGTTAATTATGTAACTTCAATAGTAGATGTTGGAGGCGAAAACACAGGAATTTCTATCTTTGAAGGAAGTAATCTAGTTGATATGTACACAATTCCAATAGGTGGAAAAAACATAACTAAAGATATAGGTTATTTTTTTAAATTATCTTTCAATACAGCAGAGGCTATAAAAAAATCGTTAATAGATTTTTCTGTAGGTTATGATGAAGAAGAAGAGGTTTTAATAGAAAACTCATTTCATGAAAAAGTGCCGATAAAAAAATCGCTATTAAATGATGTAGCTTATGATAGAGTTGAAGAAATTCTAAATATGATTAAAGATAGTTTTAAAAGATACGATAAATCTATAAATAGGGTTGTTTTTGTAGGTGGTGGACTTGGAGAATTCCCTGGAATAGAAGAGATTATAAAATATAATCTTAAAATACCATGTAAGGTATATAAAGAGAGATTATTTGACGAAGAGAAAAGTCTGTTAGCACCGTCGATAGCGGCGATTAAAGATGAATATAATAATTACTTTCCTTTAGAAGAAAAAGAACTAAGTAAAATACATGCAGATAAGGAAGTTGAACAACAAGAGGTAAGTGGAAAAGTGGGAATAGTAACCAAATTAAGAGCTTTTATTGATGAGTTTCTGTGAGGAAGAGGAGGATAACATAGTGCTAGATTTTGATGTTGATGTAAGTGCATTTGCGCAAATAAAAGTAATTGGATGCGGTGGCGGAGGAAACAATGCCGTTAATAGAATGATTGAAGAAGGACTTAAAAATGTTGAGTTTATCGCTGTTAATACAGATAAACAAGCATTAGCTTTATCAAAAGCAGGTCAAAAAATACAAATTGGAGATAAATTAACTAAAGGATTAGGTGCAGGTGCAAATCCTGAGGTTGGTGCAAAAGCTGCTGAAGAAAGTAGAGAAGAAATTGAAGCATCACTTAAAGGATCAGATATGGTATTTATAACAGCTGGTATGGGTGGTGGAACAGGAACAGGAGCTGCACCAGTTGTTGCTGAGATTGCAAAATCAATGGGAATTCTTACTGTTGGTGTCGTAACTAAGCCATTCCCATTTGAAGGCAGAAGAAGAATGATGCATGCAGAAATGGGAATAAAGAACTTAAAAGAAAGAGTAGATACATTAGTAACTATCCCAAATGAAAGATTATTATCAATTGTTGATAAGAAAACATCTTTAGTGGATTCTTTTAGATTAGCGGATGAAATATTAAGACAAGGGGTTCAAGGTATATCTGACTTAATAACTATACCAGGACTTGTAAATCTTGACTTTGCAGACGTTAGAACTGTTATGTTAGATAAAGGATTAGCACATATGGGTGTAGGTACAGGAAAAGGTGATAACAGAGCAGAAGAAGCTGCTAAGGAAGCAATATCATCACCACTTTTAGAAACTTCAATTAAAGGAGCTACTGGTGTTCTTATTAATGTTACTGGTGGAGCTGATTTAGGTCTATTAGAAATTAGTGAAGCAGCAGAAATAGTTCAAGAAGCAGCGGATCCAGATGCACATATTATATTTGGTGCAGTAATAAATGAGTCTATGAAGGATGAAATTAGAATTACTGTAATAGCTACTGGATTTGATGAAGCAAATTCAATAAATAAAGAAAAACCAAGTTTATTTGGTAAGCCAGAAAGAAAAGAAGAAGTAGAAGAAAAGAAAACTGTTCAAGAAGAAGTAGCAGCTACATCAACATCTTCTGAAAGAGATGATATAGATATACCTACTTTTTTAAGAAAGAGACATAGATATTAATAGAGATACCTAAAAGGTGATTCATCGAAAGATGGATCACCTTTTTTTAATTCCCAATTCACCAGAATTGTGAATTGTAAATATTATTGCTGAGTTAGTCGAAATAGAAAAATAAATAAAAAATAAAAAAAAAATATTATTTCCAATAATTTACAAATTTCTGAATTTATATAAACTATAATATATACAAAGGGAGGGAGTAAGATGATTGTTTACTTAGACATTTTACTCATAGAAAATTTTATAGTTAATTTTTTTCTCCTTTATATAACGATAAAAAGTTTATCTATAGAAGTTAATTACAAAAGATTATTGGCTTCATCTATGTTAGGAGCATTATATGTTATCACCTATTTTTATAATTTTAATGGAATTTTGAATAGTTTACCGCTTAAGCTTATTATAGGGTATTTATTGGTGGCTATAGTTCTTAAAGAAAATACAATAGGAATAAAGATAAAGGGGAGTATTCTATATCTTCTTTATACTGTATTATTAGCAGGCATATGTTTCTTTTTAGCTCAAAATTCAAAAGTATATATATATAGGGGATTCATATTTAATTTTTCTTCGAAAAAATTACTATTGTCTTTAATACTTATATTCTTTTTGTTAGATCGTATGTATAAATTTATAAAAGATTCTTTATTTGTAAATAAGTTTATATATGATATGGAATTAATTCTTGGAGATGAGATTATAAAATTAAAAGGTTTTTTAGATACAGGTAATGAATTAAGAGAGCCCATTACTAATTTACCTGTAGTTTTTATAGAGTCTACTGTAATAGATAAAAAGTTAATTGATGAAAATCAAATGATAACAATAAGTTATAAAGTAGTTAACAATAGGAAATTTGAAGTTAAAGCCTTTAAACCAAAGGCGCTAATAGTTCATAGAGGAGAAGAAAAAAAAGTAGTGGATTGTTTTATTGCATTATCTAAGGGAAGTTTAAGCAATGAAAATAAATTTAATGCCCTTCTCTCAAGAGGCGTAATTTATTAGCGGGGGGAGTTATGATTAAGTTAATAAGATTTATAAAGAAGATATTAAAAGTACTTAAAATAGAAAATATATTAGAAAATAAGACGGTACACTATATTGGAGGAAGTGATACCCTTCCTCCGCCGTTATCAAAAGAAGAAGAGGAAGAACTTATAGAAAGATTAAAAGCAGGGGAAGAAGATGTAAGGAGGATATTAATAGAGCGTAATTTAAGACTTGTAGTGTATATTGCAAGAAAATTTGAAAATACCGGTTTAACCATAGAAGATCTTATCTCAGTAGGTACAATTGGGCTTATAAAAGCTGTAAAGACATTTGATCCAACAAAAAAAATAAAACTAGCAACTTATGCGTCTAGATGTATTGAAAATGAGATATTAATGTATTTAAGAAGAAATTCTAAATTAAAATCTGAAATTTCTTTTTATGAACCTCTTAATATAGATTGGGATGGAAATGAGTTGTTGTTATCGGATATATTAGGAACCGAAAATGATGGAGTATATAATATTTTAGAAGATGAAGTGGATAAGCAGTTATTAGTTTTAGCGTTAAAAAAATTAAATGTACGAGAGAAAGAAATTGTAGAGTTAAGATATGGACTTAATGGAAAAGGTGAAAAAACACAGAAAGAAGTAGCTGATATGCTGGGTATATCACAATCTTATATATCTAGGTTAGAGAAAAGAATAATTAAACAATTAAAGAAAGAAATTAATAAAATGGTTTGATGAATAAAAGTTAGCTTTAGAGGAGATAATGTAACTGTCATTACTCTTGAGGAGCTGATTATATGATAAACAAAGTGGAAATATGTGGAGTTAATACTGCGAAGCTTCCAATTTTGAAGGAAGCAGAAATGACTAAACTGATTTTAGAGATGAAAGATGGCAATATAGAGAGTAGAGAGAAGTTTATTAGAGGAAATTTAAGACTGGTATTAAGTGTTATTCAACGATTCAATAATAGGGGAGAAAATGCAGATGATCTTTTTCAAGTTGGTTGTATTGGACTTATAAAAGCTTTGGATAATTTCGATTTAAGTCAAAATGTTAAATTTTCAACTTATGCAGTACCTATGATTATTGGAGAGATAAGAAGATATTTAAGAGATAATAATTCTATAAGAGTTAGTAGGTCGTTAAGAGATATAGCATATAAAGCATTACAAGTGAGAGATAGACTTTTAAGTGAGACAAATGAAGAACCAACAGTATCTGTAATAGCTAAAGAGCTAGATTTACCACGAGAAGAGGTAACATACGCATTAGATGCAATTCAAGATCCTGTATCGTTATTTGAACCGATTTATAACGATGGCGGAGATGCAATTTTTGTTATGGATCAAATAAGTGATAATAAGAATTTAGATGATTCTTGGCTTGAGAATATATCTTTAAAAGAGGCGATGAAAAAGTTAACTGATAGAGAAAAAATGATTTTAAATATGAGGTTTTTTGATGGTAGAACTCAAATGGAAGTAGCTGATGAAATAGGTATTTCTCAAGCACAAGTAAGTAGATTGGAGAAGACAGCATTAAAACATATGAAAAAACATATCTAAGTTAAATCTGTATAGAGAAGAAGCTGCTGCACGAAAAAGTGTGGCAGTTTTTTTCTTGGTGTTACAGGTATGAAGGTACAAGGCACAGGTATATATCAGTGCACTGTAAATTGTGAACTGTGCACTGAAAATGTGAATTGTGAATTGAAATATATCATATACATTATAATGGGGGTGAAGTATATGGGAAAAGTGAATCTTAGTTATCTTAGGGAATTAGAAGTAATAGAATTAAATAGTGGTGTTAGACTTGGAAAGGTTGAAGATTTAATAATTGATACAGAGATGCATAAAGTTGTATCAATTTTAGTATCAAAACCAAAAGGACTTTTCAAAATTAATGATTGTTTAGAAGTGCCCTGGGCTAAAATAAAAAGGATTGGTAGTGATGTTATAATAATAGATGGTGTTGAATATATTGAAAAGGCTATTACTTAAGGGCTAAATATTGTATAATGTAAAAAAGTAAACAAAAGGGAGTGAGGAGTATGAAATGTCCTTTTTGTGGATATTTAGAAAGCAAAGTTATTGACTCAAGATCTACAGAAGAAAGTAATGCAATTAGAAGAAGAAGAGAATGTGCAAAATGCAATAAGAGATACACTACATATGAAAAGGTAGAAGACATACCTTTATTAGTAGTAAAGAAAAATTCTACTAGAGAATATTTTGATAAAAATAAAATAATTAACGGAATACTTATAGCAGCTCAGAAGAGGCCGGTTTCTAGAAGTCAAATAGAAAAAATATCAGAAGATATTGAAAAACAATTATCAAATTCAATGGCTACAGAGGTAAAGTCTCATGAGATTGGTGAAATGATAATGGATAGGCTAAAAGATATTGATGAAGTCGCATATGTTAGATTTGCATCAGTATATAGACAATTTAAAGATATTAATACTTTTATGGAAGAGATAGAAAGTTTAATGAAGAAAAAATAGTCCTTGGGGGCTATTTTCTTTTGTTAAATAAAAGTTAAATATAGATTTTGAATATTAAAAATATGTTATATTGAAAAGGTGGATGATAGTAATGTTAACTACTATAGATGGTAAAAGATTTTTAACTTATAATGACGATAATATAGAGATAGTAATATCAACAATAGATAATGATTTTAATATTAATGGTGACAATTTTCAAAATAATATGGATTTTTTGAAAGGATCTTTAGGCGTACATGAAATAGGGTATTCAAAACAGATTCATTCTACTATAGTTAACAATTGGAATGGAGAAGTTAAAGAAGGTGATGCACTTATTTGTAATGATAAAAATATAGCTATAGGTGTTTTTACTGCTGATTGTGTTCCTATACTTATTTATTCTAAAGATAAGAAGGTTATAGCAGCTGTTCATAGTGGTTGGAGAGGAACTTTTGAAAATATTATAGAAAAGACAATAAAAGAAATCAAAAATGCTTATGGAGAAATGGAACTTAATGCAGTTATAGGTCCTCATATAAAAAGATGTTGTTATGAAGTTTCAGAAGAATTAATAGATAAGTTTAAGAATCTAGAATATCTTAAAGATAAAACTATTAATGATGGTAGAAATTTAGATCTTACAACAATAATAAAAATACAATTAGAAAATCTAAATATAAAAAATATAAAAGATTTATCTATGTGTACTTATTGTAGTGAAAATGTTAAATTTCATTCATATAGAAAAGAAAAAGAAAATAGTGGGAGAATTTTTTCAGCTATTGTTGCAAGGTAAGGGGGATAATTATGAGTAATGAAAAAATACTTATTGTAGATGATGAGGAACATATTGTTGAACTAATAAAATTTAATTTAGAGGCTAATGGATATAGAACGATAACAGCTTCCAATGGTTTGGAAGCTTTAGAGCTAGCGAAAAATGAAAAGCCAGATTTAATTCTTTTAGATATAATGTTACCTGGTCTTAACGGAAATGATGTATGTAAGGAAATAAGAAAGGATATAGAGATTGCTACTATTCCTATTATTATGATAACAGCCAAAGGGGAAGAGTTAGATAGAATATTAGGCTTAGAATTAGGTGCAGATGATTATGTTACTAAACCTTTTTCAGTGAGAGAATTAATGGCTAGAGTAAAGGCAGTGCTAAGAAGAACTAAGGTGGAATCTGTTAGCGATACCTATAGTTTTGGTAATGTATCTATAGATTTTAATAAGCATGAAGTTATAAAAAATGGGGAGAAAGTGGATCTAACACTTAAGGAGTTTGAGTTATTACAAATTTTAATAAAAAATAGTGGAAGAGTTTTAACAAGAGATTTACTTTTAGATAAGATATGGGGATATGAATTTATTGGTGAGACTAGAACTATTGATGTACATATAAGATATCTTAGAAAGAAGATAGAAGATGACGATAAGAATCCTAAATTTATTGAAACTATTAGAGGAATAGGATATAGGTTTAATAGAGATGGGGAATAAAAGATGAAAAAGAAATTGAGTATATATTTTATAAGTATTTTAATGATAACTACAGGATTTTTATCATGCATATTATATATTGGATCAAATTATGTGATACAAAAAAATGAAGAGAAGAATTTGAAAAATATTAATAGATTACTGTGCAAGATAGCAGAAGAAAATGAAGAGAAGGACTTTAAGAATATCTTTGATTCTGTAATGAAAGATGAAGAGCAAAGGTTAACGATTGTGGCGAGGGATGGTAGTGTTTTATATGATTCAAAAAACGACATAGAAGAATTAGAAAATCATAATGAAAGACCTGAAATAATTAATGCAAGAAAAAATGGAGAATCTAAAAGCGTAAGAATATCAGCAAGTGATAAAGAACAAACAGTTTATGTAGCAAAACTTATTAATAATGGAATAGTAGTAAGATTAGCTGTAAAGGATGTAAGTTTAAAGGCAATAAATAATGTTTTCATAAAATATTATGCATATACTTTCGTAATTATATCACTGATATCAGTGGTCATATCTATGAAACTCTCTAATATATTTATAGTTCCAATAAAAGATTTAGAAGCTACTACATCTAGAGTAGCAAAAGGTGATTTTGAAAGAAAAGTAAAGGTATATTCGAATGATGAAATTGGTCAACTAGCCACTACTTTTAATTATATGTCCGATCAATTAAACAAATTATTACAAGAATTAAACGAGAAACAAACGAAGTTAGAAGCTATTTTAAAGTCAATGGATAGTGGGGTTATAGCTATAGATAAAGAAGAAAAAATTATAATGATTAATCCTTACTGTGAAAAGATATTTGGTATCAAGCAAGATATAATTGGAGAAAATATAATCACTGCAATTAGAGATGCTGATTTATATGCGGTGTTTAAAGACAATACAACAGAGGTACAAGAGATACGAGTATATTATCCAAAAGAAAGAGAATTTAGAGTTAAGACAACAGAGATTATTAATGGATATGAGGCAATAGGAAAAGTTGCCGTACTTCAGGATATAACTGATATAAAAAGATTAGAAAATATGAGATCACAATTTGTTGCTAATGTATCTCATGAACTTAAAACACCACTAACATCTATCAAGGGATTTGCAGAGACATTGAGAATTGTAGAAGATGAGAAAACAAAGGATAGATTTTTAGACATTATAAATGGAGAAGCAGATAGACTTACAACTTTAATAAATGATATATTAACTCTTTCTGATTTAGAGCAAGCAAAGGAAATGAATAATGAAGATGTTGATGTAAATAATATAATAGAATCAGTTTATACAATGTTAAAACCTTTGGCAGAAAAGAAAGATATATGTATTACTAAAGAATTAGTAGGTAATCCAATTATAGATGGTGATTCTAATAAGTTTAAACAAATGTTAATAAACTTAGTAGAAAATGCTATAAAGTATACAGAGGATAATGGCTATGTAAAAATAATAACTAGTGTTATAGAAGATAAGGTTATTATAAAGGTTAAGGATAATGGTATTGGTATAGCAGAAGAACATATTCCAAGACTATTTGAAAGATTTTATAGAGTAGATAAAGCTAGATCTAGGGAGAAAGGTGGAACAGGACTAGGTCTTGCAATTGTTAAGTATATTGTGATTAACCTAGGAGGAACAATAGCAGTAGAAAGTAAAATTCATGAAGGAACAACGTTCACAACTGAATTTTACACAAAATAATGCAATGTTAAATTTATTTAACATTTGTATAATATTTTCTTAACTTTAGTAACTTACAATAATAGCTGTCAAAGGGAAATAATACAGCGATGTGAAAATGGAGGTAAGTTTTATGAAGAAAACTTTATTAAAAATAGTTGTATCAGCTTTAACAGTTACTTTGTTAGGATTATTTGTAGGATGTGGAGGAGGAGCAGATAAAAGTGCTGATAATAACAAAAAAGATTCCGCAGTATCAGGTTCAATAATTGCTGGTGGATCAACAGCATTAGAGCCATTAGTTAAGAAAACAAAGGAAGGATTTGAAGCAAAACATCCCGATGCAATGGTAGATGTACAAGGTGGAGGTTCAGGAAAAGGAATTTCAGGAGTACAAGAAGGAACTTTCCAAATAGGAAATTCAGACGTACCAGCAGCAGATAAGGTTACAGATGAATCAGCATTAAAAGAATTAGTTGAAACAAAGGTTTGTGGAATTGGATTTGCTATGGTTGCAAACAAAGATGTAAAAGTAAATTCATTAACAGTAGAACAAATTGTAGATATATTTACAGGAAAAGTTACTAACTGGAAAGACGTTGGTGGAGATGATGAAGCAATTACTGTAATAGCTAGACCAACATCTTCAGGAACAAGAGCAACATTTAAGAAAACAATTTTAGGTGATGCAGAAGAAAAGAAAGATTTCCAAACAGAAGAATCATCAGGAGCTGTTAGTTCAAAAGTTCAATCAACTCCAGGAGCAATTTCTTACTTAGCATTATCATATGTTGGTGACGGAAAAGATTTAAATGTTTTAAAAATTAATGATGTAGAAGCTAATGCAGAAAATATAGCAAATGGATCTTATCCATTCTGGTCTTATGAGTATATGATTACAAAAGGTGAACCAACTGGAGTTACAAAGGCATTTATAGATTATTTAATGTCAGGTGAAAATAAGTCAGTTGTAGAAGCTGAAGGATATATACCAATGAGTAGCTTAAAATAATATGTAACTTTTAAATAAATGGCTAGGCTTGAGTGATATAAAACTTATGCCTAGTATTTGTTATAAAAATATATCATAGGAGAAGTTGACTATGAAAAGAAAAAATATGTTGTACAAATTAAAAACAGAATACTTAGGAAAAGGATATGCTATATTCTGTGGTGTTTTAATTGTTCTTATGACCATTGTGATAATGGGATTTATAATTTCTAAAGGTATGGTTACATTTACGAAAAATGGTGTATCTTTAGGAGAGTTTTTATTATCACCAAATTGGTCACCAGAATCAGAGACTGATCCCAAATATGGTGCTTTAATATTTTTAGTTGGATCAACATTAGTTTCTATTGGATCTGTAGTAATTTCTGCACCAGTAGCTGTAGCATTGGCTATATTTATGAATATTATTTCACCTAAATTAGGTAAGAAAGTATTACAACCGGCTATAGAACTCTTTGTTGGAATTCCATCAGTAGTTTACGGCCTTATAGGTGTTACAGTATTTGTTCCGTTTATTAGAAATACGTTAGGCGGTACAGGATCATCACTATTAACTGCAATCATAATTTTGTCAATTATGATATTACCAACAATAACTTCTATTGCTTATGACTCTATTAAAGTTGTTTCAAAAGATTATATTGAAGCGTCTTATGGACTTGGAGCTACAAGATGGCAAACAATATATAAAGTTATCGTACCGGCAGCAAAAAGTGGAATACTAACAGGAGTAGTTTTAGGTATGGCTCGTGCTTTTGGTGAAGCATTAGCAGTATCAATGGTAGTAGGTAATGCAATAAAATTTGCAAAAACATTACTAGAGCCTACAAGCACATTAACAGGTGTTTTAACAATGGATATGACTAATACTGTATCAGGAACAGCTTGGAATGATGCAATATGGTCTTTAGCAGCATTATTATTAATAATATCATTTATATTTATATTAATTGTTAGAGCTATAGGAAAAAGAGGTGAAATGAAATAATGAATTCAAAAACTGTTGATAAAATTTGGACTTCAATTTTATATGGAATATCTTTTGCAGTAGTTGCCTTATTGGTTTTTCTTTTAGCCGAAATACTTATAAAAGGTTTTGGATTTTTAAATCCTAAATTTTTATTTAGTACTACAGGTGAAGATGTAGTAGGAATACAGCTTTTCAATTCTTTTTATCTTTTAATTTTATCTTTAACAATAACTATAATTCTTGGTGTAGGTGCTGGAATATACTTAGCTGAATATGCTAAACCAGGTAAGTTTATGGATTTTGTTAGATTGTGTATAGAATCTATGGCTTCATTACCTTCTATAGTTGTTGGATTATTTGGATATCTTATTTTTGTTGTTTATACAAAGTGGAGTTTTACTTTATTTGCAGGGGCAATAACACTTACAATTTTAAATTTGCCTTCAGTAACAAGAGTAGCAGAAAATGCTATAAGGGATGCATCAGCTAATATCAAAGAAGCATCTTTAGGACTTGGGGCTACTAGATGGCAAACAATGGTTAGATTAATATTACCAACAGCATTTCCGCAAATATTAACTGGTATCATTTTGGCAGCAGGAAGAATTTTTGGAGAAGCAGCAGCTCTTATTTATACAGCAGGAACTAATGCATCAAGAATAAATCTTTCCGCAAGCATAACATCAAAAGCTAATCCATTTAATATTTTTAGACCAGCAGAAACACTATCTGTTCATATATGGAAGTTAAATGCTGAAGGTACGGCTAATAATTCAATGCAAATAGCAGCTCAATCAGCAGCAGTTTTAGTTGTAATGGTATTGATTTTTAATATATTAGCGAGAGTGTTAAGTAAAATTATACATTTAAGGTATGCAGGAAGTAAGTAAGGGAGATAAGTTATGAGTGAGAAGAATTATATAATAAAAAGTAAAAATTTAAATTTATATTATGGACAAAATCATGCTTTAAAGAATATAAATATGGATATAGAAGCAAACAAAGTTACAGCACTTATAGGACCTTCTGGATGTGGTAAATCTACATTTCTTAGAACACTAAATAGAATGAATGATCTTATTGATATAGTTAAAATAGATGGAGAAGTAATTTTTGAAGATAAAAATATATATGGTGATGATTATGATGTAATAGAACTTAGGAAAAGGGTAGGAATGGTGTTTCAAAAAGCAAATCCGTTTCCTATGTCTATTTATGATAACATTGCCTATGGGCCTAAAATTCATGGAATAAAAAATAAAACTCAGTTAGATGAGATTGTAGAAAGAAGTTTAAAGGGAGCAGCACTTTGGGATGAAGTAAAAGATAGACTTAAAAAATCCGCACAAGGACTTTCAGGTGGACAACAACAAAGACTTTGTATAGCAAGAACATTAGCTGTTGAACCAGAGGTTATATTAATGGATGAACCTACATCAGCATTAGATCCTATATCAACTTCAAAAGTTGAAGAGCTTATGGAGAATATAAAAGAAAAATACACTGTAGTCATAGTTACACATAATATGCAACAAGCAGGTAGAATTGCAGATAAAACTGCTTTCTTCTTAAATGGGGAAGTTATTGAGTATGGTGATACAGAAGAGTTATTTAGAAACCCTAGAGATAAGAGAACAGAGGATTATATAACTGGTAGATTCGGTTAAAATAGGGAGTGATAATATGACAAGAAAAGCATTTGATAAAAGTTTACACAATATGCATAATGCATTATTAAGCATGGGGAGCAAAGTAGAGAAACAACTTAGAACAGCAATAGAATCTCTAGAAAAAAGAGATGTTCAGTTAGCTAAGGAAGTTATAAAAGAAGATGATAAAATTGATAATATGCAAAAAGATATAGAAAATATGTGTATAAGTTTAATTGCAATGGAACATCCATTAGCAAGTGATTTGAGAGATGTATTTTCAGGTATTAAAATAGCTACAGATTTAGAAAGAATGGGAGATCATGCTGTAGATATTGCAAAGATAACTAAGAGGATTACAATAGATAAAGATGTTGAGAGTATGAGTGATCTTGTTAATATGACATCTATAGTAATTGAGATGATAAAAGGCTCATTAGATGCATATATAGATAAAGATTTAGATAAGTGTTATGAGATAGCTAATAAAGATAACCAAGTAGACGATATTTATAAAAAAGTATTTAGGGATATTTTCGCTGCTATGGGTAATAAGGATACAGCTTTCATAAATGATCATTCACAGTTTTTATTTGTATGTAAATACTTAGAGCGTTTAGGAGATAGATGTACTAATATTTGTGAATCTACTATTTATCTTATAACAGGTAAAGTGGAAGACTTAAATGAATGATTTGGAGAGCAAGGTTAGGGGCAGTGCACAATTTTCAGTGCACAGTTGTTGAAGGGGCTGTCGCACAAAGGAGTCAGATCATAGTGCGGCAGTTTTTTCATCAAAATAGAGTGTCAGGGCACAGGGATATATCAGTGCACAGCATTCCTGTTTTGAGACTTTATAAGAATTGAAAAAAATAACCTCCCTAGGTAAAATGATAATTGCAAAACAAAAATACCAAGGAGGTTATTCAAATGAATAATA
>NZ_JAHLOD010000041.1 GCF_018917145.1 Clostridium bornimense
TGGGTCGCATATTATAACTTTCTAAGACCTCATCCATATAACTATTGGAAACCACTTAATGAACTTGAAGCTCTTGATGGTATCGATAATATGCCTGCCAAATGGCAAATATTAATCAGGTTAGGACAGCAAGCTATTTTAGATATCCAAGAAAAAAATGCTTCCTAACGGATTATATAACCAAATATAAATTTTTTGCCTTCATTAAAGGTCTTTTTGTCATGCTTAAATTTAAATTATTTCTTTAATTTACTACCTTAAATTTTCAAAATGGTAGTGTTTTTTGTTATATTATTTTTTCATAGCAAACTTTACACTATCAAGTTGTATATTTGATATAATATCAAAAGTTGTAATGTTAATCAAATATTATGGTATAATACTTATTTGTGACGGTTTAATACAAAAGAGGTGGAATTATAAGATGTATACAGTGACAATTTTAGAGTATGTTGGTGTTTTTGCTTTTGCTGTATCTGGTGCATATGTAGCAATTGAGGAAAAATTGGATTTGCTAGGAATATACATATTAGCAATGGTAACAGCGATGGGCGGAGGAATCATAAGGGATATAGTAACTAATGTTGGTATTCCTGTGTTTTTTAGTAGTAGAGGTGCTATGCTAATTATTATTATTGCTGCAACAATGTCTATTTTTATTAAAGAAAAGTGGACAAATAGTATGTTTTTTATAGTAATGGATTCATTAGGATTAGCAGCTTTTACAATATCATCTGGCATTAAAGCTATTGATAATAATTACAATTTATTATTATTTATATTTGTAACATCAATAACTGGTGTAGGTGGAGGATTACTTAGAGATATTATAATTAACAGAAAGCCAGTAGTATTTAGGAAAGAAATATATTGTATTGCAGGTATTATAGGTGCATTAGTTTTATGGATGACATATCCTAATCTAGGTAAGAGTGTCTCTGTATATATGTCTTTATTAACTATAGTTACTATTAGAATGGTATCTTATGTTAAAGGATTTAATTTACCGGTAATTTTGAAATCATAGGTTCTGTACAGTGTATTTTTAAGGAGAGAATTCCTTAAAAAATAGGTATTATAGTTTAATTGATAAAATAAATTAGTTTTCATAAAGTAGTAATAGTGTTTTTTTAATTTATAATAATTAAAATTACTATAAATTGAAGAAGAGGTCTCATATCATTAAAAGGATTTGAGACCTCTTTTATTATAATTATTTACATATTTTTATGGAATGTTCTATTAATAACATCAAGTTGTTGTTCTTTTGTCAATTTTATAAAGTTAACGGCATATCCTGAAACTCTTATTGTAAGTTGAGGGTATTGTTCTGGATGTTCCATTGCGTCAATTAATGTCTCTCTATTAAATACATTAACATTTAAATGATGAGCATCTTGTTCAAAGTAACCATCCATCATGATATTTAAGTTTTTGATTCTTTCTTCAGGTGTTTTGCCAAGAGCATCTGGTACTATTGAAAATGTGTTTGAAATACCATCTTGTGAATGCTCATATGGAAGTTTAGCAACGGAATTTAGAGATGCAAGGGAACCGTTAGTATCTCTTCCGTGCATTGGATTTGCACCAGGTGCAAATGGTTCGCCAGCTTGTCTACCATCTGGGGTAGTACCAGTCTTCTTTCCATATACTACATTTGAAGTAATAGTTAAAATTGATTGAGTGTGATATGCATTTCTATAAGTTTTATTTTTTCTTATTTTATCCATCATATTTTTAACTAAAAATACAGCTATATCGTCAACGCGATCATCATCATTTCCGAACTTAGGATAATCACCTTCAATTTCAAAATCCACAGCTATTCCAGCTTCGTTTCTTATAGGTTTAACTTTTGCATATTTAATTGCTGATAAGCTATCAGCACATACAGATAATCCAGCAATACCGCAAGCCATGGTTCTAAATACATCTCTATCATGTAATGCCATTTGCAAGCTTTCATAAGAGTATTTATCATGCATATAGTGTATTACATTTAACGTATTTACATAAAGATTTGCTAGCCAGTCTGTCATAGCATCAAACTTTTTCATTACTTCATCATAATCAAGGTATTCGCTAGTGATTGCTTCAAAGTTAGGAGCTACTTGTACACCACTTTTTTCATCAACGCCACCATTAATAGTATAAAGTAATGTTTTTGCCAGGTTAACTCTTGCTCCGAAGAATTGCATTTGTTTTCCAACTTTCATAGCAGATACACAACAAGCTATAGCATAGTCATCGCCCCAATATGTTTTCATTAAATCATCATTTTCATATTGAACAGAACTGGTATCTATTGAAACTTGTGAACAGAAGTTTTTAAATCCCTCTGGTAATTTTGTTGACCATAATACTGTTAAATTTGGTTCTGGTGATGGACCTAATGTATAAAGGGTATTTAATATTCTAAATGAGTTTTTAGTTACTAATGTTCTACCATCTAGGGACATACCACCAATTGATTCTGTTACCCAAGTAGGATCGCCGGAGAAAAGATCATTATATTCTGGAGTTCTCAAAAATTTTACTAGTCTAAGTTTCATTACGAAATGATCCATTAGTTCTTGAGCTTCTTCTTCTGTAATTATTCCATTTTTTAAATCTCTTTCAATATATATATCAAGGAAAGTTGAAGTTCTTCCAAGAGACATAGCAGCACCATTTTGTTGCTTAATTGCAGCTAAGTATCCAAAATATAGCCATTGAACAGCTTCTTTAGCATTATTTGCAGGCTGTGAAATATCAAATCCATAAGTATTAGCCAATGATTTTAATTCTTTTAGAGCAACTATTTGATCTGAAAGTTCTTCTCTTAAACGTATTACATCCTCATCGATACATCTAACTTCTAAAGACTTCTTTTGTTCTAATTTATCTTCAATTAATCTATCTACTCCATATAGTGCAACTCTTCTATAATCGCCTATGATTCTTCCTCTTCCATAAGCATCAGGTAGTCCTGTTACTATACCGTATTTTCTTGCTAATCTCATTTCATCTGTATAGGCATCAAAAACACCTTGGTTATGAGTCTTTCTATATTTAGTGAAAATTTCCGATATATATGGATCTATTTCATATCCATAGGCTTTGGCAGCGTTTTCAGCCATGCGTATACCACCTTCAGCCATAATTGCTCTTTTTAATGGAGCATCAGTTTGAACACCAACAATTTTTTCTATAGCTTTATTTATATAACCTGGATCATATGCATTTATAGAAGATACAGTTTTAGTATCTACATCTAAAACACCACCATTTTCTATTTCCTTTTTGAATAATTCACTTACTTCATTCCATAGTTGTGTTGTTTCAGCAGTGGCGCCTTTTAAAAATGAACTATCTCCAGTATATTCAGTGTAGTTTTTTTGTATAAAGTTCCTAACATCAATTTCTTTCGACCAATTACCATTTACAAATCCTTGCCATTGTGATTGCATTGCCCACGCTCCTTAATCTTACAAAAATGTAATTATTTTAACTAATATTAATAAATAACAATTATTAGTTAATATCTTAATAACAATATATCATCGGCATAAGTAAATTGCAATAAATAATGAAATTTACTATAAACTTTGTGGTATATTATAAAAGCAATAATATCATTAGTTGATATTAAAATAGAAATAATTTAAACTGTAATAAGAGTTTTATATACAGGAGGAGATTTTAGGTGTTTTTAAAATCCATAGAGATAAGAGGATTTAAATCTTTTGCAGATAAAACAGAAATCTTGCTAAGAGATGGTATCACAGCCATAGTTGGTCCAAATGGTAGCGGTAAGAGTAATATTTCTGATGCTATTAGATGGGTATTAGGGGAGCAAAGCGTTAAGACTTTAAGAGGCGGAAAGATGGAAGATGTTATTTTCGCTGGTACGGAATTTAGAAAACCTTTAGGGCTTTCACAGGTATCACTTATTTTAGATAATTCAGATAATAAATTACCGATAGATTATAATCAAGTAACAATTTCAAGACGTTTGTATAGATCTGGTGAAAGTGAATATTACATAAATAACACTAAATGTAGATTAAAAGATATACATGAACTATTTATGGATACTGGTATAGGAAAAGAAGGTTATTCTATAATAGGACAGGGGAAAATAGAATCTTTATTATCAGGAAACCCAGAAGAAAGAAGAGGATTATTAGAAGAAGCTGCTGGTATAGTAAAATATAAAAGTAGAAAAGTAGAATCAGAAAAGAAGTTGCAAGCAGCAGAAAATAATATAGTTAGAATTAATGATATACTTGCTACTTATGAAGAAAGATTAGAACCATTAAGAGAAGAAAGTGAAAAAGCTAAGGAATTTATAAAACTATCAGACAGCCTTAAAAAAAATGAAGTAACTCTTATAACAAACTCACTAGATGGATATGATGAAAAGGTGAATTTATTAAAGAAAGAGTTAGAAGAGAAAAAAATTCAATTAGATAATTTATTAAAGGACAAAGGTGAAAAGAAGGCTAAAATTGAAGAATTCAACAAAGAATTAGAAAATCTTGAAAAAGAATATGAAGAAGAAAGAAAAGTATATTTTGATAAAAGAGAAAATATACAAGAAATAAATGCTTCAATTGCTTTGTCTAATGAAAGAATTAAAATACTTGAAGAAAGTATTGAAAAAGAAAAGCTGTTATTAGAAGAGTATGCAGCTAAAGAAATAAAGTATCAAGAGGAAATATCAGAAGAAAAGGAAAGCCTAAAAAAAGCTAAGGATGCTTATGATAAGATTATTAGCGAATTAGGTGAAGTTGATATATTAAATAAAACTAGAAAAGAAGATCTTATAGAAAAAGAAAAGTTTATATTCAAGAAAAAAGAAGAAAGAGAAAAATTTCTTAATATAGCTCGTGAAGCCTCAAGTGAAAAGTTATTAATTGATAATAACTTGGAAAATTTAAAATCTAGAGAGGAAAGTATAAGAGCATCTAAAGAAGGGTATTTAAATACGACAAGGATAAATGAAAGTACTAAGAATCATCTTAAAGAAGAAATTAATTCTTTGATGAATGATATAGAAAAGGTTAATAATAAATTAGATAGTAATAAGAAGAGATTAACTAATTTCTATAAGGAGAAAACTAATAAAGAAAAAGCTCTTAGAGATTTACAAAATGCTATAACAAGATGTGAGGCAAACAAGACAATGCTTACTAATCTAGAAAACCATTATGAAGGTTATAATAGAGCAGTAAAAACTATAATGAATGACATTAGAAATAATAAAGTTAATAATTTTCTAGAAGATGCATTTGTATTAGGTGAAGTTATAAATGTAAAAAAAGAGTATGAAGTTGCTATAGAGACAGCTTTAGGATTTGCTATTTCCAACATAATTACAGATAGTGATGCTGGTGCAAAGGTGCTTATTGACTATTTAAAGAAACATAAGTTAGGTAGAGCAACTTTCTTACCACTTAATATAATTAAGGATAAAGTAGTTACAGTAAATGGTAATGTTAAAAGAGAAAAAGGTTATGTAGGTATTGCTTCAGAATTAGTTGAAGTAAATGATAAGTTAAAAAAGGCAATAGATTTTTCTTTGGGTAGAACTATAATAGCGGAAACATTAGAAAGTGCTCTTAATATAGCAAAAATAACTGGGTATTCAATAAGAATAGTTACACTTCAAGGTGAAGTAGTTAATGCTGGTGGTTCACTTACTGGTGGTGCTACTAATAACAAGAATTCTAACATAGTAGGTAGAAAAAGAGAAATCGAAGAGTTAGAAAAGCAAATATCAGAATTAAAGGTAAAAATAAAAAGTAGTACTGAAGAAATTGAAGAAGTTGTAGGAAAAATAAAAATAGTTGATGAAGAAAATTTAAATATAAGTGATAAGATTCATGGGGATAAAATAGAAATTACTAAAGTAAATGAAAGAATCGCATCATTAGAAAATGAAAATAGAAAGTTAATGCTTAGCATAAAGTCAGGAGATAATGAAATAATTGCATTAACTAAGAATATAAAGGAGATTGAAGAAAAGAAAAAATCTCTAGATGAAAAAGAAGAGTTAGTAAGAAAAGAAAGTTCTACATTAGATATAGAGATAAAAGTTAAAGAAGAAGAGTTTATTAAGTTTAAGGATGAGATAGAAAAGGCTGGCGATAAGAGCACAGTTCTTAGAATCGAAGAAGCAAAAAATAAGAACTTAATTGAAACTTTAGAAAAAGATATTGCAAGATTAGAAGATGAAAAAGTAGCAACAAGTATTTCTCATATAAGAAGCAAAAATACTATTGATGAAAATACTAAGAGTATTTTAACTAATAAGGAATCTATAAAAAATAATAATGAAGAAATCGAAAGATTAAATAAGAATATAGAGGAGTTAAACAATAACTTCCAACTTAAGGAATCTGAAAAAATTAAGCTTAAGGAGAAAATTAACACTATTAATAGTAATATTGAAGATAATAGTGAAATTTTAAATAAGCAATCTAATGAGTATCATAAAATTGAGATTGCGTACACTAAGATGAATTCAGATTATGAAAATTTAATTTCAAGATTAAATGAGGAATATAATTTAACGATAGCAGAAGCAAAAGAATTTGAAAAAGTAGAAGGAAATGAAGAAGAATTAAAGAAAAATATATTTGATATAAAATCTTCAATAAATTCTTTAGGTACTGTTAATGTTGGATCCATTAATGAATACAAAGAAACTTTAGAAAAGTACAATAATATGAATGAAGAAAGAGTGGATCTTATTGCATCAAAAGAGGAATTAATTAAGGTAATTGATGACATGACATCAACAATGGAAGAGGTATTTAAAGAAAACTTTAAAATCCTTAGAAAATATTATGATGAGACATTTAAGGAATTATTTAAGGGTGGTCATGCTGATTTAGTTTTAAGTGGTGATGATATTTTAAATTCTCCAATAGAAATTAACGTGCAACCACCAGGTAAAAAGCTTCAAAATATAAACTTAATGTCTGGGGGAGAAAAAGGATTATCAGCAATTGCTTTATTATTTGCTATATTAAAGATGAAACCAACTCCATTCTGTATTCTAGATGAGATTGAGGCAGCTCTTGATGATGCCAATGTAAATAGATACGCAGATTTTCTAAGAAAGTTCTCAGAAGAGACACAATTTATAGTTATAACTCATAGAAAAGGAACTATGGAATCATCAGATATCCTTTATGGAGTTACTATGGAAGAAAAAGGTGTATCAAAGATTGTATCTGTAGATTTAAGAAGTGCATAAAATAAGGAGGAAATTATGGCGTTCAGTAAGTTTTTTAAGAAATTTAAGGGTGAGAAAAAAGAAGAAACAATAGAAGAAAACATTGTAAATGAAGTAGAAGAGAGTAGTGAAGAAGATATTTCAGTAGATGAAGCTAATTCTATAGAGGAAGAGAAAGCTGCAGAATTTAAAGAAGAAGCTGATGATTCAGCGGAAGAAAATGCTCATAATGATTCTGATGAAGTAATAGAAGATTCAGTGGATGAAGTAATAGAAGATTCAGTGGAAGTTGAGGCAGAAGTAGAAGATATAGTGGAGACTGAAGAAGAAAAACCTAAAAAGGTAGGTTTTTTCCAAAAGTTAAAAGAAGGATTAACAAAAACAAGAGATGAATTGATTTCTAAGGTTGATGACATTTTTGGAAACTATGTAAAAATTGATGATGATTTATTTGATGAATTAGAGGAAGCATTAATAACATCAGATATAGGTGTAGATACATCACTTTATCTTATAGATGCATTAAAAGATAAGATTAAAGAAAAGAAAATTAAAGAAGTTTCAGAAGTAAAAGGTGCATTAAAAGAAGTAATTACAGATGTTTTAGGTGAAGAGAAGGGTAGTATTACTCCAAAGAAAACTCCAAAAGTTATTTTTGTAATTGGTGTTAATGGAGCAGGAAAGACTACATCTATAGGTAAGATGAGTAATAAACTTAAAAAGCAAGGATATAAAACTATGATGGTAGCGGCAGATACTTTTAGAGCAGCAGCTATTGATCAATTAGAAGTATGGAGTAAAAGAGCAGGTGTAGACATTATTAAGCATCAAGAGGGGTCAGATCCAGCAGCAGTAGTTTTTGATGGTATTCAAGCTGCAAAAGCTAGAAAAGTAGATGTGTTAATAGTTGATACAGCAGGAAGATTACACAATAAGAAAAATCTTATGAATGAGCTTGGAAAAATAAATAAAGTTATGGATAGAGAATTCCCAGAAGCAGAAAAAGAAACTTTATTGGTTCTAGATGGAACAACAGGACAAAATGCTATTTCACAAGCTAAAACTTTTAATGAGATTTGTAAAATAGATGGATTAGTTATAACAAAACTTGATGGTAGTTCAAAAGGTGGAGTTATTATATCTGTTAAACATGAACTTGGAATTCCAGTGAAATTAATAGGGGTTGGAGAAGGTATTGATGATCTTCAAGAATTTGATTCTAAAGAGTTTGCAGAAGCTATATTCTAAAGTAAAAGAAAGGTGTTAAGTAAAAATACTTGACACCTTTAAAAACATCTGTTATCATTGTCTACGGTGAGAGGTTATGGGAAACAGATTTGAAATTTCGATGCTACTTGATATATATAGTGAATTATTGACTGAGAAGCAAAGAGATATAATGAATTTATATTATAATGAAGATTATTCATTAGCAGAAATTTCGGAAATAAATAATACAAGCAGACAAGCAATTCATGATAATATTAAAAGATGTAATAAGTTACTTAATACATATGAGGAAAAATTAAATCTTTTAAAATTACAAGAAGATATGAAGAAAAAAGATAAAGTTTTATTAAAAAAACTTGGCGAAATTAAAGAAATAAGCGATAATATAGATGTAAATAAAAAAATAAATGATCTTATGAAAATCATAGTAGATCATGGGGTATAGGAGGTGTACCATGGCTTTTGAAGGATTAGGAGCAAAACTTCAGGAAACTTTCAAGAAATTAAAAGGAAAAGGAAAGTTAAGTGAAGCAGATATAAAAGAAGCTATGAAAGAAGTTAAAAGAGCTTTATTAGAGGCAGATGTTAACTTCAGGTTAGTTAAAGACTTCATAAAAACTGTAAGTGAAAAGGCAACAGGTTCAGAAGTAATGGAAAGTTTAACTCCTGGGCAAATGGTTGTTAAAATAGTTAACGATGAACTTACTAACTTAATGGGTGGTAATGAAGCAGAGTTAAATATAGAATCTGGTCTTTGTGTAGTAATGATGGCAGGACTTCAAGGGGCTGGTAAGACAACTATAAGTGGGAAACTAGCATTACATCTTAGAAAAAAGAATAAGAGACCTTTATTAGTAGCTTGTGACGTTTATAGACCAGCTGCGATAAAACAATTAGAGGTACTAGGAAAACAAATAGATATTCCAGTGTTTTCTATGGGAGATAAGGTATCTCCAGTAGACATAGCAAAAGCAGGTGTAAACCATGCAAGAAAAGAAGGATTAAACGTAGTTATAATCGATACTGCTGGTAGACTTCAAATTGATGAAGAAATGATGGAGGAGCTTAAAGAAATTAAGGCTGCCGTAAAACCATCAGAAATATTATTAGTAGTAGATGCTATGACTGGGCAAGAAGCTGTAAATGTAGCAAAAACCTTCGATGAAGCCTTAGATGTAGGTGGAGTTGTGTTAACGAAGCTAGATGGTGATACTAAAGGGGGAGCTGCTTTATCTATAAAAGCTATAACTGGTAAGCCAATTAAGCTTATTGGTGTAGGAGAAAAGATGAGCGATCTTGAGGTGTTCCATCCAGATAGAATGGCATCAAGAATTTTAGGAATGGGTGATGTACTTTCATTAATCGAAAAAGCGCAAGCTGCTATCGATGAAAAAGATGCAAGTGAGTTAGCTGAAAAGATGATGAATGCAGAATTCACTTTAGAAGATTACTTAAAGTCCATGGAGCAAATGAAGAAACTGGGCCCTATGAGTAAGATGTTAGAAATGATGCCGGGAATGGACAAAAATGCTATAAGTGACGATGCATTAGCAAAAGGTGAAAAAGAACTTAAAAAGATGGAATCAATTATTTATTCTATGACAGTTAAGGAAAGAAGGAACCCAGCTCTTGTAGAGAAAAACAACTCTAGAAAGAAGAGAATTGCTAATGGATCAGGTGTAAGCATAACTGATGTAAATAAGCTTTTGAAACAATATGACATGATGAGAAAAATGATGAAACAAATGAAGGGTGGAAAAGGCTTATTTGGACAAATGATGAAAGGCAAAGGAAAAGGCCTAGGAAGCTTATTGGGTGGTAAATTACCATTTTAATATATAAAATTTATCTTTGAAGGAGGTGAAAAAGACATGGCAGTAAAGATGAGATTAAAAAGAATGGGTGCACACAAAGCTCCTTTCTATAGAATAGTAGTTGCTGATTCAAGATCTCCAAGAGATGGTAGATTCATCGAAGAAGTAGGATACTACAATCCAACAACTGAACCAATGACAGTTAAAATCGATGCTGAAAAAGCTCAAAAGTGGATTAACAATGGTGCTCAACCAACTGATACAGTTAAGAAGCTTTTAACTAACGCTGGTATAGTTAAATAGTACTCCGGAGGTGTGTAGTATGAAAGAATTACTAGAAACTATTGCTAAGTCTTTAGTTGACTACCCGGAATACATTGAAGTAAAAGAAATAGTAAAAGACGATGCCATAATTTTGGAACTTAAAGTTGCAGAAGAAGATATGGGTAAAGTCATAGGAAAACAAGGTAGAATTGCTAAGGCAATTCGAAATGTTGTGAAGGCAGCAGCTATGAAAGAAAATAAAAAAGTAGTTGTTGATATAGTATAATAATGAGGCTGTTGCACAATAAATGTGCTTCAGCCTTATTTTGAATATAAGGAAAATTCGCAATGCGTAAAAGTATTTTTCGCTAATTGCCAATTGTAAAATGAGAAATGTGAATAGAATACATGATTTTGGAAATAAAATCCTATAAGGAGTTGATATAAAATATGAAAGAAATATTTACAATAGGAAAAATATCTACTACTCATGGAGTTAGAGGTGAAGTTAAGGTTATTTCTTATAGTGAAGACATTAATAGATTTAAAGATCTTAAAGAAGTAATGATTGATGATAAAACTTATGAAGTAGAAAATGTAAAAATACAACCTCAAAAGGTAATACTAAAGTTAAAAGGTATCGATGATATGGATACAGCTATAAGATACAAAGAAAAGCTTATAAAAATTCATAGAAAAGATGCTATTGAATTACCAGAAGATAGATATTTTGTTTGTGATTTAATTGGATGTACATTAAAGAGTGAAAATGGAGATGAACATGGAAAGGTTAAGGATGTTATTTTCACTGGATCTAATGATGTGTATTGGGCAAAGAAAAATGGAGAGGACTTCTTAGTGCCGGCTTTAGAAGGAATAGTTTTAGATATAAATATAGAAGATAAAGTTATCTTAATTAGAGATTTGGAGTTTTGGATGTGAGAATAGATATTTTAACATTATTTCCAGAGGTGTTTGATTTTTTTAATCATTCAATTTTAGGAAAGGCTAAGGAAAAGAATCTTTTAGAAATAAATGCTGTTAATATAAGAGATTATAGCTTAAATAAACATAAGAAGGTTGATGATTATCCATATGGCGGTGGTGCTGGAATGGTTATGGCACCACAACCAACTATTGATGCCATAAAAGCTGTTAAGAAAAACAATCCTGGAAAAGTTATATTTTTAGGACCTAGAGGTAAAACTTTTAACCAAGAAGAGGGAAAGAGATTAGCAAAGGAAGAGAATCTTATTTTTTTATGTGGTCATTATGAAGGGATAGATGAACGTATCTATGATTATATTGATGAAGAAATATCTTTAGGAGATTTTGTATTAACAGGGGGAGAAAGTGCTGCTATTCCTATTATAGATGCAATAGTAAGACTTGTGCCAGGAATACTTAAAAATGAAGAAAGTTATAAGGATGATTCCTTCTATAATGGGCTTTTAGAATATCCACAGTATACTAGACCTATAGATTATGAAGGAAACAAAGTTCCAGATGTACTTATTAGTGGTCATCATGAAAACATAAGAAAGTGGAGAAGATTACAATCGCTACTTATAACCAAAGAAAGAAGAAAAGATCTTTTTGATGAAATAGAACTTACAAAAGAAGATAAGAAACTTTTAAAAGAACACTATTCAGTGCACAGTAAGAAATAAGGCTTCCCTTGTGATGAAGATTAATTAGAATCGTATTAGTGAATAGTAATATGAGAAGGTGACTTTTTCTAAAGAAAAAACATTATAGTACTGCGGATAGTAAAATTAATATAAAAGTCAAGAAGTGATGAAAAACAGTGTCAGAGTTTTAAGGAAATCTTTTAGTTGAACTTTTACAAGAAATATCATTAACGTACTATAAAATTAAAAAATTCCGAAGGAATTTTCACCAAAACTGTGCACTGAAAAAAGTTCTTGTCATACAAAAATAATTATGTTACAATGATTTTTGTGCTAGTACGGGCGCTCCTCTGTGAGGTAAAACTCATTATGAACGTCAATTAAACATAAGGAGGAATGCACAAATGTTAGATATAATAAGAGAAATCGAAGCTGAACAAATTAGAACTGACTTAACAGAATTCAGAGTAGGGGATACTGTAAGACTTGATGTATTAATCAAAGAAGGTTCTAAAGAAAGAATTCAAGCTTTCGAAGGAACAGTAATTAAAAAACAAAACGGTGGATTAAGAGAAAACTTCACAGTAAGAAGAGTTACTTACGGTGTTGGAGTTGAAAGAACTTTCCCAATCAATTCACCAAACCTTGCTAAAATCACTGTTATCAGAAAAGGTAAGGTTAGAAGAGCTAAACTTAACTACTTAAGAGACAGAGTAGGTAAGGCTGCAAAAGTTAAGGAAAGAATCTAGTTTGAAAAAATGGGACAGTATGTCCCATTTATTTTTATATATAGAGAAAATTTAGTATTAGCTATTACAAAGTAAAGGTTGTGATTAAATGAAAGCTATACACTGGTTTCCAGGACATATGGCAAAAACAAGAAGAGAAATATCAGAAAATTTAAAGATGGTAGATGCTATTATAGAGTTAAGAGACGCTAGAATAGTAAGTTCTTCAGCAAACCCTGAAATCGAAGCTATAACAAAAGGTAAGCCAAGAATAATACTTTTAAATAAAAGTGATTTAAGTGATCCTAAGGTTAATAAACAATGGATGAATAAGCTTAAAAAATCCAATACTGAAGTTCTTGAAGTTAATTGCTTAACTGGGCAAGGATTAAAAAATATTAAGCCTACTTTAGAAAGAATTTTAAAAGATAAGCATGATAAAATGAAGGCTAAAGGCATGATAAATATAAAAACTAGAGTTATGGTAGTTGGTATCCCTAATGTAGGTAAATCTACATTTATAAATAAGATAGCAAATGCAGCGATAACTAAAACTGGTGATAGACCAGGAGTTACAAAAAATAAGCAATGGATAAGAACGAAGATTGGTATTGAGCTTTTAGATACTCCAGGTATACTATGGCCTAAATTTGAAAATGAAGAAGTAGGATTAAAGTTAGCTTTTACTGGTGCTATAAAAGATGAAATCATGGATATAGAAGGATTAGGATATAAGCTAGTAGAAGAATTATCTAAAATTGCAAAAGAGGATCTTATGACAAGATATAAGCTTACAGAATTAAGTGAAGATCCACTAGAAAATTTAGATGCTATAGGTAGAAAAAGAGGCATGATGATGTCTGGTGGTAGAATAGATTATAATCGTTTATGTGTAATGCTTTTAGATGAGTTTAGAGGCGGGAAAATAGGAAAGATTTCATTAGAAAGGCCTGAAGTATAATGGATTTTAAAGGGTTGTCATTATCAGCTATAAAAGATAATTTCAAAGATGCTAAAATAGAAGATATAAGTGACGAAATTATAGAGACTTTACTTAGTGATGAAAGAAAGAATGTAAAAGCATTTGGTAAAACACTAAAGAATAAAAAAGATAAGCATAATGAAGCTTTAAAGAAAATGCACTTAATGTATAGTTTTGATTTATCATATGGAAAAGATTTAGTTATATGTGGTGTGGACGAAGTAGGAAGAGGACCTTTAGCAGGTCCTATCGTTGGAGCAGCGGTTATAGTAGATTATAGCAATAGAAATCTTTTAGGTGTGCGTGACTCTAAAAAGCTTACTGAAGAAAAAAGAGAAGAACTTAGTGAAATAATTAAAAAGGAAGCTATAGCTTATTGTATATATGAAATAAGTGAAAAAGATATAGATAGTAAGGGTATAGGCTATTGTAATAATGAAGTTTTATTTAGGGCATATAAAGGTCTAAATAGAAAAGTTGATTTAGTATTATCAGATGGATACCCAGTAAAGCATGTAGATACAGATAATAGATTTGTAATAAAAGGTGATGATAAGTCCATGGCTATAGCATGTGCATCAATTTTGGCAAAAGTATATAGAGATAACCTAATGAAAAAGTATAGTGAAAAGTATCCTTATTATGGTTTTGAACATAATGCTGGATATGGTACAAAGGATCATATTGAAGGAATAAAAGAGTATGGACCATGTGACATACATAGAAGATCATTTATAAAGAATTTTATATAGTGTATAAAAATAATAAAATAATTTTGATTTAATAAACCTGTAGGTGAAGATAGAAATATCATAACTTGCAGGTTTTATTTTATTGTAATACAGCTTTAAAAATATAATTGTTTAAATTTAAGGTAGTTTTCATAAGAATTATTGATTTATATAAAATGCGTTTTTTATTAAATTAATTTTGTGAGTTGATTTTTCTAGATTAAGGTCTACTTCTATAACATCAAAGCGGCAATTCATATTGATGTTAGGGTGTTTTAGTAAATAGTATTGTGCGGTGTTATATATCTTATGTTGTTTAGAAATAGTTACGGCTTCCATAGGTCTTCCGAATTTACTATTAAATCTACTTTTTACTTCTATAAAACATAGAATTTTTTTATCTATAGCTATTATGTCTATCTCTCCTGTTTTTATTTTAAAATTTCTTTCTAGAATTTTATATCCCTTAGCTTTTAAATAATCAATGCAAATATTTTCTCCATAATCTCCTATATCTTTATTACACCTTTTCATATTTATACCTCTTACAATTAAGAATAAAGTTATTTTAGCATAGTAAAAAATATATAGCAATTTGATTATTAATATATATTTTGACAATACTTAAGAAAAGAGGTGATACATTTGGTTAAAACTGCCGTATTGAATGGAATTAATGGAGAATTAGTTACAGTAGAGGTGGAGATATTAAGAGGATTGCCATCTTTTGTTTTGGTAGGTCTACCAGAGCAATCTGTAAGAGAGTCAAAGGAAAGGGTAAGGAGCGCTATTATAAATAGTGGATTTCAATTTCCTTTAGGTAGAATAATAATAAATTTATCTCCTAGCAATATAAAAAAAGGTGGAACATTATTAGATCTACCTATAGCATTAGCTATTCTTAGTAAATCTAATCAAATATCTAAGAAGAATATAGATAAATTTTTAGCATTTGGAGAGTTATCATTAACTGGAGAGATACGAGAAGTACCAGGAGCGTTATCTATAGTAACAAGTGGTGTAAAAAGAGGGATATATAAGTTTATTGTTCCAAATAAAAATTGCAAAGAAGCAGCATTAGTAAAAGAAGGAGAAATCTTTGGATTTTCAACCTTGAAGGAAGTAACAAATTTTTTATATATGAACAATAAGGAGCCGTTTAAAGAGGAAATTTCTTATGAAGATGAAGTTAGTGATATGGATTTTAGTGAATTAGAAAATGGAGAGTCTATTATAAGGGCAATAGAAATTGCTATAGGTGGAAAACATAATTTTTTACTTTGGGGAGCACCTGGAAGTGGGAAAACCATGGTTGCAGAAAGAATAAAAACAGTTCTTCCAAGGCTTACTTATGAAGAAGCTGTAGAAGTAACAAGGATACACTCTTCATTAAGTGGTGTAACGGGAGTAAAAAGATATCCACCTTTTAGGGAACCGCATTGTACAGCAACGCTGACATCTATAATAGGCGGGACAAGTAAAAATCTACCAGGAGAGGTTACGTTAGCGCATAATGGTGTACTATATTTTGATGAATTACTTGAGTTTAGTCCTAAAGTAATAGAAGCTCTTAGAATACCATTAGAATCAAAAAAAGTAATTTTAACTAAAGGCACTAAAAGAACAGAGCTGCCCAGTGATTTTATTTTCATTTCATCTATGAATCCATGCCCTTGTGGTTTCTTTAACACTGGTGAGAGAATGTGTACTTGTGGAGAAGCTGAAATTAAGAGATATTTACATAAGATATCAGGTCCTATATTAGATAGGATGGATATGTTTATACAATGTAGAAATAAATCTGGTATTAAGAGCAGTTATAGAAAGACTTCAGAAGAGATAAAGGAGAAAATTCAAGAGATAAGATATATACAAGAAGAGCGGAAAAAGAAATTCAATGGAAAGAATGAGTGTGAAGATTTGATAGAACTTTGCAAGTTATCATCAGAATTACAAGAGTTTTTAAATAACTTTGCTATGGATAAAGATATATCTTATAGAGGTAAAAATAAGATATTAAAGTTAGCAAGGACTATTAGTGATTATAAAAGAAAAACTGATGTTGGCAAAGATGAATTAATAGAAGCTATTAATTATAGAAGATTTATTAGTGGAGATGTCATATGAATAATGATCAATTATATAAAGTTTGGTTTTCATCTTTAAATATGAAATATGAATTTAAAAGAAGACTATTAGAAAATTTAGAAAGTGAAGAAGCGGTATATATGTATTTGTTAGGAGATGATAATTACACAGGTATAGCTACTAGATCTTATAATGCAGCTAAAGAACATTTGGATTTAGAAAAACATAAGGAAACTTTAAAAAAGATGGAGAGAATAGGTGCAAGGGTAATATCTTGTTATGAAAAAGATTTTCCGAAGCAATTAAATAATTTTAAAGATAGTCCTAGTAATTTGTTTTATATTGGTGATATATCACGTATTAATAATGTAAGTGCATCTATTATAGGTGCTAGAAAAAATAGTGATTATGGTAGGCGAGTAACTGAAGAAATTGTAGATGAACTAGTTAAGTCGGAAATAAATATAGTAAGTGGATTGGCTACTGGAATAGATGAATTAGCACATAGATATGCAATTAAATTTGGTGGATATACTGTGGGGATTATTGGCTGTGGTATTGATAGAATATATCCTGTTAGTAATGAATATTTATATAAAGCTCTTTATAAAAAAGGTGTGGTAATATCTGAATTTTATCCAGGAACACCACCATTAAAATTTAATTTTCCGGCAAGGAATAAGGTTATAGCTAGAATAGGTGATGGAATAATAGTTATAGAAGCTGCTGAGAAAAGTGGTAGTTTAATAACAGTAAATCACGGATTAGATAGTGGAAGAGATATTATTGCAGTACCAAATCCTATAACATCAAATAATAGTAGAGGGGTAAATAGGTTAATATATGATGGTGCAATTCCTTATGTTGATAGAGATACATTAAAAGATGTTTTTTGTATATACAATAAAAAAGTGGTAAGATTAACTAATGAAGAGGAACGAATTTTGGGGGTTCTTAGCAATAATCCGATGCATATAGATGATTTATCTAGTATTGTTAAGGTTGACATTCCAGGAATATATAATGTATTATTTGAATTGCAAGCAAAAAAACTTGTAACAGTAATTGGAAATAGTTATTACATAAAGAATAATTAATGAATTAAATAAAAGTGATAAATGTCTGGAGGGGAGTTTATGGGTAGCAACTTAGTTATAGTTGAGTCTCCTGCAAAAGCTAAGACTATAAAGAAGTATTTAGGAGCTAATTATATTGTTGAAGCCTCAATGGGGCATGTTAGAGATTTGCCAAAAAGTCAATTAGGAGTAGATGAAGAAAATAACTACGAACCTAAGTATATTACGATAAGAGGAAAAGGTGAATTGTTAGATAAACTTAGAAAGCTAGCAAAAAAAAGTGATAGAGTATATCTTGCAACTGACCCCGATCGTGAAGGAGAGGCAATTTCATGGCATTTAAGCAATGTTTTAAAACTTTCAAAAGATGATGACTGTAGAATAGTTTTTAATGAAATAACAAAGACTGCTATAAAAAAGGCAATAAAAGAACCAAGAAAAATTAATATGAATTTAGTTGATGCTCAACAAGCAAGAAGAGTATTAGATAGATTAGTAGGTTATGAAATTAGTCCTATTTTATGGAGAAAAGTAAAATGGGGACTTTCAGCTGGTAGAGTTCAGTCTGTTGCACTTAAAATAATATGTGATAGAGAAGTAGAAATTGAGAATTTTAAAGAAGAAGAATACTGGACAATTGAAGCTGCGTTATATAAGACTGGAAATAAGAGAAATCCATTGCAAGTTAAATTGTCAAATTATAACGGTAAGAAAGTAGAATTAAAATGTAAGGAAGATGTAGACAAAATAATATCAACTGTTAGTGATGGTGAATTTAATGTTAAGACTATTAAGAAGTCTAAGAAAAATAAAAATCCATTACCACCATTTACTACATCTACATTACAACAAGATGCATATAAGAAATTAAATTTTTCTACAAAGAGAACTATGTCAGTAGCACAACAATTATATGAAGGTATTGATATAAAAGGACACGGTACAGTGGCGCTTATAACTTATATGAGAACAGATTCTGTAAGAATTTCTGATGAAGCACAAGCAGCAGCTTTAACTTTTATTGAAGAGAATTATGGAAAAGAATATGCACCAAAGGAAAAGAGAGTATATAAAGGGAAGAAAAATTCACAAGATGCTCATGAAGCTATAAGACCTACATATATTGATGCATCACTTACTCCTGAAAAGTTAAAAGGGCAATTAAAGCCAGAGCAATATAAGTTATACAATCTAATATGGAGTAGATTTATGGCATCACAAATGGCTTCATGTATAATGGATAGCATATCTATAGTAATAGATAATAGCGGATATCAATTTAGAGCAAGTGGATCTACAATTAATTTTGATGGTTTTATGAAGTTGTATACTTATAATACAGAAAATGAAGCTGAAAGTGTTAAGATTCCAGAACTAGTAGAGGGAGATATTCTTCAGCCAAAGTCAATAGATGGAAAGCAACATTTTACTACACCACCACCAAGATTTTCAGAAGCTAGTTTAGTAAAAACTCTTGAGGAAAATGGTATAGGTAGACCAAGTACTTATTCACCAATAATATCTACACTATTAGATAGAAAGTATGTTGAAAGAGAAAAGAAGACATTAATGCCAACAGAACTTGGGAAGATAGTTAATTCAATAATGGAGCAATATTTTGAAACAGTGGTAGATGCTGAATTTACGGCTCATATGGAAGAAAAATTAGATAATGTTGAAGAAGGAACAATGGAATGGAAAAAGATTGTTAAAGAATTCTTTACTCCATTGAAAGTAGATATTGAAAAAGCAGAAAAGGAACTTAGCAAAATTACAATAGAAGATAAGGTATCAGATGTAATATGTGATAAGTGTGGAAGAAACATGGTAATCAAATCAGGAAGATTTGGAGAATTTTTAGCATGTCCAGGATACCCAGAATGTAAAAATACAAAAGCTATTGTAGAAGAAATTGATGTACCATGTCCTAAGTGTGGAAAAAAGATTGTTGTAAAGAAGAGTAAAAAAGGACGTAAGTTTTATGGATGCTCAGGATATCCTGAGTGTGATTTTGTAAGTTGGTTTGAACCAAGTGAAAAGAAATGCTCTAAGTGCGGTGGAAATATGGTTAAGAAATATTCAAAAGCAAAAGGTAATTATCTACAATGTACTAACGAAGAATGTAAAAATATAGAGGAACAGCCGGTTTAAAACTCCGTTATCTTGTTTGTCAAAGGCTTGTATGATATAATTATAAGATAAAATAATCGAAATATTTGTAAAATTATAATATTTATCATACTATTATTTTATTATTAAGATAGGAGGAGAATTATGGGTTCGCTATTAACTAAAACAAGAAAGTTAAATAGAATTCTTCAAAAAACAGGAACTGACCCCGTTGAGTTTAATGAGATTTGTGAACTGTTAAGTGAAGTTCTAGAATGTAATGTTTATGTAATAAGCAGAAGAGGAAAAGTATTAGGTAGTCATTTATCTTGTGATTTTGATTGTAATATTGTAAAAGATAAGATTTTACAAGAAAATAAGTTTTCTGATTTATATAATGAAAAATTATTAGCTATAAATGAAACAAAAGCTAATATTGAAAATAAAGGCATGTGTGTGTATGATGAATCAGAAAATTGTAAATTTGAGAAAAAGCTAACAACTATAGTTCCTATAATAGGAAATAGAGAAAGGTTAGGAACTTTATTATTAGCTAGATTTGGGAAAGATTTTACAGATGATGATTTAGTTATATGTGAGTATTCAGCTACAATAGTAGGATTAGAAATGCTAAGAGCAAAAGCTTTTGAAATAGAAGATGAAGCAAGAAAAAAAGCAGTTGTTCAATTGGCTATAGGAACATTGTCTTATTCAGAATTAGAAGCAATAGAACATATATTTAATGAATTAGATGGTGATGAAGGACTCTTAGTAGCATCTAAGATTGCAGATAAGGTAGGGATAACTAGGTCAGTAATAGTTAATGCACTTAGAAAGTTTGAAAGTGCAGGTGTAATAGAATCTAGATCATTAGGTATGAAGGGAACTCATATTAAGATATTAAATGATAAATTAATAGATGAATTAAAAAAGATTAGATAATAAGAAGAACACCTTAGAAGTTATAGATTAGTATAGCTTTCAAGGTGTTTTTTTATGTTAGTGCACAGTGATGGATGAAATTCCTCTTGGGGAATTTCTGAGATTTTAAGTGTGATAATTTTATGTATAGAATAAGATATTTTTCTTAAGAGATTTACATTAACTGTGCACTGAAATTGTGAAATGTGAATTGCTTGAATTGTGAAATGTGAATTGCTTGAATTGTGAAATGTGAATTGTAAATAATCTTTTACAATAGATTATAAAAAAATTTATTGCGTATAGAAATACTATATGATATACTACTGTAGAATAAAATACGCACATTATGCATTGCAAAATTGGTGCCGCAAGGTTTATTTTGCAAAAGATGCATGATGGAGGAATAACCAGGAGGTAAAGAAATGGCAGTAATTTCAATGAAACAATTATTAGAAGCAGGTGTACACTTTGGACACCAAACTAGAAGATGGAACCCTAAGATGGCTGAATACATCTTCACAGAAAGAAATGGTATATATATCATCGACTTACAAAAAACAGTTAAAAAGGTTGATGAAGCATATAACTTCATAAGAAGTGTTGCAGAAGAAGGAAAAGATGTTTTATTTGTAGGAACAAAGAAACAAGCTCAAGAAGCTATAAGTGAAGAAGCTGTAAGATCAGGAATGCACTTCGTAAACCACAGATGGTTAGGTGGAATGCTTACTAACTTCAAAACTATAAAAACAAGAATCGGAAGATTAGCTGAATTAAAAGAAATGCAAGAAAACGGTACTTTCGATGTTTTACCTAAGAAAGAAGTTATTAAGTTAAATAACGAAATGGAAAAATTAGAAAAGAACTTAGGCGGAATCAAAGAATTAGTTCAAGAAAGAGTTGGAGCTTTATTCGTTGTTGACCCAAGAAAAGAAAAGAACGCTATATCTGAAGCTAAAATTTTAGGTATCCCAGTAGTAGCTATCGTTGATACTAACTGTGATCCAGATGAAGTTGATTACGTAATACCAGGTAATGACGATGCTATCAGAGCGGTTAAATTAATAACTGCAAAAATGGCTGATGCTATTATCGAAGGAAGACAAGGTGAACAATTAGCTGAATAATATAAGCTAACTGCTAAATAATAAATTTAAGGTAAAGGGAGAAAATCCTTTACCTTAATATTCATGAAAGAGAGGGAATTTATTTATGGCAATCTCTGCAAGTATGGTAAAAGAATTAAGAGAAAGCACTGGAGCAGGAATGATGGATTGTAAGAAGGCTTTAACACAAGCTAACGGAGATCTTGAAAAAGCTGTTGAAATATTAAGAGAAAAAGGATTAGCTGCAGCAGCTAAAAAAGCTGGAAGAATCGCAGCAGAAGGTGCAGTAGTAGCTTTCGTTAACGAAGATAGCAAAATCGCATCATTAGTTGAAGTTAACTGTGAAACAGATTTCGTTGCAGCTAACGAAGAATTCTTAGGATTTGCTAACAAAGTAGCTGAAATCGCTGCAAAGAGCAATGCTACAACTGTAGAAGAATTATCAGCTGAAAAATGCGATGGTGAATCTACTATAGATGAAGTTAGAACAGCTTTAGTTGCAAAACTAGGCGAAAACATGACAGTAAGAAGATTTGTTAGATTCTCAGTAGAAAATGGAGCTATCCAAAGCTACATTCACGCTGCTGGAAAAATTGGAGTATTAGTTCAATTAGGTTGTGAAAATAATAGTCCAGCATTATTAGAAGTTGCTAAGGATGTAGCAATGCACATTGCTGCTGTAAATCCATTATTCTTAGATTCTTCTGCTGTTGATGCTGAAACTTTAGAAAAAGAAAGAGAAATCTACAGAGTTCAAGCTCAAAACGAAGGTAAACCAGCTAACATAGTTGAAAAGATGGTTGAAGGTAGAGTTAAGAAGTACTTAAAAGAAGTTTGTTTAGTAGAACAAGTTTTTGTTAAGAACCCTGACTTTACAATCACTAAGTACTTAGCTGAAAAGAGCAAAGAAGTTGGAGCTACTATAACAATTGAAAAATTCGCTAGATTCGAAAGAGGCGAAGGTATAGAAAAGAAAGAAGAAAACTTTGCTGAAGAAGTTCAAAGACAAATGAACGCTGGTAAGTAGTAAAGCATAAAGAGAACACCCAGTGTTCTCTTTTTTTAAGATGTTATTATTCTTTTAGGAGGAAGTTTTGTGGAGACTATAAAATATAAAAGAGTTATGTTGAAGCTTTCTGGTGAAGCTTTAGCCGGGGAAAATGGCTTTGGAATTGATTTCGAAGTTACTAATAGAATTGCAAAAGAAATAAAAGAATTAGTAGATATGGGAGTAGAAGTTGGTGCTGTTGTAGGTGGCGGAAACATATGGAGAGGCAGAGAAGGCGGAGATATGGATAGAACTACTGCAGACTATATGGGAATGTTAGCCACTTGTGTTAATGCATTAGCTCTACAAGATTCCTTAGAAAGAATAGGGGTTCATACAAGAGTGCAAACTGCTATTGAAATGAGACAATTAGCAGAGCCTTATATAAGAAGAAAGGCTATGAGACATTTAGAAAAGGGAAGAGTTGTTATATTCGGGTCAGGAACTGGTAACCCATACTTCTCAACTGATACTGCAGCTTCATTAAGAGCAGCGGAAATTGAAGCAGAAGCTATACTTCTTGCTAAGAAAGTTGATGGAGTATATGATAAGGATCCACATAAATTTGATGATGCTACTAAATTTGAAAAATTATCATTTATAGAAGTGTTACAAAAAGGATTACAAGTTATGGATTCAACTGCTTCCTCTTTATGTATGGACAATGATATTCCTATTATTGTTTTCAGTCTAGATCAGCCAGGAAACATAAAGAGAGCTATTTTAGGAGAAAATATTGGTACAATAGTATCAAATGATTAGGAGTGAATTGTATGGTTAAGGATATTATTGCTGTTGCAGAAGAAAAAATGCAAAAAACTGTTAGTGTTTTAAAACAAGATTTACTTACATTAAAGGCAGGTAGGGCAAACCCAACTATGCTTGACAGAATACAAATGGAGTATTATGGTTCAATGACTCCTATAAATCAAGTTGCTAATATATCAGCACCAGAACCAAGAATGCTACTTATAACTCCATGGGATAAGAGTTCTCTAAAGGATATAGAAAGAGCTATATTAACATCTGATTTAGGGCTTAACCCTAATAATGATGGATCAGTTATCAGATTAATGATTCCAGAATTAACTGAAGAAACTAGAAGAGATTTAGTTAAGAAGGTTAAAAAGTATGGAGAAGAATCAAAGGTTGCTATAAGATCAATAAGAAGAGATGCCAATGATAAAGTTAAGGCATTAAAGAAAGACAACGAAATAACTGAAGATGAATTAAAATCAGCAGAAGATTCAATTCAAAAAAAGACTGATGTATATGTAAAAGAAATAGAATCCATCATAGATGCAAAAGAAAAAGATGTTATGAAAGTATAAGATAATCTATTTTATTAGAAATTAAGCTTAGATGAGCATTAAGCTTCATCTAAGCTTAAATTTTTATTAGATATTTATTAAGCTTAGGTGGGTGGATGAATGTTTAAGATATTTACTAAAAAAGGTGTCAATGGAAACATTGAAGAAAAACCATTAGATATGAGCAATATTCCTAAACATATAGCTATAATTATGGATGGGAATGGAAGATGGGCTAAAGAAAGAAATATGCCAAGAACTTATGGTCATAAAGCGGGAGTAGAAACAATAAGAGAGATAGTTAAGGAATGTAGTAATCTTGGAGTTGAATATTTAACTTTATATGCTTTTTCTACAGAGAATTGGGCTAGACCAAAAGAAGAAGTAGATACATTGATGAAGTTATTAGTTCAATATCTTAGAAATGAATTTGAAGAATTAAATAAAAATAATGTAATAATCAATTCTATAGGAGATATATCAAAGTTACCTAAAGTTTGTTATGAAGAGCTAAATAAAGCTTATGATAAAACAAAAAATAATACAGGACTTACACTAAATTTAGCATTAAATTATGGTGGAAGAGTTGAAATAGTCAATTCTGTTAAGGAAATTGCAAAATTAGTACAAGAAAATAAAATAAAAGTTGATGATATAGATGAAAAAATGATAGAAAAATATTTATATACATCAGGAATGCCTGATCCAGATATAATAATAAGACCAAGTGGTGAACAAAGATTATCTAATTTCTTATTATGGCAATGTGCATATTCTGAATTTTGGTATTCTGATGTTAAGTGGCCTGATTTTACGAAGGAAAATCTTATAGAAGCTATCTTTGATTATCAAAATCGTGATAGAAGATTTGGAAAGGTTAAATAGGTGATGTTTATGAATAATAGATATATAGGTGCCCTTGTTTTAGCACCGATATTAATATTTCTATTTTTAGGTGGAGAACCTCTTAAGTATTTATTATTAGTAGCTTCGGTAATGGGACTGTATGAGTTTTATTCTGTTGTATCTAAAAAAGGAATAAAACCTTTTAAAATTGTTGGATATGTAGCAACTATTATATATTATCTAACATTAAATAATATAAATTTTGAACAAGTAGCAATTATATTATTCTTAATAACTATGATTTTAATGTGTATTCCGGCTATTAAACCTGAGTACAATTATATAGATGTTGCTGTTACAATTTTAGGTTTTATATATGTAGCAGTATTTTTCTCATTCATAAGCAAGATAAGCTATAAAGAAGGCGGAAGATTTTTATTATGGCTTATATTCTTAGCATCTTGGGGATGTGATACTGTGGCATATTATAGTGGAAGATTATTTGGAAAACATAAATTATGTCCAAAAGTAAGTCCAAAGAAGACAATAGAAGGATCTATTGGAGGACTTTTAGGAGCAGTAATTTTCTGTGTAGTATTCGGAATTTGCATAAAAAATCATGTGAATATAGCACTATACCATTATGTTATTATGGCTATAATAGCAGGAGTATTTTCACAATTTGGTGACTTAGCAGCATCAAGTATAAAGAGATATTCAGAAGTTAAAGATTATTCTCACTTAATTCCGGGACATGGAGGAATATTAGATAGATTTGATTCTATTTTATTTTCATCAGTAGTGATTTTTTATTATTTAACATATGTAGTTTGTATATAAATTTAATTAAGGAGCTGTTGCACTAAGGTGTAACAGCTTTTTTACAAATTTGAATAGTAGATCATATTGGTACTAAATGCAATAGTTCAATTATAATACGGAGATTAACTTTAGTGGTGAATTATATAATAAGTAAATATAAATTTGAAATTTAGTTAATATAAATATAATGATAGTATTTTCATACGGAGGTATTAGTGAAGCTTGTAAAAGATGAAATAAAAATTATCGCAATCTTTATATTTGCTATATTTATACTGACTATATTGCTTAAAGTATATTTTCCACCAACTATTTTTATAGTATGTTTATTGTTTTTATCATTGTCAATAAATAGTAAGATCAATAGTTTTAAGGTGATGACAAGGAGTATAAGTGCAATTTTGACATTGCTTATAGTGAATGTATCCATAGTTATAATAATGGTTATGATTTCGTATTTTATTGCAGGAGAGTTTTATTCCTTTGTGCAAAATAAAGATGTGATTTTAGAAATAAAATCAATTGGAGATAAAATATTTGCATTAACTAGTATAGATATAAGGGATGTTGGAAAGTTTATCACAAGTTTATATAATGAATTTTTAAATGTAATGGTAGTAACTAAGGGGATAAAGTATACTTCTGAATTTTTATTGTCATACTTTATAGCTAATATTACTGTATACTTTATTTTAAAGGATAAATATGCTATATTAAAAATTGCAAAGAAATTAGTTCCAAGTAATGTTTTTGAGGAAATTTTAGATATAGTTTTAAAAATATATTCGATTATAACTGTTCAAATAAAGTTAGTTGTTTTGACGACAATAATAACAATAATAAGTTTTTACATATTAGGCATCAATAATGCTATAGTATTTGGAGTAATATGCGGTATATTAGATATATTACCGTATATAGGTACAATTATAATTTTTTTATTTTTAATTTCCAAGGAAATAATGCTAGGGAAAACTTTTGTTGTAATTGGTTTGATTCTAGTGTATATATTACTAGAAATTATTAGACAGATATTAGAAGCAAAGTTTATTAGTGATATTTTGTCGATACATCCATTGTCAATAATGATATCTATATATATTGGATTTAATATTTTTGGTGCATTAGGTTTATTTGTAGGTCCATTATGTATAGTGGTAGCAAAAGAAATTTATGAAAAAGAGGTAAAAGCATAATGAAAAACATAAGCATATTGGGGGTTACTGGGTCAATTGGTACTCAAGCTTTGGAAGTTATAAGAGATAACAGAGAAGAGTTTAAATTAGTAGGTATTTCTGCTAATACTAGTGTGAAAAAGGTAATTGAAATAATAAAAGAGTTTAATCCTAGGGTTGTTGCAATGTATACAAAGGAAGCAGCTGACGAGGTTAAAAGTTTTTGTGATGACTATGATAAATCTATAGAAGTAGTATATGGATTAGACGGTCTTATAAAGGTAGCAACAATAGATGAAAGTGACATAATACTGACATCAGTAGTTGGTATGATAGGATTAGTGCCAACATTAGAAGCAATTAAAAAGAGTAAAACCATAGCATTAGCCAATAAGGAAACTTTAGTTGTTGGCGGAGAGATAGTTATGGAAGAAGCTAAAAAGTATAATGCTAAGATAATACCTGTAGATTCAGAACATAATGCTATTTTCCAATGCCTTAATGGAGAAGATAAGAAAGCAGTAAGAAATATTATAGTGACTGCATCAGGAGGACCTTTTAGAGGTAAAAAAAGAGAAGATTTAATTAATGTAACTAAAAATGAAGCATTGAAACATCCAAAATGGTCTATGGGTGCAAAAATCTCTATAGATTCTGCAACACTGATGAATAAAGGATTAGAAGTTATAGAAGCTAAATGGCTTTTTGATATGCCATTGGATAAAATCAAGGTAGTAGTACATCCACAAAGTATAGTACATTCTATGGTGGAGTATGTGGATGGAAGTATATTAGCTGAAATGGCTAGTACAGATATGAAGTTACCTATCCACTATGCTTTTACGTATCCTAATAGAGTTAAAGGAAGTACTGAGTATTTAAATTTATTTAAATATAATACTTTAACTTTTGAAGAACCAGATATGGATACTTTTAAAAATTTAGCTTTAGCATATGAAATAGGAAAAAAAGGAGGAAATGCCCCTACTATTTTAAATGCTGCTAATGAAGTTGCTGTAGATTTATTTTTAAAAGATAAAATTAAGTTCCTTCAAATTACAGATCTTATAGAAGATGCTTTAAATACTATAGAGTTTACTTCTAAAGTAAATATAGATAACATATTAGAAACTGAGAGAAAAGTTAGAGAATACTTGTTAAGTACATATTAAGGAGTGATATTTTGGTAGTATTAAATATAATAAAAGCTATGTTAGCATTTTGTTTTTTAATTCTTATTCATGAAGCAGGACATTTAGTTGCAGCAAAGCTTGTAGGTGTGAGAGTAGAGAAATTTTCAATCTTTTTTGGTAAACCTATTTTTTCAAAGGTAATGGGAGGAACTGAGTATTCTGTTGGTTGGATACCAATAGGTGGTTACGTTGAACTATATGGAATGAATCAAGAAATAGATGAAAAAGATTCACATTTCACGAAGCATCCTTGGAAGAAAATTTTTATAGCCGTTGCGGGACCGCTTATGAATTTAATAACAGCATTTTTACTATTAACTGTTGTTACATTTAATGTTGGTGGATATCCATCTTTAGAAATTAACGGTTTTTCAGAATCATCACCAGCAAAAGAAGCTGGTATTGTATCTGGAGATACTATTACCAAAATTAATGGAAATAGTATTAAAATATACGAAGACTTACAAGAACAACTTTCTAAGAATAAAGGCGAAGATATAAATATTGAAGTAAAACGTGGAAATGAAGTTAAAGAATTTGCTATAAAACCTACTTATGATAAAGAACAAGAAAAATATATCATGGGAATTACATTTAAAACAGCTAGAAACTTAACTGTAGGGGAAAGTTTTACAAGAGCTGGTAATCAAATGGTGTCATTTACTAAATTAACTTTTAAAACACTTGGAAATTTAGTAACAGGTCATGGTAATTTTAAAACTGATCTTGGGGGACCAGTTACAATAGTAAGACTTAGTGTAGAGTCAGCACAAGCAGGATGGATAAATTTAATATATCTAGTAGCGGTAATAAGTCTTCAATTAGCTATATTTAATCTTATTCCTTTCCCTGCATTAGATGGAGGAAGTATAACAATATACTTAATAGAACTTATAACAGGTAAGAGATTTAAAATTGAAACTATACAAAAGATAACCAGTGTTGGTTTCGCACTTCTTATGGGCCTTATGTTGTTAGTTACAATAAAAGATATATTTTTTCCTGTGAGTTTACAATAATATAGAAACAGGATGAAGAGAGGCTGTCGCAGAATGATATGATACCTCTAAAGTAGACATGGTAAATAACCAAAATCTACTTTGGAGGTATTTTTTATGGGAAGACAATATAAATATTCTTTTGAAGATAAAATCAAGGCAGCAAAAGATTAT
>NZ_JAHLOD010000042.1 GCF_018917145.1 Clostridium bornimense
TAATTATAGATATCAATGGAATCTAAAAAAGATGACTCCTATACAGTATAGAAATCATCTTCTTAAAAATATTGCTTAACCCCTTTTTTTGTATTGTCCTTGACAAAGGGTCCACTTTACATCATTTATTAATGAGATAGTTCCTTTTTTATAGTACACTCTGAAACATTTATTACAAATATAAAAAACAATATTGAATAGTATTTCTTAATTTGCTACTGTTCATTATCCTTCCACTTTGTAACAACAATTTCTCCATCACTTTTAATTCTATTTCGTTTGCGCAAAACTTTTATTATGGCAATGCCAAAAGACACCACTAGTGGTGGAATTGCACTTTGAAAAATCATTATCTCTCCAACATTAACATAATTAAAAACTATAAACGGAATCCACAATATAATAAAATCTATACTAAAATCCTTTAATATACAAAAAAAATCTTTATGATTTAATTTCCTCAATGATATTATAAAACCCTCTATATAGAATAATAATATAATAAATGATAATATTAAATAGAAAATAAGAAAAGGTTTAAACCAAAACGTTTTAATCTCAAAGTAATTAAATGCAAATACTAAAAATAAAGCTGAACATATTAAAAATATTGTTTCTATTATAGAGTAAATTACTTTAGTTTTATCCATTAAAATAATCACCTCTTATATGTACTTTACATTTATTATATCACATATTATCTATTTTTTTACTGTTACTAATTATATTTTAGAATAATATACAAATAAAGGAGATATACATTTATGAAAATTATCATTGATAGATTTGAAGAAGAAGTGGCAATTTGTGAAAAATCCGATTATAGCATAATAAAAATAGAAAAATCTAAACTACCTATAGATGCAAAAGAAGGAAGTATACTTATTATTAATAATGATGAAATAATTATTGATAATAAAGAAACTGAAAATAAGAAAAATAAGCTTAAAAATTTTATGGAAAATATATTTAGAGAAAGTTGAATATTCTAATTAAAATTATCAAATTTAAAAGGGTTCTTGCTCACGAAATTTAATCGTTATTGCAACAACCCCATTATATAGCTAGAAGCCTTTTTTCTTAGCTTCTATACCACTTTCATTTAAGGCTGGTTCTTGAATTGTATGAACTATCTGATTCTTAGAATATTGACTTTTTGTCTTATACCCATTAGCTAAGTAATTTTCTTTTGAATATATTCTTTCATTTTTTGAGTCCATAAAACACCCTCCTCTTAGTGGCAATATACTTTTCACTAGTAAAAACTAATGCAAAGTTATTTTATCCTAAATCTTTTTAATATATTCTATTTTTATATAGTAATATTTGTAGCACAATTAATGCAATTTGAATTTTTTTCTATTTCTTGATATTATTGTGGTATGATTTTTTATGTCAAGGAGGCTATTCTACAGTGAATAAAAAAACTATTATTGCCATAGTCATTTTAATTCTATCTATTTCAATAACTATACTGTTATGTAGCATATTAAAGAATCTTAAAGATCCTAGCGGCATAACCATTTCTAAAAATGATATTTCTGTCCAAGCTGAAAACGTTAATATTAAAGATATAAAAGATGAAATGTTCATGCCTCTATTTTTTAAGAATGATTTAGTTACTGGTAAACTTCAATCTACACTTACAGAATATAATATAGATGAATTTGAAAAATCTTATCCATGCGATGGTAGCAAAGCTAATCTTTATTCAATAAGTGAGAAAAATAAAGCTATCAAAACTTCTCTAATTGCTTCCGATGGTATAACTTCTATAGGATCTAAGAATAAATTTGTACGACAATCTAAAGATGGTAAAATATCTTATATCAACTATGATAAATCTGAAAATGAAATAGTATTAGATAATTATATAGAGCCTATTCAAGATAATATAACTAATTGCACTATATCATTTTTAGATGGTAATGATAATTATCTTGTTACATATATTACTGATATATGTGAAAATAATTCAACTATTATAAAAATCTATGATATTAACGAAAAGAAACTTTATAGTAGCGATAATTTAGAGCATCCAATATATAATACATTCTTTATTAAATATATGGATTCCATAATGGCAATGGATACTTCAGGTCAATTATATAAAATTATACTATCTGATAATAAAGTTAATATAGAAAAAAAACAGAAGCTTTCCATTAATTCTTTAGAGAACACTATAGGCTTTAATTCTATAAAAGTAATTAATGATACAGAAATACTTATATTAAATCGAAATACAGATCCAACCATTAATAATATTATAACCAAATATAATTTTAAAACTAGAAAAACTACACCTCTTTTAAAAACAAATAAAACAGATGCGTCTGTATGGGTAACAGATATAAATGCTGATGGTTCATTAATAGTTCTAGAAAAAGGCATCAATAATATAAATAAAGGACTTTTGTTAAATGAAATGTATTTTGCTAAGGTTTCAAGAGATTCCCTTGATGTATTTTACAACACTACTATGGAAAATAATACTTTTAATTACTATAGTTTAAGCGATAACGGAAAATCTATTTTTATAACTACTACATCTTGGAATAGTAAAAATAATAACTCATACTCATATAAAAAATACACAATAAAATAAAAAATATTTTTCTACATTTTTTGTCAATAATGTTACATTTTATTACAAATTGTGATAAAATAGTTATATATTAATTTTGTACACGATTTAAAGATAAAAAGTAATATTATTTTATTAAAAGTGAGGGATTTATTATGGAAGAGATAACCATTAGACCAGCAAATGAAGAAGACTATACTTATATAAATAAAATAAAAAAACTGGAAACTACTTTAGAAAATGTTATTGTTGAACCAGAGGAAAAAGATTCACCTAATGTTAGAAATAAAGGACGTAATATAATTAAAACTGATTATTGGTATATTGCACTTGATAATAATACTCCTATTGGTGCTGCATTACTAAAAAGATATACTAGTAGAAATCATCAACATGTTGCTACAGTTGAAATAACTGTTGATAAAAAATTTCAAGATAAAAATATAGAAGATAGCCTTATGAAAGAAATTCTACTTCTATCTGACAAAATTTTAAAACTTAAACGCTTAGAAGTATTTATTTCTTCTAGCAATACAAAATATATAAACTTTTATAAAAAATATGACTTCCTAATAGAAGGTTTAAAAAAATACTCTATATGTGAAAACAATACTTTAGTTGATGAATTTATGATGTCAAGAATTCAATACACAAACATGTAAAATGAACTATTGCTAACAACTTTTGATTTGTTGGCAATAGTTCCTTTTATAATATCTAATTGCAATATAAATTACAAAATTTTGTTGACGTTCTATACCGACTAGTATATACTATTATTATAGGAAATATATGGAGGTATAAATGGATAATAAAACTTCAATCATAGAATGTGCTATAAAATTATTTGCTTCTAAAGGTTACGATGCCGTTAGTGTTCAAGAAATTACAATTGCAGCTAATATAACAAAACCAACACTATACTACTACTTTGGAAGTAAAGAAGGGTTACTGCAAGAAATCATTAAAGTAAAGTTTGATGATATGAAAAATAAAGTATATAACATAAAATACAACAGGGATGTCCCATTATCTCTTTATAAGTTTATAAAAGAATATTTCTATTATGCTAAACAAGATATCTACTTTTGTAAAATGCGCCTTTCTATGATGTATAGTTTTACAGAAAACAACTACTATTACATTATAGAAAATATGGTAAAAGAAGAAGCCCTTATTTTAGAAAACTTCTTTATTTCCGCAGCTGAAGATAACGGTAATATGAAAGGACGTCATAAAGAGTATGCTGCTTCATTATTAGGAATGATTAATTCCTATGTTGGATTATTCTTTGCTAATTCTATTGATCTTACAGATGACTTAGCATTCAAAGTAGCACATCAATTTATGCATGGAATATTCTCATAAGTAAACATATCGATAAAATTTAAGTAACTCTTTTTCCATATTGTATACCAATCAGTATATAAATTTTTAATACTTACTAAAACTATAGGAGGAATTATTTATGTTAAATTCTTTTAAAGACGCTATTTTTTATCATATATATCCTTTAGGATTTTGTGGTGCTATGGAAATGAATAATATTAATGACCCTGTAATTTATAGATTAAATAAAATAGATGATGCATGGATAGATCATATCTACCACATGGGGTTTAATGCCATATATTTTGGTCCCCTATTTCAATCAACTTATCATGGTTATGATACTATTGACTACTTTAATATAGATAGAAGATTAGGTGATAATAACACTTTTAAAGAACTTGTGCAAAAACTACACAATAAAGGAATCAAGGTAGTTGTAGATGGCGTTTTCAATCATGTTGGTAGAAATTTTTGGGCCTTTAAAGATTTACAAGAAAAAAAACAAGACTCTTCATTTAAAAATTGGTTCAATATAGATTTTAATGGCAATAGCAATTATAATGATGGTTTTTATTATGAAGGCTGGGAAGGAAACTATGACCTCGTAAAATTAAATCTAAATAATCCTGATGTAAAAAAGCATCTATTTAGTGCTATTGAATTTTGGATAAAGGAATTTAACATTGATGGCATTAGACTAGACGTAGCCTATTGTATTGATATAAACTTCCTTAAGTCTTTAAGAACGCATTGTAAATCATTAAAAAAGGATTTATGGCTTATGGGAGAAATGATTCATGGCGATTATAATTATATTGCCAACGAAGATACTTTAGACTCTGCTACAAATTATGAATGTTTTAAGGGCATATATTCAAGTCATAATGATAAAAATTATTTCGAAATAGCATATTCGCTAAAAAGACAATTTGGTGATGGTGGAATTTATAAAAATTTATACCTCTATAATTTTGTAGACAATCACGATGTAAATAGAATATATTCTAACTTGAAAGACAAACGACATTTAAAAAATGTATACGCTCTTCTTATGACTATGCCAGGAATCCCTTCTGTTTATTATGGCAGCGAATGGGGAATACCTGGTGATAGAAGTAAAACAGATTTAGAACTTCGTCCTGAACTCTCTCTCGAAAAAGAGCAAAATAATGTTGATGCTGTTAATTTAGAAAATACTATAAAAAACTATATTTATATAAAACGTAATTGTAAAGCTCTAACTTATGGATATTATAAAGAAATTTTAGTACGAAATGAACAATTTGTATATAGTAGAATTTATAATAATGACTTTGTCATAGTCGCTTTAAATCTAGGTGATTATGAATATGAATCAGAATTTAATGTTCCTATAAATACAGAAAACTTATTTGATCTTACAAATAATAATACTAAAGTTCTTATCAATTCAAGTAAGATAAAAATCACACTTCCACCTTTCTCTGCAAAAATTTTATCTACATTACCTATCGATAAGAATTTAGCAGAAATGCCATTAGAAAAAGAACCATTAAAAAAAGACAAAATAGAGCCTATAACTAAACCAATAAGCGAATTTGACAGAGGTAAACTTGCTGCAAAACAAGAAATAGCTATAAAACTTTTAAATATGAACGTTTCAAAAGAAACAATCTCCAAAGCTCTTGATTTTTCACTAGAAGAACTAGAAAACTTCCTTAGTTAATACAATATTTTGAAAATTATTTTAAAAAAGCGGTTATCTTTATTTAGGATTATCGCTTTTTCTTTTATAAATCACTACTTGCAGATTTATAAACATTTAAAAACTTAGATATTTTACAGCTAATAATGAATGATGACTAATATATAAATTCATTGATATTTCTCACGTATATCGTATATCACTGATTATATTATGTTCCCTTCCTTACTATTATTAAATACTCTCCATATAAAGCTTTGAGAAATATGATAATTTTGCACATAAAAAATTAAATAATATTAAATTTATAGTAGTTAGTATCGTTTTAATGTATTATAATAAATAGGACAAACTATTAGGGGGAATTGTCATTTTATGAATAATACTACAATATCTTTTTTAATTTTTACAACAATAATTGGAACATCATTTCTACTATTTGGTTATAATATGAAAAAAAATAATGATGGCAATCTAATTGTATACTTTAATGAAAAAAAACATAATAGAGAAAAAGTATCTACTGTAGTTGGAAATACTTTTATTAAAATGGGTATATCTATTTTAATAATTGGATTAGTTTCTTTGTTTTTAAAAACAACAATAATTAAGTATAGTGTAGCAATACAATGTGCTATAGCTATTATTGGAACAATAAAATCAACTATTGATATAGATACAAAATGTAAATTATAACTTAAATGTTTATAATTCGACATTTTAAAACTTGACATACAAAAAATGTCAAATTATAATTTATTTAAGAGGTATTTATCTTATTATATTAAATACTATAAAGTGAAAGGGATTTATTGTATGGGTAAGAAAAAATCTAAGTCTAATATATTAAAGAATTTTTTTAGGGGAATTTTTATTTTATTAATAGTTTCAGTTGGAGTAACAGCTTCTGCAGGAACTTGGCTTTATTCAAGCTTAACATCTTTAAATAAAGATTCCAAAAGTAACGCAACAAAAGAAGTTGCCATAACGGAGCCAGTTAATATTCTATTTTATGGTATGGATAACGTTCCTGGATCTGGTGCTAGTAGAACTGATACCATTCTAATAGTACATTATGATCCTGATACTAAACATACAACAATGGTCTCTCTTCCTAGAGATACTAGAATTCCAAAGGATGTATATAAACCAAAAGTAATTGGAAAGACAGCAAAATTAACAGAAATTCACTATGACTCTCAATTAAATAGTGATCTTGATACAGCTAGGGATGATTTAATCAACTCAGTCGAAGAGTTTTTTGGAATAGATAATATTAATTACTATGTTTCTGTAGATTATGAAGGATTTACATCAATTATAGATGTTTTAGGTGGTGTGGATATCACTCCACAACATGATATGAAATATTATGATCCAGTTGATGGGCTTAAAATAGATTTTGATAAAGGTGTTGAATATCATTTAGATGGTAAAGATGCACTGAAGTTTGTAAGATGGAGAAAAAATAATCAAGGTACTTCTGAAACTGATGGAAGTGATTTAGCTAGAATAGAAAATCAACGCTACTTTATTAATTGCCTTATGAAACAACTTACTTCAACATCTGGAATTGTTAAAATTCCTTCTTTAGTATCCGAAACAACTAAGTACATAAAAACAGACCTTGATGCCGATAAAATAATAGCATATGCAAAAGCTATTTTAAAAGCTGGTGAAGATAATATGACATCAACAACACTAGAAGGTACTACTGATACAATTGATGGATTTGATTACTTTATCTACGATCCAAGCAAAAATAGAGAAATTATAGGTTTATTAAATAACAAAATTATTGAAGATAGAAGTAACTTAAAAGTAAAAATAACAAACTCTAGCGGAGTAAATGGACTAGCAGGAAAGTTGAAAAATACTTTGATTAATGATTGGGGATACTCTGAAGCAAATATAACAACAAAAACTGGTGACTCTAATGTTTCTGAAAGTTATGTAATGGTAAATAGTAATACAACAATTAATGATTTAAATTCTTTAGGTGAAGAAATTGGTATAAACAATGTAAGCCAAGGTGATATAGAAGATAATACTGATATTAATGTTATTATAGGAGAAGATTTTCAATATGATTCCACTGACAACTAAATCTTAATTTAAAAGGAGATGTCGCATTAACAAATTAAAACTCGTTAGCGATATCTCCTTTTGTTATGACACAAGGTAGGGCACTGATTAGATGGCACAAGGCACAAGTTTAGAAAACTAAAGCTTACTATATACCCCAAAATGTCTCACTTACAATCTCAAAAATTCCCTCAAAGGGAATTTCATCCATACCTGTGCCTTGTGCCTTCATACTTGTGACTTGATATTCTATTTTGCTAAAAAAACTGCCGCACTCTGATATAACTTCTTTGTGCTACAGCCCCTTTTTATGCAATATAAAGTAAACTACCTCTCAAAAACTTTTATCTACTAATAAGACAGTTCCTTTCACTTGTTCATATTCCTTGATATTTTTATCATACTTATAGAAAAGCTAATTGCCCCCAAAACGATATAAATATCTTTTAAATCAATTATAAACCTAGAAAATAATTCTACATAATCTAAGCTTGTTCCCCAAAAGATTTTATCTAAAACAGAATCTATTATTCCTGATAATAAAAGAACATAAAAAATTTCCGTATAAATATTTATGAGAGAATTATTTTTCATATATAAATATATATATACTCCTATAGCAATACAAATTAAACCAATAATTATATATATATAAACAGGAATATTAATTCTTAATAAAACATTCAATGGAGAAATATCTTGATTAAAATTAGGTCTAAAGCCTATTATAGGATTTTTAATAACCTTATCAAAGAAATTATTATAGATAACAATTTTAACAGCTTGGTCTATTGCTACTAAAAATCCAATTATAAATAATTCCTTAAATTTTCTCATGATATACAATCCTTATTAAAGTTAATTTTATATTCTTCATAATTACCCCCAAACCTTTATATCTAATTTAGTATATCATACTAAATTACTTAATACATAATTAAAGACTATTATAGTATTCCCATATATTTTATCTTTATGATTCTTTTATTTATATCATATTATGTATATTTATGTCAATTGATAAATCATTTCGATATTTATTGTAACTTACAAACTTTATCCTAAAAACTTTTTTAAAAAAATTTTAGATACAACTATAATTTAAATAATTTATATAAAAAATATTATCTTCACTATCTTAATTAATAACCATATTTTACAAAAACCTTCGACATTTCCATAAAAGTATAATTTATTCCTTAATTTAGTGATATAATGATATAAAAAGGTATATTTACAATATTATAAATTATACGGACTTATATTATTTTATATTTTTAGGAGGGCACATAAGTGAAATCATTAAAAAGAGCATTAAGTGCTGTATTAGTTTATCTTACAGTATTTAATCTAACACCTATTACTGCAGTAGCATCTGAGGAATTGCCAAAATATTTGAATGTAAAAAATGATATTCTAAATGAGGTAATACCATATAAAGATAAGGCCTTTGTTACTTATAGTAAAGAAGTAAAAAATCCAAACTATAACGGTACATACAATAATGAAATTGTTGTTAAAGATAATATTGCTGTATTATCAAATGGTTCATTAGAAAATATTGATGGTATTGATAATGATAAAATCGGTTTATTTTCTGTTACTGATATTAATGAAAATAAAATAAATTTTATGCATCAAGTATACAACGATGACAGTAAAAATGGAATAGTAACAGAATATTATAAATATAATATCGAAACAAATAAATTAAAAAAATTAAAATCAGAATCAGATAATAAAAATTTAGGTAAAGAATTATTATCAAAAGTGAACAAAAGTTTCAATACTAATTATGGATCTGACTATACAACTAAAGAATATGAAACTAAGGTATATAAAGATGGAAATTGTGTCGGTAAAAAGTTCATGTTAGAAATTACAAATGTAAAAAATAATTCAACTGCTATTTTTCAAGGAATTTATAATGATGATTTTCAATATATCTCACAAACCTCTAGTTTTAATGTGGAATTTGATAAGAATGGCAATATGATAATAAAAGAATTATCTGATGATAATACCTTAAAAATTTTGAAATACAAAAATAATAAATTGATAAATAAAGCTACTTTATCTGCAGATGAAAATTCTATGTTATGGGATTCTATTGTAGATGGAGATGACGTATACTTATGGACATATGATGTGGATACATCAATGGAATTAGTTAGATATACTCTTAAAGATGGAAAATATAAATATTCTACTAGCTATGGAAATAATATTATTGACATAACTAAAGATAATGCAGGCAATCTTTGGGCTCTACGAAAAGAAAATGCTAAAGTTTTTGTCTCTGAAATAAAAAATGGTACATGTACTTATAGATATCAAGTAAGTCCCATTATGACTTCATTATCAATTTATGATAAAGATAACTTTGTAGTATCAGGATTAGGTGGTTATACTCAAGTTAATGTTCAAAGAGATTCTAACAACAATGTTATTCCAGACGATACTACAAGTGATAATACACACTTTACCGTTAATAATACATCATCTAATAATAAAGTTGATAATATTAATAGTATAAAAGGTAAAACTACTAATTCTAAAAAAATAGATGAAACAAAATCTATTCCTAAAACTGGTTCTCCTATAAATTCTAATACTATGGTAGTTTTATCACTAATAACAATATTAAGTGGTACAATATTACTTCGTAAACATTAATAGAAATAAAGAAAGGCTGCTAAAAAGATATATCATCTTTTTAGCAGTCTTTCTTTATATTATAAAAATTATTCTTACTTTATACTTTTATATCATATAAATACATTATAAGTCCTAAAATGAATCCACCTGTTAATATTATAAATAACCAAAACCCCATTGATTGATAAATAAAAGTTTTCCATAACAATATAAAAAATGGAATGGCAAATTCTAAAATACCATATAATATTATAAATATAATACCAATAATAAAATAATTATTTATCTTTCTATTATTAACTATCTTAGCAAACTCATATTCCAAATTAAAAAAAGTAAAATTAGTAAAAATTATAAGAATTGTTTTTATATAAATATAATTATTTAAAAGAATATTCTTTCCAAGGCATGTACATATAACAATATAAGAAAATAACATAATGCTTGAAAATAACAAGGTACTCTTTCCCACATAACTTAGCCTAGATTTATTTAAAATATCATTAAATCTACTCTCCATCTTAATCACCTCGCATTAATCAATTCTTATTATATTCTCACTACAATATATCATATCAGAATAAGGAAAAATGTCAAACATTTTACATTGAATTTCATTATTTTTCGACATAAAACTCAATATTAATATATTCTTTTCTTTTTTATTATATTATTGTATAATTATGTAATAAGGTGCAGGAGGGGATTTTTTGAAAAACTTATCTATAATATTAATCTTACTATTATCAATAACCTTCGTAGGATGTGATAGTAAAAAAAATAATTCTAATATACATAATAATTCTAATGCTGTAGAAAATAAGTCTGATTCTTCTACAGATAATAATGTTAATGAAAATACCCAAAAAGATTTCACTGTAGATGTGGCGACAAAGATATTAGATGATATTTACAAAGGTACTGAAAACATAAATTACGGTTGTACAGAAGATTTATACAAAGAAAATGATAAAACCTTCTATTTATTTAGAATAACAACACTTAAAGATACCTCTAGTAAGGTTGCCGGAAGCGTTGGCTATATTAAAGTATATAATGATCATTCTGTTAGTAATGTTTACACTAGTTATTATGATGCTATAAATACTATTAATTAAATAGCAAAAACCCCTAAAATCTGCTTGATATTTCAGAATTTTAGGGGTTTCCAATTTCTATCTTTTTACCTTCAACTCTTTTCTAACTCCATTATATATGAAAAATCCAACAATTATACCTACTAATAAATCAATTGCAATACAATAAATAAATGGAATTGTGGTAAAAGTTTTAAATGATAATATAAATAAATTTACTCCAAATGCTAACACTCCATATAAAATTATAACTCTAATAATAATTTTATAATTACTACTATAATAGTTGATATTAATATTCTTTAAAAAGTTATATTCTAATGAAAAAAATACTACATTATTTATCACTATTCCAAGTATTTTTGCCAATATAAACATATCTAAAAATATATTTTGTTCAAAAATATTTGCTACTACAATATATAGAATAGACATATAAAGTGAACTTAATATTGTAGATATAAAAACATATTTTAATTTTGATTTATTTAAAACTTTATCAATTCTAGACTCCATGTATCTCCCCCCATATGATTTATGAATATTATATCATATTTTACATATTATGGAAATACATTCTAAATATTATGGCTCCCAATATTTATTATAGAGCCATAACTTTTATATTTATTTCTTTAAAATTGTACCTTCTATAAGTTCACCTGTCTTAAAATTCTTATTTTGAATATTAGATATGACTTCTTTAGGTAGTCTTATATAGTCTATTATAAATTGATATTCTTTACTATCATATTCATAATCTTTTACAATAAGCTTATATACCTTTAATTCTTCCAATGCCCTACTTAATCTATCTCTACGCTTATATACATCTTTAGCTCTCATAAGAATAGCATTTGCTAAATACTGAACGGCAATAGCTTCAGAAAACTTACTATCGTCTAAAACATTTTTTAGTCTTCTATGTTGTAACCATATGGCTAATTGTTGTGCATCACGACTCAAAAGATCAAATGTATCTTTATTAAAATTAAATGTACTATCCATTATTATTAAGGTCTTTAAAAATCCACCTAATTGAACTTCTGCAAACTTACGACCATTCTTTATATCGATAAATACTTCTAATAAAGATCCTTTAATATTTCTTCCTTCATATTCTGCTTCTAATCTTATACTACCTATTTTAAGTAAGCTATCTACTACTAGCTTATAATTATTAGAATTGTCGCTAAGACCTATTTCATTTACTAATTCAGAAATATACTTTCCAATACTATCATTACTAACTATATTGTAAAAGTTAGTATAGTAATGAGTAATAATCTTTAAATCTAAGTGATTTAATTGTTTTACTGCTTTTATTAATGCAATTTGTGTCATTAAATCTTGTGATTCTTGATCATTAGCAATTCTGAGATATACTTGTTTCTCTAATTGCATTAGAATTTTAGTTTGATTTTCTTCACTTACTATTAATCTATCTATGGTTCCAGTAAGGGCTAATTCACTACTTTGACTTTCCATTTGATTAATCTCACTCTTATCTAAAAATTTCTGTGTATTAGTAGTATCTATCCCAATGTTACCAAGTATACTAGGAATTCTTGTCACATGCTCATAAGATTTAAGTCCACTTTCTGGACTATTTATATAATTATAATAAGTTTTTAGAATATCATTCTTAAATGCTGGTTTTATAGAAACTTTAGCTAACTTTTTAAATCCAACAAAAGAAGTAAGTAATGAATCTTTATTAGTTTTCCACTCTTCTACTTCTTTAATCATTTTAGTTTTTAGTTCATTAACATCGTCACAACCATATATTGATCTAAATTTATCAATATCTATTTCTTTACTAATTACTTTATCATATAAATATCCAGCTGCTTGAACTTCTACATTTAAGCCACTTAACGGACTCTCAATATACTTAGTAACCCATCTATCTTTTGTTTTGTTAATAGAATACACTAACTTTCCAAATTTAACTTCCCCATTTATTGAATTTAAATCTTGCATATCTTTTTGTAATGTCTTATAAAATGTATCAAACTTACTTTTAGTTATCTCTTCAAAACTATTTTTAAATAACTTATCTATTTTCTTCTTAAATTTAACTTCAAATTCATCCATATCTCTCTACTCCCGTTAGAAATAAACATATATAAGAATTATAACATCAAATACATATGTACCGCTAGACAAGTAAAAATTAAATATGAAATTATTTTAATTAAAATGTATCTTTAATATTTAAAACTGTCCATATAATATAATTACATCTAAAACTGTCTAAAATCTACCGCTAAGGAGGGTAATTATTTATTAATATTAGACAGTTTTAAAAACTGTCTAATATGTACCGCTAGGGAAGAGAATCCTACTATTAATAGTACTTTGCGAAAAATGCTACTTGTCTTTTTATCACCGCTAGACAAGGGAATTCTCTTCATAATCATTGAATTTATCGTATTTTATAACAAAAACATGTCTAATATGTACCGCTAGACAGGGGAATTTACTATTATTTTCTTTATAAACCCAGTAAAATCAGTATCTTACGCAAAACTTATACTATAAATTGATTATGAAACTGTAATTTAAATTACCGCTAGACAGGGGAATTTTTTATTTTTCTACCGCTAAGGAGGAGAATTTCTTTTCTCTCCTTTCTAGCGGTGACCGTTGTTTTTACTTTTACCGCTAGGCGAGTAAATTCATTTTCCCCTCTTTAGCGGTGATGATATCTTTATATTATACCGCTAGGCAGGTGATTTTCTTTTCTCCTCTCTAGCGGTGACCGTTGTTTTTACTTTTACCGCTAGGCGAGTAAATTCATTTTCCCCTCTTTAGCGGTGATGATATCTTTATCTTATACCGCTAGGTAGGTGAATTTATTTTTTCCTCCTCTAGCGGTGACTTTTGCTTTCACCGCTAGGCAGGTGAATTCATTTTCCCTCATCTAGCGGTAACTGTTGCTTTTACTTTTACCGCTAGGCAGGTAATTTTCTTTTCTCCTCTCTAGCGGTGACTGTTGTTTTTACTTTTACCGCTAGGTAGGTGATTTTCTTTTCTCCTCTCTAGCGGTGACTTTTGCTTTTACTTTTACCGCTAGGCAGGTAATTTTCTTTTCTCCTCTCTAGCGGTGACTGTTGTTTTTACTTCTACCGCTAGGCAAGTAAACTTATTTTCCCCTTCTCTAGCGGTGACTGTTGCTTTTACTTTCACCGCTAGGCAGGTGAATTCATTTTCCCTCATCTAGCGGTGACTGTTGTTTTTAGCTTTACCGCTAGACACGTGAATCCTTTTCTCTCCTCTCTAGCGGTGACTATTGCCTTTACTTCTACCGCTAGACAAAGGAATACGCATTTTATTAGGTTTAGCAATGATTATATCACTATTCTAAATTCTTATAACATACATAATAAATTTAAAAACTGTCCAAAAAACACCGCTAAGGAAGAGAAAGTGTCTAAAAAGTACCGCTATCAAAGGGAAAGTGTCTAAAAAGTACCGCTAAGAAAGTAAAACTGTCTAAAATATACCGCTAAAGAAGAGAAAGTGTCTAAGAAATACCGCTAGGGAGGTGAACTTTTCTTATAACTTCGTAATTACTGCACATTTTAGTGCTATGCAATCGATTTTTCAACGTAAAAATATAAAAAAAAAAATTTTTTTTTAATATTTTTTTTAGTCTAAAATTATGTATTTTTATAAAACTGTCCAAAATGATACCGCTAAGGAGGTGAAAAAGCGCTTTTTTCCACCATTTTATGGTATTTGTGTGTACTTTTTATGAAACTGTCCATAATAATTCCGCTAAGGAGGTGAAAAATTTAATAAAATTTCATGAATTCTGATATTTACTAATAAAAAAATTATGCCAATTTCGCCGCAAACCCTTGTAAATTAAGGCTTTATGAAAACTGTCCACAATAACTCCGCTAAGGAGGTAAAAAACCCGGAAACATGCATTACTTCGTTAAAAGTGTCCAAAAAAAACACCGCTAGAGAGGTGAATTTTTAACTTTTTCTTCCCTTTTGCAATCCTAATAATATTCTTTTATTATAAGCTTATATAAATATAATCGGATAAAGGAGGTGAATTAATTGGCTACAAAACTTAGTAATGAACATATTGAAATTATTATGAGTAAATCTAAAAGTTATAACATATTCGATATATATATTGCATTAGCTCATATTTCAAGGGAAGTTAATAAAAAATATTATATCCAAACTTTTAGCAATAATAAAGCTGACATAGTTAATGAAGTAAAAAAATATATCAATGTTTCTTACAAGACAATTTATAACAACATAGATGAACTTATATCACTAGGAATATTAGAATATAACTATGATTTTTCTAGCTGGACTTTAGTAGGTATGGAAAATATGGTTAAACCAAAAACTTCTGCTGATGAAGATTCTATAAACTTAAAAGGTTTTACTAAAATCCGTGACTTTTTCTTTAAATCACAATTTCAAAATATGAAAGCAAGAGAAAAGCGTTTAGTTATATTTTTAGCTCAACTTTGCGATTCAAAAGCTGCAAAATCATATTCTGAATTTAAAATGAACTTATTTAACCCTAAGAGTCGCTGGATGGATATTCTTAAAACTAAGTGTAAATATTATGCTAAAAATACTGTAGAGCATATGTTAAATAAATATAGTGATATATTTAAAGATAATTCAAAAGAACTTAGAAATAAAGATTTAGCCCCTAAAAAAGTAAGTAGATTTAAGTTTTCATTTAAATGCAACGCATTAAAAGAAACAAACAATACTGATGAACAATATGAATTAATAGAAATATATAATAGTAAAGAATTAAACCTAATAAAAGAAAAAGCAGATTTTGCTGAAGTTACTCTTAATAAGAAACAAATAATACATTTAGTTAGAGCTATCTCTACATTAAAACAGTGGTTCTTAAAAGAAAGAGTAGTTCAAATAATTATTAATAAATATAGAGCCATACAAATTCATAAGAGCAGAGATCCAATTAATTCTCTTCCTGCTTATGTTACGGCTGTTGTAAAAGCAGTATTCAATGAATTTTCAATATTTAAGAATAATCATAAATCTCTTAGTGGAAATGGTGTTGGTGAAACCTTCTTATATGATACTGAAAATAGCTATGACTCTACTGTAAATGATGATATATTATCAATTTTGAATATAATTTAATGCCTTACTTGAAAAAAATTCCTTTCTCGTAAGGCTATTCGTGTTTCCTTTTTAATTGCAAAATAAGATGTAAGTATTCACTTACATCTTATTTTTTTGTATTCATATGATATATTTATCATTAAATTTGTAAAGTTATTTAATTATTAGTCACTTTATTGTAAAGTTATATAAATTTCATAATCATTTTGAAAAGTTATTTATTTATTTCGAAATTTGATGTAGAGTTATTTAAAAGGAATTATTGGGTTGAAAAGTTATAAAAGAAATAGATTTATTGATGAAAAGTTGTTTAAACAATAGCTAAAGTTATTTAATTTGTTGATAAAGTTATTTATTTTTTCTGTAAAACTATAAAATTTAGAATTCTCGCTAAGCCTTGATAATACTGAGGCAAACCGTAATTGATCTCATAGATAAATTGTATGTATAGAAAAGTAATTGTATGTTTAAATATTAAGTGTATGTATATACATTAACGATTGTCATTTGTAAATTTTCAATATCAAAAATAATAATTAATAAATCTTTATAAGTTATTTGAAACTATATATTGAGTTTTGGAGTATTATGTGTTATTATGCTAATATAATTTAGTTATATATAAATTTTAGGAGGGTATTATGTTAAAAGTTAAAAATCTTTCAAAAAAGTTCAAGGCATTTACAGCAGTAGATAATATAAGCTTTGAAGTTAAGTCTGGAGAGATTGTAGGTCTTTTAGGTGAAAATGGAGCCGGAAAGACAACAACTATGAGGGTTATAGCAACAATGATGACTCCATCAACTGGTGATGTCGAAGTGAATAATTTTTCTATAACAAAAGAACCAGATAAGGCTAGAAAAAATTTAGGGGTACTTTTTGGTGGTGATGTAGGTTTATATGATAGACTTACAGCAAGAGAAAATATAGCTTATTTTGCAGAACTTAATGGGCTATCAAAATCTGAAATTGAAGAAAGAATAAAATATGTTGCAAAAGCTTGCCAAATTACAGATTTTATGGACAAGAAGGCAAAAGGATTTTCTAGAGGTATGAGACAAAAGGTGTCAATAGCACGTTCTATAGTTCATGATCCTAAAGTAATGCTATTTGATGAACCAACTACTGGACTTGATATTTCAGCTGCTAGATCAATTCATGATTTTATTAAAGACTGTAAAAGAGAAGGTAAAGCAATATTATTATCATCTCATTCTATGTATGAAGTTGAAAAATTATGCGATAGAGTAATAATGATGCACAAAGGAAAAGTTATTGAGTCAGGTACTTTAGATGAAATTAGAGCAAAATATAATAATCCTGATTTAGAAGAAGTATTTGTAAATCTTATTGGAGGTGAAAATAATGAATAAAATGTGGCTTATAGTATTCAAAAAGGAATTAAAAGATTTCTTTAGGGATAAGAAAACAGTATTTACTACAATATTTATGCCACTAATTATGATGGTAGGGATGTTTGGATTATCTTTTTCTTTAGGAAATAAGCAAGCAAAAGAAGTAGAAGAGAACTTTACTATGATTTTAAGAGACAATGGCAATAGTAACATTAGTACATATATAAAAGAACAAAAAGGTGTAAAAATAGTTGATAAATCTGATATTAATGGCGCTATCGAAGATGGTAGTATTAAGGTGGCAATTGAAATTCCAAAAGGATTTGATGAAGCAGTAGAAGAAGGAAATGTACCTAAAGTTAAGGTTTATTATGATAATGCTACAGATTCAGGAACTACAGCTATTGCAAGAGCAAAGGATATAATAGATGGTTATAAAAACACTATTGTAAAAGATAAATTAGCAAAATTAAATATTTCAGATTCTATATTAGAACCAATTGGTGTAGAAATGGTAGGAATAAAAAAAGGGGATGATACCTCAAATTCTATTTCTATGATGATAGGAATGATGTTACCATATATGATTTTACTTTTTGGTGCATCAGGTGTAATGAGCATAGCAACGGATTTAGGGGCTGGTGAAAAGGAAAGAGGTACATTAGAACCTTTATTAACTACAAAGGCTGGTAGAGGCGCTATAGTAACAGGAAAACTACTTGCTTGTACAGTAGTTGGGTTAATAAGTTCATTATCAATAATAGTAGCGCTATTAGGAGGATTACTACTATTACCAGAAATGATGGGATTATCATTACCTATTAATATAACAGTAACACAAATACTTTCTGTGGGGTTATTAACTATATTTCTTGCTATATTATATTCTGCAATATTTTTATCATTATCTTTTGTTGCTAAAACATTTAAAGAGGCACAGACATTTGCATCTTTTGGGATGATTGCTACTATTATTCCAGCTATGATATTAATGTTTGCTAATGTAAGAACTGTAGGAAATATAGATTTTATTATTCCTTTATATAATGTTGGATTATTGATGAAGATGATTTTATTAGAAATTGCTTCAACAAATCAAATTATATTAGTGACAATTAGTACACTACTATATGCTATTATAGCTGTAATAGGGACAAGATACCTACTTTCTAAAGAAGAAGTTATCTTTAGAGGATAGAATAGAAGTTGTAGATATAACGATAAAAATTCGTTGTCTACAACTTTTTTATTTGTGAATTATATATAAATATCTCAAATTATTCTACGACAAATAACTAAAGGTAATTGTAATACTAGAGTTTTGGAGGATGAGTTATGGAAGTATTAATAGGATATAAGGAATCAGAGCACATAGATATTAAAACGATTTCAGTAATTGGATCTTTTAATGATTATGATAAAAGTAAAGGGTATATGAAAAAAGAGGGAGATATATGGTATTACAAAGTCAATTTAGATTCTGGAAGGCATTATTATAAGTTTATTATTAATGATCAATTAAGAAGGTTTTAAATTCTGGGGAAGATAAGATTAAAGAGAATAATACTTATGTAGAAACTGATATGAATTTTTCAGTAGATAAAAAAGTTGAAGCAACAAAGTCACAAGGAGACAAAATATATAATATTTTTTCAATAGCCAATAAAGTAATTAGGTCAGCTGCATCTGTTGTTAAGAATACAGGGAAAACCGTTGTAACTGTAGGAGACAGTGTAAAGGAAGCTGTTACAAAGGTATCTAAGAGTGTTTTAAATGCGTCTAATAGCATTACTAAGAACGTAGAAGATGTTTCTGAGAATGTAACAAACAAGTTTACAGATACAGCTAAAAAAGTAGCTAGTACAGTAAAACAGGTTACAGCTACTGCGGAATCTTTAAAAGATACAGCAGAGGAGATAATTAATTCTGCAAGTAACTTTGTAAGCACAGGTGTTACTACTGCAGTGTCAGTAGGAAAAGAAGTAAGTAGTATTGTGTCAGTTGTAGGTATTTCATCAGCAACTATTAAAGGAACTATAGATAGTCCTGATATTAATGTGCTAGGAAAAGTTATACGTACTGCTGGAATAGTAAAAGGAGCTTATGAATCTATTGATAAGTCAATAAGAACTATTTCATCTTCTGTCAGTGAAGGGTATGTAAGTATGAAAAATGACTATGACAATATTGTGAATAATATAGAAAAGTCATTATCACCAATAAATGATATGAAAACTTCGATAATATCAACAAGTAAGGATGTTGTTGATGCTGTTAATTTTATAAGTGATAAAGTTAAAACAGGTGCAAATAATATTTTTGATACAGTAAAAGTATCCTATAAGGATATAGGAGAAACTGTAGAAAAGGCTTTTAATGAGTCTGTATCAGCAGTAAAAGAAGGATATAATAATATAAGAAATGATATTGATAGTATCGAAGAGTTTGATTTCAATTTTCAATTTGCTTAATTATTTTATATTAATAAGTGGTAATATATAGATATAATTAAATCAAAGGAGAGAGAATTATTATGATGCTTTCAGGAAAAGAAATAGAGAAAAAATTGGGAAAAGATATAGTTATTGAACCTTTTAATAAAAATCAATTAAATCCCAATAGTTATAATTTGAAATTACATAATGAATTACTTATATATGATGAAGATATTCTCGATATGAAAAAAGAAAATAAAACAAAAACTATTATCATACCAGAAGAAGGATTAGTTTTAGAACCAGGAAAGTTATATTTAGGAAGGACTGTGGAATATACGGAGACTAATAATTATGTTCCAATGCTAGAAGGTAGATCTTCTATTGGAAGATTAGGACTTTTTATACATGTCACAGCTGGCTTTGGAGATGTTGGATTTAAAGGATATTGGACTTTAGAAATATTTTGTGTTCAACCTATAAGAATTTATCCATCAGTAGAAGTTTGTCAAATATATTATCATGGAATTGATGGAGAATATGAAGAATATAGTAGTGGCAAATATCAAAAAAATAAAGGAATACAACCAAGTCTTTTATATAAGGATTTTAAATAGTCAAAAAGTAGCACTGAAATATATAAAAAACATTTAAATAGAATTAATATTAACTATAATTTGGTTGCTTAATTAAATTTTATTTAAATAAAATGAATAGCAACAGTTATTTGATAAAAATGGAAAATAACTGTTGCTTTTAATTTATTCTAAAGGATTACAGAACTATTTTTCAAAAGTGTCCCCGGGGAACACAAAAATATTTATTATTTATGTAAGTGATGTATAATATTAATATATGGGAAATTTTAAGGGGTGATATATTGAAAAAGTTAAAAAGTATTATTTTAATTTTTATTACTATAGCTACGGTATTTTTTAATAACATTGTTGCATTTGCTGATGATGATGGATATTATATAAAAAACATGAAAGTGGAAGTTGAAGTAAATGATGCTAGGCAATATATAATTACTGAAACAATAGATGTTTATTTTAATGAAAATAGGCATGGTATCATAAGAAAAATTCCTATATCAGATGATGAAGATTACAGTATAAAAGATATTTCTGTTGCCAATGAGCAATATGAAGTAGAATCCAATAAGAATGAAGTAAAGATAAAGATTGGTAATGCTAAAAAAGAAGTAAAAGGAAAGAAAAGATATATTATAAATTATACCTTGGATAATTATGCTGATGAATTAAATGATGGAGATTATGTTTACTTAAATATTTTAGGAGCACAATGGGACACTACCATTAAGAAGTATAAAGCAATTATAAAATATCCAGAAGAAGCTAAGTTGGAAAGGTTTACTTTATATAGCGGTGAATATGGTGATGATGAAAATGACTTTATAAAGATAGTAAAAAAGCAAAATAAAGTTGTGTTGATATCGAAGGATGAGATTCCTGCTAATAATCCAGTTACTATATATGCCAAGTTCAACGAAGGAGCATTTAAAAATGCTAAAAAATATCAATATCCCTTTGTTGTGAAAAATAATGAAACAAATATAAAGATAAACAATAAACAAGAGTACTTAGTAAGTTCATCATATATTGTGGATGTATTAAAAAATGATGAGAGTTGTACTATTAATTTATGGGATGATCATAATCTAGAATATAAAAGTAAGATAGAAGATGTAAAAATCAATAATAAAAATATTATTATTGATAAAGAAAACAACAATATTATCTTACCAAAAGAACAAGGAAGATATGAATTTAATGTACAGTATAAAGTAATACCAGTATTACATTCTGATACTAATATTATTATTAATTCATGGTATAAAAATATTAAAGTGGAGAAATTGAATTATAAAATAACTTCATATAGTAAAGTGAGAGGAATTAAAAATGATATATCTTATAAAGATTATGATATAGTAGTTGACGATAATGTAGTTAGTTTTAAAAATAGTAATGATATTAATAAAAAGGAAGCAATATATTTAAATTTGGATGTTGATAAAAATTTGTATAGTAGAAATATATCAAGAAGCATAATACTAGCTGTAGTATTGGGGGCTACAATGTGTATATTGAATATATTTATATATTTCAAATATTGTAGAAAGAAAAAAATTCCTATAAAAAAAGATATATATACTACAGAATTTAATAGTGCTGAAGTAGGATATATTATTAAAGGAAGAGTAGCTAATAAAGATATTTTATCTTTGATACCTTACTGGGGAAGTAAAGGATATTTAAAAATTGAATCTGTAAGTAAGAAAAAGAATATTTTTAAGTTTACAAAGCTTAAGGATTTAGATGAAAATCATAAGGATTATGAAAAGAAGATGTTTAACTCTATATTTAATGAAGGAGATGGGACAGTAGTAACTACTGAACAGCTAAAGGGAATTATTAATTTGGAAATTAATAAGGTTAAAAATAGTATACCTAAAACATTTGAAGGAAAAAGATCATTAAATAATATAAAGACAATTATTTTTAGTGTCCTATCTTTTATTATTTCATTAATACCTATAGTTGTTGTTTCTATAAATAAAACACTAGAATATAACGAAAGTTTGGATTATTTAATTCAAGTTTTAGCGGTGAATTTTGTATTATCTATTATTTTATATTGCGCATCTATATATGTATCGAAAACTATATATTATAAGGAAATAAAGTTAGGGACTAAATTTATTTTGAATGGAAGTTTGTTGTCAGCAACTATAATATCATTTATAACTTTATATTCTATAGAGATACCAATTCAATATACTATAATAATTACTGTATTATCTTATATAAATATTTTAGTAAGTGGATTTATGCCATGTAAAAGTGAATATGCCATAGAAAATATATCAAATATATTAGGATTTAAGTATTTTATAAATAATGTAGAGAAGAAAAAGATAGAAGCAATGATAGAGGAAGAAGGAGAAGTATTTTACGACATATTGCCATATACTGAAGTGTTAGGAATAAGTAGTATTTGGTGTGATAAGTTTAAAGATATTACCATGATGTCACCAAAGTGGTATTATGGTAGTAACACAGATACAGGGTATTACGACTATTATATGATTACAGCTATGACAGGATCATTAAATTCAATATATGATGATGTTTCTACTCCACCACAGAATAATAATACTTTGTCAAATAATAATTCATATTTTAGCGGAGGATTTTCTGGTGGTGGCACAGGAGGTGGTGGTGGATCAAGCTGGTAAATTAATATGTTAGAAGGTTAAAGGAGGTGTCGCATTAACAAATGAAAAGCTGTTAGCGATACCTCCTTTAACTGTGCCTTGTGTCATGATATTCTATTTTGATGAAAAAACTACTGTACTATGATCTCTAACTCCTTTGTGCGATAGCCCCTTTCGTAATAAAAATTGTGTCCCCGGGGGATACAAAGTAAAATGTAAAGATAACATTAAAGTGATATAATAGATAATATCATAATAAAACGAGGAGGAAAAAGTTTGTTTAGACTGAAGAGATTTCTAAGACCTTATATGAAAGAAACCATTGTTGGATCAGGGGCAAAGTTGTTTGAAGCAATTTTAGAATTGTTATTGCCACTTTTTATGGGTAAGATAATTGATATTGGTATAAAGAATGGCGATATATCGTACATAGGGAAAACAGCTATTTTAATGCTTGGAATTATATCTGTGGGATTGGCATCAGCATCTTTATGTCAATATTATGCTTCCTATACCTGTCAAAACTTAGGAAATGATTTAAGAAAAGAGCTAATGGATAAGATATCAACATTGTCTTATGCAGACATTGATAGATTTGGAAATGCTACGTTGATTAATAGAGTCACAAATGATGTAAATCAAATTGTTCAAGCGGTAGCTATGCTTATAAGACTTGTAAGTAGAGCTCCTTTTTTATGTATTGGTGCTTTGGTAATGTCAATATATATTAACCCTAAGTTATCATTAATTTTTGCTGTACTAATCCCTATTTTTGTTTTAATTGTAGCAATAATTATGATGAGGACAATACCATTATATAAAGATGCACAAGGAAAACTAGATAACCTTGGTAGTGTACTTAGAGAGAATTTATCTGGAGTTAGAGTTATAAGAGCTTTTGCTAGACATAAAAATGAAAAGAAAAGAATGAATGAAGCAACAGAAGAATTGTCAAAAGCATATATTAGAGTTACAAATTTATCTGCTTTAATGAATCCAATAACTTCATTAGTTATGAATATGGGAATTATAATAATATTTTATTTAGGAGCTATTAATGTAAATAAGGGAACTTTATCTCAAGGAGATATTGTAGTATTGATTAATTATATTACACAAGTATTATTAGCATTAATAATTGTTGCAAATCTAGTAGTATTATTTACAAAAGCAGCAGCATCAGCAGAAAGAATAAATGAAATTCTAGACTGTGTACCAAGTATTGTTGATGGAAGTATAGATACTACAGATGATACTACAGAAAATAGTATAGTTTTCGATAAAGTATCATTTAAATATAATGATGAGGATACCTTAAGTGATATATCTTTTACTATTAAAAAGGGAGAAGTATTTGGTATAGTTGGTACAACAGGAAGTGGTAAGTCTACTATATCAAATTTAATTTGTAGATTTTATGATACTACAACTGGTAATATACTTTTTAGAAATGTTAATGTAAAAGAGCTATCACAAGATTATTTACATAGAGAAATTGGGATAGTACCTCAAAAGTCAGTGCTATTTTCTGGTACTATTGCTGATAATATAAGATGGGGAAAAGAAGATGCTACAGACGAAGAAGTAATAGAAGCATTAAAAAATGCAGAAGCATATGATTTTGTTTCTAATATGGAAAATGGTATAAATTCAATGATTTATGAAGGTGGCAAGAATTTCTCTGGTGGACAAAAACAACGTCTTACAATTGCGAGAGCTTTAGTAAAGAAACCACCAGTGATTATTATGGATGATAGTTTAAGTGCCCTAGATTATGCTACAGATAAAAAATTACGTAATTCATTAAAAGAAACTTTGAAAGATAGTACAATTATTATTATTTCTCAAAGAATTAGTTCTATTGTCTCAGCTGATAAAATTTTAGTTCTTGATGATGGAAAAGTTATGGGGCTTGGAACACATGAAGAATTACTTAATAGTTGTGATACATATAAAGAAATTTATATGTCACAAAGTAAGTAAAGGAGGAAAAGTGAAAATGAATTTTAAAAGATTATTAAAATATATAAAGCCATATAAGTTTTTGATTCTTTTAGCACTTTTCTGTGCATTTATAAGTAATATTGCCGTTATAGTGGCAACATATTTAAATGGTAAAGCTATAGATAATATAGTGGGAATTAATAATGTTAACTTTAAGGGATTGACTACAGTATTAATATCATTAGCAATTATTTATTTAGTGTCTTCAATATTTCAGTGGTTTATATCAAGATATGCAAATAAGATAGCATATATAATTGTTAGAGATATGAGAAGAGATACATTTGAAAGTTTAAATAATCAACCATTATCATATTACGATCATAATCCACATGGTGATATTATAAGTCGTTTTACTAATGATTTAGATAATGTAAGTGATGCATTAGCAGTATCTATAACAAATTTATTTTCAGGAATAGTAACAGTTGTAGCATCACTTATTGCAATGTTTTATTTAAATGTAGGGATTACAATAGCTATATTAGTAGTTACACCAATATGTTTTATAGTAGCTTCTACTATCAGTAAGTTTAACCAAAGATTTTTTGTTAAGCAACAAGAATCTATAGGTCAGTTATCATCGTTTGTATCTGAAATAGTAGGAAATCAAAAGGTGGTAAAAGCTTTTAATCGTGAAAGTAAATCTATAGAGGAGTTTGATAATATATCTGACAAATTAGCAAAGACAGCTACTAGAGCTATGTTTGCCTCAGCAATGATAAATCCAAGTACAAGATTTGTAAATAATATAGCTTACATATCTGTAGGATTAGTTGGTGGAATATTAGCAGTAACTAAAGGAGTTTCTGTAGGTATAGTTTCAAGTTTCTTAATATATGCAAACCAATTTGCTAAGCCTTTTAATGAAATATCAGGAATAACTGCACAAATACAAACTGCTTTTGCATCATTAACAAGAATTTTTAATATAATTGATGAGAAACCTGAACCTTATGATAAAGCGAATGCTATAGAATTAAATAATTGTAAGGGAAACATTGAAATAAGAAATGTTGATTTTTCTTATGATAAAAAGAAACCACTTATCGATAATTTCAATTTCACTGCAAAAGCTGGTGAGACTATAGCAATAGTTGGACCAACAGGATGTGGAAAAACTACATTAGTTAATTTACTTATGAGATTCTATGATATTGATAGTGGTGAAATATTAATTGATGGTATAAATGTACAGGATATAACTAGAGATAGCTTAAGAAAAACATTTGGTATGGTACTTCAAGATCCATGGTTATTTAAGGGAACGGTAAAAGAAAATATAGCTTATGGAAAGCCAAGAGCTACAGATGAAGAAATAGTTGCAGCAGCAAAGTCTGCCCATGCCCACTCTTTTATTAAGAGATTGAAAAATGGTTATAATACAATTATTTCTGATGAAGATTTATCACAAGGGCAAAGACAATTATTAACTATAGCTAGAGTAATGTTAGCTGATCCAAAGATGCTGATACTAGATGAGGCTACAAGTTCTATTGATACGCTTACTGAAATAAGAATTCAAAAAGCTTTCTTAAAGCTTATGGAAGGAAGAACTAGTTTTGTAATAGCACATAGACTTTCTACTATTGTAAGTGCAGATAAAATTCTTGTTATGAATAAAGGAAATATTGTAGAGCAAGGTAATCATAAAGAATTGTTAGAGAAAAAAGGATTTTACTACGAATTGTATAATAGTCAGTTTGCATAAAAATTTTAGAAAGTGTCCCCAGGGGACACTTTTTGTTATTATATAATATATACAGCGTACAAAATTATTTATATTTTCTCGATTTAAGTTGTTAGTTGCTTTATAATGCATAACGGAAATCTCCTATTATAAAAAATTAATACAAGTATTATTGTACCATACTATTCCACGAAACATACAGATAAAAATGAAAAATCATGAAGCGTTGACATAAATTGTAATATATGACACAATAGTTATATCAAGATAAAGAGGTATTGATATGGTTAAGGAGGAATTATGGATATAAATCTTAATAATTATTTAGAGAATATGAAGAAACCTTGGGGAATATTATTTTATAAAGTGGTATGGAAACAGTTATCTGGTATTAGGAATTGCAATGTTCTTGATTTTGGAAGTGGGTTTGGATTTACTGCAAATCATTTAGCTGAAAATAATAATGTTACCGCAATAGAACCTAATTTGGAGATGATTGAAAATAGAATTTGTAAAAATAGTTATAAGCAGATTCATGGTGATATAGAAAAATTGAAGGAAGAAAAAGATAATTCTTTTGATTTTATAGTATGCCATAATGTTTTAGAATATGTAGAAGAGAGAAAAGATATATTTGATGAATTTTATAGAGTGCTTAAACCAAATGGAATATTATCAATAGTAAAGCATAATCATGCAGGTAGGATTATGCAGAAAGTAGTTTTTGAAAATAACGTAGATGAAGCAATGAATCTTCTTAATGGTGGCGAAATAAATGTATATTCTTTTGGTAAAGTGAATTATTATAATATAGATGATATAAGAAGATGGATAGGTAATAATATGGTAATAGAAGAAATTCGAGGGGTAAGAACATTTTGGGGATTACAACAAAACAACGAAATAAAAAGTGAAAAGTCATGGCAAGATAAAATGTTCGAAATAGAAATGAAAGTTTGTGATATAGATGAATACATTAAGGTATCCTTTTTTAATCATATTTTTTTGAGAAAGCATGATAATTAAGCGACAAAAATGAAATTTAAAAAAGTGTCCCCAGGGGACACTTTTTTGTTGTTTATAATAGATTGGCGAAATAAAATGAGTTATATATTTTTATAGTGGATTATTGTATTTCTATACGGTTTGATGTTGGAGAAGTTTTTTCAAGTTTAGGTAATACAATCTTTAATTCTCCATTTTCAAATTTTGCAAGAATATCATTTTTATCAACATTGTCAACATAGAAAGATCTTGAGAAAGTACCGTAATGACGTTCCTTTCTTATATAATTATCTTTTTCTTCATTAATAAATTCATCTCTTTTAGCTGAGATAACTAGTTGATTATCATTATACTCTAGAGAAATATCTTCTTTCTTGACACCAGGTAATTCAGCAACTACTAAGTACTCATTATCTGTTTCCTTAATATCTGCATGAAAGTTATCGGAATCTATATTAAATGGTGCAAAGAAATCATCATTAAAGAAATTAGATAGTAGATTTTCAAAACTGTTTCCATTACTTAAATTTTTATTAGTATTAAAAGGTATTAATCCAAACATATAAAAGACCTCCTTATAAAATTATTGGATATCAATCTTATTAACTTTTTCTTCAGTCTTTGGAAGTTTTGGTAAGGTTACAATAAGCTCACCATTATCAAACTTGGCTGAAAT
>NZ_JAHLOD010000043.1 GCF_018917145.1 Clostridium bornimense
GTAATCTTTTGCTGCTTTGATTTTATCTTCAAAAGAATATTTATATTGTTTGCCCATAAAAAATACCTCCAAAGTAGATTTTGGTTATTTACCATGTCTACTTTAGAGGTATCATATCAAACAGCTTTTTATTTAGCAATAGTTCTTTTTTTATTGTGCGAAACATTCAGAATAATTTGCGGAAAAAGCCTGACCTGGTGCCATGGAAACATGTCCAGATTCATATGGGTTACCATTTAGAGTTATTATAGCTTTTGATACTCCAAAGTTATAGCAAAAGGTGTTTATTGTAGCTGTTAATACATAATATTCGGAAGTTGAGCCTACTCTTGTCGTATCAATAAATTTATCTCCAAAATTTATTGTAATCATATCGTTATTTTTATCTAAGTTTGCAGATTTAACATATGCATCTTCTGGTATTGCATTTATAGATGAATCTTTTAATGAATCTACTAAGGCTTTGGTTAAAGCTCCATCTGTAACTTCTATTTCTTTATCAAAGTAACTTATATGAAATAAAATACAAATAACCACAATTTATATAAGAACTTTAAAGTCGATAAATAGGACTTAAAAAAGCTTTTTAGGTGATAAAAAATGACAAATAAATAGAATGAACCATTATATAATCAAAGTATATACAAATGTAAATATTTTTATAAAAAAATGGGGTGGATTTATGAAAATAATTGGGGAAATCGTAAAAAGTTTTACTAAATTAGGGGGAGGTATGATTTTTATCGATTTAATATTACTCGTATTGATTGTAGTTCTTGTTAAATGTATAAAGATAAAAAAAGTATATGAAGATTTTTCTAAGCAATTAAGATTATATGATGGAGATGAAAAAATATACAATAAAAATGATGTGCTGAAATCTATTGTAGATAGTTTCATTAGAGCAGCGGAATCAGGAATAACTAAAATAAATTTAAAGGCAATTATAAATAAGAATTTGGGTAAATCATTAATTAGTGGAGAGAAAAATATAAAAATATATAGTTTTTTAATAAAAGTTTTAGGAGTAATCGGTACATTTTTAGTTATTATGACAACAGCAATAGAATATGAAAAAGTAGTAATTTCTCAAATTGTAATAGCATTTTGGCCGATAGTTTTTGCTTTGATAGCTGATTTTTTACTAAAAATAGTAAATATCATTATTATAAAGAGAAGAGAAGAATTTTATTTTCTTTTAGAGGACTTTTTAGAAAATGATATATATAGTTTATATAGAGAAAAGCAAAATATAGAAATTACTAAGATAAGTGATCTTGAAAAAAAGATAGAAGATTTAGAGAAGATAATAGAAAAATCTTCCAGCAATTCGCAAAAAGCTTCTATTATTTTAAATGATTCTACAAATAAAATAAGGTATAATTTTAATTTGTTACATAGTGATTTACTTAAGGTTCATGAGTTATTAAGGAAAAGATGGTAGTATTAAGCAAAAAGTAGTCCTTGAATAAAATATTGGTATTTAATATAATCTTTTTATACATTAAACGAAGGAGGGATTATATGAAAGAAAAAAAGTCGCCAAAAAAATCATGGATATATTATTATGTTATGACATTCATTGTTGTAGTTCTATTAAATACAGTGGTTTTTCCTTTTATTTCTCAAAGAGAAGTAAAAGAAGTTGGATATAATAATTTTTTAGAGGATTTAGAAAAGGGAAAAATTTCTGAAGTTGCAATGGGAGATAAACAAATAGTTTATTCTATTAAAGATAGTAAAGGAAATGAAAAATTATATAAGACTGGTGAGTGGCCAGATGATGATTTAGTAAATCGTTTGAAAGATGCAGGGGTTAAGTTTTCAGCAGAAATTCCAAAACAAGCTTCACCAATGTTGAATTTCTTTATGACTTGGATATTTCCTATATTGATTTTCTTCATTTTAGGACAATTATTATCTAGAACATTGATTAAAAAGATGGGTGGTGGAGGAAATGCCATGACCTTTGGGAAGGCTAATGCTAAAATTTATGTAGAAGCACAAACAGGAAAGACCTTCCAAGATGTTGCTGGACAAGATGAAGCAAAAGAAGCATTAACTGAAATAGTTGATTTCCTTCATAATCCTAATAAGTATTCTGAAATTGGAGCAAAGCTTCCTAAAGGAGCACTGCTTGTAGGACCTCCGGGAACAGGTAAGACATTGCTTGCTAGAGCTGTAGCTGGAGAAGCGCAAGTACCATTTTTCTCTATATCAGGATCAGAATTTGTAGAAATGTTTGTAGGAATGGGAGCAGCAAAAGTACGTGACTTATTTAAACAAGCTAATGAAAAAGCACCATGTATAGTATTTATTGATGAAATTGATACTATCGGTAAAAAGAGAGATAATGGCGGTATTGGTGGCGGTAATGATGAAAGAGAACAAACATTAAATCAATTATTAACCGAAATGGATGGTTTTGATGGTAAAAAGGGAGTTGTTATATTAGCAGCGACAAATAGACCAGACTCTTTAGATAAAGCATTATTACGTCCAGGTCGTTTTGATCGTAGAATACCAGTAGAACTTCCTGATTTAAAAGGAAGAGAAGAAATATTAAAAGTTCATGCTAAAGGTGTTAAGATTTCAGAAAATGTAGATTTCAACACTATTGCTAGAGCTACATCTGGAGCATCAGGAGCAGAACTTGAAAATATTATTAATGAGGGTGCTCTAAGGGCAGTTAGAATGGGTAGAGAAATAGTACTTCAAGAAGACTTAGAAGAAAGTGTTGAAGTTGTTATTGCAGGATATCAAAGAAAAGGTGCAGTAATTTCACAAAAGGAAAAAGAAATTATTGCATATCATGAAATTGGGCATGCATTAGTAGCTGCTAGTCAAACAGATTCTGCCCCAGTTCACAAGATTACCATTATTCCAAGGACATCAGGAGCTCTTGGATACACTATGCAAGTGGAAGAAGGAGAACATGTCCTAATGAGTAAAGATGAAGCTTTCAACAAGATAGTGACATTTACTGGTGGACGTGCAGCAGAAGAGTTAGTATTTGGCTCTGTAACTAGTGGTGCATCTAATGATATTGAACAAGCAACTAAACTTGCTCGTGCTATGATATCTAGATATGGTATGAGTGAACACTTTGATATGGTAGCATTAGAAACAGTAACAAATCAATATCTTGGTGGAGATACATCACTTGCTTGTTCAAATGAAACAGCAACAAAAATTGATGAAGAAGTAATAGCAACAGTGAAAAGTGCTCATGAAAAAGCTATAAACATTTTAAAAGATAATATGGCAAAACTTCATGAATTATCTGCATACCTTTTAGAAAAGGAAACAATAACTGGAGAAGAATTCATGAATATATTAAATAATAAATAAAAGAATTGAAGTTACATGAAAGTGTAAATTTCAGTGTTTTCTTAGACTGATTACTGACAATTAGACAGTAGAAAAGGAGATGTCGCATTAACAAATGAAAAGTTTTGTTAGCGATATCTCCTTTTATTATGACACAGATCAGGGCACAGGTTAGATGGCACAAGGCACAAGTGAGGTTAATTTTCCCCGGTGGGGAAAATATCATATGTTTAATTCACAATTCAAACAATTCGCAATTCACAATGTAAGAAAACTAACTTATTCTATACATACACTGTGCACTGATATATACCTGTGCCTTGTGCCTACATACTTGTACCTTGCGCTTTGATCTTACTCCTTTGTGAGATACCCCCTTTTTTACTGTTGCAATACTTTAAAATATCCTTGTTCATGTAGACATACAGGACAAACCAAAGGTGCATCAGTACCTTCTAAAATAAATCCACAGTTAGTGCACATCCATGTTACAGAAGTATTTTTCTTAAATAAGGTACCTTCACGAAGATCTTTTTCATATTCTGCAAATCTAGTTCCATGAACTTTTTCTATAGATGCAATATCATTAAAAAGTTTAGCTATAGCATCAAAGCCTTCATTTTTAGCTGTTTCTGCAAAAGATTTATATACTTCATCATGTTCATGAAATTCTCCTTCTTTTGCATGTTGTAATTCTTCTAAGGTTGTATCAAATTTACTTACAGGATAAGCTGCATCTATTTCTATTTCTTCACCTTTAAAATCTTTTAATGCTTTCATAAACCTAGAAGCATGAGCTAATTCTTGTTTTGCTGTATAGTTAAATATTTCTTCTATTATGTATAGTTTTTCTTTTCTAGCAGTTTCAGCAGCTATAGCATATCTTGTTCTAGCTTGAGATTCTCCAGCAAAAGATCTCATTAAATTAATTCTTGTTTCACTATCTTTAAATTCCATAAAAAGTATCACTCCTTAATTATAGTTTTAGTATTATTAAAAAAAATATGTTATTAAAAATAAATATTTAAAATTTTACAAAAGCTATATACAGGAATACTTTTTTCATTATATTATATAAAATGTATACATAAAGTGAGGTGTCATCATATGAAAGAACATAGTTTAGTATTAATCAAACCTGATGGTGTTGAAAAGAAGGTAGTTGGTAAAATAATTTCTATTTACGAAGAAAATGGATTAGAAATAGCAGATATGAGATTAGTAAGACCAACTAGAGAAATTGCAGAGAAACATTATGAAGAACATGTAGGAAGAGAATATTTCCCTAGATTAATTGAATGTATAATTAGTGGACCTGTAATTGCGTTAGTATTAGAAGGAGAAGATGCGATTGCTAAAGTTAGAAAGTTAAACGGGGCAACAAATCCTGATAATGCAGAAGAAGGAACAATAAGAAAGTTGTATGCTACTAATGGTACTATAAATACGGTACATGCATCAGATTCTGTAGAAAATGCAAATCGTGAAATTAGCATCTGGTTTAACTAATTAAAAGGGTTCCCTCAATAACGATTGAATTTCGCTTGAGGGAACCCTTTTAATTTATAGTTTAGATATATTCATTTTTGTTACTAGCAAATTAGAGTTAAAGTACGGCTTGTCTTTAGTGATACCAATAAAGTCATCGCCAAACATAGAGTATATATTATTAGAAATATTAAACTCTGGCAATTTGCCTAAAAGATTTTCTCCGTCAGTTAAATAAGACATTTGAACTGGTGAAGCATAATCACCGTTATTAGTGTAATCACCACCACTTAAGATTATTACTAATATTCCTAAATTACCATTTAGCAATTCTTTTAGTGTTTTATCCCCTGGCTTTGCAGTTAAATCTATGTTAGATAAAGATGGAACATCATCATAATTTCCAGTAGCAGCTGCAGTTAGTGGAAAATTAAATTGTTTTGAAGTTTTTTTATCAGTATAAGGATTTTCTATTATGCCATTTTTAATAAGAGTGCAAATATCATTATCAATAACAGTACCTTCTGTATCGAAAAAAGGAGTAAGAATATTATTTTTACTACGATCTATTGATAATGTAAAATCTTCTGAGAAAGCTTTTTTGCCAATTTTATCATGAAAAATAGATGATTTTCTACCGATAGATTCTCCGTTTAGTGATTCTATAAACTTAGTACTTATTTCATTAAAGTCAAGTATAACTGGGACTTTTCCAGTAGGTAAAGTTTTTAATGTAGTAAATGCATCTAATTGTTTTCTTGCTTCACATAAAAAAGATTCTTTATCAAATTTACGACTAATATTTATTAATCCACTATCAAAAATATTAAGAGAAGATTTATGTTTAATGATTATTTCTAAGTTTACGCAACTATCATAATTTTTATAGTTTAATCCTACGTCATTAGTTAATGATGTTTCGGTTTCTATGAATTTAATTTTATTGCTAAAAATAAAGTCGGGATATTCATTTCTTAATGTTGATAATAAATCGTCCATATCGTGTACAAAAGTTTCAGAAGAAGGATTGTATTCTCTTAAGTCACGTTCTCTAACTTTATTTTTTTCTACTTCAAAGTTATATGGAATTTTTAGATTAAGATTTCTTTTTGCAGTGGCCCAAGTTTCATCAGTAACTTTACCTAAAGAGCCAGCAATACCAATATATCCATTTTCATATACTCTGCATCCATTTTTAGTTATAGATTTTTTTATTATAGAATCTATTTTACTTTGTGAAATACTAAGAGATATTTCCTTAGTTATTTCTTTATATAGTTCTTGTATCATCGATTTTCCTCCTTTATTATTGAACATTTATTTCATTTACACGGATATATGGACCGCCAAGACCAACTTTTAATGGATATTGTTCCATTTTACCGCAACCACCAAGGGCAAATGAGAAGAGTTCAACTTTATCAGATATTCCATCAATTTTGTTTAATGTGGACATAACATTACCAGTAATTACAGAGATTTTTACAGGTTCTGAAATTTTACCATCACGAATCATATAAGCTCTAGCAGGTGCAATAGTGAAAGTTGTCATACCAGAACCATGACGAATAGTATCTATGAATATACCTTCTTTAATTTTCTTAAAAAGAGATTCTTTTGTTTCGGAACCTTTATCTATAAATGTAGTAGTCATTCTAACTAATGGCTCATATAAGAAGTTTAAAGCTCTTGCGTTTCCTGTTAATTCTTCTTCTAATATTGTAGCAGTAGTAGAACTATGAAGGCGACCAGTTAAAATACCATCTTTTATTATATAGTTCTTTTGGCACTTTGTACCTTCATCGTCAAAAGGAACATATCCTGCACCTTCTATAGATCCAGTGTCAATAATATTTAGAATATTAGCACCTACCTTTTTTCCTAAAACCCATTCTTTTTTCATAGTTTCATCACCAACCATAAAGTCAGATTCACTTTTGTGACCAAAACTTTCGTGAGCAAAAACTCCAGTGGCAACTGGGGAAAGTATACAAGTATAGTTACCAGGTGTTACTGCTGTTGCATTAGAAATATAGTCGATATCTTTTTTTATTTCATTAACTATAAGGTATTCTTTATTGAAAAGTTCAGTGAAGGTTGTTCCAGAAATATCAGTACCACCATTAAAAGGTTCATTTTTGACATTTACGGTGTATCTAGGGCAAATTGAACAAGTTTGAATATCAAAAATTACATCAGTTCCTTTACTTGATATAATGTGCTTTTCTGTATGATTATCTAAATAATATAATTTACAGTTCTGAATTTCCTTAAAGTTTTTTAAGGTAGGGACATAGGAATTGAGAATATTGATTTTATCTTTGTTACTAACTTTAGAAATATTGCAATCTTTATATTTAAGATAAGAGCCTTTATTTATTTCAAGTTTTTTAACGATAGGGTTATTTTCTATATCATCATTAACTTTAGCCATTTGAGATAGTGAATCTATTTCACTTTGGATATTTTCTATTTCTGTTGTAGAACTGTAGTACCAACGATTACCATCAAATAATCGAATTATTGCACCGGTTTCAGTTTTACTGTTATTTTGTTTTAATTTGTAATTATCTAAGACTATTTTTGTACTATATATTGTTTCAATACGAATATCTGTATAGAAACCTTTTGGAAAGTTATACATCAATAATATTCCTCCTTTTACTTTTTATTTAATTATAGCATTATTGAAACAACCTTTAACAGGAATTTAACGCTATTGCATAGATAAATTTAACAAAGGAAATCTAATATTCAAAGTAGAGGGTATTAACAAAATAAATTTTAACTTTAGGAGGAGTGTAATGAAGGATGGTAATGGAAAATTGAACAAGTCTTCTATGATGATGGGGGTATTAGCATGTGCAGCATTATCAATACCTACTACAGTAGTAATATTTTTAGCATTACTTGTTATAGGGAAAATAGTATTTTCTATGAGTTTAATATTTTATGATTCAATGATTGTAGATATAACTACAGATGACAGGGTAGATGAAGTATTTTCAAAAGGGTATGCTTGGGGGGGATATATAGGTAGCTGTGTACCTTTTATTATAAGTCTTTTAATAATTCTTAAGGCAGATTACATCGGTATAAGCACATACGTTGCAACATCAATAGCTTTTATATTAAATGGATTATGGTGGTTTATAGTTACAATTCCACTTGTGAAAAATTATAAACAAATTCATTATGTTGAGAGATCTAACAATACTATTTTAGGCAGTATAAAAAGACTGTCACATATATTTAAAGAAATAAAAAACAATAGAAAGGTGTTTATTTTCTTAATATCATTTTTCTTTTATATAGATGGAGTTTATACAATAATTGAGATGGCAACATCTTATGGAAAAGATGTTGGGATTACTGATAATAGCATGCTTATGGCATTATTGCTAACACAAGTAGTAGCATTTCCTTTTTCTATTTTCTTTGGTAAGCTATCAAAAAAATTTAAAGTTAAAGATTTAATTTCTATGTGTATAGCAGCATATTTTTTAATAGCATTATTTGCTCTTCAATTAGATACAGCTATTGAATTTTGGATATTAGCAACTTTTGTTGGTGTTTTTCAAGGTGCAATACAAGCATTATCACGTTCATATTATTCTAAGATAATTCCAAAAGAAAAATCTAGTGAGTATTTTGGGATATATGATGTTTTTGGAAAAGGGGCATCTTTTGTAGGTACAATGATAATGGGCTTATCAACACAAATTTTTGAAAGTTCTAAAGCTGGAGTAGTTGGTATTGCAGTAATGTTTGTATTAGGATTTATATTATTTAGAGTGCAAGGAAAGAGTGAGATAGAGCTGGAAGCTGAGTATGTATAGAACAAATGTATATTAATATCTGTTCTAGTTAAGTAGTGGTACTTTTTTATAGTAACTTTAATTCTCAAAATTTATAATAGCAGAAAAAGAAGTTATTTCAGATGATGAAGGAACAACTGAAGATGAAACAGTTGGAACAGAAACTGAAGGAACTACAGGTAATGGATCTGGTTCAAATGGATCAGGATCAAATAATAATGGAGCTACTGGTACAACAACAGGAACAACAAACACTGGTAGTACAACAACTACAACAAATAAAAAGCCAGCTACAACATCAAATAAGTTAGTAGCAACAGGAACAGTAGCAAGCACATCAGTATTAACAATGTTAGGGTTAATATTAAGTGGTGTAGGTGCAACATTATTTGTTAGAAGAAGATAGTATATAGGATAGGAAGCTGTGATATAGAATTGTATATCACAGCTTTTTAATGTGCTAGAAATATATTACCAAGGCTCGATAATTAACAATACGTCATTTTTATTTCCAACTAGTCCAACGATAGGCTCTGAAGAGGTTCCAAAGTCATGAGAAAAATTATTATCATCGGAAAGAGAAAAATGATACTTAACTACAAATCCATAGAAGCTACCTTCGCTATTATCCACAGGGGTAATAACCTTAGGTTCCATAGATAAAACTGTAAAGTTAATTTCATTAATAGAATTTACTGAATTAGTGGAAAGTGTAGTGTAAAAATTAATTAGCTTATCTTTAGAGTTACCAAATAAGTTTGTTGTATAGTTACTGTACTGAGAATTAGCAATTCTTAATGAGTCTGATAAGCTAGTAGTTGAGAGAAAATCTTTCATTGTATCTATAAAATATTCTTTTTGAATATAATATTGTTCTGTAGCAAAATACTGATAAGTATCTGGATCTGTTATTTCAGACAAAGTACATTGTAATTGACTATTCCTAATACTCTCAAGGGCTAATTCAAAAGGTTTATTATAATTAGGACTAGAGGTATTAGGATAAGAAGATGGGACATAGGCTTCAGTAGAATTATTAATAGTAGCATCAATATCATTATTAGCAGAAGAAAATTGATTTTTAATTATTCTTAAATAATGAGTAAGGGGTTTATTATTACTATATGCAAATGTTAGTAATGATACAAAACTAATAATTCCTATGGTCAAAATAAATAGTGCTGTAGTAATAAAAAATTTTTTAATCTTTTTCATAAAAACTCCTTTGTATAACAGTATTTACAACTATTATACATAAAAATACATAATAATCATATATGATATAATAAGATAAAAACGAATAGAGGTATATGTAGATGAAAAGCATTGGATTTATTGGAATTGGTGTTATGGGAAAACATATGGTGAGAAATTTAATGAAAAAAGGATATGAGGTTTCTATATATAGTAGAACTAAGAGTAAGGCTAAGGAAGTTATGGAAGAAGGGGCTAAGTGGTGTGATGATATAAGAAGTTGTGTAAAAGACAAAGATGTTGTTATTACTATAGTTGGATATCCAAAAGATGTAGAAGAAGTATATTTTGGAAGAGATGGAATAATAGAAAATTCTAAAAAGGGTGCTATTTTAATTGATATGACAACTACTAGTCCTAAGTTATCGCAAAGAATTTATAAAGAGAGCAAAGAAAGAAATATATTTTCATTAGACGCTCCAGTTTCAGGAGGAGATATTGGTGCAAAAAATGGTACATTATCTATAATGGTAGGTGGAGATGAAGAGGTATTTGATGAATCGTTAGATGTACTAAAAGCTATGGGAACAAATATAATTTACGAGGGAGAAGCTGGAGCTGGTCAACACACAAAGATGGCAAACCAAATTGCAATAGCTGGTACAATTGCAGGAACATGTGAAGCAATTGCTTATGGAAAAGCTAATGGTCTTGATACAAGAAAAATGCTAGATAGTATAAGTGGGGGAGCAGCAGGAAGTTGGCAGCTAAAAAATAATGGTGAAAATATATTAGATGGAAATTTAAATCCTGGATTTTATATAAAACATTTTATTAAAGATATGAAAATTGCTGATGATGAAGCAGAAAGTAAAAAGCTTTCATTAGATATATTAAAAGATGTTCTTAAAATGTATAAGGAACTTGAAGATGAAGGCATGGGTGATTTAGGTACACAAGCTTTAATTAAGCATTACAGTAAAAAGTAATATATTATATATAGTAAAAGTCTATCTAAAAATAAGTAACGATAGACTTTTATTTATTATTCAGATATAGGAATTATTAGAATATTACCGTAAATAGATATATTACCAGTATAGGATGAAGATAATAGAATATTAATAGTTTTAGAACTTGTAAGCGCTTCAACTAAAAAAGATCCAGAAGCAGTTCCGTTGCCAACACTTTCAGGGGTAGTGATACCGGTTGATGCAGCATAACTTATAAATGTTGTATCAATATATGGAATGCATTGAAAAAAGCTTTTTATATTTTCAGTAGCACCTATAGTACATGAAATACTATAGGATACAAGATATACATGACCTATTGCTAAAGTTATTATAGTATTAGTATCATCTAATAAAGTAAGATTTCCTTTATTATAGAGCATATCAAAAGGAATATTAGTATTTTGTTGAATGGTAGCTAATGTTAAATATTCAGCATAGGAAGTATTATTTACAGCAGCAGGGCCAGTAGGACCGGTGACACCAGTAACACCAATACGGCCAGTGGCGCCAGTAACACCAGTGGTTCCTGTTATCCCAACAGTTCCGGTAGCCCCAGTAATACCAATGCCAGTAGCACCTGTAACACCAATGCCTGTTATTCCAATAGACCCAGTAGCTCCAGTGACTCCAGTAGTTCCTGTTATCCCAATAGTTCCTGTAACACCGGTAATACCAGTAACACCAGTGGTTCCAGTTATTCCAACAGTTCCAGTAGCACCAGTTAAACCAATGCCAGTAATTCCAGTAGCACCAGTAATACCAATAGGACCAGTAGCGCCAGTAACACCAGTGGTTCCGGTAATACCAATAGCCCCGGTAATACCAGTAACACCAGTGGTTCCAGTTATTCCAACAGTTCCAGTAGCACCAGTTAAACCAATGCCAGTAATTCCAGTAGCACCAGTAATACCAATAGGACCAGTAGCGCCAGTAACACCAGTGGTTCCGGTAATACCAATAGCCCCGGTAATACCAGTAACACCAGTGGTTCCAGTTATTCCAACAGTTCCGGTAGCACCAGTAATACCAATTCCAGTAATTCCAGTAGGACCAACAGCCCCGGTAACGCCAATCCAAGCAGCTCCAGTAGCACCAGTAATACCAATACCAGCAATCCCAGTAGGACCAGTGGTTCCAGTTATACCGATAGCCCCAGTAGCGCCAGTAATACCAATGCCGGTAATTCCAGTAGGACCGATAGCTCCAGTTAAACCAATACGACCAGTGGCGCCTGTAACACCAATGCCTGTTATTCCAATAGACCCAGTAGCCCCAGTAATACCAATACCGGTAATCCCAGTAGTTCCGGTAGCGCCAGTAATACCAATGCCAGCAATTCCAGTAGGGCCAGTGACACCAGTAATGCCGATGCCAGTAGCGCCGTTAATACCAGTAACACCAGTGGTTCCAGTTATCCCAACAGCTCCGGTAGCACCAGTAATACCAATAGAACCAGTAACACCTGTAATTCCGACAGCTCCAGTAGCACCGGTAATACCAATAGACCCGGTAGCGCCAGTTATACCAATGCCAGCAGCTCCAGTAGCCCCAGTTAAACCAATACGGCCAGTGGCGCCAGTAACACCAGTGGTTCCTGTTATCCCAATAGGCCCGGTAGCACCGGTAATGCCAACAGCACCAGTAACTCCAGTAGGTCCAGTGATGAACCGAAGTCTTTTTGGTGGTGGTGGATCTGGACGACAACAATGACATCTATTATTGCATGAATATGAATTATAACAAGAACAATCATTATAGTATGAAGAAGAATAAGACATGAAAACCTCCTAACAATATTAATTACAATATTATTGTATGCTTATTGTTAGAAAATGAAGTAAGTAATTTAATGCTGTTAATTAAAGGCTAAGTGAAATCCTATCACCAGTTGTATCTCCAACGTAGACAGGATGTTGAAGGTTGTTTCTTTCAATAATAAGTTTATTATTTTCTCCTTTAGGAAGACCAGTGACTCCAGAGCACTCTATATCTGTAAAGTATTTATCAAGTTTATGGGCTTTGAAAAAACATTGTATGTATCCATCTTGACAATTACTTACTATAAATAACTTATATTTTTTCGATAAACATTTAAGGGTATCTTCAACCTTAGGATATAATTTTCCACCATGGTTACCTAAGTATACTACTTCTGCTTTACAGCATTCTCTCATTAGTTGCATTTGTAACGTTTCATTTAGATTAGGAAATAACTTTTTACCTGCCTTATCTATTGTAAGACCCATGCAATTTTTCATGTCATTAGGTGTTATAACTTTATCTATATTGGGATAATTAGCTAATACTGTTTTCCATACAGTACAAACACCTTCTATAGAATTCCAAAGTGTTCCGTCTAAATCAAATATAATACTATCGATATTCATAATTTTATACCTCTCAAGAAATGTTTTTCTATATTATACCATATACAGGAAAAGTACTGATGAAATATAAGTTGCTCATTGTAAAAAAATAGTCTAAAATACAAATAATATAAGAATTCTAGAGTGGAGGGAATATTAATGAAAAATAAGAGTAAGCTATTTCTATCAATGTTGGTTAACCCTTTGTTTATTATAGTGTATGGTATTGCATGGCGAGAATTATTTTTATTATGTCAATATGGATATTTACAACGTAATATTCCTATATTATTTTGTTGCGGACTATTTTTTCTAATTTGGCTAATATGGTTTATTATAAGGTGCATTAGAAAAAAGAAATTCGATATAAACGAAAAGTACAGAAGATTTTATAACGTATGGATATGTGTAGCGTTAGTAATAATAGTATCTATAACAGGAGTATTTGGATATAGAGTATATGAAAGTGGAAAAAAGGGTCAAGGATATTTAGGTAGTAAATTGGATGACTTGAAATATACTAAAAAGATTACATATAAAAATAAAAATAAAATATATAAAGATGGGTTGATAGGAATTATTGATAATATTGCTAAAAAGGTAGATTTGCCTAAAGATATTTATATTGGAAGTTTAGATATAACATTTCAAAAGGACGGAACTATTACTAGTTTCTCAGGATCTTTATATGATAAAAAAGAAAAAGATAAGATTACTTTATTTGATTATAGCAAAAGTTTGTCAGATAAGATTGAAATACATTTAGATAATTATGGTAATACTGAACCGGAAAAAGATTATAAATTCAGTGAATTAAATAAATTATTAAATACTATTCCTATAAAAAATGATGTTGAAAGATGGAGTGGAGAAGAAGAGTATGGAATCATTTATAGGGGAGAAAGAAATTGGGAGTATGATGAAAGCGGTATTGTATATATTGATGCAAATGGTAATGTTCGAGAAGCTACTAAGGCTTTATCTGAGATAAAAGGTAAAACTATATCAGTATATGTACCTAATAAAGAAGATACCATTACACCTAGAAGATATAATTTGGTAAATAATATAAAGTGTATAGAAGCTGAAGATTATATTGGAACCTCTGTGGAATCAGAAGAGGATACAGAAGATACATTGAAAGTTGGCGAGTCAGAGGTTGAAGAAGATGGATCAATATTATATAAATTTAATGAAAATATAGAATATAGATTAGAAGTAACTGATGCATCTTTAGGTAGTAGAAGTTATGCATTATATAAGAAGGACAGTGGAAAGGAAAATTTATGGACAGAGATAAATAGTTGCCCCTTTAAAATGGCTATGGGACAAGCTGCTTCAATAACTTTTATAAATGAAGACTTAGGATTTTTAGTTCTCTCTTATAGTGGAGGAATTTCAGGAAAGTTATTTAGAACAGAAGATTGGGGAAAATCCTACGAAGAGATAGAAGTGAAATCAGAAACAAGGGAGTTTATGGGAAGTCAATATACTCCATTTGATTTTCCAGAGAGGATATATGAGAAAGATGGTTATTTATATATGAAGGTTGGTCAAGGAAGTGACGGAGATTATAATGGTAACTCTATGGGGTTATATAAATCAAAAGATAAAGGTAAAACCTGGGAGTTTGAAAAAGAAGTAAGTGGAGAATACAACTAGTTTTATTAATGCAGTCCAGAAAAATAATATTCTTTATATGAAAATTGGACAAGGATATGATGGTGACTATAAAGGAATATATATGTTTAAAGATAATGATAAGGAATGGAGGTCTTTTAAAGTTTTAGAGAATTAAGTAGGAGATGATTAGATAATTGAAAATTGGAATGATAAAGAATAAAAAGGCGATAATGATAGTTGTAATAGGGATGGTATTGTTGTTGTTAATATCAACAGATTACATTGTTGATGATTTTGGGGATTTATTATTTAGTAACAGGGATTCTTATCATATGAAGAGGGTGAAGTTAGAGAAGAATAATATTTATAAAGATGGATTTCAAGGAATATTAAATGATATATCATCACAGGTAAATATACCTAAAAAATTATATATAGATGATGAAGATTCTATAGATATAAGATTTGAAGTAGATGGCAAAATTAAGTATATAGATACAGAGTTATATGGAAAAGATGATAATGGAGATACTAAGATATACAATATTTATTACAATAAGGATCGTTATAATAAAATTAAAGTAAAATACAAAGATGAGTATAGGCGTAAGTATAAAAGAAAATATGGTGAAAATAGAAATATAGAAGTGTTTTTAAAAACTATGAAGGTAATTAACCTTAAGAATTCTATAAACCAATTTGGGAAATATGAAAGTAACAGTATATATGGGGTACTATATCAAGGAAAAAGATTTTTGGAAAGAGGGACTGAAGAAGTTAGATTTATTAATCGTGATGGAGAAGTAATAGATGAAAATGTTTGTGAGGATATAGTAAAAAGTACGGTGTCTGTTTATGTCCCAGGAGAAAATATAACCCCTATTAGGTACATATTAGTGAATAAAGATAGTGAAAAAGAAAAAATAAGTAACAGAATTGAGAATAGTAGAAAGATTTCAATGAACAATGGAGAAGAACATGTATTTGAAAATGGAGATATAGTTTTTAAGATAGATGAAAATATAAGATTTTATTTAGAGAAAATTAGCAAAGGATGTTATTCAAATCTATATAACTTATATAAGGTTGATGATAATAACTATAATATTGTTAATAATGATATTTTTATTAGTGATTTTAAAGATGTATATAAGATGAAATTTTTTAATGAAAAAGTAGGTTTTTTATTTACTTGTGAAAATAAAAATAATGGAGGAATAGCAACTTTATATAGAACTGATGATGGGGGGGAATCATTTTTTGAGGTAACATTTTCTAATGATGTAGATTCAGAAGAAGATTATAATGAGGACGATGATACTTGTGATTATCCATTAGATGTGTATATGGAATATGAAAAAGTATATTTGAAATTAGGAAAATCTATTGATGATAATGGAGAGGAGAAAATTATAGAATTAACACAATAAAAAAAGATAGATTCAATTTTGAATCTATCTTTATGGCTCCGTAGAGAGGGCTCGAACCTCCAACCTGTCGGTTAACAGCCGAATGCTCCACCATTGAGCTACTACGGATCAGTCACACTATTAATTATATCGTGTTTTTAAGATTTGTCAATAACTTTTTTTAAAAAAATATAAATATATTAATGATAAAGATATTTTATAAAATAGATGTTCTTATAGAAAGTATGTGAAGTAAAGTTAATATTACATTATTCTACAAATAAAATGCTTTTTCTATAAATATTTACAAATTCCTTAATGAGTGGTAAAGTAATATATGAAGGATATATTTTGATTAAATAGATAAAATTAGGAATATAAGGAGAAAGTAAATGAGAAAAAATTTAAGAAAACTAATTTGTACAACAACTGTTGCAGTAGTATTATTAGGAGCATCTAACGCTGTATTGGCAAGTAACTATAGTACATCAATTGGATGTAATGTTTCAAGTGGAAAAGTAAATTCAAAGTGTAATAATACATGGAAACACCACGATAGAAAGCCAGAATGCGGTACAACAAAACCAGAATGCGGTACAACAAAACCAGATTGTGATACAACAAAACCAAGCACAACAAAACCAGATTGTGGTATGACAAAACCAAGCACAACAAAATCAGATTGTGGTACGACAAAACCAAGCACAACAAAACCAGATTGTGGTACGACAAAACCAAGCACAACAAAACCAGATTGTGGTACAATAAAACCAAGCACAACAAAACCAGATTGTGATACAACAAAACCAAGCACAACAAATCCGGGTTCTGATACAACAAAACCATCTGTATCAGATAAGACAGAAGAAACAACAAAGCCATCAGTTGACAAGAATGAAACTACATCTACAGATAAAGATTCAAAGTCTAATATCACAACACCTGTAGTAAATAAAAATGAAAATAGTAATAAAGTAGAAGAAGCTACTTTAGGTGTAAGTGATATAAAGAAAGATAACAAAGATGCAAAGACAATAGATGGAGTAAAGACTGGAGATAATAATAAGCTTCCTATTCAAGTTTTTATAGGAACTATAGCTTCTGGAGCATTATTTGCTATAAATAGATTTTTAAGAAGATAGTGATAAAAAAGACTGTGAAAATATCTTAAGTGATGTTTCGCAGTCTTTCTATTTAGTTAATAATTATTAAGTAAATTTTAGTAGTTTTTCTATAACCGAATTTTTATCGTTAAAAATGAACCTTATTATGTATACGATAAATTTTAACTGAATAAATATAATATTACTTCAATGTAAAATATTGAGGTGGCTGAAGGTGAAAAGTATAATAATTATAGTATTTATAATAAAGGAGAAATAATATGGATAAGAGAATTATTTCTAAAGAAATATTAAGCGATGCAATTCGTTTTATTAAAACTATTAATACTATGAAACATAATATTAGAGCTGCAAATATAGATTATAATAATTTTGAAAGTGTGTTAAAAGCAAAGGCAGAAGCGCTTCTTAAAAGTGATAATGGAAATACTGCAAGTATCCAATATGCAATAAGTGAAGGGGATAATATAGCAATATCAGATAGTGTTGGTTTAGCTGATAAGTATAAAAGTGAAAAAGCTAATAAAAATAGTATTTATGGCATTGGATCTATAAGCAAGTTGTATACTACTGCTGCTGTTTTACAATTAGTAGATGAAGGAAAGGTAGATTTAGATCTTCCTGTTATAAATTATATTGATAATTTTAAAATGAAAGATAATAGGTATAAAAGGATAACAGTACGAATGTTATTAAATCATTCTGCAGGTTTTATGGGAACTACACAAGGTAATGTATCTTTTAGAAAAATTAACGATAGTTATGGATATGATTTATTTTTATCTGATTTATCAGAGCAAAATTTGAAAGGAAATCCCGGAGAGTATTCTGTTTATTGTAATGATGGATTTACTCTTGCACAGGTTTTAGTTGAAAAAGTAAGTGGTATGGATTTTTCACAGTATATAAAGAAAAATATTACTGATCCATTAGGTTTAATAAATACTAAAACACCAGTAGATAAATTTGATAGAAGTAAAATAGCTAAAGCTTACGATAAATATATGGGCAGAGAAGAGCCAGTTGAAAGTTTTATGGATGTAGGTATGGGAGGAATGTATTCCACTGCTGAAGAAACATGCAAATTTATAAGATCTATAACTAATAGCAATAGTAATATTTTAAGAAAAAAATCTATAGAAGCTATGGGAAAGAAAGAATATTTAAAAGGTGTGTGGCCAATTGATGCAGAAGATAATATATGGAGTTTCGGGCTAGGGTGGGATTGTGTAAATTTATTTCCTTTTAATAGATATAAAATAAAAGCAATGAGTAAAGCTGGGGAAACTTTAGATTATAATTCATATGTAGTATCTATTCCGGAGTATGATATTACTATGGTAGTAATATCTTCAGGAGGAAACTTTGAAAATAATCAATATTTTGTAGTTAGCTCGCTTTTAGAACTTCTCCAAATTAAGGGTATTATAAAAGAACCATTGCCAAAAGCAAAATTAGATTATCAAAGAAGCCAGTTTATGCCTCAATATTTAAAGGATTACACTGGTTTATATGTTGGTAAAAATAAATACTATAATGTAAATATAAGTTCTGATGGAATATTAAGCTGTAATATGTACGGATATAATATGAGTTTTTACCATACATATTCAGGATTTTTTGAAACAGAAGATGGCACTATGGGCATTAGATTTAGAAAAGAAAAAAATGGGGAAACCTACATGGAAAGACGTATATATATCGGTGGTTATGGGTTATACGAATTTGCTTACTGTGAGTATATAGGTCAGAAGGTAGATAAGAATATATTAAGAGGAGATATTAAGAAATGCTGGGATAAAAGAGGAGACAAGATGTATGTTATAGTAAGTGAAAACTATGCATCAGAGTTTTATCAATATGGTTTAGGGCTATGGTTTGAGAAAAATGTAAATGGTTATGTTAATGGAAGTAATAAGATCGTTGATAAAAGTAATAGTAAGGTTATACTTAAGTTACCGATAGTTGAAGGTAGTGACGTATATGATTGCAACTTTATAGAGAAAAATGGTATAGAGTATGTAAAAAACGGTGGCGTTGTATATATGTCTCAAGATGGTATTGAAATTTTAAATGGCAATATTAATAAAGTTAATATAGAATCTGATGGATATACTAAATGGTTTATTGTACCTAATGAACTAAACGGAAAAATATTAGAGGTAAACTTATTAGATAAGACAAATTGTATTATATATAATTCTAATGGTTATAACACTGATAATTTCTATTTTTATAAGAAAAAATCAGCGGTATTAGCAGCAGGAAATTATGTTGCAATTGTAGGAGAGAAGGGTATGGAGGTAAAGCTAGAAGTTAAAGAGAGTTTATAAAAATATTAAATATGGATTTTACGATAATAAGCCAACGAAGATGAAAATCTTTGTTGGCTTATTATTTTTTTAAAATAAAAGTAATTTTAACTTGAAAATTACAGATTAGGTGAACTATAGAATAATGAAAATAAAAAAAGAAAAGGAGGAAAGGTTGGAGGTAAGTATAGAGAAAAATTTATAGAGCTTTTTAAGGAAGATTATGAAAATATATCAAAGTCAATAAAAGAAAATGACAAAAATGGAGTGTTGAGTTATGATAAATACATAGAATATTTGATAAAAGATGGAGAGTTCGATCATAAAGTAAACCAACCATTTAAGAGTTTTGTATCAGGATTATTGGATTTGACCATAATAAAACCTATAATAGAAGTTTATACAGGAACAGATTTAATAACGGGAGAAGATTTAACAGATTTAGAAAGATGCTTAAAAGGTGTAGGAGCAGTTATTGATATTTTAACGCTAGGACAAGCAATGACAATAGCTAAAGGAGCAGAAGCAGGAATATCAAAGATGCTTAAGACAGTAGCCGTAGAAGGATTAAGTAATGTGGCAGGCTATACAGCAGCAGAGATATCTAATGCTTATGATATGCCACCATTAGTATCGATGATAGTATCTCTTGGAGCAGGAATTACAGCAAGTAAAGTAGGATGTAAGTATATAATAAAAGATTCATCAGGAAAGGTAATACAGGAAATTTCAGAGGAAGTTGCTAGGAATATTGATAATACTAGCAATACTACTTCGATAAAGGAAAATATTCTTAATAATGTTGAAGAAAGTAGGATAGCTAGGGAAGCTTCAGGATATAAGAATTTTATTGAGTTTGAAAATGGGTTAGGTAAGGGAGTAAGTAACACTGAGATAAGTAGAATTGATTATTTAAGAAATAAGTATGGTACACTAACTTCTGAGCAAATTAATAATAGAATCAATTTAAGGCAGGTCACACATGATAAATTAAATGAATTAATTGAAAGAGAATTAAGAAGCGGTATGTCAAAGAAAAAAATACAAAATAAATTAGGGCCGGCAATTGCTGGAGTTTATGATCCAGTTACTGGTAAGTATTATTTTGGAATAAATAATTTAAATGGAGAGCTACCCGAAAATCTCCATAACTTATTAAAAACTAATTATATAAATATGCCTACAGAAGGTATATTTGCAGAATATAATAATTTTACACTAGGTGCTGGGTCACATGCTGAAATTTATGCATTAAATGAAGCGCTAATAGAAAGGGAATTGATGGGGATTCCAGTAAAGAATTTAGGTAAATTAACACTTACAGTTCTTAAAGGACCCAAATGCGGATGGAAAAAGATGGGCATGCCTATGCCTAGATGTCCTCATTGTGAATATATAACTGGTAATGTAAATTATTTTCCGGAGGTTTTAAAATATGCAAAATAAATTGTTAGATAAAAATTTTATATTAAGTAGAGGAATTGATTATGATGAATTAGAAGTAGACTATGATAGATTTGGGGATAAAGAATTTATTATATGTGAAGGAAAAGAGAAATTTTTTTCGGGTATAACATATTCATTATTTCCTAATGGAAATCTTGAATTTTATGCATTTTTTAGAGACGGATTTAAAGATGGAGAGTTTGTTGAATTTTATGAGGATAATAAAATTAAATGTATTCAAAATATGCAAAGAGGAAGAACTTATGGCGTTAGAAAAATATGGTATAACAATGGTGTGTTAAAATCAGAAGCTAGATATGAATATGGTGTTTGTTTAACATCAAAAGAATGGGATGATAAAGGAAATTTAATTAGAGAAAAATCTAAACCCACTGAAGATGATATAAAGCTTAGAAATAGTCAAGAAAAGTGGTATAAAAAGGCTATAGAAGAGGAGTAATATGGAGATAAAGGAAGTTCATGAATTTAATGTTTATAAGGAGTCAGAATTCATTGAAATACAAAATCAGTTAAAGAAAAAGATAATATTAAAAAATACCTTTAATGAAAGTAGTATTAAATTAGTTGCAGGTGTAGATTTAGCTTATTGGGAAAAAGATAATAAGCAGTATGGAACATGTTGTATAGTTGTTATTGATTATAATACTAAAGAAGTAGTTGAAAAAGTTAATAGCGTGGGGGAAATAAAGGTACCATATATTCCTGGATTTTTAGCCTTCAGGGAACTACCTTTAGTTATAGAAGCTTCAAAAAAATTAGTAGTAGAACCTGATATATTTATCTTTGATGGTAATGGATACTTACATTTTAATCATATGGGAATAGCTACTCATGCATCATTTTTCTTAGATAAACCAACTATAGGCGTTGCAAAAAGTTATTTAAGAGTTAATGGAGTGGATTTTGACATGCCAGATAACGAGAAAGGCTCATATACTGATATTATAATAAATGAAGAAGTATATGGAAGAACGCTTAGAACAAGAATAGATGTAAAGCCTATATTTATATCATGTGGAAATTACATTGATTTAGAAACAGCTACAGAAATAGTATTAAATTTGATTAATAATGAAAGTAGAATACCAATTCCAACTAGGGTAGCTGATTTAGAAACACATATTAGTAGAAGAAGTATGATCTAACTTTTGCAGTAAATTGTATTTAAAATAAAAATTAAATATATATTATAACAATGATAGAGTCAATGTTTCTAAATGAAGAAGCATTAACTTTTTTGTATTTATAAAATCCCACTTTAGACGTGGGGTTCAGTAAAGCTTATAGCTATGAAACATAATAAAAACTCTTTTTGATATAATAGCGGTCTGGCAACAGTAAATATCATATAGAGTTTACGTAATAGTAATATTATGGAAATAACATATGACGGAAAGGGTTCTGCAAAGAATAGCATAGTTGAAGTTACAGTATCTAAACCTAGTTTAGTTAAGAGAATATTTAAATAAGAAATTACGTCACGTATAATTTCATTTTTTAGGTGGAGTTGTACGTGATGTTTTATTGTTAATTACATTATTTCGAAATAAAATAAAGTAGATATAATATACTAGAATTAGGTATAGTTTGAAATATTTAAAGGGGGAGAAGAGTTGGAGAATAATGTTACAAGTTACTTGAGAGATGCAGTATCTGTACAAAATGAAAAAGTTATAGATTTTAAAAAGGATAAATTCTGGACAATAAGTAGGGAAAATTATTATGAAGGAAAAATAGATATGTCTATTTGCAATAGTCTTTTTGAAGAAGTGGAAAAGAAAAAGAAAGTTTCTAAAAATAGCGAAAACATATTAATAGTAGCTAAAACAATTAAGACTATAATTAGAAATAGCATTAATACAAATAATAATATTGATGAATTAATAGGAGTATATTATGTGCCGGCTAAATTAAGTAGTGATGGAATATTATCTTTTAGAAAAGAAAAAAGTCCATGGATACCTAGAGAATTTTTAGCTCCAATGGTAGATGCACAAGTTTGTATTGGGAAAAGGATAGATTTTGATGAGGCATTGTCTAAAACTATAGATAAAAAGAATCAGATGGCAGATTGGTCAAAGTATAGGGAGTACTGTGAAGAGATTTATGAACTTGCTACGAAAAGTAAATTTGAGGATGATAATATTAATGAAAAGGTATATTTTGATAACAAGATTTACATTATTATTGATGATACAGTAAATGCTTCTATTCATATTGTAGAATTATATAATAGCATAATGGATAATAATGATAAAAAAACTTTATATGAAAGATTTATAAGTAATACTATTGAATCATCAATTAAACTTGATAAATCTAAGTATGATCTTATGAAGGAACATTGTGGACAAATGGGAGGAGAATATCCATTGTCAAAATCTCAAAGGGAAGCTGTAAATCATTTTAATAATATAGTGGATGGAGAAATTTTAGCGGTTAATGGTCCTCCGGGAACAGGAAAAACAACTTTGCTTCAATCAATAGTAGCAAATTTATTTGTAGAAAGAGCAATTAATAAGGGTGAACCTCCTGTTATAGTAGCATCATCAACAAATAATCAAGCTGTTACTAACATAATAGATTCTTTTGGAAAGATTAATGCAATTGGAATTGATAATTTAGAGGAAAGATGGATAAATGGGGTAAATAGCTTTGCAGTATATTTTCCTTCTGAAAGTAAAAAGAATAGTGCGAAATCTAAAGGATATCATTGTGAAAATAATAGAGGTACAGAGTTTTTACAAGAAGTAAATTCTATTGATAATATACATAAATCAGTTGAAGTTATGAAACTACAATGTAGTAAGTATTTTAATAAAAATTTTCATAGTATAAATCAATGTAAGAGCGAAATTTATAAGCAATTGAGCAATATTAATAAAATAAAAAATGAAATAATAGAAAATATAGAAGATATTAAGGCAATAGTTAATGAGGATGATATTGAAGAATATATAGCTAATTGTGTAAATGATATAGAAAAAAATAAGCAGAAAATAACTGAGGTAGAAGAAAAAGTTGAAGAGGTTGTTCAGGAGAATAATAGGATTAGAAAGAGAACGAAGCAGTGGAGGGAAAGATATAATAAATTACCTTGGTTTATAAAGACATTTAGTTTTATAAGTAGTTTTAGAGAAAAAATATATTCAGATTTTAAAATATACAAGGAAAAAGAAGAATATAAGTTGCTACCAGGAAATTTACTTTTAGATGATATTTTAAATATTTATGGTAATAAAATAGAAGAGAATAATAAAGAAATTAGTAAATATGAAGATGATATTGAGGTATTAAATAAAAAGCTAAAAGAGGAAGAAGAGAAAAAGGCTAAAATAATTAATCTAAGGGAGGATTACATAAATAAAATTGAGCTACTAAAAAAATATAATATAGATTTTATAAAAGGTAGTTCTGTTGAGGAAAAAGAGAAGATAGAAAGATATATAAATCTATGTGATGTTGATAAGATAAATGATCTTATGGATTCTAAGGTTAGATATGTTGAATTTTGGCTTGCGGTGCATTATTATGAATGCTATTGGTTAGAAAGTAAAGATACTATAACAAAGAATAAAGATGAATCAGCGAAGGTTGCCACTATTAAAGATGTATTTTATAAATTAGCATCTATTACTCCTTGTATGGTAATGACATTATTTTTGCTACCAAAACAGTTTAAGGTAAGTAGAAACAATGAAAAGGTAAGTACCTATTTGTATAATTTTATTGATTTATTAATAATTGATGAAGCTGGACAAGTATCGCCAGAAGTTGCAGCGTGTTCTTTTGCATTAGCAAAAAAAGCTATTATTGTAGGGGACGAAAATCAAATTTCACCTGTGTGGGGTGTAAATAGAGCATTAGATATGTCTTTAGCTATAGAAAATAGTGTTATAAATAATGAAAATGAATATGAGACTTTAGTTAATACAGGATTAAATTCAGCGCAATCTAGTGTAATGAAAGTGGCATCGAATACTTGCAAGTATGAGAAGTATAATAAGAAAGGATTATTTTTATCAGAACATAGAAGATGTTATGATGAGATAATAGAATATTGTAATGAATTAGTATATGAAGGTCACTTAGAGCCATGTAGGGGACTCGGTGCTGATGATAAAAAGTATCCATTATTACCATTACCTCATATGGGGTATTTTGATATTAAGACACAAGTATCGCAAAGAAGAGGAACTAGTAGAGTAAATGATGAAGAAGCTAAGACCATAGTAAAATGGATAAAAGATAAATATAATTGGTTAAAAAATAGTTATTCTGATACTGATGAAAAACAGATTTTAGGAATAATAACTCCATTTACAGCACAAAAGAATTTAATAGATAAATATCTAAAAGAAGAAGTAAGAAATATTTCAAAATATATTGATGTTGGTACAGTACATACTTTTCAAGGTGCTGAAAAAAAGGTAATAATTTTTTCAACAGTTTATGGTGGCTCAGAGGGATGTTCTTTTATAGAAAATAACGTTAGTCTTATGAATGTAGCAGTTTCAAGAGCAAAAGATTCCTTTTTAGTATTTGGAGCAAGAGATTGTTTAAATGAAAAAGTAAAAAGTAGTGGCTTGTTAAAAAGCATGTGTAAGGATATTAGCATTTTAGATGATGGAATGATCGAAAAAAGTTAAAATGTAAAAGTACGTCACGTACAATTCTATTTTGAAAGTAGAATTGTACGTGACATTTTGTTATTTAAATAAAACATCTATTTATGTATAATTGATATGAAGACGAAAAATAATTACTAGAATAAAATACGGAGGGGTAAAATGGGTTTATTTATTGGAAAGTTTCCAAGTTCTTTTGAAGTGGATCAAATAGAGGGACGTTTTTGCGCTGGAGGGGAAATAGGCAGTAGTTATTATAATGGAATAGAACCAGGTGACTATATATTTCCTATAAGAAGTGGTGTTTTAGCATTATGGAGAATGAAGGAATATGGGAAAAAAGAAATAAACGGGAACGTGGAAACGGTTGCCTTATTTGACGAGATTAAGAAATTTGATAACATTGTACCGATAAAGGATTTCATAAAATATAAGTACTTTGATTTAGATTTAGTTTTATTAAATAAGGCAACTAAATCTACAAAAGGTATTGGATTTCATAAAGTTGGTTTTACTAAAGATATAAAAGAAATAGAAAGTATAGAGTTTTCACAGGAAAATATACGAAATATTTTTATAAAGACAGATGCTAAAGAAATACAAACAAAAGATAATGATGTAGTAGTAGTTTTAGATAACGTAGAGGATATGAATATAAAAAATATTTGTATAAGCAAAAGTGGAGAATTAGTTGATTATGATGTTTTAAAACACATATATGAAGAAAGAAATGATGTAAAGTATTCATTAAAAGAGTTGCAAAAGTATGCATCAGAAAGGGAAGATAACGCAAAGTTTAAGTATAGATTTTTAAGCTATGCATTAGATGAGTTAAGAGAAAAAGAAGTTGTAGAAATTGATGACCCAATAAAGTTATATGATAACATTCTTGTTGGTCGTAGAGTAACATCAAAGTCTAATAAGATAGGAAACGGTGATGAAGTAGAACCAAGTGATGATGACATACCTAAGTATACAAAAAGTGATATTTTAAAAGATGTATTTATGGATGAAAATAAAATTTATGATATTTTATATAGTTTAGATTATAAGAAAAATATAATACTTCAAGGACCTCCAGGGGTAGGTAAAACTTTTGTTGCAAAAAAATTAGCTTATTTACATAGTGGTATAAAAGATCCAACTAAAATTGAGATGGTGCAATTTCATCAAAGTTATTCTTATGAAGATTTTATAAGAGGATATAAGCCTAACTCACAAGGGACTTTTACACTTAAAGATGGCATATTCTTTGAATTTTGTGAGAAAGCAAAGAAAGATAGAGAAAATAAATATTACTTTATAATCGATGAAATAAATAGAGGAAATCTTAGCAAAATTTTTGGTGAACTTATGATGCTTATTGAAAAAGATAAAAGAGGAGAAAGTTATGCTGTTCCATTAACATATAGGAAGGAAAATGAAGAAAAGTTCTATATACCAAAGAATCTTTATATTATAGGTATAATGAATACTGCTGATAGATCTTTAGCTGTGGTAGATTATGCATTAAGAAGAAGATTTGCATTTATTGATGTAGAACCAGCATTTGAAAATGTAAGATTTAAAGAACATTTATTAAGTCACGGTGTAAGTGAAGGTGTTATTAACAAGATAGTTAACAATTTTGGTGCGCTTAATGAAGAAATAAGCAGAGACAGTATAAACTTAGGAAAAGGATTTGAAATAGGACATAGTTATTTTACAGCAACAGAAGAGATAGAAGATGATAATAAGTGGTATAGGCATATAATAAAAGCAGAAATAGAACCGTTACTTAGAGAATATTGGTTTGATGACCAAGGTAAGGTAGGGGAATTGCTTGAACAGTTACGATAATATACCTATAGAAAATATATATTATATGCTTTGTTATAGTTGGGACAGGCTAGAAGCAAAGAATATAGTTAATGTATCACAATGTGGTAGCAAAAATATTTATGATCTTTTAAGTAGAATTCTAGTAACTCTATTAAATAAGCTTATCAAGAAGGGATTTTATAGAGAATATAAATTAACTTATGAAGAGACACAAACTTTAAAAGGAAAAATAAATTTTGATGATAGTCTTAAAAGAAATTCATTTAGAAATGGAAGAGCATATTGCAGTTTTGATGAATTTGATAGAGATATAACTCATAATCAAATAATAAAAGCAACAGTATATAATTTGTTAAGATATAGTGAGCTTAGTAAAGAAAACAGAGAAAACTTAAGGATTATATATAAGTATTTTGAAGGTATTAAAGATATAAAATTAGATAACAGAATTTTTCTTAAAGCAAAGATACATAAAAATAATAAAGAATATGATTTTATATTACAAATATGTAGATTAGTTTATGATAATTTATTGATAAATGAAAAGAATGGGGAAAAGAAATTTAGTGACTTTGTAAGAGATGAAAAAGCTATGGCTTTATTATTTGAAAACTTTATAAGAAATTTTTATAAAAAAGAGCTTAGTAATGTAAAGGTGTATAGACAAGATATTAAATGGGATATTGAAGGGGAGAAAGATAGATATTTGCCTAAGATGCAAACAGATATAAATATAGATTTTGGGAATACACTAGCCATTATAGATACAAAGTATTATAAGAATCCTTTTAGAGAGAATTATGGAGTAAAGAAGCTAAAAAGTGAAAATCTATATCAAATATATTCTTATATAATGAATATTGATAAAAGTAACTATGATGTGATAAAGGGAGCATTATTATATCCATTAGCAAATGATGAATTGAATTTGAAATATAATATATCAGGATATGATATACATATATTATCTGTTGATTTAAGTAAACAGTGGATGGAGATCCATAATAGGTTGATGGATATAGCGGAAAAGTTAAGAGAGTAAAAGTACGTCACGTATAATTCCATTTTGGAGATGGAGTTGTATATAGAGATATTGGGATAATAGATATGACTATAGAAAAGATAAGCGAAGTTAAGAAGATACAAGAGAGAAATAGAGCTACAAGAGGTTAAAATTAAAAATGAAGCTGTTGCAATATGATATGATACCTCTAAAGTAGACATGGTAAATAACCAAAATCTACTTTGGAGGTATTTTTTATGGGAAAAAAATATAAATATTCTTTTGAAGATAAAATCAAGGCATCAAAAGATTATATTTCAGGAACTAGAAGTTGTCGTCAAATATGTTTAGATCTTGGAATTAAGTATGGTAATACTCGCGGTGGT
>NZ_JAHLOD010000044.1 GCF_018917145.1 Clostridium bornimense
CAATATCCGATACCAGAAAATAAGAGAATACTTGCTTATAAAGCAGAGTTAGAAGCAAAGAAAAAAAGAGCATCATGATAAATGCGACTAACAACGTAGTCGCATAATCATATATCTTTTATTTATTTTGATTGTCTACTTGACAGGAGTCAGATCATTATGTAACAGCCTCGCCTTTTATATTCTTTATCTTCATAATAACATTTGAAGTAATTGTAGCTGTAATTAAAATAATCATAATGCAACCAATACCACTAAATAGTATTCTTATAAATTCTTGAGCAAATACTTTTGAATTAACTATTTTCGAAAAAGAATACTTATTTTTATTAAAATAAATCATTAATGTCATAAATTCACTAATATATGAAAAAAATAAAGTATTCATAGTTGTTCCTAAAATATCTTTTCCCATATTCATCGATGATTTAAATAATTCTTTCTTATTTAAATGTGTATTATTTGTATAAACCTCATAAGTCGATGTTGCAACTGCTACAGATGTATCTAAAATTGCACCTATAAGTCCAATAATAATAATAGATATTTCTATATCTGTCATACTTAAATTTATATTTTTTGAATATGCAATCATTTCTCCTTCAAATTGTTGCTCTATAGGTATTCCCTCAATCATACTTTTACTAGCCATGCAATACACAAAAATTAACAAAAATAATATTGTAAATATTACCGAAATAAAAGCTGTCTTAGTTTTAACATTTATACCATTTTGATAAAAAAGTGTTATTACGCTAATAAACATACAAGTAAAAAACGTTATAACAATACTATTATATCCTCTAGATATTAATAGTATTGTACATATTAATGCTACCATATTAAATATTAAAGTTAAAAATGACTTAGCTCCTCTATCACTATCAATTAAAATCATAAGTATAAATAATATAAATGCTAAAGTTAATATCATTAGTTACACATCCTTTTCAAGGTTCTTGTTGATAAATATGTCGCTATAGGTATTGTAATCACAATTCCTATACTCCCTGTTAAAAATCTTGCTATTTCAAAAGGTATATATGTAGTTAATAAAGTAGTAAGCTTTATTCCATTCTTTATACTCAATGCAAAAAATGGTATGCATCCTGCTAAATTAGTAAAAAACAGTACATTTATCATAGTGCCCATAACATCATTTCCAACTTCTGTACATGAATTTTTCAAATCTGTTTTACTTATATAAGGATTTTTATCAATTAATTCATTAACAGTGGTAACCATAGTTATTGCAATATCCATAACAGCCCCTAATCCACCAATCATTACTTCAGAAATAAAAATATAATCAGCATCTAAGGAATTATATGGTTTCGGAAGATACTCCATAAACTCATAATCAAGACCACTGGTATACTGAAGAATTATTATAGACAAAAGTGTAACAATAGCTACAGATACTAATGTTATTATTATAGCTGTAAATGTTTTTCTATTAATACCACTACTTATTATCAAAAATGCTGTAGAAAATATAAACGTTGCAAGTACGCTTAAAAAAAGTATATTTATACCTTTAGAATATAGTTGTATCATAATATAAAATACACCTACGTTAATTAAAAGACCTCCAAGTACTAAACCCCCTGTTTTTTTTCCTACCAAAATCAATGATAATATAAAAATAACTATAATTATAACTATATACTTATCTCTTTTCAGTCCAGTTATAGTCCCAGTAATATCTCCATTTTTATCAACTTTTTTTGAGATAAATACATCATCCTTAATTTTATATTTATCTGTATATACTAGTGATGATGAATATTTGTTTTTTATAATAACTTCTTTATCTTTAAACTCACCATTTTTTATTGTAGCTACAATATTTTGTGTATAATTTTTCTCAATATCTCCATTAGGACCTTTTTCTTCCCCTTCAAATACTTCATCGATAGAATCTATCTTAGCAATTTCAGTATCATATAAAAAATAATTATTATAAAAAAAACATATTGTTATTAATGAAATAATAATCATAATTAAATACTTTACTTGTTCTTTTTTATGCTTAATTATATAATCTTTAATTACGTTTAAAATACTTTTACTCATTTGTATCACTCTCTCATATTACTAGTCATTTTATTCTTAATTATACATCAATACTTATTTATTTCAAAACAATACCTTCCTCTTCTTTTTCAGTAAGTATTTGTGTAACATTTTAAAAATTTTAATATATTATAAACATATTATATAAAAGATAAACTATTAGTATTATTTGAATAATAATTATAATAGGAATACCTATTTTAAACAAATTATGTTTAGTTTTATGCCTAAAGTAATACATACCTATTAACATCCCACAAGATCCACCAATGATAGCTATTGATATAAGAGTTTTTTCTGATATTCTCCATTTTCCTTTTCTTGCTTTACTTTTGTCTACACCCATCACTATAAATGCAATTAAATTGATTGTAAATAAATATGTATACATAACTACAAACACCAGCTTTCTATATATTTTAATTGAACCTAATCTTGAATTATACTATTATAAATTATACAATACTTTTAATAAGTAAATTCACTTAGGAGGATAATTTATGAACACATTAATAATAATTATTGTACTAGCTATTATTGGTGGAATAATTGGTTGGATAACTAACATTTTAGCAATTAAACTGATATTTAGACCTATAAATCCAATTAAAATTCCTATCATTAATATTGAAATCTTAGGACTTATACCTAAAAGAAAAAAAGAAATAGCAGAAAACATAGGACAAGTAGTAGCAAATGAATTAGTATCCATTGATGATATTATACATGATGCCTTTACTGAAGAAGATAAAGCAAAATTAACAACTTATGTTCAAGATAAAATTAAAAATATCATTAATGAAAAATTAAACTTTATTCCAGCACCTTTTAAAATGATAATAACTCCTAAAATAGATTCTATTATTGATGAAGAAGTATCTCCAGCTATCAATGAGCTTCGTGATGATATGATTTCAAAAATAAAAGACAGAGTTGAAATAGAAACTATCGTTACAGAAAAAATAAATGACTTAGATCTTTTAGAATTAGAAAGAATCATAATAAGTGTTGCAAAAAAAGAATTAAAGCATATTGAAATTTTAGGCTTAATACTTGGACTAGTTATTGGATTATTCCAAGGAATAATTATTTCACTTATATAGAGGAGGCTCCATTATGGAAAAAATCACAATGCTTGGTACAGGCTCAGCCATGGTAACTAAATGCTATAATACATGTTTTACAATTTCAAAAGATGATGAATACTTTTTAGTGGATTGTGGTGGCGGAAATACAATATTAACAAATCTAGAAAAATCTAATATACCTATTAAATCAATTCATAATATTTTTATTTCTCATAACCACAATGATCATATTTTAGGTGTTGTATGGGTAATCCGTGCTGCTTGTCATGGTATTTTAAACACAAAAAACTACGAAGGTGACTTAAATATCTATTGTCATCAGAAATCTATAGATGCCATTAAGTCAATATGTTCTTTCGTTTTACAAAAAAAGTTTACCAATCTTTTTGATAAAAGAATATTATTCCATCCTATAAGTGATGGTTATACTACTACTATATTAAATCAGAAGATTGCTTTCTTTGATATCGGTAGTACAAAAGAATTACAACATGGTTTTAATATTAAACTTGCAAACGGTAAATCTCTAGCCTTTTTAGGAGATGAACCATACAACGAAAACAATAAAACATATTGTGAAAATGTAGACTACTTAATGCATGAAGCATTTTGTTCATATGAAGATAGAGAAATATTTAAACCTTACGAAAAACATCATGCTACTGCTAAAGATGCTTGTAATAATGCAAAAATATTAAATGCTAAAACTATTATATTATTTCATGGTGAAGATAAAAATCTATCTTCTAGAAAAGATCGTTATATTGAAGAAGGCAAAGCAGTGTTTTCTGGCGTAATTTATGCTCCTAATGATCTTGATGAAATACCATTGTAAAAATGTACAACCTTTATAAGGCTGTTATACAATAAAGTATAACAGCCTTTTTACGTTTACTAACGGAAAAGTCTTATTATCTTCCATAAATACGAAGATTTATCATAATCCATTGGCACCGTATCGGGGAAGAACATTATCATTCTTACCATATAAACAATTATCATTATAACAACTACACTAATATAAAAAGCTATTTCATATTTTTTACTGCCAAATAACGGCTTTTTACCATAAATAAAAATTATTATTACAATAGGTATAAGCCAAAACAACGGATGATATGAAAAACTTTTATGAAAATCTAATTTAAATGCAGCTCTTAGTGCTCGTGTTAGTCCACAACTTGGACACGGGATACCAATAAACTTTTTTATTAAACATTTCCACTTTAACAAAAACACTGCTGCTACCATTAAAACAACTATAATATGCTTCTTTTCATTTTTAAAATCCATATTCTCACCTTAAATACTTAATTACAATAATTATATATAATAACATATTTAAGATACAATAAATACTTCTATGAAAACCAAAAATCATCAAAAGTATATTTAAATACTCTATATGCATACTTTTTAGAATTATATTTATATTTCCGTATTAGCTTTTTATTACTATCGTATTCTGCGTAGCAATTAGCTTTTCCTGAACTTGTAATATAATTTCCCTGCGATATCTCAACACTACTAACAATACTTGAATAATCTACATCAAATGAATCTACTAATTCATACGTACCTTCATTTTCATCTACTAAATACTTATAATAAATAGATTTATCACCTTCTGAAAAACTACCACAACCTACATAATTACTCCAATCAAAATCTGGTCTCGTTGATGCACCTTTATAATTATTATTAAACATATAAATATAGTATTTATCTTGTTCTAAATTATCATCTTTAATATACTGTATTGTATGTTGACCTGCATTGGATGTAAAATCTCCTATCTTATCATATAAATATTTTTCATATGATGTATCTTCATAAACAGATTTATCAGCAATCAAATATTTCAATTCTGGATTATAATATATATTATTAATTCTTATTATAGTGCTTAACTCTCTTGAACTTACAATTATGTCTCTTCCATCTATAACTTGCAAACTATTTAAATGAATCCAATCAAGTTCATCACCACCATAAGTGTTTTTTTCCTCCTTCAGGCATTACTGCTTTTTCATACATTTCATATAATAAATCCTTCATATCTACCACTTCTTCTGCATTACCTGTTTCTAAATCTAATGAAACCACTACATCTTCAATTGTTTTACTTCCTAACTTATTCGCTAAAATTAGTAACTTATTATTTATATCATCGTATACATAATCATGGTGCATTTCATAATTACCCAAAGAATAAAATCTTTCTATCTTACCTAAATTATTTACGGCTATTATACTATTAGTACTATTAGAATAAATCATCCTGTCATCCTTAAATATTATTCTATCACCTCTATAATCATCTAGTGCTAGCTCTGATCTAATTATTCCATCATTATCATATAAATATATATTTGAACTAAAAGATTTATCATGCCCTAATAAAGCAAATAGTCCATCACTTATTTATTCGTTACTTTCTCCTTCTTCAACTACAAACTCTTCATCAATATCATGATTTAATTCCGGTACTATAATATTAAACTCTTTTCTAGCAATTTCATTACCTTCTTCATAATAATTAATACACACACTATTATTTTTACCTGGAACTAAACCAATAATTTGATATTCATTATTAGCATTATATTTTAAAGATTTTGAAAATCTTTTAGTATTTTCTGCAGTTATTGTATACGTAACATCTATTTTTCTCTATTCCTCAAAATATATATTTAACGACAGAGTATTAGTTCCATATGGATTGTTAATAATAAGTGGATTTTCCATATCATATTTATTATCTTTCAATAAATCTTGAATCTTTTGTGATATAGTATTTTGATATTTAGCTGTAAATATTGAAGTATCTTCATCTTTATCAACATAATATATCTGCCCATTGTTAAAAAATTCAATATTCTTTGTTATATTTTCATTAGATGAACTATTCTGCCTCGTCAGTAAGTAATTTCTATCGATAAATATTATACCTATCGACAAAAATATAAATATCAAACTTATTATAGATAATTTTATCCATTTACTTTTTATAATATCATCCCCTAGTTGTTTTTACATTACAGATTCTATCATAAAGATTTATAATAAATCATAGATTATATAAAAATTACATTTTATCTTCACATTAAACTCAAGTATTCTTCACGTAAACGTTTTAAAAGCCATATAAAAAAGAGCATGAAACAATATAGTATTTCTATATGTTCCACACTCTTCTTTTATAATTAATCTAACTTTCCATTATTAGCTATAACCTTTTGATACCAATAAAAACTGTCTTTCTTAATTCTTTTCATATCTAATAAATCGTCATCTGTTCTATTTACATACACTAACCCATAACGTTTTTTAAAACCTTGAGCAGAACTTAAAAGATCCATAAATGACCATGGACAATATCCTAACATCTCTACACCATCTTCTATAGCTAACTCACAAGCTTCAATATGACTTCTAAGGTAGTCAATACGATAAGAATCATGTACCTTTCCATCTTCCAATATATCAGGTGTTCCTAACCCATTTTCAGTTATAATAAGTGGCAGATGGTACCTTTGCCAATATTCATTTAATGCAACACGTAATCCTGAAGGATCAATAGCTGCTCCATATTCTGTAGCTTTTAATCTAGGATTCATAGACATTTTAAATAATCCATACATATTAAAATCTACACTGCCTTCTCTAACTCCAAATTCATGAGTTTCATCTACTGGCAAAGCTTCTGCACAATTTGTTCTATAATAGTTAACAGCAATGAAATCCATCTTTGCACTTTTTAATATTTGTTTATCTTCATCCTTCATATAAGGCATAATGTTTCTTTCTTTAAGGTATTTAATATAATACCCTGGATACTCCCCATAATAATGCATATCAAGCATATAATATACTTTGAAGTTATCATTCATACGAGCTGCATATACATCTTCTGGCTTACATGTCATTGGATATGTTACAGAAGAAGATACTGCAGCACCAATCTTACTTCCTTCTATCATCTCATGACAAGAATTAACGGCTAAAGCATGAGCTAAACACATATTATAATCCATTTGTGCTCTCATCTTATCTATCTTCCACTTATCCTCTTCATCATATATATTGATTCTCTCTTCTATTCTTACAATTAAATTTTGCTCATTATGAGGTTGCCAATACTTTACACGGTCACCAAACTCTTTAAAACAAATTTTTGCATAACGATGAAAAGCTTCTACTGTCTTTCTACTTTCCCAACCATTATACTTCTCTACTAAAGCAAAAGGTAAATCAAAATGATACAATGTCACAAAAGGTTCTATTCCATTATTAATTAATTTATCTATAACTTTATTATAAAATTCTATGCCTTTTCTATTAACTTCTCCTTCTCCATCAGGAATGATTCTTGCCCATGATAGTGAAAATCTATATGTCTTCATTCCTAACTCTTTCATTAAATCAATATCTTCTTCATAATTATGATAAAAATCAGAAGCTACTTTTGTATCTGCTTGAATATGTGATTTTTTAAATGAATTATAATCTGCTACAGTTAGTCCTTTCCCATCTTCGTCCCAAGCCCCCTCAATTTGAAACGCTGATGATGATGCTCCCCATAAAAAATTATCTGGAAACACACTCACTACTCTCTTTCTCCTTTCATTGTTTTATCTGTTATATCATCAAATCCAACTATATATGTTAATAAAGCTGATCCAAAAAACGCAATACTAATTCCAATTAGATAGCTTACAAATCCTCTAGTTCCTACTTCAGCATAAACTGGAATTGTTAAAATTCCTTGATTTGCAAAAGCATTACCAAAAGCTCCTCCTATACCCATTATTGCTCCTCCAACTGCACCACATATTACAGCACATATCATAGGCTTTTTCAATCTTAAATTTGCACCATAAATTGCCGGCTCTGTAATACCAAATAATGCAGTTATCGTTGCTGACATCGATATAGTTTTTAAATCTTTATTTTTTGTTTTAAAAAATACACCTAAAGCTGCTCCTGCTTGAGAAAAATTAGCTGCTCCAGCAAAAGCTAGTATGTTTTGTCTACCAGTTTTAGCTACATCATTTATTCCAATAGGTACAAGTGCTCTATGCGCTCCAAAAATAACTAATACACACCATAACCCACCAATAAATGCACCACATAATCCAGGGCTAAATTCATAAATAAACTTATATAAGAAATTAATAGAATTACCAATATAAATTCCAATAGGCCCAAATAAAAATAATGTAGCTGGAAGTATAATTAATAAAGACAATGTTGGCACCATTATTATTTTTAATACTTCCGGAATAAACTTTTTAAGATATTTTTCAACATAAGAAAGAACCCATACTGCTATAATAATAGGAATTACTGAAGAAGTATATGAAGCCTTTGTTAAAGTAAGTCCAAATAAAGATACTTCACTATCTCCAGTCATAAAATTTACAAAAGCAGGATAGCAAAGTGTTGCACCTATAACCATTGCAATTATTTCATTTGTTTTGAATATCTTAGCTGAAGTATATCCTAACATAATAGGCATGAAATAAAATATAGCATCTGCTAATGCATTTAAAATAATATATGTATCCATTTCTTTTATATTTATTCCATGCTTATTGCTATAATACATTGCTACAACAGATAATATTCCTTTTATCATACCAGAACCAGCTATAGCTGGAATTATAGGTGTAAATATTCCTGCAATATTAGCTAATATCTTATTCCATACCTTATCATCAGTTTTATTTTCATTTCTTATTTTGTTACTATTAGGAATATTTATAGATATTTCTTCATAAACCTTTACCACTTTATTACCTATAACAATCTGAATTTGTCCCATACTTTCAACTATAGTGATAACACCTTCTACTTTAGAAATTCTATCTTTGTTAACTTTATGAGAATCTTTTACCTTCACTCTTAACCTTGTCATACAATGAGTTAATTCTATAATATTATTCTCTCCACCTAAAAGCCTTAGGATCTCATCTGCAGTTTTTGAATAATTCATTTTTTCCTCCCAATCTATCTCCTAATAAATTAAATAAATATATCTTTACTAAAGCTTTAAACATACTGTAGTTTAGCAAATACACATCACTCATAATTAATATTAATTAATAATAATTATTACAAACAAATAATAATCTATACTAAATTTAATGTCAACACTTAAAGAACTTTTAAAATTCAGTCTCACTTTTTATATAAGAAAATTACCCCTTACTATTCACCATTCGCTAACATAGATTACTTGTGACATAATAAAAGGAACTATCGTTTACAAATTTTCACTTGTTAATACGACAGTCCCTACCTTATTTTTTAATGATATTTACAATTAGTATTCCGCTTAATATTAAAGCTACCAAAAATCCTAGAAATCCAAGTAGCGGAATATCAAATATTTTTATCTTCATATTTGTAGTGCAAATTAAACTGGAGCCAATAAGTAACCCTGTTGTAATCATAGCTACTATTATCTTATTCACCATCTTATCTATGTAATTTAGTGATTCTTCTAACCTTAAAATCTTCAAATTTATCTTACTTTGTCCCTTAATAATTGTATTAATTAGATTCGAAAGTTCAGTAACAATACCAATAGATTTTTTACTAGAACATAATATCTCCTTACCTATAGATAAAATCTCCTTCCTTATGTCTATAGATTTCATTAAATTATTATTTAAAAAGTTAGTTAATATCTCGATTAAATCAATCTCAGGACATAAAATTGCTATAACACCTTGTATTGTTAATAACCCTCTTGCAAATAGTGAAATACCTTTTGGCATAGTAATATTATGTTCCTTTGCTAAAGTCATAAATTCTTCTATAATTACTGTTAAATTCATTTCTTTCATAGACATATTACTATATTTATTTACTATACTATCTAAATCATTGTATAACTTTTCTTCATCTACATTACCTTTAGGTTTTCCCATTATCAATAATACTGTTTTGATTTCATTAATATCTTTTTCAACAAAAGCTTTAACTACTTTCATTAGCATTTCTTTATCATAAAGTGATAATGTTCCCACCATCCCTAAATCAATCCAAAAAATTTTCCCACCCTTCACCTGTATATTTCCTGGATGAGGATCTGCATGGAAAAATCCATCTTCTAGTAATTGTTTTATATAATTATTAGTGAGTTTTATTCCTATTTCAGATAAATCATATCCATTTTCTTTTAACTGCTCTATATTATCTATTCTTATGCCATCAATATATTCCATAATTAATATTTTAGAATTCGTATATTGTTTAACTACATAGGGACAACTTATATACTTTATATCTTTATTATATTTTTTGAATTTTTCCATATTGTTAGTTTCAACAAGAAAATCCATTTCTTCTAATGCTACTTTCCACATTTCATCTAAGACCATATTGAAATCTATAACATTCCCCATTAATTTAGATAAATTTATCATAGAAAGAGCTTTCTTTAATAAATTAACATCTCTATACATGCTCTCATAAATATCTTTTCTTTGTATCTTAGCCACTACTAATCTTCCATCTTTTAATATAGCCTTATGAACTTGAGCAATAGAAGCTGATCCTATTGGCATAGGATCAAACTTTTGAAAAATCATTTCTATAGGCATATCATAAGTTTCTTCTATTATACTTTTTACTATATCATAATTCATTGGTGCAACATTTGACTGTAACTTTTTTAGTTCCTCACAGTAATCTTGTGGTAGTATATCTGTTCTCATAGACATTATTTGACCTATCTTAATAAAAGTTGGTCCTAATTCTTCAACTATCTTTCTACATTTCTCCGCAGTAATCCCTTTTGTTATTTTGTATTTTTTTAATACTGATATTATCTCTTTTAGACGCTTCTTATTATTCTTCATTTTATCAGCTTCTTAATTATATAGAATTTAATTTATTTTTTAGTTTTTCTACTTCTTCAGGACTCATCTTTTTTATTTCACTTAACACCTCAGTAATTTTTTCATCAGATATTTTATTTTCATTCTCCTTAATACTTCTTTTTAGCTCTTCATTTAACACTTTTCCTTGTTCTATAGTAACCTCGCCCTTTTTAACAAGTTCATCAACAATCTCCATACATTTTTCTGTAGTGGTAGCCATAGCACCAATTCCAACTAAAAGTATCTTTTTTAACCCATCACTAAACATATTATTATTCATATAAATATCACCTATCCTTTTAGTAACTTTTTCAAATAGTATTTGTAAATAATATTATATTATGCAATAGAATACTGATTAATTAATAAAAAAATAAGTCGCCTCCTTAGAGCGACTTATTTTCTTAACGTTAATAATTTACTTTTTAGTTGTTCTTCGATATTATGCAATTCTTCTTCTGCTGCTTTACGCTTTTCACGGCCTTCAGCTTGTATACGCATAACTTCATCAAGAGTAGAAATTAATGATTCATTAGTTTGACGTAAAGTTTCTATATCAACAATGCCTCTTTCAGAAGCCTTTGCTGTTTCTATTGTTGACATTTTCAATGTTTCTGCATTTTTTCTTAAAAGCTCATTAGTCATATTAGTAACTTCATTTTGCACTTTAACAGCATTAGCTGAATGCTCTACCCCTAATGCTAAAACTATTTGGCTTTTCCAAAGAGGTATGGTATTTACAATTGTAGATTGTATTTTTTCAGACATTAAAGTGTCATTATTTTGAATTAAACGAATTTGTGGAGCCATTTGAAGTGAAATCATTTTTGTTAATTCTAAATCATGAATTTTCTTTTCAAATCTGTCACATAATGCTGCAAGATCATTAGCTTCCTGAGCATCTTCTGTACGTCCACTTAATCTAGCCTTTTCTGCAAGTTTTGATAAATCTTCATTTCTTACTTTATCAAGTTTCTTTTTACCAGCTAAAATATACATAGTTAATTCTTTAAAATATACTTTATTTATTTCATACATTTTATCTAACATTGATATGTCTTTTAATAGTTGTATCTGATGTTTCTCAAGAGCTGTACATATATTATTTATATTGCCTTCAACCTTTGTATATTTAACCTTCATATCTTCAAATTTTTGTACTGGTTTTTTAAATATACCTAGAAACCCTTTCTTTTCTTCTGTATTTTCAAAGTTTTTAAGTTCTACTACTACATTAGAAAGCATATCACCAATAGCACCTAAATCTTTAGTTTTAACATTATTTAGTGCTGTTTCCGAAAAATCAGCTATCTTCTTTTGAGCTCCTACACCATACTGTAAAATCGAATTAGAATTTGTTAAATCAATTTTTTCAACAAAATCTTCTACCATTTTCTTTTCCTCAACAGTAAGAGTATCTTCTTCTATCTCCTTTGGTTTCTCTTCCTCTACTTTTTTAACTTCATTAATTTCTTCCATAGCATCAAAAGATAAGCTTGGGGTAATATTTAACTCTTCATTAAAATTATTGCTCATTTACACTCCTCCATTATCATCTTTTTTAAAATCATTTTCTGTCAAACCCTCTTGAGTAAATAATGTCTTCAAAACTTCAATATCTGAAGATATATCTAAAACAACATCTTCAAATAAATCATCTAACAAATTAGCAAAAGCCCCATTTATTAGATCCATGCTCTTTTCTATTTCAGATTTAGCCTTCTTTATATTATCTCCTTCAATATATTGATTACTTAATTCCTTATATGAATTAACTAACTTTAAAGTCATTGGCAAATAATGATTTGTAAACTTTCTAACTTCTGATAACTTTTCAGGATTTTTCTCAACCTGCTTAAAAATCTCTTCTACGATTTTTTCAAGTCTATCAAGTTTCATTGATATATCTTTTTCTACTATAGCGTTATTGGAATTTCTTATTTCTGCTATATATTTTTCTCTCAACTCAGTTATAGATTCTACATCACTTTTCTTTTCATTCTCTTCTTTGCTTGCATTGGATTTCTTGCTTTCTTCATTCTTTCTTCTATTATAAGATTCCTTTGATTGTAAATACTCTTCATATACTTTGTTGCTTAACATAAAATAAGTTTTTTCATCATCAATATGGCCTTCTCTAAACATATCTAGTCTTATCATTCTTCTTAGGTCTTTAATCACATAATTATTACTTTTATCCACGGAACTAGCCAACTCATCTATTCGGCAATAATTTCTTCCCAAAATACAACGAACATACTTTTTAAATCTTTTTCCCCTATTTCTCAAACTAGCCCCCTTATAAGTAATAAAAACACTACCTATAAAAAATAATGCTAATATATATACTGCTATGATTATATTTGAACCACTATTTGCCTTTGATAACATTACTATAGAACAAATAGCCAGAGGTATAGCAAAACCTATAGTTCCTATAGTTCCAATTACATTAAGAAATATTCCTAAACCTCCTCCAACTGGCTTATTTGCTATATACATATTAGAAATATTTTTTTTTACTCTTATAGAGTTGTTTCTTTTATAATTATTTTGAGAAAGATTTTCTTGAACCTTCCTTTCTATATAACTAGAAGTATTGTTAACCTTTGATATTACTTCATTCAATGTATCTTCCATTGTATTATTTACCTTTGATTTTGCGAACTCTACGTATCTTGTAGCATTTTCTACTGTAGATCTAATCTGATCTTCTAAATGGGAAAAATCATTTCTATCCATTATTATTCTCCCTTCATCCACATTTCCTAATTTATAACATATTAATAATTATACCTTATCAATTATTTCTAAACAATATTATAAAACTATATATACATGTTTTTATATATTAATATATACAACATTGGCGAAGAGAATTCTTCAAATATCATATAATCACTGTAAATATTAACTTACTAAAAAACTGCCACACCATACGTGCAACAGTTCATGAAAAAAATACATATAAATTGTTTTTTAATCTCTTTTATCTCCTATATATTCCGTCGCATCTTCGTCTAGATACTCTGTTGCTTCTTCATCTAGATACTCTGTCGCCTCTTCATCTAGATACTCTGTCGCATCTTCATCTAAATACTCCGTTGCCTCTTCATCTAAATACTCCGTTGCCTCTTCATCTAAATACTCTGTCGCCTCTTCATCTAGATACTCTGTTGCCTCTTCATCTAGATACTCTGTCGCCTCTTCATCTAAATACTCCGTTGCCTCTTCATCTAAATACTCTGTTGCCTCTTCATCTAAATACTCCGTTGCCTCTTCATCTAAATACTCCGTTGCCTCTTCATCTAAATACTCCGTTGCCTCTTCATCTAAATACTCCGTTGCCTCTTCATCTAAATACTCCGTTGCCTCTTCATCTAATAATTCAATTGAAGCTTCTATTTTTAAAATAGCTTCAGATTTTGTATTAATATCATTAACAATATTCTTTTCTGTTACATGTCCAATAATATTTGTTATTCTATTTTTTTTATTTTTTACAATAGAATTTATTTCTTTTTCATCACTTCTACCAATAGTCAGTACTGCCAATTTGTTATCTCTAACTGGTTTTGCTATTAACCTAATAAACCATATTAATGAAATGCACATTCCTACTATACCAACTACCATCTTAACAATTTCAGCATTCATAACAATTCCCCTATTCTAAGTTCTTTTTCAAATATAAATATTGTGGATCATTAGGACTTAAATTACTACATTCTTCCGTCTTTTTTAAATATTCTTTTGCCTCTTCTTTATTGCCCATAGTAAATGACAATGATGATAATTTCATATATCCTAAATAATGTTCCTTATTAATCTCAATAATTTTTTCATAAGCATTTTTAGCTGACTCATAATTACTAAGCTCAACATATATATCTCCAATATTCAAATACACATCAATACTGCTTTGTATATCTAGACACTCATTATATAAACTTAAAGCTTCTTTTAAATAATGTTCATATTCTACCTTATTACTAAACCTAATATTTCTTGCTTTTTCTCTATAAGCTGTAGCAAGCTTGTCTAAAACTCCATAATCATTTACACTTATTTTCTTTGCTTTTAGAACAACATCTACTTCTCTATCAAAAGCATTAGATAAAATATCTGCACCATAAGTATACATATCAGCCAAAGCTAGGTAAGATGCTACAGCAAAAGCCTTATCTTCTTTATTGTCATCAATAAACTTCTCAAATTTATTTAATGACTCTTGAAATTTTTCTACATTAACATCTTCAGGTGATATAAATTGCTTACTTATCTCCATAAGATAAGGGAAATCTTCTCCAACTTCTTTTTTATCAGTTACCTTTTTAAAATATTCATTTGCCTTTTCATAATTAACTTTGTACAAATAAGCCTTTCCTAATAAATAATTAATATAATTATCTTCTTTTAACGGCTTTTTTTGATCCATTAAATTATTTAAATATCTTATGCATTCATCATTTGCTCCCATTACTAAATAAGTCTTAGCACTTTCATAATATCCCTCTTTTTCATTAGATAGATATTCTTCAGCTTTATCAAACTGATTCAAAGCTTCTTTATAATCCATATTGTTTCTCGCTTCAATACCTTTACTTATAAATGAATGAAACTTCTTTTCTAATTCCGCTCCATACCCCTTCCATCCATTTAAAGCAATTATTCCACTTAAAAGAAAAGTACAACAAGACACCATTATTTTTCTTTTTCTACCTTTTACTCTCTGAGCATATTCGTCACCGAGCTTTCCAATATTATCTAAATCCTTTCTAAATTCTTCGGCATTTTGATATCGCAATGTTAAATCAACTTGAGTAGCTTTTGCAACAATATACTCCATTGCTTCTGAAAACTCACTGTTTATTGTTCTTAAAAGCGGTAAAGGAAATTCATTCTTCTTAGGCTTTATTCCTGTTAATAAATGATACATAGTAGCACCAAGTGCATATATATCACTTTGTGGACTTATATTCCTAGCATCATTAATTATTTCAGGACTAACATATCCAGCTGTGGCAAGTAACAGATTATCATCCCATTGTTCATTGCCTTCCTTTGCAATACCAAAATCAATTAATTTTAGTCTTCCTTCTTTATTTATCATTATATTAGCTGGTTTTATATCTTTATGAATAATAGGGTTAGGTTTTTGATTATGTAAATATTGCAATACATCACACATTTGTTTACTATAATCAACTACTTCCGTTTCGCTAAATCCTCCTCTCTCCTTCAATATACTTGATAAATTCCGTCCATCAACAAAATCCATAACTATATAGATATATGTATCATCATCACTTATATCTGTTATTCTTGTAAGGGCAGGATGATCTAATTTTTTCAAAACATTAAATTCTGCCAAAATATTTATATTGTTATTTTTTTTGATAACTTTTATTGCCCAAAATGTTCCTAACTTCAAATCCTTAGCTAAATATACTGATCCCATACCACCAACACCAAGTGTTTGTATAAATTGATATTTCGATTCTATTACTTTCCCCACTAATTTCAAACGTTAACACCCCTATTTCTCGAATATTTTATAGCAATAACAGAAATATTATCTTTTTCTCCTCTAGCTTTAATTTTTTCTATAAAGCTTGCACACACTTCCCCCATATAACCATAGTCACTTCCTTCATATAAATCATTTTTCATCTCTATAAAATCTTCATCTTTCATTTTGTTATAGAATCCATCGCTACATAAAACAAAAGTAGCTTTTTTTGATAGTTTCCCTACAAAAAAGTTTGGCTTAATATTATCCCCCACACCTACACATTGAGTTAATATACTCCTTTTTACAGTTTTACTTTTTTCTATATTTCCCTCTTTAAGAAGCTGATTATAATATGTATGATCTTCTGTTAGCTTTTTAACACTTTCATTAATGACATAAATTCTACTATCTCCAATATGACAAATATAAAATTTACCTTTTAAAATAAGCAATATAGAAGCCGTTGTACCAAGCCTTATATTATTTTCCTTGCCATAGTCAAACAATTCCTTATTTACCTTAATAAGTACATTTCTTAACTCAATTAAAAGAGATTTATCCTCTACATTATTTCCTAAAAAAATTCCTATCCTAGAATGCCACCAAACTTCCAATGCTGATACCATTTTTTTACTTGCCACTTCACCTTTTTCTAAGCCACCTAATCCATCGCATAAAGCAAATAATCCAAAATCTTTACCATCTATTTGGCCAACCTTAATTATAAAATTATCTTCATTTATCTGTTTTATTACGCCCTTGTCACTTTTTACCACTACCTCTATTCTTTCGGTTTCCACCCTTTACCCTCCTATAACTTAAATTCATATTCTACATTTGAAAAGACAATTTTATCTCCATCTGCTAACTTATATTTCTTATTTGCTTCAATTTTCTTACCATTTATTTTAGTTCCATTTTTACTATTCATATCTACTAAATAGAAATTACTTTTATCCATTATTATTTTTGCATGCACTTTTCCAACAGTTTGATTTTGAATAGGGTAATCTACTTTTTCTCTTAATCTTCCTATTATAAAATTGTTCTTCCAAATTGTAATTCTTTCATAATTTTCATCACTACAATTTATTAATGTTGCTAATTTTTCTTCACCTTCACTGTTAGAATATAAAAGCTCCGTATCATCACTTTCACTTCCTAGTACACTGACTTGCTCAAAGTATTTTATTTTATTCTTCTCCATTGGAATATTGTTATAAGATTCCTTCGAAAGTACGTTATTACTATACTCCTCTAATGTATAACTAGTTATACTTTTTTCTGTCATAGCATCTTTCTTAATATTTTCTGATCTAATAATATTAGTTGTTTTATTACTATTATTATTTTTAAAACTAGGCACAATTAAAAAGTTTCCAATGATTAATGAAACTAACATATCTATTACAACAACCATAATCACACATATCATTGTCACATTAGGATTGTCCCATATTATTGTATATAGTGAATATGATAAAATCCCTGTAAGTATTTGTGTAATTAAAATTAATATTACTCCTGAAAAAAAAGGTATATTTATAAACTTACATTTTCCCTTACTTTTATGTACTTTATTAATTGGCTTATCTTTAATTATCTTATTTAAATCTTCAACTAGTGAACATATATCAGTATAGTTTTCTAAACTGTTAAGTATATAACTTATTTCTTTTGAATATTTACTATTTATTTTTGAATATGTATTTGTTATATTTCTCAACAACTTTATAAGATTAATCTCATTCTCTTTTTTATTTATATCTTTTCGTGGTAAATACATAAGTCTAATATTCTTATTTTTTGTATCAATAAATACATGATTACTATCTAAACTTACTTTCTCCTCACATAAATTATCATTAATTTCACAATATAAATAACTCTTGCATATTTTTAATAAAATCGTAGTAAATTCCTTAATATCTATAACTTTATTTATATATTTATTTATTCTCTCTAATCCTTGAATTTCATATATAAGCTCCTTTGGACTCTTATTAGATCGAAGCCTAATATTCACTAAAATTGATTTATTAGAAAGTTCCTTTGCAGCATTAAACTCCTTAACAGTAAGACTATTACCAGTAAGTTTTTTTATAATAGTTTTTTCATTTACTTTTAGCTCATTTGTCATCAGATGACCTCCTTTAGTATTATTTATATTTTACCATATGATGCTTATTTTTCAATATTTATCTAATATTATTTAATTTTGTATAATTTCATTGTATAATTACCATAAAGGAGGTATATTATGTTAAAAAACAATCAACGATTCGTTACTCTGGTTTTAGTTGCCAGCTTAACATTTACACAAGTTCCTATTTATACTGAAACCGTTTATGCAGAAGATATTGTAAATACATATAATCATAAAAGCACAAAAGAAGATAATTATGAAAAAGCTTCAAGTTTTTTTAAAGAAAAGTATTTATCAACTATGGAAATAAAGAATGAATCTATTTTTTCTACGGATGTAAGTAACTTTGAAAATATGTATAGGTTATCATTAGATATCTATGATAATAATTTAATCACTAACTCTGATTCAAGCTCTATCACTTCATCGATTTACACAGAAAAGCTTATAGAAAAATTGCAATCATATTTTGATAATAATGATGATATTCTTAAAACTTTTTATACAAAAGACTCTTTAAACTTTGGATTAAATGGTATAAATTTAAATTATTATTTTTATTCAAAAAATACATTAGATGAAAATAATTTAAATAATATAATTAATAAGTTTATTAAAGATATTAACGATGAATTACAGGTAAATTTAGATAATACTAATGGGTCATATTCTATAACAAAAAATGAAGATATATCTTTTGAAGAACATGCTATTGATAATGTAATCTCTTCTATAGGTAAAACAGATGTATCTAAAAAACTGTTTAATATTAATTCACAAATTCCTAGCGAAGAAAGTATACCATATCAATTGAATATCAATGCTTATACTTCTATATCTTTACCTAAATTCTCAGAATCAGAAAAGATAGAATCTGTAGAAGTAGTAATAAACAATGATAAAAAATATCTATTATCTGATATAGAAGATGTATCTAAACTTTTACTAAATAATTTAAAATTAACTGAACCTACAAATATATCAGTAAAAATACTTACCGTTGATTCATCTGATAATATTAAAACATATTACTCTGAAAAAAATATTGAAAAATCCTCAAAATCTAAAGGATTTAATTTTGTTGTCGACTGTGTGGAAACTAAGATTAAAGAAACTACTGCTGAATATATAGCTTCAATATCATGTAATGAATCTATGAAAAATTCACCAGTTTTTTCTTGTGCAAATTTAAGCGATAATACTTCAGTAGATGTATCATCTATAGGCAATGAAAACATTAGTTTTGAGGGTACCCTTGATTCAGCTTTAGATTCACTTGATATATACTATATGGATTCAGATGGATACATACATTCTCAAAATTTTTCTGGATTTATAGATTTAAAAAATAAATACTTCTATGATTCCAAAGATTTGACATTAAATTTTAATGGTATTGCAAAAAAAGATTATTATGTAAAGGCAATTAATGATATTGATGTGTCAAACCAAAAATATATGGTAGAAAATAATTCTATAACCTTAGATTGGATTAATGAAAATTATTTTATTAATAATGGATTAAATAGTATAACTTTATCAAATAATTATAATACAGTAAAAATCCCTTTTTATGCTAATATATCAAATTTTAATTATACAATTTCATCCTCTGATCTTGATATAAATGAAAATGATAACTCAATTTTATCTAAGAATAATTTAAATGGAAATGAAATTAAAATAGTCGCCAATGAAAAATTAGATCCTGAAAAATGTAGCGTGGAATTTGACTCAAAGGAAAATAACTCTATTATAACTATAAATTATATAAATTCTCATACACTATCTATTAAACTTGATGAGAAAGATAACTATAGAGATATAAAAGAAAATCTCAATATAAAACTTAATAATAATAATACAATATCTTATAAGTTTATTAAGGACACATCAGCGCCGAAGATTTCTGTAAAAGATAATAATGTAAAAAATATTAATAATATTTACTACTTTAAAGGTGATGTAAAAAACGATAAAAATAATGCTATCTCATTTAATATTATAGATTCTTCCTCTATTAAAAATATAGAGGTCTATAAAGATGATAACCTACTAGATAAAAACCAATATGATTTTACAAATAATGTTCTAACAATAAAGAACTTAGAATTAGATAAAACATCAACGTATAAAATAGTAGCTATTGATGATTTTGGAAATAAAAATCCTGGTGAAACTTTTAATGTTTATCCTGATACAACTAGCCCTGAAATTAAGTTCATTGATAGTAATAATGATCAATATAGAATAGCTAATAATAACATATACATAATGTCTGATAATATAACTGAAAATAAGTTAACATTAAATTTTAAAATCTTTGATAATGAAGACCAATGTATTGATACTATTGATCCAAATTCTATACATATAAAATACAAGTTAAAAGATACTGATTACGAAATAAAGGATTTTCAATATAAGTTTGATCCTACTTCTTCTATTCAAAGTATTAACTTAACTTTACCGGAGGAATATGAACCATTCATGGGTGAAATATCTATTTCTGTTGATGACGTTGTTGGTAATAAAAGTGATGAAACAACTGGAACTATAAGATATTTTAGAGATAACATTTCTAGAAAAGATATTAACTTTTCATTTACAGGTACTATTTTAGATGGAACTACAGAGAAAACTCCAGATAGTATTCATTTTAAGATGGATGATAAAGATAATTTCACAACATATATATCTAAAGAATTAAAAGATAATATTATATCTTTAGATTTCAGTAAAGATTTATTAAATAATATTAACTCTGCATATTTAGTAAGATACTCAATTTCTAATGAAAATGGTACAAGTGATGTCAAATCATTATCTTATATCTCCAATGCTGTTACTAAAAACATACCATTTAAATTAGCACAAGGTGAAAATGTTATAGAATTTGAAGTATTATGTGAAAATAACAGATGCTATACAGGTAAATTTACTATAATTTATGACCATAGTCCTATTGACTTTTACTTATTAGATGATGACGGGAAAGAAGTTCCTCCTTCATCAAAAATATTAACAAAACCAATAAAAAGTCTTTTAATCTCAGATCCTAATTTTGCAGAAATACAATCTGCAACTGTTACTATTAATGACAAAGAAATACCGCTTAATGAATTAAAAAAAGATGGTAACAACTATTTATATGAATTAGATGATTTCAAAGAAGGCTTTTACTCTATAAGTTATGATATAAACTCTATATTTGATTCTAATGAAATTACAAAAACTGATTTTAATAATGATAATAAAAGTATATCTAAAAGCAAATCCTTTGTTTTTGATATAACTAAACCAACTATATCAAGTGATGTATTTACTGAAAATTATACTGATACTATAATTTATTCTACAGATTCTATAATTTCTATAGGAAAAGACTACAATAATACTGATGTTGATATAAATATAAAAGATAATTTAGACAATAAATTAAACCTAAGTTACAAAATAAAAAATATCTACAATGAAACAATAAAATCAGGTGACGTAGTGGACTTAAAACATAGTGAAATAGACTTTAAGTTAGATGAAAATTCATTTATTGAAAATGGACAATACTATCTTGAATTAATAGTAAGTGATGAGGCTGAAAATACAACTACATTTGTTAAACCATTTATAATTGATGATACAGCACCAGAAATTACAATCTCAGATATTGACTTAAACGAAAAAGATTATACAAACAACTCAATAACTCCTACAATAACTGTAAAAGATGATAGCTTAAAAGATGTAACAATAACACTTAGAAAATTTAATACTTCAACTAAAAACTTTGAGGATGTCTATGTAAATAATTATTCTGATTTTAATGTAGCAGAGGAATATACTACTTTCTTTAAGAAGACTCTAGATGAAATTAAAGAAGACGGTATATACCAAATCTCCGTTACTGCCAAAGATAGAAAAGATTTAGAAACAACAACTTCATCAAAAACCTTTACCATTGACACCGTTGCACCTTTAATAGATATGAAAAACTTCACAAACACTTTTTCTGATTGTATAGTTTTCAGTGATTTATCTGAACTTAATCATTCAATAAATATTAATACAACTAATGATGAAGATAAGAAAAACAGTATACATATCAATGATGAATATAGTAAAGATTATGAAATTGAATATAAAATTTTCAATATTGATAATAAGGACATACCAATAATCTCTGAAAAAAATCCAAAAGAAATAAACTTAGATAACTTAGAAGATGGAAGATATCAAATTGAAATTACAGTTACTGATGACGCAGGTAATAGCAATACTAATACCGGTAACTTTATTATTGATTCTACTTCGCCAATGATATCATTAAAAGATATAAATGTTCCATCTAATAGATTTACAAACACTGATTTTGGAGCTGATATTTCAGTTACAGACAATAGTATTGATAATATCGAAGTAAATATACTTAAATTTAATGGTTATAATGACGTAAATCCAAGTAACGCAATTAATACTATTGTTTATAATTCTAATGATATAAAAGAAGGTACTTCCTTTAATACAATTATAAATAATGAAACTACCAATGGGGCAATAAGTAATTTAGATAGTGGTATTTATAAGTTTGCTGTAACTACTAGAGATCGTAGTGGTCATAGTAAAACCACCTACTCTGATTTTATAATTTTAGATAAAGTTAATCCTACAATTAATACTAAAGATTTTACTAATGACTATACAAATTGCATAGTATGTACTAATACACAAAACACAAATATTACAATTGGTCCTGAAAATAGTAACTTAATTTCATTATCAGATAACCTAACTAACAACTATAAAATTCGTTACAAAATTTACTCTGAATATGAAACTAGTGATGCAGCCACAGAATATACTTATACTGGACCTATATCAACAAATAACCTATTCAGCGGTCGCTATAAAATAGACTTATATGTTTATGATGATGCAAACAATTTAACTACAACAACAGGGTGCTTTATTGTTGATAACGAAAACCCAACTGTAACAATTACTGGATTGGAAGATCTTAATAGCTTTGGTCATAGCAATAAAGAACTTAATGTAAATGTTACTGTAAGTGATCTTAGCTTAAGCAATACTGAAATATCATTAAGATATCCTGATGGAACATACAAAACCTTTAATACCTATGCTACTTTATCTAAGGAATTTTATGGGACATTTAACAACTTAACAGAAAACGGCGAATATATACTTACAGTTTCTTCTATTGATAGAGGTGGTCATAGTAATCCAACTATAACTAGAAAATTTACAATTGATACAGTTGCACCAAGAATTGAAGGAGCAACAGTAGGTGGAAAGCCTATTAATTCAACAGGTATGAACTACACAACATCAAGTTCATCACCTATCGTCTTTAATTTTAATGATAATGTAGTCTCCAACGATCAATTGAATTTAAATATTACAGTAACTAAAGATGGTACAGTCTACCCACTTAGCAATGGTGGCTGTCTTCATGAAGATGGTGTCTATAATATTACTGCCTATGCAACTGATTTAGCTGGAAATATATCAAATACATATAGTTTCACTTTAACTGTAGATACTAATCCTCCAAAGGTAACAATAGAAGGTATTAGTGATGGCTATTACTATAATAAAGATATTTCAGCAACATGGAAAGTTGATGATAACACTGCTACAATAACTGCAACATTAAATGGGAATTCATATGATGGCTCCCTAATAACAGCAGAAGGCGACTATACTTTAGTTGTTACTGCAACAGATCCTGCTGGTAATACTACAACTGAAACTATAAAATTTGTAATTGATAAAACAGCACCAAAAATTACTGTAGAAAATATAGAAAACCTTAAGTTATATACAAATAATGTGACTCCTCTTATAAAATGGGATGATCCTGATGCCGTTATAACTATGTTATTAAATAACATTAACTATCACTGCGAAGAAATAAATAAAACTGGATCCTATGTTCTCTATGTAAAAGCAGTAGATAAGGCTGGTAATATAAGCGATTTATCTCTTAAATTTAGATTAAATGTTACAAAACCAGAAATCACCTTTGTTGATCTAAATGATAACGACATAATTGAAGGTCCATTTACACCAAAGATCAAATTTGATAATACTGTAGAATATCATATGCTTTTAAATGGAAAAGAATATTATGGAGAAAAAATTACTGCAGCTGGTAAATATACACTAGAAGTAACAGCAATTGATACAGACGGTATCGAAACCAAAAAAACTATACATTTCACTATAAAAGATACAAAATCTAATGAAACTGTTGAAGAAAAAGAAATAACACCTGAAGAAAAGAAATCTAGTAATTTATCAATAGTAATACTAAGTCTTCTTGGTTTATTACTAACAACCATAGTTGGATTTGTTATTTACATATTTACTAAGAAAAAAGATGACGATAAAGATGACAATAAGTAATTATGTAACTGATGATTTTGTCCTATAGGTATAAAAAGAACCAATGCTTCTTTCTTTAGAAACATTGGTTCTTTTCATTGTTATAATCTATGATTGAGTATGTAAAACATTTATAATTCTTTTCTCCTACTATTTCTATAAGTTTACTCTTAACATCATAAATATTCTTATATTAATTATTAAAACATATCTATATTTTCAATTATAAAATCTTTTTGGTTTTCTATATAATCAACTAAAGGCTTTATATTTTCTTTTGAACAATTGCCCAAAGCCTTTTTATATTCTTTAGCTGATTCTCCATTCATATATTTTAATGCTAATCTATTATCTAAAAGTTGCTTTAGATAAATAAACCTACCTATTCGTCCATTTCCATCTTGGAAAGGATGTATACACTCAAATTCAAAATGAAACCTTATTATATCATCTATAGTAACGTTTTGTAATGAATTATAATTATTTATTAAATCACTTAATTTATCTTCTACTTCCCATGGATTTGCTGTATTAAAATTAGCTCCCAATATTCTATTTGAATATTTTTTAAATACTCCTGCTAATCCCATATCATATAACTTTGTTCTATACATTAAGCTTCCATGCCATTCTTTTATCATATCTAATGTTAATTTTTTATCTAATTCATCAATCACTATGTCAAATGTATAAAATGAATTTACTGTTTCCTGAACATCATCTAATGTATGTGTGCCTTGTACTATGTTTTTTTCAAACAACAATTGTAATGCTTCTGTTGTAAATGTACTACCTTCAATCTTATTTGAATGATATATAAAATCATATTTCAATATTTCGTTTAGTGAATTATGTATCCCCTTAGTTTCCTTAAGTACCTGTAAAAATCTATTGTAATCTATTTTTTGCATTTTAACACACCTCTTTCTTGTTTATAATATAGAATTAAAATTTTTCTATTTTTTTATAAACTTAAGATAAATTATACCATAGTATCTTTGCTAAAAAGATAATTATTTTGCTAATGGGAGAATTTTTAATTGATTTTTGGTACAGTAGTAGTATCAAACTGTTGCCCTGTATACTTTATTCTATTATGTACATTTTCCTCAGCGCTAAGAATGTTTCCAAAGCCATCATAATGATAGTAGTTTCTTATTGCTTCATCTTTATCACTTATTGCTATGGTACTACCTTGTTCATCACAGCTGTAGTAATATCTCTCTTCATCGATATCAGCAGCTACTACTTCGTAGCCTCTTGTGAATCTGCTTACTACATTCTCTTCTTTATCAAGTTCTACTAATATATTTTCTTTATTGTATATAAAGCTGCTTAGTTTTTCATTTTCTTCTATTTCGTATCTTAAACCTTCAGCATCATAGCGACTTATTAATGTGTTGCCTTCTTTTGTTACCACTTTTATTTGCTGATTTAAGGTATTGTATTCAAATATATTGTTTCCAGTATTTGTTTCTTCTTTTATTGTATTTCCTTGTTTATCGTATGTAAAGTATTTATGTTCTTTTTCTCCTACTATTTCTACTAGTTGATTCTTTACATTATATAAATACTTTTCTACTACATCATTAGTGGTTCTAGTTATCCTATTTCCTACGTTATCGTAGCTATAACTTTCTTTTCTTCCATCATAGTTACATTCTTTTAGGCGATTTATCTTATCATAGCTGTAATAGCTACTATGCTTTGATCCTGCTTTTGTTATTCTATTTCCATTAGGGTCATAGGCATATTTATAGTCTATTATTATTTCGCCCTTTAATAATATTGTGATATAGGAAAAGAGCTAGAAAACTTTTATTTTCTAACTCTTTCTATTTTACATATATTGAACCTCTTGAACAGTATGAATGAAGCCTACGACTAAGCTTGCTTAATCTCAAAAGCAAACATGCTATGGTGTACCTATTAAACCAGGAGTTATCTGTTCCACTCTTGCCCAATCAAATGAACATTTGATATGCATTTGATTGTTACATTTGATCTCTAACACTCCATCTTCTCCCATATCTTTAATTTCAAATTGATTAATCTCATTATTTGTTCCTAAACCGTTAATTCTTAAATTTCTTATCCCAAAGAAAGACATTTCTATATATACTACATCCCATTTGTCCCAACGTTTAGGTTTTATTTTTATAACTTCCTTTGTTAATAATCGTATAAATAATGTTGGTCCATCTCTCCTTAGTTGTAGATCTAGTAACTCTGAAGCATTCAAACTTGGTATATCACCAAATATACTAGTAAATGCCTGAGGATTCATTAGCTTAAATCTATTAATCATCTTATACACCACCTTCTCTATTTATTGTTTCTCTTATCAAAATAATAATGGTCTTCCATACCTTCTACTTTTCCAGTCCTTGTATTCTCAGCCGGTCTTACATTATGATAAGATGGTTGGTCTCCAATCCCCCCTTCACCAAAGTTATGTCCAGCAGAATGATCTTGAATCACTATCTTTTTGCCATTTACATCATAAGTCAATTCTCTAGTCATAATAGGTTGTTTATTCGCATTCAAAATCCAATTACCACTAGCATCCGTTAATGGTACCATATCCTGCCTAATAGGGTGTTGCGACATTGGTATATCTAATTGTCTTTTAACTTCTCTTAAACTAGCACTTCTATACTTATTATAAGTACTAGTAACTTGCTCAACACTCTTATTATTACCTTTACTACTACAATCAATAGTTTTCTTAGCATACCCACTAGGATCACAATACTCCACAGGATTATTTCCACAATAAGCATATAAATTAAGTCCGTCTCCTCTATATACATCTTCCTGCGTAAATCTACCTATTATCGGATTATAATATCTTGCCCTTAGATAATATTGACTAGTAGTTACATCAAACTGTTGCCCAGTATATTTTATTCTATTATGTACATTTTCCTCAGCGCTAAGAATATTTCCAAAACCATCATAATGATAACTATTTTTTATTACTTCATCTTCATCACTTATTGCAATAGTACTACCTTGTTCATCACAGCTGTAGTAATATTTTTCTTCATCGATATCAGCAGCTACTACTTCGTAGCCTCTTGTGAATCTGCTTACTACATTTTCATCTTTATCAAGTTCTACTAATGTGTTTTCTTTATTGTATATAAAACTACTTAACTTTTCGTTTTCTTCTATTTCGTATCTTAAACCTTCAGCATCATAACGGCTTATTAATGTATTGCCTTCTTTTGTCACCGCTTTTATTTGCTGATTTAAGGTATTGTATTCGTAGTTATTGTTTCCAGTATTTGTTTCCTCTTTTATTGTATTGCCTTGTTTGTCGTATGTAAAGTATTTATGATCTTTTTCTCCTACTATTTATATAAGTTGATTTTTTACATTATATAAATACTTTTCTACTACATCATTTGTGGTTCTGCTTATTCTATTTCCTACATTATCGTAGCTATAACTTTCTCTTCTTCCATCATAATTACATTCTTTTAGGCGATTTACTTTATCATAGCTATAAAAACTACTATGTTTTGATCCTGCTTTTGTTATTCTATTTCCATTAAGGTCATAAGCATATTTGTAGTCTATTATTAGTGTTCGTAAAAGAGTGTAAGCGTCAAAGTTTTGGTACCTTTTATTAATTTATAAGATATATTAAAATATCCCGGTAGGGCGATTTAAAGCCCTATCGGGATTTATTTATTTCTTGATTTTGACTTTTAGATTGTCAGGAAGATTATTTGCCCAAGGCATTAGATTTTCTAAAGC
>NZ_JAHLOD010000045.1 GCF_018917145.1 Clostridium bornimense
TGGGTCGCATATTATAACTTTCTAAGACCTCATCCATATAACTATTGGAAACCACTTAATGAACTTGAAGCTCTTGATGGTATCGATAATATGCCTGCCAAATGGCAAATATTAATCAGGTTAGGACAGCAAGCTATTTTAGATATCCAAGAAAAAAATGCTTCCTAACGGATTATATAACCAAATATAAATTTTTTTGCCTTCATTAAAGGTCTTTTTGTCATGCTCAAATTTAAATTATTTCTGTAATTTACTACTTTAAATTTTCAAAAAGATAGTGTTTTTTGTTATATTATTTTTTCATAGCAAACTTTACACTATCATAAAAAAGCTATTGCAATAACGATTAAATTTCGCTAGCAATAGCTCTTATATTTTTACTGCACTAGTAACAGCTTTTATAGAAATTTCTTTGAATATAAAGCTGCAACATAAGTATATTTTTTATGTTTTTAAACTATTGCTTTATTTAATGGAACTAATTTATTATTTTTCATACCATATAGTTCTTCTCTTTTAATATCTACAAAAGCATCTTTTATTGCATTTGATGTATTCTCTTTTATAAAATTACCTAAAAGATCTGCTGAAAGATTTTCTTTAGACCCACATGATACAGTAGTTACTATAGTCAGTAGATTATTTTCAACATTGTATTCGAATTCCTTAATCATAGGTTTTATATCTACAACTTTTTCACCTTTTTTGCTTTTCTTTATTGTTTGCCAATTTTCCTTTAAATATAAATTTTGCAATTCACTTTTTAATGCAGCATCATTGTCATACTTTATCTTTATAATATATTTTGCTCCTTCAACTGCTGCCATAGCTGTTGGTGGCTTCTTAGTATTTTCTTTCTCAATAATCATTTTAGCATCAAGAAATTTAATTCCACTTGGAGCAGCTAAATTTAATTTATCAATAACATTTTTTTCAGAAATTACTTCATCTAACTCAATATCTAAGTATTCAGATTCAGAATATACTCCAACTGATAATGGTTGTGCAATTGACATTATCATGTGAGGGTTAAATCCTTTTGAATACTTTGCTTTTATTCCACTTCTTCTAACAGTTCTATGAATTGTTCTCATTAAATCTAAATGAGAAATAAACTTAATATTGCTTTCTTTAGTAAACTTTATTAAATAACGCACCTTCAAAGCACTCTCCCTTCGCAAATGCCTTTCTGTTAACTCCACATCCTGTACATCCTAATCTACAATCTGGTGTTAATGAAGCTTTTTTAGCCTTTTCATTTTCTCTTTTTAAGAACTCCTTAGTAACTCCAATTTCAACGAAGTCCCATGGTAATATTTCTTCATAAGAACGTTCTCTGTGAACATAGAAATCTGGATCTATATCACATTCTTTAAACGCATCCATCCATATATCATAATTGAAGAATTCAGACCATCCATCTAATCTAGCACCTTTTTCATATGCTTTTATTATAACATCACAAATTCTTCTATCTCCTCTTGCAATAACCGCTTCCATATAACTTACAAGCGTTTCATGCCAATTATATGAAATAGCTCTGCTTTTTATTTCTCCTCTTAATGCAGAAATCTTTTCTCTTACATTTTCTAAGTTGTCCATTGGAGCCCATTGGAATGGTGTAAATGGTTTTGGTACAAAAATAGATGTTGAAATTGTAACTTTAAGCCCTCTATTTCTTTCATTTTTAGGGATTTTATAATATTCATCCACTACCTTCTCACCAAGATGAGCAATTCCCTTTACATCTTCTACAGTTTCATATGGTAATCCCACCATAAAGTATAACTTTATAGTACTCCAACCATTTTTAAACGCATCAGAAACTGATGTTAATAAATCTTCCTCATTAACACCTTTATTTATAACATCTCTCATTCTTTGACTTCCTGCTTCAGGAGCAAATGTAAGACCTGTTTTTCTTACCTTTTGTATTTCATTTATAAGATCAACTGAAAAAGAGTCTATTCTAAGTGATGGCAGCGAAACACTTATCTTATCATCTTTATATTTTTCAACCATATTTAAAACTAGATTTTTAACATCAGAGTAGTCACAAATTGATAATGATGTTAATGAAATTTCATCATATCCAGTTGACTTTAATAATTTATCTGCCTGTTTCATTAATGTTTCTGTATTCTTTTCTCTTACAGGTCTATAAATCATACCTGCTTGACAGAATCTACATCCTCTTGTACAACCCCTCATAGTTTCTAACATTATTCTATCATGTACAATTTCTGTATATGGAACTATTAACTTATCAGGATATAATACATCATTGTAATTATCAATAACTCTTCTTTTAACGGTTTTAGGAACATCTTCATACTTAGGTTTAAATTCTTTTATTGTATTGTCATCATTATAACTTACTTCATAAAGCGATGGAACATAAGTACTTTCTATATGCGAAGCTTCTCTTAAGAATTCCTTTTTACTCATTCCCTTTGCCTTACATTTTTTATAACAGTCAATTATTTCATTTAGGTGATCTTCTCCTTCCCCTAGTGAAAAAATATCTGCTATATCATATAAAGTTTCTGGATTAGTAGAACATGGTCCTCCCATTATCACTATAGGTTCATCTTCTCCTCTTTCAGAAGCTCTTATAGTGACTCCACCTAAATTCAACATATTTAGTATATTTGTATAACTCATTTCATATTGTAATGTAAATGCTATAAAATCAAATTCATTTATTGGATCTTTTGTTTCTAATGTGAATAATGGAATATCATTTTCTCTCATTAAAGCTTCCATATCACTCCAAGGTGCAAATACTCTTTCACAAAAAGTATCTTCTCTTTGATTTAATGTATAATAAAGAATCTTCATTCCTAAATGCGACATACCAACTTCGTATACATCAGGAAAACAAAAAGCAAATCTAATATCAATATCTTTTATGTTTTTATTATAAGAGTTGAACTCTCCTCCAATATACCTAGCTGGTTTCTCAACTCTATAAAGAATATCATCATTTATTCTATTCATTTTACTCCTCCTTCGCTACGTACATTTATTCTAACACAGGGAATATTCTTTATCAATGTAATTAAATTCTAAGATAAATTAATATATTCCTTTATTGTTATATCTCCATATTCTTTCGTTCCCTTTAACACTTCTTCTTCTGATATAACCCTAATAATATTCATGCTATCATCTAGAATATAAAATAAAGTGTATTTACCCTTGTCAATTAAAGTTAATACACTAAGTAATGACTTATTATATGAAATTGAAATTACTATACTTTCTATATATCCCTTTTTAAAAAAACGTTCTCTTTTTCTCATCAAATCCCCCATAACTACATATACTATTGTTTTTTTCTCTATATAAGCACAATATATTATTAATATGCTAATTAAAATTAGACTTACATTAAACTTAAACTTTATCCCTACGATAATTGCTGTTATTAAGAAAAACATCCCTATAAATATACTTGTATAAATTACAATAATATTAGCCTTCTTATATAAATATCTTCTAGTTAAAATCTTCTTTAAAATACGCCCCCCATCTAATGGTAAAGCTGGTATAAGATTAAAAAAACCTAAGATATAATTAATCACCATTTCTTCATATAAGTTTAATAAAAAAAATATTATTCCCATAATAATATTAATAATTGGACCAGCTAAAGAAATAATAACATCTTCTTTTACCGACATATCCTCCATATCCTTGTAATGTAACTTAGCACCTAATATGTCTATTTCTATAGTATATCCCCTGTATTTAAAAGCTATTGCAGCTACTAAATGTGCTATCTCATGAATCATTATAAATAAAAATGAATATAATATACTTAAACTTCTTGTGGCTATTACAATTATAATTATATAAATAAAAAATCGCTTATTTATTTTTATCATCGTATCACCCCGTAACAAGATTAGACTTTAAGCTATCTATTTAAATATATTTATATTTCTTCATGTATATGTAGTATTCTAAAAAATAAAGAAGGAATTGTTTATCACTCAATTCCTTCTTTAAAAATTCTTTCTAATATCATTATAAAAGCTACCACTATGTGAAAAATATCTTCTCCACTGTGATAGCTTTTTTATTTTAGAAGTTAATCTTCTTACGTCTCATTCCTACATTTAGCACTAAAGCTAAACTCATAAAGTAAACTAGCATAGAACTACCTCCATAACTCATAAACGGAAGCGTTATCCCTGTTATCGGCATTAGTCCAACATTCATTCCTGCATTCTCTAAAATTGAGAATAACATAGAACCTGTAACACCAGCTACCAATATCGATCCAAAAACATCTTTTGACTCTCTGGCTATATTAATCATCCTAAAAATCATAATTCCATACAATGCCAAAAGTCCCATTGAACCAAGAAGTCCCCACTCTTCACCAACTACAGAAAAAATGAAATCCGTCCAAGCTTCTGGAATAAAACCACCTTTAGTTTGACTTCCATTCATATATCCACTTCCAGTAAGTCCTCCAGATCCTATAGCTATTTTGGCTTGTATTACGTGATAACCATCACCTAACGGATCTCTCGCTGGATTAAATACAGTTATTATACGATTTTTTTGATAATCTTCTATAAGTCCACTATTCCATACTACTGCAATAGCAACAAATAAAGCTAAAAATCCTCCACCAATAATCTTCCAATCTAATTTTCCTACTATAACCATTCCAAGTACAGTAAAGAATATTACCATTGTCATACCCATATCTGGCTGAATTATAACTAATGATGTAGGAATCATTGCATATATAAAAATTATAAATAGCTTTTTAAATGAATCAATTTTACCATCCATGTCTTCAACTTTTTTTGCTACTATGATTATTATTGCAAGCTTTGCAAATTCAGAAGGCTGTATTGCTCTAGACCCTATTTGTATCCATGAATTTGCTCCTTTACTAACACTACCTGCTACTTTGTTTATAAGTAAAAGTACAATAGAGGCACCATAAAAAACATATGCATAATTTCTAAAAAAAGAGTAATCAATAGTTAAAATAAAATAGATAGCTATAAGTCCTATTACAAGCCACATTAATTGTAACTTTGCATATTCAAATCCAATAGTTGCTCCATTTAATGTCTTGTTATATGTAGCAGAATATATATTAAGCACTCCGAAAATAACAATAACAATTGATATCATTAATATAGTAAAATCTACTTCAGCTAACAACTTTCTATTTATTTTAAGATCAGATACCATCCTATCAATCTTAGAACCTTTTCTCATTTTTTCACCTCAATAATCATTTGTAAATATTACATAACTATTTTATTATATCATATAGGAATTATATTTAACACAAAAAAACTTAAAGAATAGCTACATAAGGTAACTATTCTTTAAGTTTTTTAATAGGTATATTAGCTATTAGTGCTGGACCACATCCATCCATATTATTATCAGTAGTTAGCTTCACATCTACATCTGCATTATCTATCTCTACATATTTAGATATAACTTCTAATATCTCATTCTTCATTTTCTCTAGTATAGTTGGACTTAAATCCTGTCTATCATGAATTAAAATTAATTTCAATCTTTCCTTAGCTACATCCTTAGGTGCTTGCTTCTCTGTAAAAAATTTAAAAAAGTCCATATCTCCACCCCCTCAACTTATTTTGAAAAGATTTTCTTTATCGAAGCCAAAAATCCTTTTTCTTCTGCTTTAAGTTCTAAAAATGGAACTTCTTCTCCAAGTATTCTTTTAGCAATATTCTTAAATGCTTTTCCACTTATAGCGCCATCTTCTAAAACTATAGGTTCCCCTTTATTTGTAGAAACTGTGATTCCCTTATCATCTGGAACAACACCTATTAACTTAACTGCTAAAATTTCTACAATATCATTTACATTAAGCATATCACCACTTGCAGCCATAGTTGGATTCATTCTATTAATTATAAGCTTATGATCTTCTATGCCCTTTGCATCTAATTTTCCAATAACTCTATCTGCATCTCTCACTGAAGTAACTTCTGGATTAACTACAATTAAAGCCTTATCAGCAGCTGCAATAGAATTTTCAAAACCTTGTTCTATCCCTGCTGGACAATCTATTAATATAAAGTCATACATTTTCTTTAATTCACCAATTAACGAAATCATCTGCTCCATATTTATATCTTCTTTATTTCTAGTTTGAGCAGTAGGTAATAATGCTAAATTCTCAAATCTTTTATCTTTAATAAGAGCTTGCTTTAATCTACATTTTCCTTCAATAACGTCCAATAATGTATAAACAATTCTATTTTCAAGCCCCATTAATACATCTAGATTTCTAAGTCCTGTATCTCCATCAACAACCACCACTGATTTTCCTAAACTTGCCAGCGCAGTTCCAATATTTGCAGTTGTAGTTGTTTTTCCAACCCCACCTTTACCTGATGTTATAACAATTGCTTCTCCCATAAAAAAACCTCCACTATATGAATTTATTTGGTGAATATGGCTCAACTATAATGAAATTTCCTTTGATTTTAGCTACTTCCGGATAATTAGGTTTCATCACATCATCTGGAGATCTTGTAATCATATTTGCTATCTGAATAATTTTAGGTTGTAATGAAAATGCTGCTATTATTGCTTCTTTATTTCCATTGCTACCAGCATGCACATCACCACGTAAAATTCCTAAAACTACAATATTCCCCGTTGCATATACTTCTGCCCCTGGATTAATATCTCCTATAATAATAAGATTTCCATCAAACCTTACTATTTGACCACTACGGATAGTGTTTCTTATAAATTTAGTTTTTCCTTCTTTTATTCCTTGAAAAACCTTAGTATTACTAGTATTTTCTTCACTATCCCTAAATATACAATCCTTTATCTCAAATTCAGAAAAAAGTGTATTTTTAAAACTTCTCATTTCTGATTCACTAAAATACCTAAGTTGTGATGTTATAATTAGAGTGCTTCCTTTAAAAAATCTCTTCCCCTTGTTTAATCTTGCAACTAAATTTGTCATCATTTCATCAAAACTTGCAAATCTACTCATATCAATTATAGCATTTAATCCATCTTTATTTCCCTTTAAAGTAATTTTCCTTGAAATCAGAAACACCTCCATTTAGAAATTGCATCATTATATAATTCAACAATTGCACCAAATTTTCCTTCTTTTTTTAAAAATATTCTTGTTTTATATTACATATTTTTTATATTAAGTTATTTTCATAATAATTATATCAAAATATAAATTGCTACAGAAGATTAAATTTTAAAAAAACTATCTACAATTGTAGATAGTTTTTTTGTTATTACTTATTTTCAAAATACGCTTTCATCACTTCATAATTAATTTCAGCATTATTTTTACCAAAATGTCCATTGAAAGTTACTGATACAACAACAATTTCAGGATCTTCTGCAGGAGCATAAGTTACAAACCATCCATATGCTTCTCTTCCATATGCTAATTGTTCATTATCAAAAGTAGCTGTTCCTGTTTTTCCACCAACTCTAACTGGCAATTTACTAAACAAGCTATTAAATGATGATGAATTATAAATAACCCTTTCTAATCCTGCATTTATACTTTTAGATATATTAGGATCAATATCCATCTTATCAATAACTTCAGGTTCATATTCAGATACTACATTTCCATCCACATCTGTTACTTTATCTAATAAATGTACTTTATATCTAGTACCTCCATTTAGATACGTAGCATAAGCTGAAGCTATTTGAAGTGGTGTAACATTTGTAGCCCCTTGACCTATTGAAGCATTGTATGAATGATACTTTGCAACAAATTGGTTGTATCCTTCATATTTTATCTGATCCCTAATAAAATCTAGCAAAATTTTATAATCATCGTCGCTAGGTTTTCTTCCATTATATTCTGGATCCTTATCATTTAAAAGCCTTATATTTTCTTCTAATGCTTTATTATCATAACTTCCATTACATAATCCATCTAAAATAATAGATTTTATCTTTAACTTTAACGATTTAACCTCTTCACTATCTGAGTCTTCATTTATACTTAAATTAATTGGTATAAAGCTGTATTTTGTTCGTCCTGTATATTCTCCTGCTTTTAATCTACCTGCTAATGATATATACATAAGCTTTGATTGAGTATTTATCCAAGAGTAATGATTATATACCTGACCAAAATTTTCACTTATTTCAATCCCTGTAGATGTTATTGCATTTTTATCTTCTGGATCTGCACCAAGTCCAAATTTCCACGAATATGCAGCAATACCGTTCTCTTTGTACTTAACACCTGATGTTTCTCTATTTTTTTCATCAGAAAACTTCTGATATAATCTTTTGGATACTTCCATAAAGTATGGATTTGAAGATTTTTCGAGTGCCAACTCCACATCTGCATTACCAGCTTGAGGATCCTCAGGGAATGTAGTTTTAAATCCCTCTCCATCTTCATAATAGCCTCCATCAAAAACTGTAGTGCTTTTATCTACAACCCCTTCTGCAAATCCAGCATATGCTGTAAATGTCTTAAAAATCGATCCAGGAGGAATAAGTGATTGTGTAGCATAATTAATTGTAGGTTTAGGAACTAAGTCTTTAATATCTTCTCTTTGCCCATTTTCATTTTTAGGAAAAAGTGCTTCAAACATATTTTTACCATTTAAAGGGTTGCTCTTATCATTTGTTGAGATAGTCTTAGTATCCCATCCTTTTTCTTTAGCTAACTTTTCATAAAACTCATTATCAAAACCATAATATTCATTATATTTTTCTGTACTAAGTCCATTAACCGCTGCAAAATCATTAGGGTCAAAAGTAGGTTGTGATACCATAGCAATCACACCACCGCTCTTAACATCTAATGCTACTACTGCTCCTCTATCAGGAGGATTTATAACAGTACCACTTAATAATGTTCTTGGTTCTGTCATATTTTTTGCTAAAGAATTTTCTGCAGCTTCTTGTACTTTCCAATCTACCGTCAAATGCACATTTTGACCTTGATATGCTTCTCTTTTAGCTAATTCCGAAATCGGTCTTCCAAATCTGTTAACTTCTACAATAGATGCTCCCTTAGATCCCCTTAACCTATCCTCATATGCTGCCTCTATCCCTGATGCACCTTTTATATCTGTACTAGCGTCATATCCTTTTTCTACATTCTTTTCATCATCATTAACTTTTGATACATACCCTATAAAGGCTGCACCCATTTTCCCATAAGGATAATATCTTTGTGGTTTAGTTTCAACATTTATACCTGGCAGTTCATCAAGCATCTGTTCAAAAGTAAAAGCTATCTCTCTATCAAGAGTAGACGCTATTGTTATAGGCTTATATCCTGAATAACCTTGAAGCTGTAATGAATTTTTTACAACTACCATTCGTCTTTCATCTTCTTTGGAATATACACCTGTAGGTATACTAAATTTTTTATCTGATAGTAAAAAATTATATGTATCTTCTGCTGTGTACTTTTCTGCCTCTTTAATAACAGCTTTAGCTTCTTTCTTTTCTAACTTTGAATAAGAAGATCCTTCAAACATTTCTCCAGCTAAATAATCTACTAAGCTAATATCTATTTTAAATTGCTTCTCTTGAAGTTTTTTACCCTCTTCATCTATCGCATTAAATTTAAACTCGTACTTATCACCATTAAGTTTTATAGGAAAGTCATCATCTATATCTAGTTCATTTTCTTTTAAAACCTTAAAAACTTTCTCCATCGTATCATAAAACTTCTCAGTACTTTCTGTAGCTTCTGTAAAAGTAAGGGCAAAATTTTGAATATCATAGGCTATTACTGTTCCATTTTTATCATATATATTTCCCCTTGGTGCTTGTTCTTCAACAAATCTATGGGAACCTGATTTTGCACTTTCACTATAATAACTGTGATTAAATATTTGTATATTTAATAACCCTATACCTACATAAACAATTATCGCCATTACTGATAACTTTAATGCTGAATATCTTGTAAATTCACCTATAAACGATTTTTTTGTTACCGTTTTTCTTCTTTTGTTTTTATTGTTCAATATATCAACTCCTAAAACTCCCAGTCCCTAACCATAAAGCTTTTTTGAGATAAATTATATATCCAACCATAAGCAATTATGGCTATTATCATATTATAAAGAGAACCGAAAATAATGTTTAAATAATTATATTTTTCTCCTAATGAATACATAACTATAAACACTATAGAGTATTTTAAGGCACTTAAGAAAAATGTAATTATTACAGGAAATAACCTTTTCTCTCTGAATATTTTTGTCCCGATAACTGAACATATAACACATGCACCCATATTTAAAAATCCATTAACACCTAATACTCCATGAAAATATACATCCTGAATTAGCCCTGATGCAATACCTAAAAATATAGCATCAATAGGATCTATAAGCATTGAATATCCAAGTATAAACACTAATATCAAACTAGGACAATAACCTCCAATAGAAAATAAGGGCACTACAGAATTATCTAATATAAATAATCCTATTAACAGTAGTAATAGGGTGAGTATTCTTTTCATTAATACTTCACCTCTCCATCCACACTAACACCATCTTTTGGTATAACAATCAAAACTCCATTTAATTTATCAAAATCAACATTTGGAACTATTGTTGCTACTTTCATTCCTTTCCCTGTTTCTTCCTTAACTTCTGATACTTTTCCAATAACAATATCTTTAGGGTATAATTTCCCAAGTCCAGAAGTTAAAACTAAATCATCCTTTTTAACATCACTTTGTATAGGTATATAATTAATTACAGCCTTTGGATCTGTTTGCTTGTTTGTACTAATTCCTTTTAAAACACCATTTGGTGCATCATTAGTACTTTGTTCATCCTTATTATCTTCACTATCCTTATTATCAGAATCATTAACTTCTGCTGTAATTTTTGAAATATAACATGCTATAGAAACGTTAGGTGATGTTACTGTTTCGATTTCTGACCAGCTTTTGCTTACATTTTTGATTACACCTACTAAAGAACCATTAGGAGATAACGCTACTACCCCTTCTTTTATTCCATCATCACTACCTTTATTTATTATAAAGCTTTGTAACCATCCTTCTGTAGATGAACCTGTAATATCAGCTCCTACATAGTCATATTCTCCACGAGTTTCTTTAAACTCTAACATTTTTCTAAGCTCTTCATTTTCTTTTATTAAATTATCATATGCAACTGCTTTTTTTTCTAAATCTGTATTTTTTAATTGAAGTTCTTCGTTTTCACTTTTTATCGAAGAAGCATAAAATATATTACTAAAAAATCCTTTTATTTCACTGCCAACTGTATAGAAAAATCCCCCAATTTTTCCGCTTCCACTGCCCACTGAGTTTGCCACTACATTATTATTTTGTGTTTTAGCACTATATGTTATTAAACTTAAAAAGGCAACTGACAGTATAATTATAACAACTGTCAGTTTATTTCTTAAAAACTTTTTCATATTTTACCTTGATATAGTTTCCTATCTCAATTTATCAAAGTGAGCTAGTGCTTTTCCTGCTCCTAAAGCTACACAATCAAGGGGATTTTCAGCAATGTTTACTGGCATATGAGTTTCTTCGTTAATTAGTTTATCTATACCTCTTAGTAAAGCACCACCACCAGTTAACATAATTCCTCTATCCATTATGTCTGCTGCCAGTTCAGGTGGAGTTTTTTCAAGAGTTGTCTTAATAGCATCTATTATAGCACTTACTGGTTCACTTAAAGCTTCTCTTATTTCAGTTTCTCCAATTTCAACTACCTTTGGAAGTCCTGTTAATAAATCTCTTCCTCTTATCTCCATAGTTTCATCTACTTCTGAAATTTTATAAGCAGATCCTAAAGTAATTTTAACAGTTTCTGCTGTTCTTTCTCCTATCATTAAGTTATAAGCTCTCTTAATATAGTTTATTATAGCTTTATCTAAATCATCTCCAGCTGTTCTAAGTGATTTTGCTGTTACAATACCATCTAAAGATATTATAGCAACTTCTGTAGTACCACCACCAATATCTACAACCATAGATCCTCTTGGTTCATCAGTTGCAAGACCTGCTCCTATAGCTGCTGCCATAGGCTCTTCTAATAATTTTACTTCTCTTGCTCCTGCTTGCTTTGTAGCTTCTTCAATGGCTCTCTTTTCTACTGCTGTTATTCCAGATGGGAAACATACCATTACTCTTGGTGAAGTAAATGCACCCTTTGGACACACTTTTTCAATAAACATTCTAAGCATTCTTTCAGTGACATCAAAATCTGCTATAACTCCATCTTTTAATGGTCTTATTGCTACAATACTTCCTGGTGTTCTACCTATCATTTGTTTTGCTTCATTTCCTACTGCAAGCACAGCTTTACTGTTAGTATTAATTGCTACTACTGAAGGTTCATTTAAAACTATACCCTTACCTTTTACATATACTAATGTGTTAGCTGTTCCTAAATCAATTCCCATATCTTTTGTCATACCAAATAAACCCATTACTATTGCTCCTTCCATTTATACATTAAAGTATTCCTTTTTCTTTCAAACTTACATAGGCATTCTTCCCAATAATTATATGATCTAATACCTTAATTCCTAAGAGTTCTCCACACTCCTTTAACCTTTTTGTTATATTAATATCTTCCTTTGAAGGTGTTGGATCTCCACTAGGATGATTATGCGCTATAATTATCGATGCACTACTATTTTTAATTGCTTCATGAAAAACTTCTCTTGGATGTACTATAGAATAATTTAATGATCCTATAGAAATATCTCTTATTCCAATCACAATATTTTTTACATTTAACATTATAATTTTTAAAACCTCTTTATTCAATAGGGACATCTCATTATTTATAATATTTACACAATCTATAGCACTAGATATTCTAATTTTATCTTCATAATCTACAATTGTGTATCTTCGTATAAGCTCTCCCAGTGCAAGGATTTGTATTGATTTTACCTCTCCTATTCCTTTTATCTCTTGAAGCTCATTTAAAGTCATATCAAATAAATTTCTTAATCCCTTTGATTTTGAAAATACCTTCATAGATACATTTATTATATTATCATCTTTTATTCCACTTCCTAATAAAATTGATAAAAGTTCTATATCTGTAAGGTTTTGTGCCCCGTACATTTTAAATCTTTCTCTTGGTCTATTGTGTTTTGGTAAATCTTTTAATCTTAAATTCATTTATCCTCCTAAAGATTTACCCCCATGCCCCTAAGATCTCTGTATAGTAAACTAATTGGCAATCCTACAATATTGAAATAATCTCCTTCTATTTTCTCAACAAGAAGAGCACCTTTCCCTTGTATTCCATAACCGCCTGCTTTGTCAATATACTCTTCAGTACTTATATATTTTTCTATTTCTTCTTCTGATAAAGAATAAAACTTTACAGCGGTAATACAATAATTGAACTTACTACAATTATTATTTTTATCTATAACAGTATATCCAGAATATACATAATGAATATTTCCACTTAAATTTTTTAAAAATTCTATTGCCTCATTTCTATCTTTAGGTTTTTCTAGAACCTTATCTTTAAAAAATACTATAGTGTCACATCCAATGACTATTCCCTCTTCTCTTTCGCTTACTTCCTTTGCTTTTCCATAAGATAGCTTACTTATATACTCAACTACATCGCCATCATACTTTATAGATGATTCATCAAAGTTACTTGGACATATAGTTGCCTTATCTGTTATTGTTTTAATAAGTTCTGCTCTTCTTGGAGATGATGACGCTAAGATAATCTTCATTTAAACCTCCTATAATCTTTTGTACAATACAATCACAAGAATTATCCCTATTATTGTCATTATATTAATATCAAGAATCAATGAAAAAGTAAGCTTAATAATGCCTAAATCCAAATATAAAGGTTTTGAAAAACCTAATGAATATGTAGACTCCATAAAAGAAAGCACTTGAAACTTTGACCCTAATATTTCTCCAACTAATGTACCAGAAATAGCTCCCATGAATATTAATAAACACAAAAGTCCAATTTTATTCTTTTTTATCTCTCTCAAATTTCCCGCCCCCATCATATCTAATATAGTTTACCATTTACAATAATTTTAAACAAGTACGATAAATAAAAAAAGGAGCTATTAAGCAAAATACTAATTGCAAAGCTCCTTTTTACTATACTAAACATTGATATATCATTTTGTTTATTTCACCAACTTTAGATTTATCTATCTCATCTGGTAATTCATTTATAAATTTTTTCAACTCATTTGCCTTATCAAAGCCCTCTTCTTTTTTGTCGCATTGTTCTAATTCTTTACACCATTTTTTTAAAGACTTAATTTCTACGCTAGACACTGAATTATCCTTAAGCTTATCTACAACAGTTATAAGACCTTTAATCATTTCACCAATTTCCTCATTGGCAATATTTGAATATGTAACATCTTTTTTTATTTTCGCTACCGCAACACCTTTAGATTCTATCATTGCGATAATTTCATCTTCATTTCCACTATTGCAAATAGAATAAATAACTTTATACCGACCATCTTCTTCAGAAATAAATGACATTCCTTGCGAATTTAACTCACCATTTACCTTATCTGCATTTTCTTTCATTCCAAAAACTCCACATTGAATAATATAAAACGTTGTAGTACTACCCTCTTTAGCTATATTTTCACTATCTATAGTACCCGATGTTATGGTAGTTTCACCATCATTAATATTATTTGAAAATGCACTACTATCTTTAAGAAAAACATTAAATAAAGCTGTAGCAAATAAAGTTGATCCTATAAAAATTACCATTAATGTGAAAGTAACTACTATAATATCTTTTCTTGATGCTCTTTTTGCTTTTACTTTAGAATACCTCATTTTATCCCCCCCAATGTATATAGTAATCTATATTCATTGAGTGGAACATTTATTCTTATCTATTTAATATAATTAAACTTTTATTTTTATCTTCAAAACTAAAGTAATCTTTCAATATCCTGCTAACAGAAAAACCGCAACGTTTTAGAAAAAATAATGTATTATCTTCACTGGAAACACCAATTTCTATTTTATATATGCTATAATCCTTACTTACCTTTTCTGTAAATTCATTAAAAATTCTTTTTTTCATTTTTTCTGGTATATCATCTGAAATTTTAAATAAAGAAAGCCACAATCTATTATAAAAATCAAAATCTATTCTTCCTCTAATAATCCCAATAATCTCTTCATATTGATTTTCAATTTTTAAAAATAACTCTCCTCTATAATATAATGTCTCATTTATTTTTTCCTCAATAGAATTAGATGTCAAATAACATTTTAAATCAATATCATTTTTTACTATAAAATCATATATAGATGGTATATCTTCTTTCAATACCTTTGATATATTGTAATTATATAATTCTGATATTTCACATAGCATTTTCTCACCATCCTTTATATACAATATTCTCTATATGATGAGAAATTCCTTCTTACTCCATAGCTATTAGGGAAACACCTAAAATATTATTTTCTACTTTTAAAGTTTCAAGTAATGCATATAAATCTGCCTTTAATGATGATATATCCATAGTAATAGTAACATTTGCTGTATTATTTATTGGAATATCTTGATTTATAGTTAATATATTTCCTCCACATTCGGCTATAATATCCAAAACATTTGATAATGTTCCTCTTTTATGTCCAACAGTTACTCCTATAGTTGCTTTTTGTATTATAGCACCATCAGATAATTTAAATACACCATCTTTATATTTATAATATGTGCTTCTGCTAATGCCTACTAACTTAACGGCTTCCGATATATCCTTTGCACTTTTAGAAGTCAATATCTCTTTTACTTTTAAAACCTTAGGTAAAACCTCTGGTAATAACTTTTCATCCACTACTATAAATCTACTTTTCATTCTAATCCTCCAAGGCAATCTTTTTATATTTCACATTATTTATTTCTAATAATTCCACTGCATAATCATCTATTCTATAATCATTTAAATAATATACACAGTCAATTCCTGATTGAATTAATGCTTTAGTGCAATTAAGACACGGAAAATGAGTTACATATATGCTACATCCTTTAACGGCTATACCTTCTTTTGCACAGTAACAAAGGCAATTAAGTTCTGCATGTTGAGTTGCTATACAATGTCCATCTCTCATCACATGACCTATATCATCACAATGTGGTGTCTTATTTCCTACAGAACCATTATATCCAGTAGCTACTATCCTATTTTCTTTATTTACTATAATTGCACCTACATTAGCTCTATCACAAGTGCTTCTTTCTGCTGCAAGAAGAGCTAAATTCATAAAATAATTATGCCAACTTTTTCTCACTCTTACCTTATTACTACTTTTAACTATTTCATAACTTTTTTTATTCACTACGTACTCCCCCAGGACTTTTATTTATCATACATTATTTCATAAATGAAGTTAAAACACAATTTTTATTAATTTATTGTATATTTTTTTATTTTTATCTTCATTTCTTCTACCTTATCATAAACGCTGTTAAATACATTGTAAAATTCTTTTGAATGATTAGGTATCTTCATATGAGATAACTCATGAAATATTACATATCTAATGTACTCTTCATCTAATTTCACCAAATTACAATTAAGTATTATTTTATTTTCTCTAGGATAATAAGCACCCCATCTTCCTTTGTAAAATTTGTATTCTATTTTGGGTTTATCGGTATAATTTTTTCCTAGAAAACTATCTACACACTGATTAAAAATAGGTGTTATTATATAAGCACATTTATTTTTATAAAAATCTTTCAACAACTTTATCTTTAATTTTTCATCATCTTTCTTTATATATATAATTATAACATTATCAATAACTTCAACAGCATTTTTATTACAATGAATAACCTCTACTTCATAATGCTTTCCTAAAATCATTGCATTGTTACTTTCTAAAAAGCACTTCTCACCAATATCAATAAGACTTTCCTTTTTATTGATTATTCTTCTTACTTTACTTATGTTTTTTAAAATCACCTTTTCTATTTCATTGTCACTTACAAATTTAGGCGACTTTATAACTAAAAAATTATCTTCTATAGATATTTTTATTGTTTTTCTATTTTCTTTTTTTATTTTTATTTCATATCCATCAATATTCATAAGTTAATTCAAATTGCTTGTAGTAAATTTCTTACCAAGATAATTAAAAACAAGCTTTTTAACTTCTCCCCCTTCATAAACTACACTTTCTAAAGTACACCTAATATTTCTTTTATTAAACTCTTCTTTATAAAAATCTTTTAACCTTTTTTCTACATCTTTTTTAGATTCAATTATAGCTTTCATTTCTCCTTTGCACTCTTTTGAAACAACTTTAATAAGATTATCTCTTCTCCATCTTTCATTGTCTTTTTTCATCTTATATAAAATATAATCTAAATTATTTCTTAAAAAAATAGGCCCTTCTAAATCTTTTTCGTATTCTTTAGTTCTATATGAATTTCCATCTTCTAAATTACTTAATACAAATAAATAACCATAGTCATAAACACTTCTAAGTAGTCTTCCAAATATCTGCTTCATCTTTATAATACTTTGAGGATAATTTAATGTATTGTAATTTATCTTTTTCTTTTCCATAATAGAAGAATATAACGGATCTCTCATAGGAATATTAGGTATTTTCTCCATCACCACAGTGAATAAACCATCACCTGGTATATCTACCCCTTCAAATAAACCTCTAGATCCAAAAACTACTGCTTTAGTTAACGGATCTCTTAACTTATTACATTGTTTCTTATTATCAAAAATATCATACTCTAGATCATTTAATTCTTCAATAATACTCTCTTTTACTTTTTTCATCCTCGAAGTTGATGTAAATAGTACTAAAATATTACCACCAATATTTTTAGCAATCTTTAATATAACATTACTAACACTTCTTATAAATTCCTCTTCCCTATTATACGAATATCTTTCGATATCCGTTGGAATAGCAATCACACTTCTATTTTCATAATCAAAAACTGGCTTTTCAATTAAATCTTCTAATAATCTTTCTTTATCAATCATAGAAATACCTAAAGAATTTTTGAAATTATCTAAAGTACTATCGATTCTTATTGTAGCTGATGTCATTACTAAACTAGTACACTTATCTAAAATTTCTTCTTTAAATAAATAATTTACTGATAATGGCACCTTTTTTAATGTAATTTTTGATAAATCTTTTGAAATATCTATAATAGCACAATAACTATCTGTAGTCTCTCCAATAACAAAATTTATAGTTTCCTTAAATGCTTTTATCTTATTATTAAGTAAAATAAGTGGATGCTCTTTTGCATCAGTTTCTTTAACTACTTCATCAATACGTATATAAATCTCGTCTAATTGAATTATTAAATTTTCTAAAATACTTACAATAAACTGAAATTCCTTAAATGTAAAAACAGTATTTATCCCCCAAAAGTTATCTACTGATGAATACCTATCTCTTATTGCAACCATAAGTTCATCAATTGTTTCATATACTTTTACTATCTTAGCTTTTACATATTCAACATTTGCTAAAGATAAATTATTTTTTGTTATAAAATCCTTTAAAAATCCATAATTTTTACTAGTATTATGTATCTCTCTTAAAAGAGATATTATTTCAAAATTACTTACTTCTTCTGTAAAAGCTTTAAAACAATTATCATTTAAATTATGTGCTTCATCTAACACTATGTTATCTATTTTTATCTCTGGATACGGCCACTTTAAAAATAAAGAATGATTAATTACTACTATGTTGCTATTTTCTAACTCATTTATTTTGCAATAATAATAACAATTAGTACCTTCATTACACTTTCTTCCTGTACAAGTCTCACCATCACTTGTTAAGAAATTTAAATGATACTCTAACTTTTTAAAATGTTTTCGTGCCCAAAAATTTATTTCTTCAACATTTCCGTTTACCGTCATTAATCTACTTACAAATAATATAGAAAGAATATCATCTAAATCTGGCTCTATAATATCTTCTAAATATGATTTTATCTTTTTATTGCATAAATAATTACTTCTACCTTTCATACACGTATAATGTATCTTTTTTTCTAATCCTAAAGTAGATATTAATCTTGGTATGTCCTTTTCTATTAATTGATCTTGTAATTCTTTAGTGGATGAAGAAATAAATACACGTTGATTATTTAAATATGAATATACTATACTTGGCAATAAATATCCTATGCTTTTTCCAATTCCCGTAGGAGCTTCTATTATAGATATTTTTTTATTTTCTAGTGTTCTTCTAACATGTTTAGCTAAATTATATTGACCTTCCCTGAATATATACTTAAATGAAGGTGTATCAAATATTTCCCCTTCCTTTAATAACTCCTCATATTTTTTATAGTCAATCTCTCTCTTACTCCACTTTTCTACTATAGTATCTTCTTTTAATTTTACTTTTTCCATGTATTCATTAATATTTTCCGGTGGATTTAAATAATCACACCAACTCCACCTATTCTTCTCAGTAAACCATGCTGATATTGCTAAATAATCTAAGGTGCTATTAAAATATTTTATAAGTATACTATTTACTACATATATTGTATCTATAGAATCTTCTAATCCTCTATGCATTTCATCTCTATCTATAGTAGTAACTGATTTAATCAAATAATCTAAATTATATTCTTTGAAATAAGGAAATAAAATAGCTACTAATTCCATAGAATCTAAAAACTTATTACTTTTATCTATATCTTCTTTTATATAATATTTCAAAAAAGCTTTTTCAAACTCTGCATTATGGCAAACTAAAGGCATATCTCCTATAAACTCTAAAAACTCCTCTTTTACTTCCTCTAAACTAGGTGCCTCTAGTAACATATCCATAGTTAGTCCTCTACATAATTGAAAAGTAAACTTAGGCACAAACCCTTCTGGTCTAATAAGAGTTTTATAAGTATATACCTTATCATCTAAGACCTTAACTGCTCCTATTTCTATTATTTCACCTTTATGCTTTACAGTATCATTTAAGCTAGAATCTAATCCTGTAGTTTCTATATCCATAAATATAACATTTTTCAATATGCTTTTTAATTCTACTTCTTGTATTGTACCTTTCATTAAAATTACCTCAATAATTTTTCTTATATTTTATCACAACAAAGGATATTCTACTATTATCATAAGAGTTTTAAATGGAGGTTACAATGAAAAAATATTTATCATCGTTTCTAATAATAATCTTAATTTTATTTAGTTTAAAAGAATTTGGCTATGGTTCTCAGATTTCAAATACTGATTTAAAAAACTTTATAGACAATTATTTTACTAGTTACTTTGAAGATTACATAACATTAACAGAAAATACATCTAATAAATACACTGAAGAAAGTAAATCAACGCTAATTTATAACACTATTCATAAAAATAAGATCTACCTTTATAAAACACTTGATACCCCTTATGAATACTTTAATTCTAAAATAATATATAAAAATATATCAAAAAAAGAAAATAAATTTCTTGTAGATTTAATTCTTTCAGTATCATATAAATATAAAAATGCTACTTGCCATTCCAAATTATGCAATATACCTTATAAACTAGAAATTATTACAAAGCCTGAACTAAAAATTTGTAAAATTGAAAGGACTTTTTCAGAAGATGAATCATTGCTATATGAAATGGACATTAGAAGTGAAGATATTCCTATGGAAACTTTAAAGAGCTACCTTAAAATAATTGAAGAAAAAAAATGTGATGACATTGATAATATAAAATCTATCTCAAAGGAAAACTTTTTTTCTAATAATGAACTAACTAGGGAATACTCAAATTATTCATATAATAATGGAATTTTATATGCAGAAAAGTTCTCCACATCATATAATCCCTTATTCTATAGTGCACCAGGCGATTGTACAAATTTTGTATCACAATGCATTTGGGCTGCATATGGTGGATATGATTTTTCAAATAAAAAAATTTCTTATGAAAATATAAAACAAAAATATAAGATGATACCTGGCTCATGGCATGGTAATGAAGGTGGTGGAACTCCAAACTGGGAATCTGTTGAAAAACTATATAACTATTTATGCAAAGAAAAAACCATAGGACCAAATGGTAGTTCCTTAAATAACAATAAGACTTTTCAATCTTTAGCTCCTTCATCAATATCCCTTGGAGATGTTCTGCAATTTGGTTCAATTAATAAAAGATATAGTCACTCTGTTTACGTAACTGCTATTAATAATAACGGTACTAAATATAGCGATATATACATATCTCAACATACTGCAGATTTATATAATAGAAATCTTTTAGAGCTTATATATCTTTTTGGTGGTACAGATTGTAATATGAGATGCATAAAACTTAAAAACTCCAATTTTGCTTAGAAAATTATCAAAATCAATAAAAAAAGGAAACGTTCAAGAGTACTAGTTTTAAACCATTTTACCTTGTATCCGTTTCCTTTACCTATATTTATTTAGTTATTTCTTTGAAATTCTCTTCTATTTTATCTGCATTTTCTGATACAACAAAAAGAACATAATTTCCTTCTGTTACTACCTTGCTAGACTTAACTAGCTCATATTGATCAGTATTATACTTACTCCAAATATCCTTTAATATTTTACTTCTCTTTTTTATTCCTGCTTCTACCTTCTCAATATCTTTCTTATCCTTTACTTGAAATACTGCACATTCACTAGCACTTTCATCTCCTATCGGTACTCTAACTACATAACTCTTTAATATTGATTTATCTATTCCATAATTATCATCGAAAAAGTCTGACTTAATATCCATTTGACTTGGCTCATCTATGTTCTTTGTTATTTTCTCTAAAACATCTTCTGCTGTTAATGCATTTGACTTATTATCCTTATTACCAAATGAACATCCCATAAAAGTTACCATTAGTGAAGCCCCTATTACTATTATAAATATTAAATTTCCAATCTTCTTCATACATTTCTCTCCTTATATACTAAAATTTATAATATCCTTCAATATTAATTGTATATAATTTTTCAACAAAAGTCGATTTATTTCTCTATAAATTGTTAAAAATAATATTTCTTGTATAAAAATAAAAATCTACTTTGTATTATATTTTACAAAGTAGATTTCATCGTCTTGGTGCAGGTAGCGGGACTTGAACCCGCACGAAAATTCATTCACTACCCCCTCAAGATAGCGCGTCTGCCATTCCGCCATACCTGCATCTTATACATTTTATTATAAATAGATAAAAATTATTGTCAATACCTTGAAATAAAATATAAGTTCCTATGTATATAGGAACTTATATATATTATAGTAAAAATTTACTTTTGCTACATATTTATCTGTTTCAACAAAAGGTATATTATCTAAGTCTTCACCATTTTGAGAGTAATTTGAATCATTAAGCCATTTATCTACACTGCCAGGTCCTGCATTATAAGCAGCAATAATAACATTACGATTCCCATTAAACTTATTACTAAGATAATTTATGTACCATGTACCATACCTTATATTTATGTCTGGATCAAACAAATTGTCTTCTTCAAAGATACTATTATTAATTTTTTCAGCTATCCATTCTCCTGTAGATGGTGTAACTTGCATAAGACCTAATGCTCCCTTACTAGACCTTGCATCTTTATCAAAATTACTTTCTGCCTTTATTATAGACATAATAAAGAAAGGATCTACGTCATTTTCTTCTGAGTACTTTATAACAATATCTTTATATTTTAGAGGAAATATAATCTTCATAACTGGTTTGAATGATATACATACCAAGACTACTACTAGAATTAATATTACAAATCTACATAATTTTTTCATACCCCACTCCATCTTTTAATATACTAATGATCTTATGATATGTTTCTTCAACTTTTCCATCATTTTTTACTATAAAATCTACATGTTTAGCTTTCTCTTCCTCACTCATTTGAGCTTTTATTCTACTTAAAACTTCTTCTCTAGATATTCCATCTCTTTTTATAACCCTAGATATTCTTGTTTCCTCATCTAATGTTATTAGTATGTTATAATCCATAGATTTATGAAGCCCATGTTCTATCAAAGTAGGTGCATCAACAAATACAACTTTTCTCCCCTTAGATCTTAGTATATCAATTTTTATTTCAATTTCTTTAATTATATAAGGAATTGTTATAGCTTCTAATTGTTTTCTTTTTTCATCACTATTAAAAACTATAGAACCTAATTTCTTTCTATTTAATTTTTCATCTTCAAAGCAATCTTCACCAAATTCGGATCTTATTCTTTCATTTATTTCCTTATATTTATTCAATATCTCTCTACTAATAATATCTGCATCAACTACATCAAATCCATTTTCTCTTAAAAATGATGAAACTGTAGATTTTCCACTTCCTATAGTACCGGTAAGTCCAATCTTTATTATTTTATTTTGCTTCATACCATGTCTTTCCAACATTCTCATCCACCTCAAGTTTCACTGAAAACTCAATTACATTTTCCATCTCTTCTTTTAAAAGTATTTTTACTTTTTCAAGTTCTTCTTTTTTCGCATTTATTATAATTTCATCGTGCACCTGAAGTATTATAGAACTATCTAAGTTTTCTTTTCTAAGTCTCTTCCATACATTTACCATAGCAAGTTTAATTATATCCGCTGCGCTGCCTTGTATCGGTGCATTCATAGCTAATCTTTCTCCTAATGCTTTAACTATCTTATTACTAGATGATATTTCAGGTATAAATCTTCTTCTATTCAAAATAGTTTTAACATAAGAACATTTTTTCCCATCTTCCTTTAACTTTGATAAATACTCACTAATCTTAGGATATCTTTCAAAATATATATCTATATATTTTTTTGCTTCTTTTTTAGATATCTTTAAATCTTCACCTAATGCAAAATCTGAAATACCATAGATAATACCAAAATTAACTGCTTTTGCTGCACTTCTCATTTCAGATGTAACTTCATCTTCATTTACTCCAAAAACTTCTGAAGCAGTTTTAGTATGTATATCTAAATGAGAATTAAAAGCATTAATCATATTTTCATCTTCAGACATATGAGCTAATACTCTAAGTTCTATTTGAGAATAATCCGCTGATAAAATTACACTATCATCATCAAATGGCACAAATACTTTTCTTATACTTCTACCCATCTCAGTACGTATTGGTATATTTTGAAGATTTGGTTCTGTTGATGAAAGCCTTCCTGTTGTTGTAACAGTTTGGTTAAATGATGAATGTATTCTTCCATCTTTATCTATAACATTTTTTAATCCTTCTATATAAGTAGAATATAATTTTGCCACATGTCTATACTCTATGATTTTTTCAACTATAGGATGCTTATCTTTAAGCTTCTCTAATACATCTGCATTAGTTGAATAACCTGTTTTAGTTTTCTTTATAACTGGCAAATCAAGCTTTTCAAATAGTATCTTACCTAATTGTTTTGGAGAATTTATGTTAAATTCTTCTTCACTTAAATTATATATATCTTTTTCTAAGGTTATTATTATATCCTTAAATTCTTTTCCTAGCTCATCTAACTTATCTTCATCTACCTTAAAGCCTACTTCTTCCATAGATGCTAAGACTTCAACAAGAGGTAACTCAACATCATAATAAAGTTTTTCCATATCTAATTTTTTTATTTCTTCTTTTAAATTTGCAAATAACTCTTCTAAATAACTACATGCTATATTTTCTTCTATTTCTTCTCCTAAAATATTGAAAACTACATCCTTAATATTATAACTTCCTCTAGAAGAATCAATTATATATGCAGCTATTTCTGTATCAAAAATAACATTTGTTAAAGCAATATTATGTTTTCTCAGAATAGTATAAAGATTTTTAGCACTATGTATTACCTTATTATTTTCACCTTGAAAAATATCTTTAAGATCCTCTATATTTATAGAATCTATATCAACATCATAAACTTTTCCATCAACAGCTATTTCTAAATTACTTAATTCTATTGTTGAAATTTTATCTGAATTTTTAACACCATAAGTTATAAATAATTTATCATCTTTATTTATTTTTATATCTTCAACATTCTTTATAGGTACTATTTCTATATTTCTATCTACCTTTTCTTCTTTCGGCAACTTTGCTAGGAATGATTTAAACTGTAATCTAGTAAATTCTTTTCTTAGTCCATTAACATCGTATTCTTCCTTAGATTTGATTTCATCTAAATTTATTTCAACAGGAACATGAGTCTCTATAGTAGCTAATTTTTTCGAAAAAATTGCTTGCTCTACGTTATTTTCTAGATTTTCTTTCATCTTTCCTTTAAGTTTATCTAGGTTAGATAATAAGTTTTCAATACTTTTATATTCTTTAATAAGTTTATATGCTGTTTTTTCTCCAATTCCAGGTACTCCCGGGATATTGTCTGAAGAATCCCCCATAAGACCTTTGACATCTATAAATTCTGTTGGAGTTACACCATATGTCTCCATCATCTTACTAGCATCATATATTTCCTTTTCACCTTTATTTTTAGTTAAAACAACTTTAATTTTGTCAGTAGCCAATTGAAGAGCATCTCTGTCTCCTGTTACTATGTAAACCTCTAAGCCATTACTTTCTGCATAATTACTTAAAGTTCCTATAAGATCGTCTGCTTCAAAGCCATCTATTTCAAAAATATTTATCGCCATCATCTTTAGTATGTCTTTTAGTATAGGAAATTGCATAGCAAGCTCATCTGGCATCTTCTTTCTTCCTGCTTTATATTCTTTATACTCTAAGTGTCTAAATGTTGGTGCTTTTCTATCAAAAGTAGCCACTATATAATCTGGCTTTATATCATCTTTCACTTTATCTAGCATATTTAAAAATCCATATATTCCATTTGTATGTGTTCCATCAGCTATAGTTAATGTTGGAACAGCATAAAAAGCTCTATTCATTAAAGAGTTTCCATCTAAAATCATTAATTTTTCCATATTTACCTCCAAGGATTTTAATCTATAATATTATAACAGATTATAGATTATAAAAATTATATTACTGAAAATTTATATTTAGTAGTTCTTTCATACACTTCACCTTTTCTTATAATTGAATTTTCTTTAAAAGCCTGATTTTTACCAATAGGTAAATTCTGAGTTTCAAGACATAATGCTATCCTTCTATTTTTATCTTTCTTACTAAAAGGTGTCTTCTTCATAAAACAATTACCACTATAAAATATCACTGCTTCATTGTTAGTTGTAATCTTCATATGTCTACCTGAATTATTTTCCCACAACTCTATCTTCCCATCCTTATCATCAAATAATAATGGATGATCATATCCATCTGCAAGTGCAAGTTGTTCTGACCTTTTATCTATATCACTTCCAATGGTTTTTCCTTTTCTGAAATCAAAAACTGTATTTTCTACAGTTTCTATTTTTTCAGAAATATCTCCATTTTTTAAAATTGGTAAAAATCTATCTGCATTTATTTTTAGATAATGATTTAATATATTTTCTTTAAAATCTCCACTTAAATTAAAATAACTATGATTAGTTATGTTTATAACAGTAGTTTTATCCGTAGTGGCTTTTACTTTAAATTCTAATTCATTTTCATTATTTAATGAATACATAACCTTAGTTTCTACTGTTCCAGGAAATCCTTCCTCTCCGTCTAATGAAGTATATTTTAACTCAATAGATACCTTATCTTTTTCAGAAATAGATTCTACATCCCATACTCTTGAATGAAATCCACTTTTTCCACCATGTATATGAGTATCATTTAAATTTAAGTCTAAATTATAATTTACCCCATCTATCGTTAGCTTTCCTTTATATACCCTCCCTGATATTCTACCTATTACACTTCCAAAATGAAGGAAGTTTTTTAAATACTTATTTTTATCCTCAAATCCTACTACTATATTTTCGAAGTTTCCATATCTATCTGGAGTTATAATTTTTGTTATAGTGGCTCCAAAATTTATTATTCCTATAACAATACCATTATCATTTTCCATAGTATATTCCACAAGATCTGTGCCATTAAAAATTCCTACTTTTTCTTTACTTATTCTCATATTTCTTCTCCCTCGTATAATTAATTTTGTAGTGAATTTAATATGTATTTCCAGTAATAAAATTCACTACAATATGCTAAAGATTACTGGAAATTATATATACTGTATAGAATTACTCCTAAATGTCGATATTTAAAATATGAATTGGCATAGGGATATTCTGTTACTCCTTGTTGACCACTAACGTGGTACTTCTTTAAAAGAGTGTTTCCCTAATTAT
>NZ_JAHLOD010000046.1 GCF_018917145.1 Clostridium bornimense
TAGGTGCAGCCGGTAAAAGGACTGCGGTCGGCAGACTAATTCAACGTGCGAATAGCACGGCCAGTAACAAAGCCTTATAGGCGCAGAGCAAACTACCCGTTTAACGGGTAGTTATGATTTAAATTATTTTAATTTATAAGTAAAGATTTCATCTGAACCAGCTTTAACAGTAGCTCCGATGTTTCCTTTGATTTCGCTTATTACAGCTTCGTGGTTAGTGATTAAAACTGGAGTAGTTAATGGTTTACCTTTTGATTTGATGAATTCAGCATCAAATTTGATGATAGGTTCACCAGCTTTTACTTTTGTACCAGCTTCAACAAGTTGTTCAAACCCTTCACCGTTTAATTCAACAGTATCGATACCGATGTGTACTAATAATTCTACACCGTTATCTAAAGTCATAGCAAAAGCATGTTTAGTTTTGAATACTAAGCTTAATTCTCCATCAGCAGGAGCACATACAGTGTTACCAGTAGGGTTGATAGCAACACCATCACCAGCCATTTTTTCTGAGAAAACTTGATCTGGTACTTTTGATAATTCGATAACTTCTCCATCTACAGGAGCAACGAAGTTAAGAGCTTTTGATTTTTTGAAAAATCCAAACATATATATACCTCCTAAAATATTAATTCATTCTCTAGTTTTATACAGTGATAATTATATTATGCCTTGAGTTAAAACAAAAAGACATGAGCTGCCATTTAATGGTAAACTCATGCCATCATCACATGTAACACGTCATAAAAATTTTACACATAAATTACAATATAGTCAATACAAAATTATACGAAATGTGTAAACATATAGTTAATTATAGTAATACCATATTATTAATATGTATGATTTCATCAAAGTTTTTATAACCAAGTAATTTGTTTATTTCAGATGAATCATTGCCTTTGATTAATAATATTTCATTAGAAGAATAATTAACAATACCATTGGCTATTTTATCTTTTGAAGTAGATAAAATAGATACAACATCACCTTCAACAAAGCTACCAGTGACGTCTAAGATACCTTTTGGTAATAAACTATTATGATTTTTAAGAGCTATTACCGCACCATCATCAATTATTATTTCGCCTTGAGTTTTAGTTTCATAAGCAAGCCAATGTTTTTTACTATGCATAGGTTTAGAAGATGCCTTAAAGTAAGTACCTATTTCTTCACCATCAAAAATTCTAGTTATTACATTACGTTCATTACTATTAGCAATTATCATAGATGTACCAGAAGTAGTAGCAATTTTTCCAGCTTTAATTTTAGTAGCCATACCTCCAGTTCCAATAGAAGATCCAGCACCACTTGCCATTTTTTCAATATTTTCATTTATTTCATTTACAACTTTAATTAGTTTAGCATCTGGATTATCCTTAGGATTAGAATCATATAATCCATCAATATCAGATAGTATTATAAGTAAGTCAGCTTCTATTAATGAGGAAACCATCGCTGAAAGAGTATCATTGTCACCAAATTTAATTTCATCAACAGTTAAAGCATCATTTTCATTAACTATAGGAATAACACCTAGTTTTAATAATGAAAAGAAAGTATTTCGTGCATTTAAAAACCTTACTCTGTCAGACATATCATCTCTATTAAATAGTATTTGAGATGATATATTGCCGTATTCTGCAAATAACTTGTCATAAGTATGTATTAATCTTACTTGACCAACAGCGGCGCAAGCTTGTTTTTCAGGAATAGTAGGAGGCTTTTCAGCAAATCCTAGACGTCCCATACCGGCACTGATTGCACCAGATGATACTAGAACCACTTCTATTCCTCTATTATGAATATTAGAAAGATCCCTGACTAAATGATCTATAGCACTTAAGTTAAGTAATCCTGTATTATGAGTCAAAGAAGAGGAACCAACTTTAACTACAACTTTTTTTACATCTTTTATATAATTCATTTTAAAATCATCCCTTCTATAAATATAGGATACCATGTATTGTCTTGAAATAATATTAGTTATATAATTTACTTAAAAATAAGAGAAAGAGTGTGGAGCAAGATGAATAAAAAAATATCTTTTTTAGGTTGCGGAAATATGGCACAAGCTATGATAAATGGTGTAGTAAAAGCAAAACTAGTGGATACTTGTAACGTTATGGCTACAGATTTTGATGTTAATAAAACTAATTATATAAAGGAAGCGTTAGGAATTTCAACATCTAATGACAATATTGAAGCAGTAAATTTTGCAGATATAATAGTATTATGTGTAAAACCTCAACATATTAAAAGTCTACTAACTGATATTAAAAATGCGATAACTAATAAACAAACTATAGTTTCTATAGCTGCTGGTGTAGATATTAAATTATTAGAATCACTACTTGGCGATGATAAAAAGATAGTAAGAGTAATGCCAAACACACCAGCTTTAGTAGGTGAAGGTGCTAGTGCTTTATGTAAGAATGAAAATGTAACGGAAGAAGAATTTAAAGAAGTTATAGACATATTTTCATCATTTGGAGTTGCAGAAGTGGTAACTGAAAATCTTATAGATGCTGTTGTTGGCGTTTCAGGTTCATCTCCAGCTTTTGTATATATGTTTATTGAGGCTTTAGCAGATGGAGCTGTATTAGAAGGTTTACCAAGAGATAAGGCAATTAAGATGGCAGCACAAGCTGTACTTGGATCTGCAAAGATGGTATTAGAAACAGGTGAGCATCCAGGAAAGTTAAAAGATAATGTATGTTCTCCAGCTGGAACAACAATAGAAGCAGTATACGCATTAGAAAAGAATAATTTTAGAGGAACAGTTATAGAAGCTGTACATAAAGCAGCTGAAAAGAATAGAAATATGTAATAGTTTTTTTAATGAACTATGAATTTTAGTATTTTTATATTGATATAAATTTAAGATTATTTTAATAATGCTAAAAAGATGGCTTTGGTATTAATTCAGAGTCATCTTTTAATTTTTTGTGAAAATATATCGATAAAGGTACTGTAAATTGGTAGATAGAGCGGGATTCAACAAATATGCATCTTGCAGGATTTTTTATCATATAAGTAAAAAGTTTACATACTTTTGTTTTTATTTGAAAAATACAAGCAATTTTTATAAAAATATGATATTATATTAAATATAGTCTCAAAATTAAATATAAAGGAGAAAGATATGAAATTTAAAAGCGAGAAGTTAAAGATGATAGGACTTCCGCTAGCATGTATTATTCTACTATTCAATTTTAATTTACCGGTGAAAGCTTCACAGATAGAAAAAACAAGATGGACAGCCCATGTATCAACGGCTTTAGAAAAGTCAGATGATAATTATGAATTTCAAATAGGAGATTATAATAAAGATGGGAAAGAAGATTTATATATTATTAAGAAAAGAGTATCAGGAAGATCAGAATTACATGTCCTAAATGGTGCTGATAATTATAAATCTTTTTTGTTACATTTAATACTTCCAATTGAGGAAACTGATTCGAGTGTTATATTTAGATTGGGAGATTATAATGGAGATGGAATTGATGACCTATTCTGTATAAAGAAAAAGGTATCAGGAAGAACTGAAGTCCACGTAATGGATGGAAGTAAAAATTTCTCTTCATTTTTACTACAAAAAAGACTTCCAATAGAAGAAACAGATGAAAATGTTGATTTTCAAGTGGGAGATTACAATAAGGATGGTAGAGCAGACTTATACTGCATAAAGAAAAGAGTAGTAGGAAAAACAGAGGTTCATGTATTAAATGCAGCAACAGAATATTCTCAGTTTTTACTTCAAATTAGAACAGCGTTAGGTGAAGTAGGTTCTGAATGGGAATTCGGAATAAGTGATTATAATTCTGATAAGGTGCCGGATGTTTATTGTATTAATAAGCAGGGTGAGTCTAATACCGAAGTACGTGTATTGGATGGAGGTAGTGCATATCAATCATTTATACTTAATATACCTACTGTTATGGAGAAAACAGATGAGAATACAAAGTTTTTAGTTGGTAAGGGTAGATTTAATATATATCCAATAAAAAGGAAAGGTGCAACAAATACAGAACTTCATCAAATTAAGTTAGAAAATGACTTATCAGATAATCTTGTAAATAATGAAGTAGAGTTAGGATTTAACATAAACACAGCACTAGAAGCAACAAATAAGAATTCTGTATTTGCAGTTGGAGATTATAATAGAGATACTATTCAAGATCTTTTTATTGTAAAGAAATCTGTAGGAGGAAGAAGTGAACTACACATTTTGAGTGGTAAAAGCAGATATAGTTCATTTTCACTTCATAAAGTATTGCCTATAGAGGCAACAGATGAAAATTCTGAATTTAGAGTAGCAGATTACAATGGAGATGGAATTCTTGATTTATATTGGATAAAGAAACATGCTGGCAATAGAACGGAAGTTCATGTAATGGATGGAAGTAATAATTTTCAGACTTTCTTATTACAAATTGTATTACCAATAGAATCAACAAATTTAGATTCTAATTTTTATGTTGGAGACTATAATGGAGATAATGTACCTGATTTATGTTGGCTAAAGAAGCAAGCAGGGGGGAAGACAGAAGTTCACATATTAAGTGGTTCTGAAAAATATCAAAGATTTTTGCTTCAAAAAGTTTCAGCACTTCCAAGTTTAAGTGAAGATGTTGAATTTGGTTTAAATGATTATAATGGTGATGGCAAAATTGACTTGTATTGTATTAATAAGCAAGGAGAAAATGGAACAGAATTATATATATTAGATGGAAAAAATGAATATCAATCATTTTTACGTAAAATATCTACACCAATGGAAAAGAGAGATCAAAATACTCAAATGGTGTTAGTTCCAAATAATAAGATAAATATATATGCTATAAACAGACAAGGAAATTCATCAACTACTATTAGACAATTAAGAAATATTGGAGCTGGAGATGGTCTTGATTTTAAATATTCTGAAGATAGATTAGGAGAATTATCTGCAAAATATGAATCTAATGGAGATCCAGGAACTATATCTACAGGATATGGAGACATAGGTGGAAAATCATATGGTGCATGGCAATTAGCATCTAATATGGGATCTGTAGATAAGTTTTTAAGTTTCCTTAAAACTAATAATTTAAGTTACTATAATGAACTATCACAAGCAAAACAATCAGATGGAAATAAGTTTGGAACAAATTTTGATAATGCTTGGAGAAGTATAGCGAAGAGAGATAGAGCTGGATTTTTAGAATTGCAAAGAAAGTATATTAAGATGACATATTATGATGTATCAGCTAAACTACTAAAGAACTATAATTTTAACATTGAAGAACATTCATGGGCTTTAAAAAATGTATTATGGTCTACAGCGGTTCAACATGGTGCAAATGGAGCTGTCAATATATTTAGAACGGTTGGATTAGATCGAAATGAGAGGGATCTGATTATTGCAATATATGACGAACGTTCAAAAGTGGACAAGTATTTTTATAGCAGTAGTAAAGAAGTTCAAGAAGCTGTTAAAAATAGATTTGAAAGAGAAAAAAATGATGCATTAGAAATGTTAAAACAATAATTATTTAGTGAGGTAAGTTTATGAAAAAGAAATTTTTTATTGCCTTAATTTCTATAGTTTTAATATCAGTTACTTTCACTGCATGTGGAAAAGAATCATCTAAGAAAAATACTACTTCGAATAAACATAAAGTAGAAGAAACCAAAAAAGACGATTCTAAGGATAAAGATTCTTCTAAAAAAGAAGAGCTTGATACTGATGAAAAGGAAGAGTCTAATAATAAGAAAGATGATACTGTAACAAGTTCTAACAACCAAGGAAATGTAGGAAATCAAGGAAATGGTGTTATAGAAAATACAGTATTAAATTCAGTAGGTGATGATTCTGGTGCTAGACCAAGTGATTTTTATATATCAGAATTAATATCAAATTTTGAACAATTAGCAATAGATGCTAATAACAATGGAGATTTTTCAATTGTTTCCAGTATGATAACACAAGATAGTAGTTTTTATAAGAAAGAAAAAGAAACTATCGAAAGTTCATATAGAAATAATGTAAAGTATAATTTGTTAGATTATAATATTGAACAAATCAAAGCAATTGATAACAAAACTTATAAGGCATATGTTGTAGAAAATATTGAAGTTAAAGAAGGTAATGAATCAAATTTTCAAGCTAAACAATTTAAACATATTTATACTATAAAATTTGATGATTCAGGTATTGGTATCAATAATAAGGAAGAGTGGAATTAGATACCATAAAGGAAGAGCTGTTACACAAAAGTGTAACAGCTCTTTTTACATAGTCGCAATAGCAGCCTTTCTTACTTTTTTCTTTGTTTTTTCAGTTTCAATCATATCATCAAGAGAACTATATGCCTTTCTAACATAAAACAATGAAGTTATAAAAGATATAGCATCAGAAATAGGGAATGATATCCATGCACCGAAAACTCCAAGATTAAGAACTTTTACTAATATAAATACAATAGGTATAAATATTATTATTTGTCTATATATTGATAGTAAAAAAGAACTTTTTACATTTCCCATAGCTTGATAGTAATATATAGCTACATAATATACACCGATTATTGGGAAGATTGCCACTACAGTTCTAAATGCAGGAACTACGGTATTTAGAATATTTGTATCTGTAACAAATAAACTCATTATTTCTTTTGTAAATAACATAATGAAAAACCATACAGCTGAAGTAGTAACTGTTACAGATATAATAGATTTACGAATAATCTCATAAAGTCTAGTAAAGTTCTTAGCACCGTAATTATATGCTGCCATTGGTTGCATAGCTGATGAAACGCCGATGACTGTAACAAATAGAAACATTGAAACTCTTGTTATAAGTCCTATAGCAACAATAGCTACATCTCCACCACTAGATAGCAATAAGTTATTAAGAATAACTGATACTATTGCATCGGATATTTCAATAACAAAAGTCGAAAAACCAACACATATCATTGTTAATGCCATTGAAGGTTCAATACTTTTTAGAGAAAAACTAATAGTTAAGCCTTTTACTGCTTTTTTGTATTGATAAAATGCATATATTGATGATATTAATTGAGATACAGCAGTAGAAATTGCCGCACCAGCAATACCAAAGTCAAAAACTACAATTAGAATATAGTCAATTATAATATTTGCTATAGCACCAATACTAGTGCTGATTAGTGTTATTTTAGAGTTACCTAGTGCTGTAAGTATATATGATACAACTAAGGTAAATCCATTAAAAATAAGTCCAATTAATATAATTGAAACATAAGTTTTTGCATAACTTAGAGTATTAGAGCTAGCTCCAAGGCTTATCAATATTTTATCTTCAAATAAGTATATAGTACAAAGTACTATTGCAGATAACATTGTAACTAATGTTATAGAAGTTGGTATAATTTTTTGTATCTTTTTTAGATTACCTTCACCAGAAGCCTTTGCTACAGCAGTAGATGCACCTACTGATACAAGCATTGCTATTGCTAAAAACAGTCTTTGAATTGGGAAAGCTATAGTAAGTGCACCGATACCATTAGCACCAACAACTTGTCCTATATATAAAGAATCTACCATATTATATAGTTCTGATACTAATAGTGCGATAATGATTGGTAATGCAAATTTAAATAATACCTTCGATACACTACCTTCTTCAAAAGCCTTATTTCCATCTTGTAGACTTTCTTTAATTTCCATAGCTTCCACCTCCTATCTATAATAATTGTTAAAATTTAAAGCCGAAAATCTTTATGAAACTATTATATACAAGAAAAAATGGAAATTCTCTCACAACATTGCTGAATAAAAAGGACATTTTAGCTTAATATATAATTTGTAAAAGATATGAAAATAACAAGAAAGCACCTTAAAAAAGGTGCTTTTGTACTTTTTTTAATAAAATTAGACATGCTGAGTACCCTTGAAGTCTAATTATCATATTAAGTAGAGGAGTTTTTTTGCTATAACTTAAAGTTACATCTGGAAATGAAATTCTGTTTAACATTTGAAATTCTTCATCAGTTAAGCGCTTTGGTCTACCCATGGTAATCCAATGATTATATGAAGATCCGTGCTTTTCTCCGATTTCATATTTTGTTATTTTGTAGTCATACATTAGATTTGACAAAGTTAAAGAAATTTTCTTATCAGTAATATTTTTGTTAACCTTTAATGAAGATAAGTTTTCATCATAAGAATAAAGTAAAATTTGAAAATCTTCATTTGATTTAGTGACAATATAGCCATCTCCTTTGGAAATAACCTCATCACCTAGCAGAGATAATAAGTATAAGCCATAATATGAAGGCTTTCTTAGACCATTTAAGGTTAACATACCACAGTAACCAAAAAATAATTCGTTTTTTAATGGTGTAGTTTCATCTACTACATCAAAGGCTTTTATATTATATAGTTGCTTATTATTAATATAACTATGAATTATATAAGGAATCATAAAAGGTAAGTCATATATATGACTTACTTTATCCTCATAAGTAAAAGGCTCTTCCATCATATTGCTTAGATTAAAATCTTTTAATATATCATTAGTTTTGTTAATATACTTTGTTGGTAAATTTGAAGATGGTCTAAACTTCCACTGGTATATATCTTCGTAATCATATAAATCAAAAAAGTATAACAGAAAACTTTTAAATAGCTTTGAAAAGTAGTCTATATTATCAAAAACTTTATCAACTACAATCATTGGAGTTATATTTAGTTTAATAAGAGCATCGAGAAGTCCTTCAACTTCATTCCAGTTTAAAAAGTCTACGTTATCATTAAAATAAATTTTCATATCTTTATGAAATAAATATTCAACTAATCCATATTTAAAATGCATATTATTTTGCAATATTTCAACATAGGAACGTTTAGCAGATTTTAAAATTTCAAAAGCATCACCGAGATTTATTATTTCAGTCCAACTGTGGAATAAAGGAGATCCTTCATCGGCAGTGTTGATTGATAACGTGATGATTTTATGTTCATAATTGAAACGTTCATAGTTTTCTAGATACTTGGATAAGTGATCTACAGAAAGTGAAAGGGGGAATTCGGTAAACTTTTTTGCTGTTTCATATTTATCAGCTGTAAGATAGTATTTTTTTCTATATTGCAGTGGTGTAATTTTATAATGTTTTTTAAAGTGTTTATTATAGTATCTACTATGAGAAAAACCTACTTCTTCTGATATATCGAGGATTGTTTTATCAGTTCCAAGCAATAGTTTTACCGATTCGTCAACTCGTATCATATTAACAAAATCCTTAAATGAAAGACCACTCATATTTTTAATTTCATGAGACAAATAGTAAGAACTTAAGAATTCTTGCTCAGCAATATCGCTAAGGGAAATCTTATTATCATAATTGTTGTATATAAATTTTGTTATTCTATGATATCTTTTGAATTGTAGTGAGTTAACTTTATTTTCGTTATCATCGTATATTAAATAGTGAAAATTATTTATAAGATGAAATAGTAATTTTACACTAGTATTTTCTATAGCATCATCATAGCCATCGTTTTTCTGTATAAGTTCACAAGCTAAAATAGATAATAATTCTCGTAATGTTTCATCTCTTTCTTGTTCTTGGTGATCTGGTTCTGAAAGAGTTGTATAAAAGAAGGTATTATCCATATCATGATAATATTTTTCAAAGAAGCTTTGATCAAAATGAAATATTAAAACTAGATTATCTTCAGATGTAGCATAAAATTTATGAGCTTCATCAGGATTTATAATTTCAACAGACTTTTCTTTCAATACATACTCAGAAGATTCTAGGATAGCATTAATACTACCTTTTAAAACAAAAATAATTTCCATAGAATTATGCCAATGAATAGGGTAATCTGTTATTTTTTCTAAAGATACTTTTACAGGTAGATTATTGTTAAAAGTAATAGCTTCCTTTCGCATAAGTCCTCCTTTATGTAATATATTATATGGGTTATAATACAATAATAAGAAAAAAACATAGTAAAAGGCAAGGGGTATATTGACAAATTTTCAGTATAATTAAATTAGAGGAGGAATTATAATGAGTGAAAATTTAAAAAAAGTACAAGACTTAAAAATAGAAAGAACTATAAAAGCATTAAAAGAAAATGGAATTAATGGTTATAAGGTTAAAAATAAAGAGGAACTTAGGAAGCTGATAGAATCATTAATAGAAAAGAAATCAACAGTAACTGTTGGTGGATCAATGACACTTTTTGAGTCTGGAATAATTGATTTGTTAAGAAACGGAGAGTATAACTTTTTAGATAGATATAAAGAAGGATTAACTAGAGAAGATATAGAGAAAATATATAGAGAAGCTTTTTCTGCAGATTATTATTTAACTTCTACTAATGCGTTAACAGAAAAAGGTGAATTATATAATGTTGATGGAAATGGCAATAGGGTAGCAGCTATGATTTTTGGACCTAAGAAAGTTATTGTTGTAGCAGGAGTAAACAAACTAGTTAAGAACTTAGATGAAGCTATACTAAGAATGAGAGAAATATCGGCACCAGCTAATGCTATTAGATTAAACAGAAAAACTCCATGTGCTAAGGTGGGATATTGTTGTGATTGTAAGTCACCAGAAAAGGTATGTAGGGAATATACAGTAATAAAGAGTCAAGGAAATAAAGAAAGATTTCATGTAATAATAGTTGAAGAGAATTTAGGATATTAATAAGAAAATTTTAAAAAAAGCATTATACAATTAAACACTAGAAATGTAAAAAAAATAATGTAAAAAAATAATATGTAATTTATTAAAAAATATTGCAAAAATACTAAAAATATTGTAGAATAAAGTTGTAAGAAAAAACAGATACAATAAATTGGCTTAAAAGACAATACCAATATCAAATTTCCTCCACTATGTAATTGGAAATAAAAAAACTGCTACACATTTCGCGTGGCAGTTTTTTTGTGGTGGAAAATTCATAAAGAATCTATTAAAATATACAGGTTTAACTTCAATTAGATTTATTTGTGAAAGTACTGATAGTAATAGCACTTAATTCTACCATTATAAAGTTTTCTGTTCTTGTCGCTTTTTCTACCAAAAGATTTTTCAAACTTTTCAGAAGAAGTTATTATGAAGTAACTCCATCCATTAAGTCCTTTAAATGTATTTCCCATATCTTTGTAAAGATTTAAGACAGCCTTTTCATCTTGAAGTCTTTCACCATAAGGTGGATTACATATGATAACTCCATTAGGTTCATTAGAAAACACTCTACGTACATCCATTGATCTGAAGGTGATCATATCATCTACACCAGCTAGTTCACTATTTTCTTTTGCTACATCTATTATTTTTTTATCTATGTCAGATGCATAAATTTTAAGTTCCTTATCATAATCAATTGCTTCATAGGCTTCTTTTTTTATTTTTTTGAATAGTTCTTTGTCAACAAAGTGAAAATCTTCAAAGTCAAAACGACGATTAAGTCCAGGGGCAATATTTAAACCTATCATAGCAGCTTCAATAGCTATAGTTCCAGAACCACACATAGGGTCTATAAGAGGTTTACTTGGATTCCAATCAGATAATTTAACTAATGCTGCAGCTAATGTTTCTTTTATTGGAGCCTCATTACCATGAGCACGGTAACCTCTTTTATGTAGTGGAACACCAGATGTATCTAAAGTAACAATTACTCTATCTTTTAGTATAGATACTAATATAGAATAGCGAGTACCATCTTCTTCAAACCAGTCAACATCATAAGTTTCTTTCATCTTATTAATAATTGCTTTCTTTGATATACTTTGGATATCTGAAAGAGAAAATAATGTTGATTTTACTGATTTAGCATTAACAATGAATTCTCCATCAACAGTTAAGTAATCAGCCCAAGGAAGAGCTTTAATACCTTGAAATAACTCTTCAAATGTAGTAGCGACAAAATCACCTATTTTGATATGAACTCTATCACTACAACGAAGATAAAGATTTGATTTTATCATGCCTGATACATCAGTATCATAAGTTACCCTTCCATTTTCTACTTCTAAGTTAGTGAACCCTAGTTCTTTAAGTTCTTTAGAAACTATTGATTCTAAGCCCATAGGCGCCGTTGCAATAAGTGTTAGTTTATTCATAAGTATCTCTCCTAATATAATATACTTTTCATTATATCAAAAAGGACTGAATAATATCAGTCCTTTGATTTTGGAATTTTCATAAGTGCAAATTCTTTCATATCTTCAGATTTGTTCATATAGTACTCATTAGTTATTTTATTTAATGAATTCAGACATTCATTATACTCTTTCAAAGAAAAATGACAACGTGCTTTCAAAAAATATAATTCGTCAATATGAATAGATTTCAATGCAAGGTTACAATATTCTAAAGCTAATGGATAGTCTTTTTCATCTATCAAAATATCTGCTATAGTAGGAACACTTGCAGGAAATGAACGATTAAAAATATTATTAATAGCTCGTTTTATTAAATCTTTTGAAGTACCATTTGTATATAAAATGTGAATAGCATCGTGAACCTCTTTAATATCCAAGTATTACACCACCTTCTGTGTATGTTGTGTGCATAATAACAATATATGCATAGTAAATCAATAAGGCTACCATACTAATTTAAAAAGAGGTGGAAAAATGAGAATAAGATTTGGATATGTAGCGATAGCTTTAGGTTTGGGTAAAAATATAACATCATCATCTACAGTAACTTTTACTAATTATAATAAAATGAGTAATGATGAAGAAAGATTAAATAAACTAAAAAAAGTGACATTAGGTAACTTACAAGCATTAAAAAAAATTTTAGAGTATAACGTAGAAAAAAACATACATTTTTATAGAATGACTTCAGCATTGATTCCATTAGCTACCCATCCTGAAGTTAAAGGATGGGATTATAAAAAATACTTTAAAAAAGAATTTGAGGAAATTGGAGATATAATAAAAAAATTTAATATGAGAGTAGATGCGCATCCTGATCAGTTTAACGTAATAAATTCAAATAGAGCAGAAGTGGTTGAAGCTACTAAGAGAAATCTCATTCACTTTTGCGAAATATTTCAGCTAATGGGCTATGAGGATTATAAGTTAGTATTACATGTAGGTGGTGCAACTGGTGGCAAAGAAAAAGCGCTAGAAAGATTTAAAGATAATTTTGAAGTCTTTGATAAAAAGTTAAAAGATAAAATAATTATAGAAAATGATGATAAGACATATACGATGAAAGAAACTTTAGAGTTGTGTGAATCCTTAAATATTCCAATGGTATTAGATGTACATCATCATAATTGTAATAATAATGGAGAGAATATATCGGAATATTTAGTAAGGATATTTGATACATGGAAAGATGAAAAATTACCACCTAAAGTTCATTTTTCTAGTCCTAAAGATGGAATAAGAGATAGAAAACACCATGAATATATAAATGTTGAAGAAATGAAGAAGTTTATAGATATTACTAAACTTATGGGAGAAAGTTTCGATATTATGATAGAAGCAAAAATGAAAGATTTAGCAATGCTAAAAGTAGTATCAGAGTTAAAAAAAAGTGAATTTGATATAGATATAGAATAGAACTTTGTATTTATTAATGAGGGGGGATAGAATGGAGTCATATCGTCAAATTATAATAATAAGTTATGATGATGACTTAAATATTATAAAAACACAAAACGTAACAGAGAAAAATGTTAATACTATAAAAACTAGGCTTCATTCGATAATTAATAATAAATATGAAGAAGATGATGAAGGGTATGTATTTTTTAGAGATGCAAACAGCAGTTATATTTCTAAAGTAGCTATATTTAAAAATAAAAAGATAATACATACTATAATTAAAGAAAATGGGTATTTTGATAATTATCCAATAACATATATAAATAGCAAAATATTAAATATAGATTATAAAAATATAACATTATATGAGCTAGAAAAAATAGCTATTGGTGAAGAGATTAATACGGAAACTATAAGTAAATTTGTATCCGCTAAACCTGATAACAATTACAATGAGTCTAGAATAAGAATATTAAAAAGATTAATAAATATATTAATTATGAGTAAAGAAGAACAGAAAAAAATCATATTAAAAGATACAGAAGATAATTGTCTTATGTGGATTGGTGCATTAAGTTTTTTATTTCCTGTAAAGTTAGCTCATGATATATCGTTTAATACTTTAGGTAATGGTATAGATAATAATTTTGATATAAACTGCGTTAAAGAAAAAAATGATATTACTATTTCTTTATATGTAGAAAATGAAAGTAAATATTATATACATGATTTAATTGAAGGATTAGAAAGTAAGCCAACAATAGATACTAGATATGCTAATTTAGCTCAAATAGGATATACTATTTCGTACAATAATATCAAAGCAGTAACTACTTTTATGGATAAGTTTAATTATCGTAATATAAGAAGAGATATTGATGATTGCTATAGTTTATATAGTTTCATATATACTATGTCATCAACAGAAGCTGAACGAGTTATAAAAGGAATAGAGTTCTTAGATAAGTATGGAGATAAACATGTAAAGTACGGAATAATAAATATATTAGAACTTAGAATAACATCAAATATATGTATTGTTTCTAATGAAGTAGCATTAGCATTTATAGATTTAATGCATGATGTTTCAGAGGGATATAGTGATGATAAATTTTATAAGAAGAGTTTTAGATTTTTAGCAATGTATATAAATGAACTTACTATTATGAGAAAATATATGAAAGCAGAAGATGTAATAAATTTCTTTGAAGATATATATCATAAAAATGAAGACAATAGAGATCTTATAATAAAATATTTATTAGGAAAAGCAAATGCTAATTATATTAAGAAATACATTGAAGATGATAGGGTAATTGATATATATTCTAAGATAATTAATATTATTGGAAATGATGAAGAAGATGCTGAATGGTATGTAAAAGCATTAATAGAAAACAGATTATCAATGTATAGGTAAAAGTGATACCTAGAGTAATAGAAAATAGGATTGTCGCACAAAGAAGTAAGATTAGAGTGCGGCAGTTTTTTTCAGCAAAATAGAGTATCAAGGCACAAGGTACAGGTATATATCAGTGCACAGGTGTCAGTTCACAGTGCACAGTTGCTTGGAATTGTGAATTGTCTGAATTGAAAAAGAGGTATCGCTAACAACTTTTCATTTGTTAATGCAACACCTCCATTTTTATATTGCTATATTAAAAGACAAATAGCTTGAGAAGATATTCCTTCTTCTTTTCCGGTGAAACTAAGTCCTTCTTCAGTAGTTGCTTTAACATTAATATTTTTTATATCAATGTTAAGGGCATTAGCAATATTTTCTCTCATTAAATTAATGTGAGGAGCCATTTTAGGTTTTTCAGCGATAATAGTAGCATCTATATTTCCTATGCTATATCCGGCTGCAGTTACAAGATGACCAACTTCTTCTAAAAGTTTTATAGAAGAGGCACCTTTAAATTTTACATCGGTATCAGGAAAATGTTTACCAATATCACCAAGAGCAGCTGCACCTAAGAGAGCATCCATTATGGCGTGTAATAAAACATCGGCATCAGAGTGACCTAATAAGCCTAATGTATGAGGAATTTCAACTCCTCCAAGGATAAGTTTTCGATTGGTTACTAATTTATGTACGTCATAACCCATTCCAATTCTCATAAAAACACCTCACTAAATTTTATATATAAATTATAAATAGTATTACTAATAGATACAAGTATTTATAAGTATTGACTTTATTAAGGGAAATATCTATAATTTTTTTATAAGTGTATATTAAACTATGATGAGACCAGTAGGTATAGTGGAGATTTCAGAGAGCTAACGGTAGCTGTGAGTTAGTATTAAAACTATATTGAATAACGACTCGGAGTTTCTAACTGAAGGACATTTTATTGTCTGTGTAGGATTAGAGGGTTAAACCCCTTATATTTTTGAGTGGCTTTTTATAGAGCAACTAGGGTGGTACCGCGAAAGTATGTCCTTCGTCCCTATTTAGGGATGAGGGACTTTTTATTTTATTTTTAATATAGTAGTTATATAATTAAGACTTTGAAAGGATGGTAATAATGGAAAATACTTTAGTTAAGTCGCTTTTTAGAGAAAGTGACAAATTTGCAGGAAAAACAGTTAAAGTAAGTGGATGGGTAAGGACTATAAGATCAAATAATAACTTTGGATTTATAGAATTAAATGACGGTAGTTTCTTTAAGAATCTACAAGTTGTTTTTGAAAATACATTAGATAACTTTAAAGAAATATCAAAGATAGCTATAAGTTCATCTTTAGAGATAGAAGGAGAAGTTGTATTAACACCAGATTCAAAACAACCTCTTGAATTAAAAGCAACTAATATAGTTATTCATGGGCATAGTAACTCAGATTATCCATTACAAAAGAAAAGACATACAATGGAATATTTAAGAACAATTGCACACTTAAGACCAAGAAGTAATACTTTTTCAGCTGTATTCAGAGTAAGAGGATTAGCTGCATACGCAATTCATAAGTTCTTTAATGAAAGAGGATTTGTATATGTAAATACTCCAATAATAACAGCATCAGACTGTGAAGGTGCAGGAGAAATGTTTAGATTAACAACATTAGATCCTAAAAATCCTCCATTAACTGAAGATGGTGAAGTAGATTTTTCACAAGATTTCTTTGGAAAACCTGCAAATCTTACAGTTTCAGGTCAATTAAATGGAGAAACTTATGCATTAGCATTTAGAAATATATATACTTTTGGACCAACATTTAGAGCTGAAAATTCTAATACTGGAAGACACGCATCAGAGTTCTGGATGGTAGAACCTGAAATGGCTTTTGCAGAGTTAACAGATTACTTAGATTGTGCAGAAGATATGATCAAATATATTATCAGTTATGTTCTTGAAAATGCACCAGAAGAAATGGAATTCTTCTCTAAGTTTATTGATAAAGGATTAATGGACAGATTAAATAACGTTGTAAATTCTGAGTTTGCAAGAGTAACTTATACAGAAGCTGTTGAAATACTACAAAAATGTGATAAGGAATTCCAATATCCAGTAGAATGGGGTATTGATCTTCAAACAGAACATGAAAGATATTTATCAGAAGAAGTATTTAAGAGACCAGTATTTGTTACTGACTATCCAAAAGATATAAAAGCTTTCTATATGAGATTAAATGATGATGGAAAGACTGTTGCTGCAGCGGATCTTTTAGCACCAGGAGTAGGAGAAATCATTGGTGGATCTCAAAGAGAGGAAAGATTAGATGTTCTAGAAGCAAGAATGGAAGAATTAGGATTAAACAAAGAAGATTATTGGTGGTATTTAGAACTTAGAAAATACGGAGAAACTAAACATTCAGGTTTCGGACTAGGATTTGAAAGAATTCTTATGTATTTAACAGGAATGAGTAATATAAGAGATGTAATACCATTCCCAAGAACACCAGGAAATGCTGATTTCTAGAATATAGATTTAAAGTTTAAGAAAGCTACTTTGCAAAATACATTTATGTGATTTTGCAGTGTAGCTTTTATTAATATAAGGAGAGAATACAAATGAAAGTTGAATTAGTTATATTTGATATGGATGGCTTGATGTTTGATACAGAAAAAGTAGCTAAGAGGGCTTGGAAGGAAACTGGTGATAAGTTTCAGTATAAATTTGAAGGAGAAATTTTTGATAGATTTCTTGGAAGAAATATAGTGGCTGTTAGAAATGAAATAATAGAGACTTATGGTGAAGAATGTCCGGTAGATGAAATTATAAAAGAAGTAAAGTATTTAGAAAACAAGATAGTTGATGATGAGGGGCTTGTTGTTAAAGAAGGTTTATATGATCTTTTAGAACATCTTAAAGGGATTAATGTTAAGTTAGCCGTTGCAACATCTAGTAAGAGAGAAAGAGCTACAAAACTTTTAACTTTAGCAAAGATAGAAAATGAATTTGATTATATAATCTGTGGTGATGAAGTAACAAAGTCAAAGCCAGATCCAGAAATATTTTTAAAGGTGGCTGAAAAACTTAATTGTAAACCAGAAAACTGTATAGTAATGGAGGATTCAAGACAAGGGATACAAGCTGCCAAGAGTGCTGGTATGAATCCTATAATGGTTCCAGATTTATTAGATGCTGATGAAGAAACAGCAGCAAGATTATATAAGAAAATAAAGCACTTAGGTGAAGCAATAGAGATTATTAGATAATTCACAATTCAGCCAATTCACAATTAAGGATGAGGTGCAGTTGACAATTTAGTCAAGTAACAATTTAAGATTTAAAGATTTTTAAAGGGCTGTTATACAAATTTTTGTATAGCAGTTTTTTGTTATTGAAAAACAATATTCTATCTGTTATATTATAAGTATAACAGAGGAGGTTCAGTAATGGAGATAAGAATAGATTTTGAATCTGATTGCGCTATTTATACTCAATTAAAGAATGAGATTATAAGGCTTATAGCTGAGGGAAAATTATCAGATGGTGATTCATTACCGTCAGTGAGGTCTTTAGCTGAGGATATTGGTATTAATCTACATACTGTTAATAAAGCATATAATCTACTAAAGGTAGAGGGATATATACAATTAGATAGAAGAAAAGGGGCCATAGTATCTGTTACTAAGTGGGATGATGAGATGTTGAATAATTTGAAAAGTGATATGGGTATAATGGTAAATCAATGTATATGTAAAGGAATAAAAGAGGAACAGATATTAGAGATAATAAAAGATTTATATTGTGGGGGTAATTAAAAAATGATGACGGTAATAATTTTTATATGTACATTAATAACAGCATTTTCATATTTATATGAGGGGAAGAATATATATTTTGGTGTTAGATTACCATTGGCTTTTACAATTACAGAAGAGATGAAAAGTATTAAAAGAAAATATATAAAGCGTAGTATATTATTAAGTATATTTATGGGTATTATATGTTTTGTATTTGAGTATTTAATTAAAGGAGCTTATGCCATAAGTATTTTAATCCTATTAGTTTTTTTATCAATCTTTTTAGTAGCGTATCTATTTTCTTTAGGAAATAAAGCGGTTAAGAAAATAAAACATAGAGATAAGTGGAGTGGATATACTAAAGATATTGTAATTGTTGATATCAACTATAGAAAAAAAGAAAATATGAAAATTGCACCAAAGTTTATATGGATTTTTCCCGTAATTATTTTTATATGCAACTTCTTCTTAAGTATATATAGTTATAAAAATAGTAATATGGTAATGTCTAAGATGGATATAGTAATATTGCCAAATGTAATAAACTTATTTCTTTTATTAATTATGATGATATCTTATAAAATGATAATTAGAGCTAAAACCACAATAAATGGTGGAGAAATTGATGGGATAAAAAAGTTTAACTATAATTCAAGATATTATTTATCATTTATTCCACCAATCTCAACAATTGTATTAATGGTTATGCAATTATTTATAACTAAATTAATTTATAATAAGTATTCTATTATACAATATACAGGGATAATAAGTATATCTATAGTATGTATATTAATAATTACATTAGTATTGGTAGTAAATATAAATAGAGAACGTGAAGATATTGCTGAATCTGGTGATGTAATAAATAGAGATGATGATAAATTTTATAAATGGGGAACAATTTATTGTAATCCATATGATCCTACTGTATGGATAAGTTCTCGAAATGGATTAGGAGTTACAATAAACTTTGGAAATAAAAAAGGGAAAATAGTAGCAACAATTATATCAATACCTATAGTAGGTATAATATTATTTACGTCAATAGTTTTGCCGATAAGTATGAATAATAAAAATATATATTATAGCAATAATAAAATATCTATTGATACATTGTATGGAATGGATATTAATAAAGAAGATATAGAAAATGTTGAGCTTATTCATAAGAAGGATATGGGAAAGAATATTGTTAGAACAAATGGAGCTAGTGTTACTAATATGCACTTAGGAAATTACAGTGTTAATGGGATATATTCTAAAATGTATATTGAAGATGACAGAGAAAAGATTATAGAAATAAACTTAAAAGATAATGCAAAAGTTTTTATAAATTATAAAGATGAAATGAAAACAACTGATGAGTTTAATAAAATTAAAAGTTATATATCGTAATAAAAAGAGGTTTCGCATTAACAAATGAAAAGTTGTTAGCGATACCTCTTTTTCAATTCAGACAATTCAGGGCACAGGTTAGATGGCACAAGTAAGGTTAATTTTCCCCTGTGGGGAAAATATTATAGTCTTTAGGGCGGCAAGAGGTACAATTATATTTATAGATATGTTTAGTGCATATATAAAACTATTATACTTAAGTGTTGTTTTTACAAAGCATGTGCTCCCACTTCAAGCTCAATGTGAATTACTTTAATGATACTGCTTGGCTACCTAAGCTTTCCCAACGAGACTTAAATAATTCCTTATCTATATATTTTTCAGTACCATCATATGGATCATTAACTATGACATTAGTTTCATCAAAACCTATTAATAAATAGGCATGTTCTGGAGCAATCCAAGAAAAGGTGCCATTGTTAGTTTCCCATGTTTTTGTTATTGATGGGTCTTTCATATCAATAGTAGCCCACATAATTACTGGTTTATTTGCTTTTATAGTATCTAATATAATGTCAAAAGATGATCCTGTTAAGTTCTTAGCTTCATTATTAGTATATTCATTTATTAAATCAATTATTGGTTTGTGATATACACCATAAGAATTTTTAGAAAAAGGATCTCCAATAAAACTTTCATTAGGATCAGTACCATATAAAGTACCGTTTTTATACGTTGGAAGAGGACTTGTTTTTATACCATGTGCTAATAGAAGTTTATCAACTTTATATCCATACCAATTCAATAACATTGTGGTAGCTACAATTTCACATCCAGATGGAAGTTCAGGAAACTGGTTAATAAGTGGTACATGAATTATTTTAAAGGTACTGTTTGCAGATTCATTAGAAGATAAAATAGATGTATTGCTTGATATTGTAGCAGTAGGTATTTTATTTGTAGTAGTTTTTTGATTTTTTATATATGGAAAATATAAATATAATGAAATTCCTACAGATATAGTAGTTAATATAAATAATAAAAATATAAAAAACTTTTTCATCATCTCACCTAAAATTTTAATTGTTAGATAAGTAAATTATCGTAATTAAGTGTATAACATTAATAGATTTAATTAGTGAATATATTAAAATAAAAATATTGTTTACGGGGAATAATATTATAGATAAAAATATTTAAAAGGCGGGAAGTTTAATGAAAAAGTATTTAAAAAAGATAAGTATTTTTATGGTATTATTAGTTTCTTTTATGGGTATTATTAGTTGTGGAAAAAAAACGAGTAACGATGATGTAGATTTTGCATTATCTGATTTTACAAATAAAATAGGGTCTGACTTAGAAGGTTTAAAAGAAGGTACAGAAGATGACTTAAAGAATATTTATGATATTTCAAAAGATGATGTTGAAGATTTTAAACTTTATATATCACCAGATGGAACTTTAGATGATGATATTTTGATTATAAAGGCAAAAAGTAAGGATGATCTTGAAGAATTAAAAAATAAGGTAGAAACTACAAAGGATAAAGCTGAGAAAGAGTTAAAAGATGAAGATAAAGAGGCTAAAGAAAAAATAAAAAATTCAAAAGTATATACAAAAGGAAGATATTTAGTATATAGTATATCTGATGATGGAAAAAATATTAAAAATTCATTTGAAGAAATGTTTAATAAATAAAAAGAGGAGTTGTCGCACAAAAGTGTGACACTCCTTTTTTATCCCCAGATAAGAGTATTGTATAAATCTTTATATATATAAGCTGAGTTTTCCCAACTATTAGAAGAGTTCATAGCATTTCTAGATATTATATCCCAATGATACTTATCCCAATAGAAATGAAGTCCACGTTTAATTGTATTTAGCATATCTCTAGCATTATAATTTGTAAAAGTAAATCCATTTCCTTCTTTATAATGTTCATTGTAAGAGAAAACAGTATCTCTAAGACCACCAGTTTCTCTAACAATAGGTATAGAACCATATCTTAGTGCTATTAATTGTGAAAGACCGCAAGGTTCAAATTTTGAAGGCATTAAGAAAAAGTCAGAAGCACCGTAAATCCTTTGAGCAAGAGAATTATCAAAGTAAATATTAGAAGAACATCTATTAGAATATTTATTAGCAAAGTATCTAAAACTATGTTCATAATTTGGATCACCAGTACCTAACAAAACAAATTGGACATTTTCGCTGCACATTAATTCTTCAAATACAGTACATACTAAATCTAATCCTTTTTGATCAGTTAATCTAGATACAAGACCTATTAATGGTGTATCAGCATTTTGTTCTAAGCCTAGTTCTCTTTGAAGATTAACTTTATTCTCACGTTTTAACCAATAGTTATTAACATCATATTTTACAGGAAGGTGAATATCAGTTGCAGGATTAAATGTATCATAATCAATACCATTTACTATGCCCCAAAGATCATTACATCTTTTATGTAATAGTCCCCCTAAAGTTGAACCAAGAGGTTCACTTTGAATCTCATTAGCATAGGTATTAGATACAGTAGATATCTTATCAGAATATACAATTCCACCTTTCAGAAAGTTTACTGAGTTATAGTATTTTAGTGATGATTCATTAAAATAACCTTCATTTAACTCTAATAAATCTAGGATAGATTTATCAAAGACACCTTGATATTGTAAGTTGTGTATAGTAAGTGCTGTTTTTATTCGTGTATAATTATCAAAAAATCTATAGTGATCTTTTAATAATGCTGGAATCATAGCAGTATGCCAATCATTGCAGTGTATTATATCAGGTTCAAAATCATGCATATATGGAATACTTTGAAGTACTGCTTTAGAGAAGAAAGTGAAACGTTCCCCTTCATCAGTATATCCATAAGAACCAGGACGATTAAAATAGTATTCATTATCTATAAAATAGAAAGGTATACCATCAAATTCTAGAAATTCTATTCCACAATATTGTTTTCTCCAACCTACTGAAACTATATAATTTCCTTTATGACTCATAGAATTTTTAAAGTAGTCTGGAATAGAACTGTACTTAGGCATAATAACTCTTATGTCTACATCATCAAATTTTCTTAGTGCTTTTGGAAGAGAGTATGATACATCACCTAAACCTCCAGTTTTTAAAAATGGATGGCATTCAGATGTTACAAATAAGACTTTCAAAAATAATTCCCCCTTTAAAATGTAGTTCTTTTTTGTATAACTAATGGAAATTCAATATCTCCTTTTAAATCTTTGTTATTTTCAACTAAGACGTTTTTGTCCATAATCACGTTATCTAATTGTGAATTTGTCCCAATAGAACAGTTTTGCATTATAATACAATTTTTAAGGATAGCTCCTTTAGATATTTTTACTCTCCTACCAATAACACAATTTTCAATAGAACCTTCTATAATACAACCATTAGCTATAAGTGAATTCCTAACGTTGCAGTCACTAGTGTATTTAGTTGGAGGACCATCAGATATTTTAGTAAATATTAATCCATTAGAATAAAATAAATCTTTAGATTTTTTTAAATCCAAAAGATCCATATTTAAGTTATAGTAGGATTGTAATGAGTTTACACATTGCAAATAGCCTTTAAATTCATAGGTCGATAATTTAAGAATATCGATATTAGAGTAAATATAATTTTTTATGTTGGTCCAGATACCTTTTTTTATGCAGTCATATATTATAGATATAAGTTTTTCTTTACTCATAATAAACATTTCCATAGATATATTTAAATTGTTATTTGTACCGATATTTCTGCCAACAGAAATTAATTGACCAGATTCATCTATATTTAGTACATCACAATCTCTAAAAGATTTTTTACCATTAGAAACTTTCTTGTATAATATTGTTATTTCTGAGCCAGTTTTCTCGTGATATTTAACGGCTTCTTCCAAGTTTATATTGCAGACCATATACGATGAAGAAATAATTACGTTAGTTTCTTTACTCCTATGAAGATGTTCTATATTATTACTTATAACTTCAATGTCACAAAAGTTTTCTGAATGACCAGAGGTATTTAAAAATAGTCCTCCTATTTTTCTATCTAAGTCCCATGGAGCGCCTGAACCTAAATGATCTATTAGAGATCTGCTATTATTATGAGTAAGTACACCAATATTCTTAATTCCTGAGTTAACCATATTAGAAAGAATAAAATCTATAATTCGGTATCTGCCACCAAGAGGAATAGAAGCTAATGGTCTATTTTGCGTTAATGATTTAATATGAGACTCTTTTTCGTTAAGACAAAGTATGCCCATATAATTGTTTAACATATGAAATCCTCCCTATAGTCTTTAGCTAAATTACTTCTTTTATTTCAGATAATATAGAGTTTGCTTTAATATCTTCATGGTCTCCAACTACATAAATTTCATTTCCATCACCAATTTGAGAAAGCTTTCTTATTATAGAATCACAACCGATGATAGCTTTATCAATTATGACATTTTCGCCAATAGTAACATTATTCATAATTACAGAATTAGTTATTTTAGATCCTTTACCTACAGTTACACCAGAGAAAAGAACAGAATTAGAAATCTCGCCTAATACTTTACAGCCTTCTACTAAAATTGAATTATGCACTTTTGCCTCAGAACCTATATATTGAGGTGGCATATTAGGATTTACAGAGTAAATTGTCCAATTTGGGTCATGAAGATTTAATTCACTATTTATATCTAGAAGATCCATATTAGATTCCCAAAGAGATTCGATAGTACCGACATCTTTCCAATAGCCTTTAAAAGGATATGCGAAAAGTTTTCTATTATCAGCAAGCATATTTGGAATTATATTTTTTCCAAAGTCATTTGAAGACTTTTTATCTAATTCATCTTCTTTTAAATACTTTTTTAATAAGCTCCAATTAAAAATATATATTCCCATAGAAGCCATGTTATTCTTAGGTTCTGTAGGCTTTTCTTCAAATTCATATATAGAATTATCAGTATTTGTATTCATAATTCCAAAACGTGAAGCTTCATCTAAGGGTACTTCGATGACAGCAATAGTTGCATCAGCATTTTTTTCTTTGTGATACTGAAGCATTTTTTCATAATTCATTTTATATATGTGATCACCTGAAAGAATCAACACATATTCAGGATCGTAGGAATCTATATAATGTCTATTTTGATATATAGCATTTGCAGTTCCTTTATACCAATCTCCTCCACTTTCTTTCATATAGGGTGGTAATAAACTCACTCCTCCATTAATACGATCTAGATCCCAAGGCGCACCGATACCAATATGAGAATTTAATATCTGTGGTCTATATTGGGTTAGAACGCCAACGGTATCAATGCCAGAATTAGAACAATTACTAAGAGCAAAATCTATAATTCTATATTTGCCACCGAATGGTACCGCTGGCTTAGCTACTCTTTTAGTAAGGATTCCGAGTCGACTACCCTGCCCTCCAGCAAGAATCATTGCCAGAATTTCCTTTTTTGTCATATAAAAAACCCTCCCATTGCATTGGTAAAAATATTTAAAGTTTATAATATTTACCAAATATGAATAAATTTGTATGTTCATAATAATAATTATACAGTAAATATACAAAGTAAAAAAGTAAATTATGTAAAGAACATAGATATTAATTAAAGAAAAATAAAACAAAATAAATCAGTAATTTACAAATAATGGTAATTAATAAAAAGAAGAATATAGAATAAGGACTAACATTATCAAATGTTAGTCCTTGAAATTAATTTCTATATTTATTAGTTTACCTAAAGGTTTTATATTTTTTTTATCAACTGTTTCAGAAAGTTTTCCGCCTTTAGATAATAAAAGATATTTACCATTACCTAAGTTTTTTATATATTTTATGCAACGTTGATTTTTATATTCGATAAAGCATAAAGAATTATTTTCTAGTTCGCCTATCTTAGCAAAGAATCCTTTATCGCCTTTTTCAATTCTATATTCTGATAAATCAGTATCTTCTATAATAAGATAAAATACTTTGTCACTATTGAAATTTTCAATTTTATTATTGGTTACAACCCTAGGAATTGTAGATAGTGTTTTCAATTCATAATTGTAAACAGGTACTGATTTAACAACAGAGCTAAGAGCATCTGTCCAGATTGAATTTATCGGTGATTCTGTAGGCTGTTTCTTTTTTTGAGACATAAATTCAGATGATTTAACTTTAGGCTCATTAGATACATCATTAGATAAAGTTAGATCATTTAAATCTTCACCTAAAACTTTTGTAAGTTTAGACATAAGTGATTCATTTATTATTTTTCTTCCAAGCTCTATATCATTTATAAATGATTCAGAAACACCAAGCTTTTTACTAAGTTGCTTTTGATATGATACCTCTAAAGTAGACATGGTAAATAACCAAAATCTACTTTGGAGGTATTTTTTATGGGAAGACAATATAAATATTCTTTTGAAGATAAAATCAAGGCAGCAAAAGATTAT
>NZ_JAHLOD010000047.1 GCF_018917145.1 Clostridium bornimense
TAATAGGGCTGTTTCTTATTTCATTTGCTGAAGCTAGGGGTATTCCTTTTAAGACAAATCAAATAGAAACATCCAAGGAAGCTTTTCTGACCCTTACCGCAATAGCAGAGCTTTTAAGTTAGGCTTTGTAGGTCCTGCTATTGCCGAAAGCTACAGAAAAGCAAATAAAAAATAAAGTAATTACAATTATTCTAATGATATTTTTGATTATTTTTTTATAAGTATATTTTCTTATTTGTATATAAATATATTTATATAATTCCTTATAAATAATATTTTTTATAAATATATAATTATACAAATAAGTAGTTAAATTTATATATTTATAAGTTTATATATTTTATATTAAGTTATTAATTGATACTATTACTATATACCTATATTCTAAAGACCAATCTCCTTTTGCTGCTATTCCCACCACCCTAAAAAGTACATGCTGATTAGTTAGTATATGTAAGAATAAATAGGTTTTCCGGCAAGCTCCAACCCTATTTATCCTAACATCTACACGCAACAGCTTGTCCTTTATAATGGTACCCGGTGGAGCAGGTTTCTTGGGTAGTGCTCTCTAGAGTGCTGTCCACCTATATACAATCCAAGTGTCCACCCACCCTCCGCCCACTAAGGATTCTATATAGGTGGACATATATGAAATGATAGACAAGCCTATTCTTATATATTTAATATTTAACATAATCTTATTTTTTCATAATAGGGGCTTGTCTATCATAAAACTCCTTCGATACATTTTGAGCACAAAATTTAACGAAGGAGTTTTATCTTATATAGTCTTATCATTATCTTTTTCTTTATTTTTTATTAAATAGCATAGTTTAATATAAGAATTCACTTCTGCTTCCTTAAGATCTTCTTTATATTTCTTAATGCTAGTTACTATTTGATATATACATAAACACATAATAGCTATTAATAATATCATATTAGTTTACATTTCATAAATATGATTATGTTAACTAATATGATATTAAATTATTTTCTTGCATATAAGATAAATAAAATATTACGTCACGTAACTTTAAATTTTTATATCAAGGAGAATATCATGAAAGAAACAAGAAATCTAAACATAAGCTTTTGCCAAAATGGGAAGAGTACTCAACAAACAGGAAGGTTAGTTCTACCTACTAACTGGCTCCGCTTATTAGGAATCAGTGAAAGTTTTAGAAAGGTAGAAGTTACTTATGAAGATGGTGCCATAACTATAAAAAAAGGTTATCAATTACCTTACTTGTTAGTAAACCAAGGTCATGTAATAGCAGTTACTATAGCTAATAATGCTAAAATACATATAGCCACCCATGGTTTCTTTGGAATTAATCTACGTACCTTTATTACTAATGAACTGAATAAATTAGTAGCTAATAATGAGACTATAAATATATCTGATAGGGATTACAAAGAGATTGTTAATATTGTTATAAAGGATCTTAAAAAAAACTTCATTGTAAAAGAAAATAACAGGCATTTTCAGCCTGTTAACGGTAGAGTTTATTGCATGAATTGTAATACGATTTTATTAAAAAAATAAAAATATCGTAATTTTTATCTCTTATTAAAACCCTTTTCTAATAGGATTCTATACTGTTACCACCAAATAATTTCACCTTTTTCATTTTCTTTAACATGTAGCCACATTTCAGAATCGTTATATCTTACAGTTACAGTTAAGTTACCATTTATATCAATATTACTATCAACTACTCTAAAATCACTAGTACCTTCATATTCTTCCTTAAACCTTTCTAATAATGTTTTATTCATATCCATTATTCTTCTCCTTTCTTGTTTTTATTAACAAACTCTTCCGAAGCAACTCTTCTAATATCTCGTGATTTTAACTACTTTTTTATACTCATATTCTTATTCTATAAACCTTAATCTTTTATACTGATCATTTATATTTGCAATTGTCCCTGAAAACTTTATTTCCTATATATACATTTATTACAATACTACAACCTTGTAACTACAATCAACATATCTTTATTTATTATATTGTAATTAAAGTATAATTACTTGTAGTACTCATACCTTGAAAATGATTATCATAGAAAGCTATTTACAGAATTTTTTGCAACCACTCAAAAAAATATTCTTGTTACTACCTTTTATAATATCTTTAAAACTCTATTTAATATTATTAATATCGTTAATAGCATTACTCATCTTCTCGCAATATTTTAGAAAAGATATGAATAACAGCATAGTTTCTGTAGCATCCTTTTTTATATCTGCACAGTGACTTACTTCGTTTCTATTAAGTCTTATAAAGTTAACAAAAGAACTTCTTGCCGGTTTATCAATATTTCTATTTAATACATTCTCAATTTCTTTTTTTGCATTAATATCTATTACCTTTATAATGAAATCTTCAATAAAAGTAAATTTTTGCGAAATATTTTTTTTATTATCTATTTCAGAATCAAAGTCTTTTTTTAAATCAAGTCCTTTTTTTGAATTATCTTTGTACTTGTATATTTTTCTTGCCAATAAGTTAGATATTGATTCAATTAATAATTCAATTAACTTTTCTGATGTTAAACCAATCATAACTGTTGTAGCATTATAACAATTAGCATTATAACATTTTAATGCTTCTAACAAATAAAATTCTACCCACTCATCAATATTATTAATAGACTTTATTTTTTTTGTAAACCCATCAATATCATATGGTAAAATATCTTTTTCTTCAATACACTTCTTTCCATGATCAGTTATATGAAAAAATGGCAACGCACTGCTTAATCCATGCACACCTGGTGCAATTATTCCTCTATTTAAAAACAAATAAAAAGCTTCATTCATCCTTTCTACTTCTTCTATCCTAAAATTACTTGAATATTCAGTTACCAACATCCTTGTAGCATACCATGCTGATTCCTGTACCTCCCTATTTTCTTCTATTAAGCCTTTATCTATTGCTTTCAATTCCATAATCCAATATAAAGTATCTTCTGCTGCCCCTTCTTCAAATGAATGCTCTGTTTTACTCAAAGCAAACTCCTTATCCTTTAATGTTTCAAACATTAAATCCTTAATTACTAATGTTGATAGTGGTCTAATCTCACCCATTTCCTTTTCCCCCTATTATTTTACACACTTTATCTATTAAATCCTAAGTTTTTATATCGCTCTAGCATATTTATTATACAATAATCATTAAATCTTTCTGAATGTTTATTTGAATCTATTGTTTTAAATTCAGTATATGTAGAATATGTATCACCAATATAATTTATTAAATAAAGAAATAACGTAGTATAATCAAAATATACGCCTGTGTAAATAGAAGAAAAGTACTTACACTTACTTTTAAAAAAACAACTTATGTTTTTATATAAAATAAACTTATTTTGATTAATTTCAAACCATTTTGGATTAAGAATCTTTTTAGTTTTATAATCAAATGTATTTAATGTATTCAGATTTTTAATCTCTTCTTCTCGTAAATCTTCATCTAATTGTAGTACAATTCTACCAATAAAATTGCTTAATATATCTGAAATTCTTATTCCTACACTATCTCTTGAATCTAATTCATTAACAAGTTTATAATTATAAGACTTAGAACTATCATAAATATCACTTCCTTTATCCACCAATAAACTTATGTTATTCTCATTTACATGCATCTCTTCTAACAATGAATTAAATCCCTTAAAGACTTTACTATGATCCCAGAAATATTCGTTTTGTATTCCATATATCTTTGAATTATCTAATATGTATAATAATTGTATTAATGCTTCTCTTTCTTTCATTTTTCTCGGAATCCCATTAGAATTACTAATTACTTTTCTTAGAAGATCCTTTAAATAATTAATAATATCCAATGACTTAAACTCATTGTCTCCATAAAAAAATTTTTTTAAAAAATTAACATCTCTATATACAAATAAAAACTTAATTAAACTATAAATAAATGCTTCATTATTAATACGGATACCTGGTGAAATACATAAATTTTTAAAAGCGCTAGTTATCAAAAACTCTGTTTTACTAAACATGCTTATATGAAAAATTATATTTTTATCTTTTAAAAAATTAAAAAATTCATTATAAAACTCTAATGCATTTTTATTAAATGTTTGAATACCATATTTAAAGTTCTTTTTATTTATACGCGTACCTTTTAGTTCTTTAGCTTCACTTAATCCATAAATACCTTTATACTTTTTTTCAAAATCTAGATATTGTGCAGTGATACTATCTTCATCTTGCTTTTTAAATCCTGAAAATACTCCAACATACATATCACTAAAAGTATCTGAATAAATATTTATATTATTTTCCTTAACAGTAATTTTTCTATCATGAAATGATTCATCAAAATAAAAATACCAACTATCTTTATTCATAAACTCACCTTCTATTTATACTTTTTCCCTTATTCTCACTATAACATAAATTGTAAATAAAAGAATCCCCCACACCCGTGAGAGATCTTCTTTACCCAACTAACTCCTTATTCTGCTTCCTAGCAGTTCTACTTAAACTTCCCACTGTAAGATCATCAATAGCATCAGAAATATCAACCATATCCTCTGCACTAGTATCTTCTTTTAGGTTTGGTATTGTTATGTTATAACTAACATCCTTTCCGTTATCATCCTCATAACCTTTAGTTATATTACAAGCTGTACTTATTGTTTTTTCACTTAATTCCATATCTTAATTTCTCCCTTCTAAAAAAGGATGATAGAAATTCTACCATCCTTACTATTTAATATATTGAAAACTTCTTTTTATTCTTAGTAACTATCTTAGCTCCTTTAACTTTAGCTATATCTCCACCTTTGAAAGTATGTAACTTTTCTCTTTCCATCACTGCTGCAAATGCTTTTACTTCATCAGATGTGATATCATCTTTAGGATTAGCAATAGTTACTGAATTAATAACGCCAGTTTCAGTTATTACTGATATTACTAAGCTGCTACTCATATTCTATCCTAAGCTTGTTGTTCTAATATATTAGTATCCGCTACAGCTACTTGTGATCTAGTTCCTTCTTTTAAAACTTCAAGACCAGTGATAACTGCATCGATATCATCAGCAGAACTGTCTAACTTAAGTGTAGGTGTCTTAACTTTATCAGTAACAGTCTTTCCGTTTTCTTCTCTAGCAAAAGAAGCTGTACAGTTTCTTTCATTTTTCTTTAATACTGCTGCCATATTCTATTTCCCCCTATCCTATAATACATTTAATGAAGTTGTGCTAGTTTCAACGATTTTTGCACTGTCGATGGCGATAATATCTCCACCTTTAGTTTCTACGATGTTCTTATCCTTAACTAGATTCATAAAAGTCTTAACTTCTTCCTCAGTTATACTATCTTTAGGATTTGGTACATTCATAGATACCTTTGATCCAGCTGCTGTGATAAATGACATTTGTAATGTTTTAGCCATAATTTATTTCCTCCCTAAATTTTTAATACTTCAAAATCAAATCCTCATACCCAATTAAGATTTGTTTTTGAGATCCACCTTGAATATTCTTCAAAGCATCCATCTCCCTTTTAATACCCTCCAGCGATGCATCTGCCTTCAAGTTCGGTAAACTCTGGGTCTTGGTAACTACCTTTTCATTCTCTTCTAGATCATACTTTACAGATAAAGACCTACCTACTCTAAGAAAATCTGCCATAGTACTCACCTCCCACCCTGTTTACATTAATTCTATATGCACCATTTAAAAAATGTATCATCATATATCACCTTCTATATATGTAGTATCTATTCGCCTAAAATCTGCAGCTATATCTTCACTTAAATCACCAACAGCTCTCAGTACACTTAAAATATCATCATTAGAAGTACCTTCCTTCATATCAATAGCCTTCATAGAAACTTTGTCATAGTCACCACTCTCATCATTATAAACCTGAAAACTAACCTTCCCCTGAAGACCTTTAAACCTTTCTTCAACTGCCAATAAACTCACCCCTTTTTAAAATAAATTATTAGTTACTGTTTCAATAAACTCCGCCCCATTAAAAGCAACTATTCTTTTCTTAAAAACATTAGAACTCTCATCCTTAATGATCTCCATAGCATCTCTAATCTCATCTTCACTAAGATTCATCTTTGGATCCGTTATTCTAATATTAAACTTGCTGCCATCTTCTACAATAAAACTAAGTACAAGAACATTATTCAAAGTACCCTACCCCCTTAAACTAATATAAAAAACTATTCTTAACACGATTAACCTCCACTTGCTCACCTACCTGCAACATAGAAATCGCATCAACAGTTTTCTTAATACTGTTAATATCAGCATTTTCACCAAGCCCTGATAAAGTCATAGACTTAATCTTAGTGGCTCCATCCTTTTCTATTGCATATTTAAGATTAATAGTGCTGTTTAAAACTATAGCTGTGGCCATATTCCTCACCTCCTAGTTTTCTATATGCAAAAAAGCTAACTAAAATATATAACTATATCTTAGTTAGCTTTTTCAAAGCATTATAATTATTTTTAACTTTCTTTTTAATCGTTTTTTATTTCATTAACAGTAAAATCTTAAAATACATAATCAAAAATTTATTTTATAGCTCAATTTATATTCCAAATAGTTAATATAAAACTTTTACATGTTTTTTGACTATTTCGGGGAGACATGATATTTACATTCCACATAGTTAATATAAAACATTTTATTAATTAAGTTTGTAGTGTCTTTTCTCCATATTTACATTCCACATAGTTAATATAAAACATCTATAAGTGGACTAGATACATATACATTTGTAATATTTACATTCCACATAGTTAATATAAAACCTTTAGAGTTTTCTATTAACAAACTGGTAAGTATAAATTTACATTCCACATAGTTAATATAAAACTCTTCTTACTACTTATTGGCTTATTTGTATTCTTAGAAATTTACATTCCACATAGTTAATATAAAACATGAATACTGGTTTCAGTTCTGCTGCAAATGATATGAATTTACATTCCACATAGTTAATATAAAACCCCGTTTACAAACTCAGCAGAATAGCCACTTCATTATCATTTCAAAGCTATATTTTGCAGTAAACCTCCAGTAAGATTTTATTGATTTACTGTAAATATAGCCTTATCCATTGATATAACTATGTTTTAACTCTTAAATTATAAAAGATCATCTACTGCAAATTTATTTTTTAACTATCTTAGAATGCTAGGCGGTAACATAACACCTAGGCTAACCCTTAGTGAGTGGTAATGGGGCATATTTGGTAAAAACCTTATGTATTTTATCCATTCCCTCACCCTTCGGCATCTAAATATACCGTAATTTATTTTATTTAATAAATTCAGTTGATTGAGCTATATTTATACTAGCATTATAATCTGCATTAATATCTAATCCACATTTTTTACATACAAATTTGGATTGTTCCTGTCTATTCTCTTTTTCTATGTCTCCACATCTACTACACCTTTGACTTGTATATGCAGCCTTTACATATCTAACTTTTATTCCAGCTAATTTAGCTTTATATTCTATATCCTTTTGCAAGTCATAATAAGTCCATAATCCTAATACCCTATTTTCTAACCCACTACTATCTATCTTTTCTAAATTTATATATTCGCATTGATTCTTTATTGCAAACAATACTATCTTCTTACTTAAAAAATGATTATAAGTTTTAGCAAAGTTCTTTTCCTTTTCCTTAAATTGATCCAAAGCTTTTAATTTATCTTTTCTACCTTTTCCGCCTTTTACAGAATCCAATTGTTTATAAAGTCTTTCTCTTCTAGCTTTATATTGTAACTTTTGTTTTGCAAACTCATTATAGCTTCCAAGAGATTTTCTAATATAAGTAATATCATTTAACGCCATATATACAGGAAAAGCTAGTCCTAAATCTACACCTAAAGTTCTATTTGCTACTGGTTTATATTCATCACCTTTTACTTCTGGTATAGCTATTGTCAAAATTAATATCAATTCATTTTTCTTATTAAAAGTTAATGAGCTTTGCCCAACTTTATAATCACCATTTATTATTTTATGTAAAGTGTGTTCTAATTCTATTGAATTTTTACTATTTCCCGTTATAGCCTTAAATTGTATTTTATTAACCCAGTTTATTAAAATTTCATCATTATCTCCATATGAAAACTTTAAATCTCTCCCACGAGTCATCAATGGAAATGACCTTTTATAATTAGTTACAGTTCTCTCACCTTTAGCTAAACCATTTTTTAAAGCAGTAGAAAAGTCTTTCTTAACTTTTTGTGTTATAGAACTTTTACTATCTATACCTTTACCAAACTCTATATCATTAAATATATATAAGCTATTAGTAATTGTTTTTTGATGATCCTTAAATCCCTGAGATTTTATATCCATATTATTTGCATAATATCCACTCATCAAATAACCCATACATCTATTTAAGCCTTGATATTGTGCATACATAGCATTTCTAATAAATTGATATTGACTTTTCCTTATTTCATCATCACCGTTATTTATTATTATTTTTATTTTTCTTACAGTATTCATTATAACCTCTCACGAATATACTCTTATCAATAATTATACATATTTTATTATATTTATCAAATAATTTGCTAATTTCCATTTTATACTTTAATTCTATAACTATTAAACTTTTTCCCATAAACTTATTTATCTTTTAATCTATTATTTGCAAGATTAAATTATCTTATATTTCATTTTGACAACAGTATCTTCTATAAACATAAAAATTATTGCTACTTAAATCACCCCTACAAAGTATTGAATATATTAAAAAATACCCCTAATAATTTCGCAAAACTATTATTTTGCGAAATTTATTTACCATATATTCACTATTCAAACCTAACTTTTCTGATTTCTTGCCTCTAAATCTTAATTACCCTATTTTCATACTTTTCAAGTACTTTTTATCCAACAACTACATTTTTGTAATACCATACAAAATTACAGCTTTCTCATACATCCTTTTGGCAGCTCATTTTACCAATAAAAAAATCCATCTTTGCAAGGGGTCATAGCTCTGGTGCAGTTTGCAAAGATAGCTTTTTTATGGTTCTTTTGCAGGAGCCAAAAGGTCTGCATATAGCTTGTCCAACTTTAGGTATTGAAATTATACTTTAAGTGGTTAAATCAACTTAATTAAGATTAAAAAAGGGATTAACTAATCCCTTTTTCTATACAATATAAAGCACGTTTTATTACTCCTTCAATGTTTTGATATTGAAAACCTACCGCCTTACAATACTTAACATATTCTGTGCCATAGGCTTGATATAATCCTTCTATCATATCAATAGTAGGATTGTTAGGTAACTTATTTTTTATAAATAGATATTTATAAAAAGGAATTCTTTTCAAATCTTTTTTCTTTTCCATTTGTTTATTTCTGCTCCTTATAAATCAACTATTTCCCCCTATTAATATTCTTCCCAATGTACATATTTTTAAACACAATTTAAGTAAAAAAATAAAGCTAAACCTTTATTTTTCAAGGCATAGCTCAATTAATCTATATTCAAAATCACGAAGAGTTTTAATATTTTTTAATTCCTTTAAAACATCTTTATTATCCTTTAATTTTTCTATATACAATATAATAGCCATAGTCTTATAATTAACATCATCTCTATATTGTAAGAATTCCTCCTGTGCCTTATTTATTTTAATGTCTTCTATAGGCAAACACATAATTATTCCTCCATATATCCCGTTAGCTTAATTACAAAATTAAATATTTCTTCTCTCTTTAGCATTTTTATTTCTCCTAACTACCTTCATCATGTATTCTCTTATTGCTGCACTTACTGTTTTTCCTTCATCATTTACTATTGCCTCAAAGTTTTTGTATAGCTCTAAATCAGTTATAAAATGTACATGCTTTTCTTCACCTTTATTAAGTCTTCCCATATATTTAAGCCTCCCTTTCTAGTAATTCACATGGTAACACCTTTTCAAGGCACCAAATCTCTGCATCTATATCACTAACAGGTCTAATTCTAGAACTTCCAACAGTAACTATATTCCCTAACTTTTCAGCAAACCTTGTTTTTGGTCCGCCACCTTCGTATATATAATATGCACCAGTAGCATTTTTATATAAAATTTCAAATTCATAATTAGCACTAAGATTATTATTTTTCCATGTTTCATATATTAATTTATCCTTCTCTGTATCAAATACTTCTCCCTTAATTTCTCTTCTCATATAATTCTCTCCTTTTATCTTGTTCTTATCTGTCTATAATTCTTGCCACATACACAAATTTTAAACATAAACTTGATAAAAGTTTTACACACTTTTCTACACACGCTGATAAAGACAAACTTCTCAGTAAACATACTATTCTAAGCTTCCTGGAGGCAATCTAAAAGCTTCACATAAAATAAAGGAAGTCAAAGACCATCCCAAAAGGAATGCCATCTTTGACTTCTTTTAAGTGATTACTAAAAAAATATACAAACTCATAATATAATCATAACGACCAAGACAAAAATGATTTAAATTTTTCGGCAGTGAAAATTCAGTGCCCTCCTTTGTTGTAATTTATTTTATTGCAACAATAACAGAGAATTTCTGATTTGAATAAATACATTTTACTTCTCGGAAATTACTCTTTTGAAGCATCCCAATTTCATCTTCAACAGAACATTCTCTATCAAGTTTTCTCCGTTCCTGCCATCGTTCTAAATCAACTTTAGAAAGACCACTTTCTCTTAATTGATTTTCCCAAAATGAATCAAACCATATATTCATTTCCATTGAACCAGCACAGAATTGATCGTAATTGATAAACAGACCACCTTTAGGAAGTTTATCATAAATACGTGAGAACAATTCCTTTTTATCCCTGTGTTCCAAATGATGAATCGATAATGCAGAAGTAATAACATCAAATTCACCTTTAGGTAACCTTTGAGAATAATCCAAGATTTGGTAGGATACATTCTTCAAACCAGCAAATCGTTTTCTTGCAACATCTAACATTTCTTCAGCGATATCTATAAGAACATATTCCGATTTTGGAAAGTACTTATACCAGAAAGTCGATAAAAGCCCCGTTCCAGCACCTAAATCCAATATTCTTTTTGGTTCAGTAATATTTGATGTTACAAAATGCGTTGTTTCTTCATAAAAATCATCAAAACATGGTATAAATCTTTTGCGATTAACATCATATTCCTTAGCAATAAGATTAAATTGCTCATCTATATTCATAATTGTTCCTCCAAATTCTAATTTAGTGTTTTGCAAAACTGCATCCTACCACATATGCTCCTACTAACATCTCGCCAAAAAATAAGCCTAATAAAACATTTGAAAATCACTAATCTCATATGTAGGCTTTATCACAGCTACTTTTTATCTCATTTTTATATTATAGTTTTCCTAATATATACCATTATATAGCACCTATATTAGAAATACAATTATTCCTATGTAGCAAAAAAGAATGATCATTAAAGACCATTCTTCTATCTAAAAAGGAAAATGATTTGAAAAAAACTAACTATTATTTACTATAATTGATACTCTTATGATTTTCAGATACAAAAATAGTAGATTTTTCTCCAATTAGTGCTGTCTCAATCCACAACAATTCATCTTTTGTTTTAAATTTTTCTTACGAAAAAAATTTTATTTTGCTAAAATGAATATAGCTATTATTTCGTGAATGTACAAGAAAACGTTTACTGTAATTAATCACAGAAATCTTATTTATAGAAATCAACGAAACTTATTAATATATTAGAAAAACATATAGGGGGAGTAGGTCAATGGATGACGATAAATTAAAAATGTTAAAAGATATAATTACAAAAATAGAACGTGACAATGGAAAAGGTTCTATTATAATGCTTGGAGATTCTGCTCATGACAGCTCTATCGAAAGTATTTCTACTAGTTCTATTAGCTTAGATATTGCATTAGGTGTGGGCGGTGTTCCTAAAGGTCGTATTATTGAAGTTTATGGACCAGAATCAAGTGGTAAGACAACAATTGCTTTGAATATCATCGCAGAAGTTCAAAAAAAGGGAGGTATAGCAGCATTTATTGATGTAGAAAATGCACTAGATCCTTTATATGCGAAAAATATTGGTGTGAATCTTAATGAATTATATATTTCTCAACCCGATAATGGAAATGAAGCATTAGAAATTACAGAGACAATGATTGCATCTAATGCTATTGATATTATTGTAATTGATTCAGTAGCAGCTTTAGTGCCAAAGCAAGAAATTGAAGGTGAAATGGGTGATAGCCATATAGGATTACAAGCTAGATTAATGTCTCAAGCCTTAAGAAAATTAACGCATATAATAAGTAAATCAAATTGTATTGTTGTGTTTATTAATCAATTAAGAGAAAAAATTGGAATAATGTTTGGTAATCCAGAAACGACAACAGGAGGTCGTGCTTTAAAATATTATGCTTCAGTCCGTTTGGATGTTAGAAGAATTGAAACCATAAAGAAAGGTGAAGAAGCAATTGGAAATCGCACAAGAGTTAGAGTCGTAAAAAATAAAGTGGCACCTCCTTTCAAAGAAGCAGAGTTTGATATAGTTTTTGGACAAGGCATATCAAAAGAGGGTGATATTCTTGATTTAGCAGTGAAAATTGGCAAGGTGGACAAAAGTGGTGCTTGGTATATATATAATAATGAAAGAATTGGTCAAGGAAGAGAAAATGTAAAAGAATACCTAAGAAACAATCTAGATATTATGGAAGAGCTTGAAAAAAGTATAAGGGAATACTATAACTTGTGCTAGTTAAAATATATATAACATTTTCTTTCTTTATCCATATGGATTCTTTATCACAAAGTATGTAGAATTTGATTTTACCGTTACATATAATATATACAAAGAAATATTTGAGGAGCTCATAAAAAATGGGGCATATGCCCCCAAATTAATAATTGTATTATAAACGTAGTATATTTATACATTTATAATTGCTTATGATACTCCTGCTTCTAATATAGAAAATATCTTATTATTACAATCAATTTCTGCTAACACTCCGTATGGAATTATCATCTTTAAGGTACTCAACTATTGATTTATTCAAAGAAATTATAATCCCCCAGAGCATCTTTAGGAATAAGAAACTTTGTATCATATCCCAAACTTAATAAGATATATCGTGAATCTGTATATTGTCTTTCTATGTTTTTAAATATTTCTAACGGTATTGTATATTTTATTTCTTCTGTATAATTATGAAGGGATTGTAGCTGTAAATATAATTCCTTTACGTTGTATAGATGAAAAAGTTAAACAAGATATTTGGGATGCTTTAAGGAATATTCATATTGGTATTACAGATGACAAAGTCAAAGAAGTTCAAGATTATTTAATTTTTAAATTATCAGGAAGATTATTTGCCTACAAGGGTATTAGATTTTCTAAAGCTTCACTATTTTTAATTATTCTTTCTTTCAATCAATGAACAAACTTCTTCTAATGTATTAACTTCACTAAAGAAATAATCTTCTTTATTAAAATAATTCTTATTCCCTTTTCGATTAACCCAAACTGCATCGAGGCCATAATTTCTCGCCCCCTGTATATCATCAATCAAATCATCTCCAATAGCCAAACAAAATTCTTTTTCTATCTCCAGAGATGAAAATACATTATCATAAAATTGCTTATCTGGTTTTCTAAAACCAATATCTTCACTAAAATATAAATTACTGAAATATTTAATTAAATTCATTTTCCTTAGTCTTCGAATTTGATTTTTCGATGGCCCATTACTAATAGCTATAATAATAAACCCTTCATCATACATTTTTCTTAAAGTAGGCAAAACATCAGGATATGGTTCTAATAGTATATCTGTATAATTTGTATATTTCTTATTTATATCAATAGCACATTTCTCTAATTCACTAGCACTGAATTTTTTAGGCATAAATTCTCTGATCCAAATTTCAAATCTTTTCTTTCTTAATTCTGAAAGTGTGCACTTTTTTTCACGCAGCTCTTCTTCCACTCTCTTTATAAAATTAATGTAGGTATTTAGATTACTACTTTCAATTTTATCCCCAGTATATTCTAACCAAATCTCAAATATAGCTTTTTTCAGTGCTAAATCTCTAGCTCTCCAATAATCACATAATGTTCCATTAATATCAAACAAAAGTGCTTTATAATTTTTCATCCTATTTCATCTCCAATGCCAATTGACATATTTATTCATTTATTTCAAGCAATAATACCTATATACTTTTTCTGTTCAAAAATATATTTGAAGCTAAAAATGCAACTATACCAAAAGCTAACATAAATACTACTTGTGTCAAAGAATAATATCCATTCTTTACCCCCATATTGGCAGCATAAAAAGGCGTATTTTCTATTAAGTAAGCAGTTGTTTTACTTATACTAGATGAACCTAAAGCATTTGCCAACAAGGAATTCATAAGATCAAAGAATAGTATATACATTATAACACCTGTTGCTTTACCATTTTTAGTGACAAGAGTAACCAAAAAGATTATACATGTCATTGTAAAGGCGTATAGAATAGTAGAAGCAAATATATTAACTATTTGTTTTATTGTTAATATATTTGATATTGGTACTTTTAAGTATATATTGATTGCGTAATTAACTACTAAGAAAATTATTGCAACTATTATTGATTTTATAAGTACTGATACTAATTTTGATATTAAGATCTCAGTTCTTGTATATTTAGAACTAAAAACTATCTTATCTGTTTTAGATTCAAACTCTACCCCTAAAATATAAAATGAAGAAATTATAATCACATATGGCATGTATCCTAAAAAGTTACTTGGTATATTAGATATATCATTTGTAAAACAAGAAACTATCAAAAATACTACAATTGTGATAAAGAGATTTCTAATATTTTTAGGCTTATTTAACTCAAGTTTTAATATATTAAATACTCTATTCATATATTTATCGCCTCCCCTTATGAAATTTCTTTTTTATTCATTATTACTGTAAATAAAAAGAAAAATAATATTCCCCAGCTTATATATAAAACAACATTAGAAAAGTTAAATTCCATCAATAGTTTTGCAGTATTATACATCGGCGTCTTCATAAAAATATTAGTAATTGGAGTAATAGGGTGATGAAGGTACTCGATTCCTGTTACTACTGAATAAGAAAAAAAGTTAATAATTCCAAATGCTATTGTAGTTATAGTGCTTATAGTTTTTGATTTCAGATTTAAAGATAAAATTAATAAACATAAAGATCCCATAGTAAAGATTACTAACATTATTGATAATATAAATTTAAGATGATTTATTTCTAAAAACTTTGATATTCCAAAGGATTTTGGTGATACTATCGATACAAATAAATTATTAAGTTCTCCTATAAAAGCAAAGTATATTCCCATAAATATCAAAGATATTAATTTTGATATTATAATCTGTAACCTACTAAAAACACCAGTAAATAAATTTATAAGGATATTATTTTTAACATCAAAATCTACTAATTGAAAAGAAAGATATATAATTAAAACATATAATAATTTAAAGTATTCAGCTGTAAAATTTACTATTCCAAACTTGTCCGGATTAACAACAAATATCCAAAGTAATGAATATATAAAACTTATAGCAATACCCATAATACTTTTCTTAGATAAAATTTCATTTTTAAACATTGCAAAAGATAATTTAATCAACTAAATCACCTCTCATTATATTTAAGAACTTATCTTCTAAACTTTCTGTAAGTATTTCAACAGTAGAAAATGGTATCTTATTTATAGCAAGACATCTCGTTAAGTTCTCCAATTCACTAGGATCTATTTTAAATTCAACGGAATTAATAGCTAAATTAAATAACTTGTAATTATTTTTACGCAAAAATTTTTGAAGTTCTGCAATATTACTTGTTGTAATTCTGACCATTGCCTCAGACGCATTATTATCTTCAGGTGTTATTATTTTCCCTTTTTGAATAAAGACTATCTTATCACACATAATCTCAAGTTCTGAAAGTATATGACTTGAAATCAACACAGCAACTTTCTTATTTTTAGCAATATTTATTATGAATTTTCTTATCTCAGGAATAATATTAGGATCAAGACCATTGGTAGGTTCATCTAAAATTAGTAATGGAGGATATGTTAAAACAGATTGAGCTATACCTAGTCTTTGCCTCATTCCTAAAGAATAAGATCCTACTTTCTTTTTCATAGCATTTTGTAATCCTAAACTTTCTACTATTTCATCTATTTCACTTAAATCTTCTAAACCAGACAATTCAGCAAAAAATTTTAAGTTTTCTTCACCTGTTAAACTTGGATAAAATCCTGGTGTTTCAATAATACAGCCAACATTTTTTGTCTTAGTTTTATTTTTGAATTTATTTCTAATATTCTCATTGCCAATATATACATTACCTTCATATTTTGGTGTTAAGCCAGTTATTATTTTCATAACTGTAGTCTTACCAGCACCATTAGGACCTACAAGACCTACTATTTCTCCTTCTTTAATAGAAAAACTAACATTATCTAATACTGTTTTTTTCCCATAAATCTTAGTTACATTTTCAACTTTTAAAATATCTTTCATAAAATACCTCCATAATAAACCTAAAATATAACATATCTTTTAAGTAACAATATTTTTACCATTTATGTTACACTCCTTCTAAAATACATTTATGTTATATTATGTTATAATTTACTATTTATAGTATATCACATTTTGGAAATTATACTGCATATATTCCAAAATTTTAATAAATACTGCTCTTATTATGGTAAAGAAAAAATATATATACTGCATAATATTTCTGCTTTCTTCTTATTAAATTCCTCTTCAGATAAATTTCTCTACCTTTTGAATAAAAAATGCACCCCAAATGATAGATAAATATATCTGCCATTTGAGGTGCACCTTCTTGTGAAATCCCTTACTTTTAAATTATTAAATAGCTTACCCTAATATTAATCTTTTTTAATCTACTTTTTCAAATTTCCAATGTTGCCAATTCCCATCAATAAATCTCCATTATTGAACATTTGCTTCATATGAACCAATAATAGTCTTTCAGCTTAAAGTGATTCCATTTTAAAAAATATAAGTCATATTTTGTGGCTCAAAGAAAGATAGTCCATGCTCCTTAGCTAATTTTTGTATAGCATCATTAAGCAATTCTGCATAATCCATATCACAACCAATGATGACAAACCCTTTACCTTTATTTTTCTCCATTGGCACATCTATTTTTTCTAAATCACTATAAAATTCATCTATTATTTCTATATCTCCAACTTGTGAAGTATCACCGATACATAACCTCTCATACAGATTATTTGCTGCAATAACTCCACTAACCTCATCACTATTCCAAACTGCACAATACCAATCCATTTTATCCTCCATTATTTACATCCTATTATTAAACTAATTATATCTTATATAGTTCTAAAATTGTACGTGACGTACATATCATTTTTATTAACTAAATATAATATTAAGTTTTCCTTCTTCATACCTTGCTCCAGTTACTTCTCTCCCTTGAAGCTTTTTGGGTACTGTAATATTTCTTTTTTCATTTTTTATAGCAATACTTATCTCATCACCATTTTGTAATAATTTTAACTCCCTCTTATCTACAAAAGGCATTTTAATACTTAATGTATATAATTCATCTTCCTTTTTAATCTCAAAAATCTTTTCGTTAAAAAGTATTTTCTCTGGATCTAAATCTTTATATATAGCACTGCCTACTTTAAGAAGTGTTGCATATCCTCTAAGTTCTTTATCTAATAATTCTACTTTAAATATAGGAATAGGCTTAAAGCTGTCCTGTATATCACAAATACTGCTCTCTTGAATATCTAACCACTTTTCAAAATATCCTTCTGTTGATTCTTTTGGAAAAGTCTTATTAATAATAATTGAGTCCACATTATAATTAAAAAGATGTAGATATGAAAAATTTCTTTTTGCTTCCTTCACTACTATTTTTTCTGGTGTTGTTACAATTCTTAGCGATACTTTACTTTTATCCTGCATAATAGAATATAAATCATCTATTTTTTTATATAGACTTTCAATTTCATCAAAAACATCTTCTGTAGGCATCGGAACTTTAATAGTAGTTTCAACTATAGGCTTTGCTATCTTTGCACCTTTTCTCTTCATAGGAAATATCTTATCCATCCACCATTTAAAAAGGTCAGGGAATTTTAAAAGTGACATAGTTTCTCCAGTTGGAGCACAATCTACTACTAGTACGTCATATTTTCCTTCATCATTAATTTCCTTTATCTTTATCAATGATACTAATTCCTCAAAACCTGGAAATACAAGTAGCTCTTCACTTTCAATAGTTTCACCAGACTTTATTGTAATTAACTGTTTAATATAATCTTTAACACCGCCCCATATTTTTTCATTTTCATCTACTGTATCTATTTCCATACCATAAAGATTTTTTTCTATCTCTATAGCTACATTACCCAACTTTACATTAAAAGAATCACTTAGACTATGCGCTACATCAGTACTAATGATAAGCACTTTCTTCCCAGTTTCTGCAATTTTACAAGCTGTTGCTGCTGCAACACTAGTCTTTCCAACTCCGCCTTTCCCAGTGTATAAAATAATTCTCATAACAAACACCTCTAATTAAAATCTATATTTACCTTTTTAACTTCTCTATTCTTAGTACTTTTATCTTCTGTGATATCTTCAATAATAACGTCCCTAATTATATCCTTAATATCTGAGACTACCCTACTTCTTTTTTCTTTTATACAATCAGGTAATATCTCTTCTAATGCCTCATATTCCAATTTTTTAGCTTGTAGCATCTTCTTTACAAATTCTTTATTCATAATTATACCTACTTAAAAATAATCTTTAACCTTTCATTCTCTAGTTTTGCACTATCAATTGAATATTTTCTAATAACATCTGGCATAGGTATATTTCTCTTAAAATTTCCTATCTTTATAATAACTTCTGTATCACTTTGATATAAATCAAAATTAGATTTATCTATAAAAGGAATATATAAATCTAACAAATATCCCTGATCTACCTTTTTAAATGTCTCATTTTCCGTTGTTTTTAAAACATCAAATATTTTTCTATCGCCAAAAGAATCTTTTATTACTTTCTCTAGCCCCTGTACTCCATTAACATCACTGTCATACCATTTGATTTTGTATGTTGGAATACCGAAAAAAACATCATCTAATTCTTCTATATATTTCTTTTGTATTTGTTTCCATGTATCAAAAAAGTTATTATTTACTTCACTTGGAATTATCCTATTTATATAGATACCATCAACATTAAAGTTATATAAATTAAGATACATATAACTTCTCTTTGTTTCTTCTACTACCATTTTTTCCGGAATAGTAACAATTCTTATGCTACATATCTCTTGATTTTTTAATAACTTTTGTAACTGAGCAAGATTAATATATAATCTTTCAATATCACTTAATGCCTTTTTATCAGGTAAATCTATCTTAAAGGCTACTTTTCCTATTGGTCTAAGAACTTTCAGTGCTACTTTGCCAACTGGAAAAAGTTTTTCCATATACCAAGATAATAACTCCGGAAACTTTAGAAGTGATAATGTCTCTCCCGTCGGTGCACAATCAACAATGATAAGATCATAGATATTTTTTTCATATAAATCTTTAATCTTGATAAGAGAAAATAACTCCTCTATACCCGGAAACACAACTATATCTTCTAACGCATCACTATCTTCATTATCCAAATCTGGTATTAATTCTTTGAAAGCAACTGATATATTTTTATAATTTGAATTCATTTCATAATTAGGATCAATTTCTAACCCATCAAGATTTTCTAACACTTCCTTTGGTTCTTCATTTAATTCCCTCATAAATAAATCGCTTAAATTGTGAGCCATATCTGTACTAACTATAAGTGTTTTAAGTCCATCTTTTGCTGCTTTCACAGCATGAGCAGCAGCTACACTAGTCTTTCCTACGCCACCCTTACCTGTAAAAATAATTATTCTACTCATATTTACCCCCTTACTTCTTTAATAGAATAGTTCGCACCTCGAAGTATTTTATTAAAAAATAATATTTTAATAAGCAAAATTTCACAGCAACAATAGTACATTGTGCTGTAAAATAATGCATTATTCTATTTCTATTTTTCTAATTCTCTTTCCTGATGTACTTTTTTCTTTAATATCAGCACCTTTTAGAATCGGTAAAATCTTTCCTACAATATTAATTAAAGTGCTTCTTTCAGTATCATCTAATGCTTCATAAATCTTTTTAAAATAAAAAAGAATCTCATCTTTTTGTTCATTAACTAAAGCCTTGCCTGTATCAGTTAAGGTAATATTAACTACTCTTTTATCCTTGCTATCACGTATTCTCTCAACAAGACCTTTCTTTTCTAATCTGTTTATTACGCCAGTTACCGTATTCAAAGGAGCCCCTATATATTCTGCAATATCGCTATTATTCACCATTTCTTTTCTGTAAATAAAAAATAATGCTAATAACTCATTTTTAGAACAATCTAAAGTAATACTTTTCCACTTATGTCCTCCAATAATATCTTTAACTTCGTCTATAAATTGAAAAAATATATTTTCAAATTTCACAATTTCATTCATAAATAGTTCTCCTTTAAATAGTTCTTCATCCGAAGTATATTTTTATTCTATACTCGAAGTATAATTTTTGTCAATAAATTTATAGAAATATTAGGTGTAATTTCACAATCTTTTAGTGTAACATAATATACTAAAACATTTTCTTTCAGCACGCTATTTAATGTTACCTCTTTTAAGAAAGTTTCATTCACCGTTGATGTAACTACTTATACCAACTAATAGTGTATTAAATTATAAATATAGCTATATATAGATTCAAATAGCCAAATACTAAATAAAATCACTGGAATAATAAGTATTTTTTTGCGTTTATTCTTTAAATATATACTAGAAAATACTAATCCAACTAATGGTAGTGCAAATTTTACTATTATTAAAATAAATGCAAACATGGAAAATAATAATGTCATAATTCCTTCATCAAAATTTGATTCAGTGTAAAATGTTAACAACATACTTGAAATAACTGTCACTACTAATAATGAAATTATAGTAATCAATAACTTCAAATTAATCTTTTTTAAATAATTAATTTTAGTAGCATCCACTGTATCTATCTCTATAGAAGATCTTAATATCTCATATTCTTTTCTGCAACTATCACAATTATTAAGATGCTCTTCAACTATTTCTTTCCCTTCATTACTTAAAACATTATCAATATAATTAGGTAATAAATCCTTTATTATTTCGCATGAAATTTCTTCTTTCATAATACACCTCTATCCCTATAATAATCCATAAAAACTCGCTAATCGAGTAAGGTTATAAACTAAGTTTAATATCTTAGCTATCATTAATATTAATATTGATATAAAAAATCCTGTTGAAATATCATAGCTGCTACTTCCAATTGAAGCTTTTCTCCATATCCAACAAAATAATAATGCAAATAAAGGAATTAAATAACTACCTATATTTAATATTATTATTACCCAGTTTTCTTTCTCAAAAATATTTGACCATCCAAATTCTATCTTATTATAAAATATCGATAATCCTATACATATGCTACTAATTACTATCACTAAAATGATTCCTAAAATTATCTGTCTTTTAAACTTTTTAATAGTATCTACTTTATTTTTTGCCTCTTTATTATTGTTAATTTTATATATTTTATTATATTCTTTTTTGCATAAATCACATTTCTCTAAATGTTCTTCAACATATTTATTTGTTTCACCACTTCCTATGTCATCTATGTATATAGGCAATAACTCTCTAGTTATTATGCAAGCTTTTTCATTTTTCATCATTTAGCCTCCTAATCACTTTAGACTTCCCTCTATAGTATGTAACCCTCGCCCAATTTTCCGATCTTTCTAAAATTTCTCCAATTTCCTTAAAGCTTAAATCTCCTGTTAACCTGAGGTACAAAACTTCTTTATAAATTTCACCTATAGTTTGCAACTTTTCACCTCCCATAATATATATCCTATTTTTTACTAATTCGTTACAAAATAAATATAAAATATTTTTAAAAATAATCAGTTAATTTTTTCATAATTATACAAATATAATATCAAAACATTTCTATATTTATAATGCTACTTAATAATAAAATTCAAAATCCTAATATCAATAAAAAAGCCTTTGCACAAGTTTAATATACAAAGACTCATTCTCATACTATCTACTTTTATACTTTAAAACAACACTATCCTTACTTTCTTCTAAAAATATCTCTAAATATGCAAGTTCGTTAAAGCAAAATTCCTCAATTTGCTTTTCACATTCTTCTCTAATGTAGTAATCATGAGTATATCTATTTCGAAGTTTCACAGCTAAAGATAAGTAATTTTTTAAATTTTTATCAAAGAAGCCCATTTCTGATGCTGTTTCTATAAGTTTTGTCGCTGAAGTACTACTATTAATTTTTCCATTATTTATTACAATGTAACTTTCACACATATCTATTATATACTCTGAAAAATCCTGAAAAAAAGCAAACATAGCTCTTTTAACAATTCTATTTTTATTACTTTTGTACTCAGTTATTGTATATTTTAAATCTTCTAATGTGTTGTATGCACTTTTATATTTTTCTAAAAACTTTTCCTTTTTATATTTATAATATGGACTCATCTATAATCCCTCCAAAATAGCTATATTGTTCATCTATCTTTAATGTCTTTTCAAAATTTCTATTATTCCTAGCATATTTTAATACATAATGCATAAAATCAAACCATAAATCATCATTTACAATATATTGTTCATCACTATCTACAGCAATCCTAGCAAATTTATTATAAAAGTCACTATAATGAACAAAAGTTAAATGTATCTTATCATATTTATAAAAATTCATACATAATGTATTTACTTCATCTTCAATATTAACTGTATCCATAAAATTAACATTAGGTCCAACAACCACAGCTAAATCTATGTCACTTCTATCCCTAATCCACTCTTTAGTCCCATAACTTCCAAATCTACATACTGATACAATTCCATTAATGTTTTTTAGTGAATTTATAAACTCTACCTTGTTCATCTGTGACCTCCATTACATATTTTGAAATTAATATTATTATATCATATTAAAAAGCTAGAAAATATTTTGTTTTCTAGCTTTCCAATACCCATTCTTATTCTTTAACAAACTGCCTTAATCTAAAACTTCCAGCGGTAAAAAATACAAGAGACATTAAAACGATAATTAAAGTAGGTACTATAATCTCATTTGTATTTATAATTCTTAATAACCACGTAAATGGTGAAATAATACTTATTCTACTTATTGATGCAGGAATATTTTCATAATCTGTAAGTTCTGTGCCCAACATACCTAGACCAAAAGCTAATAATCCAAAAATTATTGTAAATAAACTTGCAATTACTGGGTTCTTAATCCATCTTGTCGCAGCTACAACTATAGCAGTAGTAATTAAGCTACCAAGGAAAATAATAAAAGAGCCCTCTGGAATTTTATTAGCGGGAATTTTGGTGATATTTGCTATAAAAATGAATCCTGCTACTGATAATATACCTTGTAATAAAAATGATGATATAAATAAACTTCCTAAAATAGTGACATCTTTATTAGCAGTTGCAATAGTTCTTCTTAGTACTTTTTGTTCTTTAAGTCTTATAATTTCAGTAGATACTATTCCTCCTCCTAACATCATAAAATAACATAACATTATAATTGTCATTTTATATGTTTCTTTTTCTTCCTTTATATTTTTTACAACAGTATTAATTGAATTTGCACTTAATCCTTCTGATATTTTTTCTTCTAATTTATTAAATATATAATTTTTAATTATATTCTCTGCCATCATTGATCCATTACTAGTTTCAACAGTATAGCTTTTAACTTCAGGTACTTTTCCATCTTCTATTTGTTTTTGAAAATTACTATCTATAACATAAATCACACCAAGTTTATTTTCTCTTAAAAGATTATAATTATCTTCTATTTGTCCACTTAACTTATCAATGGTGTATTCTTTTTCAAGTTCTAAAATCATTTCTTTAGAGTAATTTGACTTACTATTATCTATTATTCCTACTCCTTCTAATTTTTCATCTGAACTTGTTCCATTCATAAACAGTAACATTATCACAGGCATAACTATTGTCATTAATAGTATACCTGGATTTTTTAATTGTCTCTTTATATTAATTAAAACTAATCTTCCTAATTGCATAGTTTTCGCCTCCCACTAATAATTGCTTTTATTATAGCAATTGAATAAGTAATAATAGATATAACTAATATCATAAGTATCCACTTCCAACCTCCACTAAGATTTCCGTTTAAGTTGTATAAATTAAAAGCATTATTTAAATAATGAGTAGGTGATATTATAGTTAGCTTATTACCTTTTAAAGAAAACATTTCAAAACTAGCAAAAGTTATTAAAAATATAATATACGAGATAATTTTTCCATACTTTGATTTAAATACCGTAGTTATTGTTTGAGTTAAAGATACTACTAACAAAGTTGATGTTAAAACTAGCACCAATAAATCCAATACATTACCTTTAAAACTTAATCCTGTAACTCTAAAGAATATAACATAAGCAGCAACTATTATAAAAATATATATAATATTTGCTAAAGTATCATAAAATAGATATTGCATTTTTGTCACTGGCGCTGCATTTACTCTGTTTTCTATATTTACAGATTTATCATTATAAGCGCCTTGTACCATTGTCATTATCAACATTACTATTACAAAACCAATCATTGATGCTGCATACTTTTCGTACATATTATTTGTTTTCATTGTATCTATTTTTATATTATCTATAATTTGTGCATCAAAAAACTTATCTAAATCTTCTACATTACCATTAGATAATGATATATATAAATTCTGATGGTATCTATCTAATATCGTTTTTAATGTATTTGTAGCAACTTCCTTTTCTTCAGTTTTTCTATTTATTGTTATATTCCCTTTATTTTTATTTAGAATATTATTTTCATATCCTTTATTAATCACTAATTCCACATCAGGATCTTTATTAACTACTTTTATTAATTCCTTTAAATCTTTTCCTTTTATTATCTCTCCTAGCTTTTTAGACATTTCACTGTTATCATCATCAACGATCTTTACATCTAATACTCTAAGTTTAAGAGGATTTTCATTGGTCAAATTATTAAAATATCCCATAAAACATGCCATAATAATAGGAAAAGCAATAAAATACGATAGAACGATTGCTATACTGCAAACCATACCCTTTAGTGTTGATTTTACATAATAAAAAGCTTTCATTTTCATCACCTAATCCCTTAATGTTTTTCCTGTTAATGATAAAAACACATCTTCTAACTTTATATCATCATAAGTAATTTTTTTTATTACAACACCACTACTTTCTAGTATTGATAATGCAGTAGACAATATAAACTTAGGATTTATTGTTATGAATACTACATTATCTTCCTCCAAAACTTTTTCTACTCCATCTATTTCCTTAAGTCTAACTAAAACTTCACCATTAATCCCCTCTGTCTCTACTCTTATCTTATTATTTGAAGAAAATGACGCTTTTATCTCTTCTTTATTCCCATAAGCAATTTCTTTTCCTAAATCTATTATGAATACCCTTTTACAAAGTTCCTCAATCTCTTCCATATAATGAGATGTGTATAATACTGTTGTACCCCACTCTTTACATATAGTTCGTATAAAAGAAAATATATGATTCCTTGACTGTGGATCTACTCCTACTGTTGGCTCGTCTAATATTAACACTTTAGGATGATGTAAAATCGCTACTGCAATATTTAACCTTCTCTTCATACCACCAGAAAACTTCTTTACTTTTTTTCTTTTAGTATCCTCAAGACCTGTAACCTTTAATGCTTCTCTTATTCTTTCCTTTAATTCTTTCCCTTTTAATCCATATAATGCACCAAAAAACTCTAAGTTATCATAGGCATTCATTTCCTCCATCAATGATAAATCTTGTGGTACATATCCTATACATTCTTTAGCTTTTATAGGCTCCTTAATTATGTCATAACCACAAATTTTTATTGTACCACTATCTGGTACTAATAATGATGTCATTATATTAATCAATGTTGATTTTCCAGCTCCGTTAGGCCCTATAAACCCAAAAACTTCTCCTTTCTCAACACTATAACTAACATTATCTAATACTAGCTTATCATTAAATCTTTTTGTTATGTTTTCTACTTCTATAATTGCCATAAAATTACCCCCTAAAATATCTTGATAGTGTAAAGTTTATTTACACTTCTTTCTTTAAAAATCTTTATATATCAAGGTTTTAGAAGTTTTTTTGTATAAAAAAACAACGACCCCCTGATTTCTATGTTAAAATTGAATCTCC
>NZ_JAHLOD010000048.1 GCF_018917145.1 Clostridium bornimense
CATTAAAGGTCTTTTTGTCATGCTTAAATTTAAATTATTTCTTTAATTTACTACCTTAAATTTTCAAAATGGTAGTGTTTTTTGTTATATTATTTTTTCATAGCAAACTTTACACTATCAAAAATAAAGTTTCTTTTTCATTATAACGGTGAAAGTATCCTCTTTTTTTAAAAGACTAGTACAATAAGTTATTGCTTTTTTGTAATCATCTAGATTGCTGTAGATTTCACATAGCGTAGTTTTAAGATCAAATTCATGACCAAACAATCTATGATTGATTTCAAGGTCATTATATAAATCCTCACATTCTAAAGCATATTCCAAAGCAATTTTAAAGTTATTATTGTAAAGCTCTATTCTAGATTTAAAGTATAGTAAAACAATGTTGACATTCTTAGCTAATATAGGCGAAATTGAACTCAAGTTATTTACAATGAAAGTTATGCCATCTTCAGCTTTGGAAATTCTTTTTTCTTCTAAATAAGCTCTAGTAAGTTCAAGAAAAATTAAAACCTTTATTTCCATGTTTATGGAATCATATTTATCTTCTAATATTATTGGCTCTAAAATTCTAATTACATCTTTAGCTTTTATTATGTAAGTCATATAGAACTTTGAAATATATAAATTTATTATAGTTTCTTCATTTAGCATATTATATTTTAATGCAAGATTAAGAGCTTTTTCGCAGTAAGTAAGCCCTTTAGATATATCTTTAAGAACATATATTTTAAGAAAGCTTAGAGCCATAAATATACGGACTACATATTTCTCTTGTGAATCTATCAGCATATCATTAATTTCATTCATGTAAGATTGAACAGATAAAAGTGGGTGTTTTAAAAGGTATGCCGTTTCTATCTTTTCAAGATATACAAATGATTTAATTTTACATGAATCAATATTTTTAGAATATTTTATAGCAGTAGAAGAGAAGTGTTCGACTAAAGAAGAATTATTATAGCATGATAATAAAGATAATTTAGAATAAATCCTAGCTAACCAGACCTCATCATCTATTTCTTTTGCCAATTCTAATGCTTTAGTAAAGAAACTAATACTACAGTCTATTTGAAGTTTTAATTTATTTATTAATCCAAGCAAATAGTTAATCTTTATATTTACTTGGATATTGTCTAGTTTATTTTCTTTTAATAAAGAAGTTGTTTCATGGTCTATCGTGTTTAGAAGTTGATTACTAATAAAACGTATATTATGAAATTCTAAGTCATCTATAATGTTATCTATATCATTTAGGAATTTTTCCATAAAAATATCTCCTGTTACTATTTTTTAATATCATTACTATGTATATATCTATTACGTCCTTGTTTCTTAGCTGTATATAATGCTTCATCAGCGGATTTAATCGCAGCCCAAAATTCAGAATTAGAAACAATTGGAGCAGTTTCTATTCCGACACTTATTGTTATTCTATCACTTGCTTCTGAATATTCATGTGGGATATTTTCATTTCTTATTTTTTTGATAAGGTTATCTATTAAGGTAATAGATTCCTCATATGAAGTATTATTCATAATAATGATAAATTCTTCGCCACCATAACGTATAGGTATATAATTATTTGTATTAAATAAGTCAAAAATTGTTTTTCCAACTTTTTTTAATATTTTATCACCTTTAAGATGACCATAGTTATCATTATATTTTTTGAAAAAGTCCACATCTATCATAGCTATAGATTTTTCAGAATCATTAACGTTAGAAGTATTAATTAAAGTATCTAAAAATCTTCTGTTGTATAATCCCGTTAAAGAATCTCTATTATATTTATTAGAGATTTTATCTCGCATAAGATTTAGTTTATATAAATGATTTTCCTTGTTATAAATGCCGTATTGGCGTATTAATATATCTGAATACTGATTAATTTGAGCAGTATATCTTTTTTCACTTTTTTGTATATATTCCTTAATAAATTTCACTGAGTTTTTTAAATCACCTTGACGTTTATAGTCATTTGATAATAGCATATATAAATCAAGAGAAGAAGATTCAACATCTATTTTTGAAATATATTTTAAGGAATTTAAATTTAATTCATGAGCCTTATCATATTGTTTAAGTTTACTATACATGGTGGATGCCATTCTGTTTAGCTCTACCATGAGGATAGGTTTTTCACTATCTGGAATAAAGGACTCGCAGTAGGTTTTACAATTTTCTATATGGATGAATGCATCATCAAAAGAATCCTTCCTTGAAAATGAAATGAAATCAGCTTTAATTATGTTATAGATAAAATGAGTAAATTCTTCTTCAGAATCTTTATTTTTTTGGTATAATGATTCAAAGTATTCCATATAAATAGATGCTTTATCAATATCATTGAGACGAATATAACAACTTATTAGATTAAAAAGTAATTTATATTTTATCATTTTATCTAGCTTGCTGAACTTAGATGTTATTAATGGCTCAAGGTAACTTATTGTTTTTTCATCATCACCGATTTTATTGTAACATCCGCCTATAGTAATTCTAATTTTAATTTCTTCTGTCAAGTTTGTTGTATTCAATATTGATTTTAAAGCTATTTCGCCATAAATTAGAGCAGCTAATGGATTGTTGTATTCATACAAGAAAGTTGACATAGCATCACTTGCAATGATAGCTCTTGTTTCATCATCAACTGAATTTCTAATTTTTTTGTTGTAGTTATTAATTATTGTAAGTAAGGTATCTTCAAATTTATTTGACACTTATGACCTCCATTAAAGATTTTTGTATAACAGTTTTATATTCGAAATTATTTTAGAAATCTTGAGAAAGTTGTAGATATAATTATTTAAATTCGACAAATATTATAGATAGAATAATGAAGGTAAGTAATGATATTAATACTACTATTTAATATCATTACTATGAATATATCTATTACGTCCTTGCCTTTTAGCTGTATACAATGCCGTATCAGCAGCTTTAATTGCTGCCCAAAATTCAGAGCTAGAAACAATGGTAGTAGTTTTTATTCCCACACTTATTGTTACTCTATCACTTGCTTCTGAATATTCATGGGGGATATTTTCAGCCCTTATTTTTTTGATAAGATTATTTATTAAAGTGGTAGATTCTTCATATGAGGTGTTATTCATAATAATAAGAAATTCTTCCCCACCATAACGTATAGGGATATAATTACTTGTATTAAATAAACTGGAGATTATTTCTCCAACCCTTTGTAGGATTTCATCACCTTTAAGATGACCATAATTATCATTATATTTTTTGAAAAAGTCCACATCAATCATGGCTATAGATTTTTCCGAATCATTTACATTAGAAGTATTAATTATAGTATCTAAAAATCTTCTGTTGTATAATCCCGTTAAGGAATCTTTATTATATTTATTAGAAATTTTATCTCGCATAAGATTTAGTTTATACAAGTGATTTTCTTTGTTATAAATACCGTATTGACGTATTAATATATCTGAATATTGATTAATTTGATCAGTATATCTCTTTTCACTTTTTAGTATATATTCTTTAATAAATTTTACTGAAGTTTTTAAATCACCTTGACGTTTATAATCATTAGATAATAGCATATATAAATCTAAAGAAGAAGCTTCAGTATTCACTTTTGATATATACTTTAAAGTATCTAAATGTAATTTGTGAGCCTTTTCATATTTTTTTTGTTTGCTATATATGGTAGTTTCAATTCTATTTAATTCAACTATAAGAATATTTTTTTCAATGTATGGAGTATAGTTTTCGCAATAATCTCTGCAGTATTTTATATGTGTTAGTGCTTCATCAAATGAACCTTTTCCTGAAAATGAAATAAAATCTGCTTTAATTATATGAAAGAGAAAGTGAATAATTTCTTCTTCAGAATCTTTGTTTTTGTTATATAGAGATTCAAAATATTCCATATAAATAGATGCTTTTTTAATATTGTTAAAACGAATATAACTACTTGTCAAATTGAATAGTACTTTATATTTTGTGTTTTTATCCAATTTAGTAAATTTTGATGTTATTAAAGGTTCGAGGTAGCTTATTGCTTTTGCATCATCACCAATTCTATTGTAGCAACCTGAAATATTAATTCTAATCTGTATCTCCTTAAGTGTATTTGTAGTATTTAATATTGATTTTAAAGCGATTTCACCATAAATAAGAGAAGCTAATGGATTATTATATTCATATAAAAAAGTTTCCATAGCATCGTTAGCAATTATAGCTTTTGTTTCATCATCAACAGAATTTCTAATTTTTTTATTATAATTATTAATAATTGTAAGTAATGTATCTTCAAATTTATTTGACACGTATAGCCTCCATTAAAATTGTATAATAGTTTTATATTCGATTTTATCTTGAAAATCTTGAGCAAATGGAAAGTATAATTTTCGAACTATGAATACATTAACAATATATTACTTAATAAAATATTAGTTGGAACTAATATTTTATTAACGCTTTTTTATAACTTATAGCAGAAGTTGTTAAATTATCCCTAGAATCATATTAATTGTAGTAGATTTACCTGCCCCATTAGGACCTACAAAAGCCACTATGCTACCGTCCGCAAAAGTAAGATTTAATCTATCTATTACCATTAAATTACCATATTTTTTTGTTACATTGTTTATACCAATCATATACATCACTCTTTTTACATAAAACTATATAATTGTAAATCATAAAATAACTATAATTAACAAATAATATAAATTTAGGAGATAATGTTATGGTAGATTGAAATTCAAAGCAGTACTTAATGTTTAAAAGTCAACGGACACAGCTAGCAATTGATTTAGTTAATCGTATTACTATTGATAATCCTAAAAAGGTTCTTGATATTGGATGTGGTCCAGGGAATAGCACTAATGTTTTAGCGCAAAGGTTTAAAGGTTCATATATTTTAGGAATTGATAATTCTTCAAATATGATTGAAACGGTTAAAAATCAATATTCTAATATTGATTTTAATATTTGTGATGCAAGTAAAAAATTATCAGGTTTTGATAAAGATTTTGATATTGTTTTTTCTAATGCTTGTATTCAATGGATATCAAACCACTATAAGCTTTTAAAGGATATGATGCAATTAATAAAACCAGGGGGAATACTTGCAGTACAAATACCAATGAATTATAAGGAACCGATTCAGAAAATAATTAATCAAGTTTCAAGTAGTGAAAAATGGAGATCAGAGTTTAGTAGTAATAGAATTTTTTATAATCTTACACAAAGCGAGTATTGGATTTATTATCTGAAATATCATCAGAATTTTCTATATGGCAAACTACATACTGTCATATTTTAAAATCTCATGAGGATATCAATGGTGCAAAAATAGATTTTTCCAATACAGCATCTGGTGGTAGAGGTATTACAATAACAGGTAAAAATAATACTATAAAGGATCTAGAAATATATAAAGCTAAAGATAAAGGTATATATGTAGATGGTGGAAACTATAATAGGTTTGAAAATTTAAATATTCATAATAATGAAGATACAGGATTACAAATATCAAATGGTGGTTCAAATAATTATATGTATAATTGTTATTCTCATCATAATTATGATTCAAATGGAGAAAATCCAGATGGATTTGCAGTTAAACTTCATTCTGGTGAAGGAAATGTTTTTGAAAAATGTAAAGCAGAATACAATGTAGATGATGGGTGGGATTTTTATGCTGCACATGGTGCGGTAACATTAATAGATTGTGAATCAAACTACAATGGTGAAGTAAATGGAATAAAAGGTGATGGTAATGGCTTTAAACTTGGCGGTGTAGATAATAAGGAATCAGGTAAATCAGCTCATCTTGATCCATTAAATCATATATTAATAAATTGTTCTGCAAAAGGCAATAAAAAGAATGGATTTGATAGAAATAATCAAAGTGGTGTTGTAACAATGAAAAATTGTGTTGCTGATAGTAATGAGGGTAAAAATTATAATTGGCCACTAAAAGGTAAACCATCAGCATTAGGATATGAAGTTACTTTTGAAAAGGCTATTATAGAAGATTGTACTTCAAAAAATGGAAGCAATAATATAACAGGAGCAACATTAAAGGGAAAATGCACTGGTTTCTAAATTAATTCTTTTTAGTCGCTTATATTAGTCAATAGATGAATTACTTTGATTTATAACAAAAGGAAGTGTCACTTTGGCAATTTAATTTGTCAATGCGACACTTCTTTTGTGTATAACAATGGTAGATAAATAATATTTATATATTATTAGAAAAATCAAAGTGTTATTTGGATGATGGTTGTCTAGTTATCATTATTATTAAAACTATTGATAGTGTTATGCAACAACTAATAATAGATTTTTCTTTAAATATTGGTATTAATATAGTGCTAATAAAGGCACCTAAACAAAATGATAAAATTATTATAAAGTACACAATACAGTTCTCTATAAACTCTTTGTCTTTTGTACGCATATATTTATGGAAATGTTCACCGGCAGAACGTAAATTACCTGTACACATAGTAGTGGCATAAGGCATACCTACAGTTCTCCTAAAACTATTTACTTGAAGAGAGCAAACAAAAGATATTATTATATTTACAAAACCGTTTGGCAAAGATAATGGTAAAAATCCAACAATTAATAGAGTTATTATTTCAACAACTATTACAATATGTGTACATTCAATTGTTTCGTAATCAGTTAAATGATATTTTATAAATTCTGTTATTAAAATTCCTAAAAAGAATGCTATAATTGGAATTAAACAATAAAAAGATTTTGAAAAATTCTTTTTTGCAAGATTCATAGCAACAAGAACTAAATTTCCTGTTTGAGCATTGGCAAATACTCCACCGTGAAGGAGGTATGTATATGCATCTAAGAATCCACCAACTAAGGCCAGTAGAATACCAATTTCTATAGCCTCATCTACAGGCATATTTTCTGATATATTTTTTTCTTTTGACACGTGAAGTCGTTACTGAAAACTTATAAAAGCCTTTTTATAATGTTACTTGTTTTGCAGTAACTATCTCCTTTCTTATTTTATTGGATATTCTAATAACATCCTACGTTGTAACTTACGTTTATCTATAAAAAAATTATTGCACGAAATCATGTTAGTGTCAAATATTGTGTATAAATAGAAAAATAAGTTTATAGCTGATTAATAGTATTGAGATTTGTCAATAATCAAGTATAGAGGTGATTTGATGTTATCGAAGCTATTATTAGTATTTATACTATTCTTTGCTTTAACTATTTTTTTAATTATTATATCTATAATTAAGATATATCAAAGTGTAAGAGAAGAAAAAGAAGAAGCATTAATTAGAGAAAAGGAATTTGTTGATTCAATAAAAAAGGCAAAATGAATATAAAAAACGAAAATGGTCATTATATAGGACCATTTTTTCTTTAAAAAGTTAAAAAAGTTAAGAAATTAGGAGATTTTAAATATATAGGAGGAAGTTAATATATAATAGTTATAAAAATTGATATGTGCAAAGGGGGAATTATTTTGAAAGTTAAGATAGGGGTAACACCATTATTTAAGGCGGATAAAAAAATATGGTGGATGGTTCCAGGATATATGGAAGCTATTTTAAAAGTAGGAGGAATTCCTGTTATGATTCCACTTACTGATGATAAAATTGTTTTAGATGAAGTTTTTAATGATGTAGATGGCTTACTATTTACGGGGGGACAAGACATAAATCCACATTTATATCATGAAGAGAAAAGTGAAAAATGTGGTTATCAATGCAATATAAGAGATAATCAAGAGGTTTATCTTATGAAAAAGGCTTTACAGTTAGATAAACCTTTATTAGGAATCTGCAGGGGAGTTCAACTATTGAATGTGGTTACAGGTGGAACGTTATATCAAGATATAGAATCTGAGTTTAATAGAGAAATAAAGTTAGTACATAAACAACAATATCCATACAATAGAGGTACTCATGAAGTAAATATAAAAAAAGAGACTATGCTATATGATGTATTAGGAAAAGAAAAGATAATGGTAAATAGTCTTCATCATCAAGGGATAAAAACTGTTGGTAGGGATGTTATTGTTAATGCAGTAGCAGCTGATGGCCTTATTGAAGGAATAGAAATACCTAGAGTAAAATTTGCAATGGCAGTACAGTGGCATCCTGAATTTATGTTTTATGAAGATAAGTTTCAAGAAAAACTCTTTTCTTTGCTTGTAAAAAGTTGTACTAATTAATTTTGCTTATTACAAAGTATAGGGTTAGAAGTTTATAAAATTATTTCTAACCCTAAGAATTATGCTTAATTAACACTATTTCGTTGTTTATTTCTCTTATCTTACCATTGTGTAAAAATCTTTGAGGTTTTTCATTTGCATATATATCATATTGATCTTCTAGTTGGTACTTTAAAATATCTAAAGTAAGAGCAGATAAAATGCCGATATCTTCATTTGCAACTTTAAAGCCCATCTTAGCTGTAACATTCTCGTTAGTTAATAGTGCTTTTAGTTCATCTATATAGTCGCAGTAGTATATATTATCACTTTCCTTAACCTCATAGATAAAACCCTGTATATATCCCCTAAGAATTGTCATAAGTGTATTAAATTCTTTTGAGGTTTTTTGAAAATCTAAATCAACATCCATATCGTTCACCACCTTACCAATATTATACTATAAATTTTTGAATTTTCTAATTATTATCTATATAATTCATAGAAAATTTTTTGTTGTGACATAAATATGACATAATTAATTGATATAATGATTATGTAGTAGTTAATAAAAGTTAATTTTTTTCAAATCATTTTCCTTTTTAGAAAGAGAATGGCCACATATGTCATTCTCTTTTGTTTTGTATAAATTAACCGTGTAAATATTGATAAAAGTGTAAAATCATGATATTATCAGTGTATATTTTAAAAGAGAGGAGGACAATTTTATGAATGGCTTAGGTTATATACCTGTTTGCAGTTGTAGTTCGGTTACAAAAAATGGAACTTCATCATATCTACGGGACTACTGCGCCCTTTTTTAAGGAAGTCATCATAAAAAGGTCCTTTTATATATGCAGTAGCTCCTGTAAAGAACATATCTAAATAAAGATATGTTCTTTTTGCGTGTAAAAAATAAAAAAAGACAGGAGTAAAAAAATGAATAATAAATTTAAAAGAAATGTAAAAATTGATTATATATATTGTTTTATGAAAAATTTTGATATATCTAGCGCTATATGGGTATTATATATGGTTTATAAAGGATTACCATTATGGCAAATAGGTATTGTAGAAGGAATATTTCATATAGCAAGTTTCTTATTTGAGGTACCATCTGGAGCTTTAGCAGATTTATTTGGTAGAAAGAATGTTATAATTGTAGGTCGTTTATGTAGTGCGATATCGGCAGTAATAAACTTATTTGCTAATAATCTTTTGGGGTTTGCAATAGGATTTACTATATCTGCGCTAAGTTATAATTTGAATTCAGGTTCTGAAGAAGCGTTAGTTTACGATAGTCTTAAAAAGATTGGGGATGAAAAAAGCTATCTTAAAGTTAATAGTAGATTGAATTTGATCATAGAGATTTCTCAAGGATTAGCTACTTTTATAGGTGGGATACTAGCAGAATATTCTTATGTATATTGTTACATTACTGTTATTATCATATCGTTATTATCAATGATTCCAGCAGTATTATTTAAGGAAGTTCCAATGGATAAGGAAGGTAGTAGGGATAAAGTATCAATAAAGAAACATTTTAAGGTTTGTTATGACATTATAAAAGATAATAAAGAAATATTAAAAATTTTAATATATTTTCCAGTTGTATTTACTTTTGATACTATAGTGTTTTTTTATGGACAACAATATTTTTCAGAATTAGGTCTAAATAAGATTGAAATAAGTCTTGTTATGTTGTTTAGCGGTCTATTTTCTTGTGTTGGTTCGATTACTTGTGAGAAAGTGATTACAGTATTTAAGGAAAATACAAAATATATAATATCGATCTTAATGGGCGTAAGTATAGTAATGATAAGTAGCAAAAATATAGTAATATCGATAATATTTTTTGCAATAATGAATTACGCTAATTCTGTATTATATCCTATACAGTCTGCATCATTAAACAAGTTAATACCATCAGAACAAAGGGCTACTATTATTTCAATAGATAGTATGATATTTTCATTTACAATGGTTTGTTTGTTTCCAGTGTGTGGGCTATTAGGGGATATGTTTAATTTACATATTACATTTTTTATACTTGGTATACTACAAGTACTATTAATACTATTGTTGATAAATAGAAAGAACAAATAAAAGTTAATTATTGGTAGTGTGGTATTTTATAGATAAGACTAAATGGTTGCTATTTACTGTTACTTTAAAAGGTGATGTCATGTATAACATCTAAATTAAAAGTTGCACTTCAATGTAGCTTGATATATATTCGTGTAGGATGATAAGATATAGTTAAAGTTTATATTAGCCTCTGTTCTAGTTAAGTCGTGGTATAGAAATCTATAACTTTTATTATCGTCAGTTATATTGGCGGATTGTTAGTTACCATATTTTATGGACTGAGAAAGATTAATATCAATTTAGAATTGTGCTTTATGAACTTATTATAAAGAATATGTTAGGGTGATAAAGTTGAAAAATAGATATCATTATGAAGTACCAATAGGTAGAATTTGTATAGAAGATGATGGAGAAGCGATTATAGGTTTGTATTTAGATGATATGTCAATAGATGATTGTGAAAAAGAGACTGAATTAATAAAAGAAACATATAATCAGCTAAATGAATATTTTGAGAAAAAGAGGAGAAAATTTGATATTCCTATAAAGTTACATGGTACAGAGTTTCAAAATAAAGTATGGAATGCTTTATGTACTATTCCGTATGGTGAGACATGTACATATAAAGATATAGCAACTAAGATCGGAAATACCAAAGCCGTCAGGGCAGTTGGCGGTGCAAATAACAAAAATCCCATTATGATAATTGTTCCGTGTCACAGAGTAATTGGAGCAGATGGAAGCTTAGTAGGTTTCGGGGCAGGAGTTGAAGTTAAAAAATATCTTTTGAATTTAGAAGGGGTTTAAAGATATGATAAATTACTATATTTTATATATGAAGTGATAGAAATATAATGTCAAAAGTATAAAATGAGATGAACTGCTCCCTGTCAAGTAGACAGTTGAAAAAATAAAAACATTGTATATAGCTAATCACTTTTGTGGTTAGCTATATTTTATGCTACAGACTCTAATAAATATTTTCTATATTCTAATGAAGTCATAGATTTGAGACGTTTTTGATATCTACAATTATTGTAATAATCTATATACTCTATCAGAAAGATCTAGAACTGCACTTAAATATGCTTTTTTCCCAATACCATACTTCATTTCCGTTACATCTGTGAGCCACTTTTCACCGAATTTATCTGCATAGAAATCTCTATTTAGAATATTATCAGCTACAGTTTCAGGTGTAGATTTTTTATAAGTTTTTCGCTTTTACTTTTTCTATTTCAGACATTTCATCGGCAAGCTTTCGCTTTCCACGTTTATCTAATAATGCTTCAATGCCATTGGCTTCATATTTCTTAATCCAACTATATATTTGTTGATATGATATTTGAAATTTTTCTGCTGTTTTAGTGTAATTTTTATCATTTTCTATACAATACTTTACAATCTCAATACGTTCATTATAAGTTGTAGTTCTATCTTTAGTCATAATTGCTGTCCCCCCAGCTCCAGAAGATTTTAGGCTATTATGACTATTATACATTGAAATCCATCTTTGTAGTTGCGTTTTTGAAAGTATTTTATATTTTGCACAAATTTCATCTTGAGAATATAAATTTGACAAATAAGCTTCTACTGATTGTAATTTCAATTCTTTAGAATAGCCCTTATATCCTTCCATCGTAAAGGCTTCCGCGCCTATACTATTGTAGTTACGAATCCATTGACGAAAAGATTCTAATGCAATCCCCAGCATAGATGAAAAATGACTCATACTATTTTTACTTTTTAGATATTCCTCAACATATTTAACTTTTTCTTCTGCACTAAAATTACGTTTTTTATACATAAAAAATACTCCCTCTTATGGTAGACGTTTTTATTATTTTATGTGTCTACCATAAGGGGAGCATATCAAAACTAACTTTTTAGTTAGTTTTACAACAGGCCCTTAATTCTATCTCTAATGTTTTTGGATAACCTCACAAAAATATAATCTAATACAAAAATTATATATTTTGACAAATAAGAAAAAAGGCGGTAAAATACAAAAGAAGAAATGGATTAGCACAAAACAGATAAAAATTACTATATTATATGCTTATTTGCTTTTAAGTACTGAAATGTAAATTTATTTTAGTATAATACTATCTATAAATGAAAAGAAAGGGGATTGTTATGGAAGATATTAAAATTAATGTTATAAAGATTTTTAATGAAGTGTGTCCATTTTTAGAAGGTAATATTGAGAATACAAAATTATCTGAACTTGGAATTAATTCGATTAACTTTGTAAAAATTGTAGTAATGTTAGAAAAATTTTTTCATTTTGAATTCAAAGATGAAGATTTGAATTATGAAAAGTTTGACTATGTATCATCTATATGTAAATATATTCAAGATAGTTTAAATTAAAAATATAATTGAGGGGTTAGAAATAAGTGAATAAAATATGTTATGATATAAAACCGTTTACAGATGTATGGGTTAAAGATTGCTATCATATGTCTATGCTACCAGGTATAATATATACTATTGGAAATGCTGACTGCGTTTTGTTTAATCAATATTTCAAATATGCTCTATATGAAGATTCAATTGTATTTCAAAATTATGATTATAAAAATGTTTATGAAATTTTAAAATCAAATAACGTAAAGGTATTACCTATAGAAAAAGTAAAAAATATACATAGATTTATAAGTGAAAAATTACAAAGTGGTAATGTTATTATAATAGGAATTGATAATTATTATGAAAATATAAGAAGAGATTTCTATAAAAAAAAGCATAGTGGTCACTCTATATTAATCATAGGAGTTGATTATTTAAATAAGCGATATAAAATTATTGAACAGCCTTTTTTTTATAGTATTAATTATCAATATTATGAAATTGAATTTGAGTATCTAGAGAAATCATATAAATCGTTTCTTAAAAATAAAGATGATAACTATTTTTTTTATAATAAATTGACTGATACAACTAGAATCAATGGGGCAATACCATCTATTTGCACTATCGATGTAAAAGCTTTGAAAAGACAAGCTCTTAATGAAGTAATTAGAAAGCATTATAAAGAAGAATTAGCATCTAAACAACAGGAGATAATAGATTCTTTATGTATGATACAAAAGTTTAGAGACAATTTTGAAAGAATATATGAAGAATGCAAAAATGAAAGTCGTTATAGTTTAGACATTATTAAAAATTTAAATGGTACTATTAATAATAAAATTTTAGAAATATATTTGTTAAAGTTAGTTGAACCGATAGAAGATGAAATGGACAAGATATCAAAAAATGTAATAAGTAGATGGAGTGAGATAAGAACAATTTTATCAAAATATATGTTTAGTAATGAATACAATGCAAAACATATGGAAAATGGCTTATGTATTTTACAACAAATATATAATGAGGAAAGTTATTTTTATAACAATATTTGTTAAAGAGAAGGTATATTATGGAACAATCATATAATCTGCACCACATTGGATGTGCAGTCAGGGATATTGAGAAAGCGAAAAAATATTATATTGATTTTTTAGGATATAATTTATGTGGCACTATTGAGGAAAATGAAATTAATTTGAAAGCTTGTTTTTTGTGGAAAGACAATCATTATCTCGAACTTGTCGAAAGTATTGATAAGTCAAAGAAATCTATAATTGATAAAGTAGTACGAATATTGGGAGGTGGTGTATATCATCAATGTTATGAAGTTGAAAATTTGAAAATGGCAATAAGAGAATTTGAAGAAAAAGGTTTTGTTAGATATCAACGAAAATTTAATGAAAATCAATATATGAGATATATATACATGATAACTCCAGACAATTATCTGATAGAATTATTAGAAAAATTAAAAGAGTTTTGAGGGTGATAAAATGAATGAACTAATAAAAAGGATTGAGGATGTAATAAGAGAGAATACAATTTATGATTCAAAGACAAAAATAAATTTGGAAGATGAATTTGTAGGAGATTTGGGATTCGATTCAATAAAATTTATGGGATTATTCTATAGTTTGGAAGAAGAATTTAATATACCGATTATCAGTAGTAATGAAAATTATATATTTTTTTCAGTTGTTACAGTTAAAGATCTTGTAGATATTCTAAAAAAAGTTATTTATAAAGAATGAAGAGGTGATTAATATGTTAAATAATGAAGAACTATCATTGAATAATAAAATCATAAAAAAGTATATTCATAGTTATCAAAAAAGGCATTATTTTAAAAATGATACACCAATGAGCATATCTTTCTTAATAACTAATAGATGTAATTTAAGATGTAAGCATTGTTTTAACAATAAAACCGTTAAAACAATGGATAAATCAGAAAAGGAACTAACTCTAGATGAATATAAGATCATAGCAGAAAGTATGGGATTTGTTGCTTCAGGATTATTCTGTGGAGGAGAACCATTTATTCGTAATGATGTAGCTGAGATTGTAAATATTTTTAGAGATAAATGTAATATGCAATTTACAAGTACAACGACAAATGGAATTCTTACAGATAGTATAATTGATCAAACAGAAAGAATAGTATCAAATGATAAAAGAAAACGTTTTGTGTTAAATTTTTCGCTCGAGGGATTTGAAAGTGAGCATGATATAACAAGAGGAGATGGTGTTTATAAAAAATGTATTGCATCTATTAAGGAAGCAAATAAATTAAAAAAGAAATATTCCAATTTACAAATTGGTATTGTAACTACAATGACTACAATTAATGAAAATATTGTTAGTGATTTTTTTGATTATATAAGTGAGGAATTAGAACCTAATGTAATATCATTATTAAAAGTTCGCCAATCACCTAGAGCAGGAGAACAATTAAAAAATATTAATATTAACAATTATATAAAAGCAAAAGAAAAGTTAAATAAATTATTTATTAAAGGTAAAAATGGTAACGTCAATAGCACTGTAGCATACTATCCATTAACTTTTTATGATATTGTAGAGAAATCATTAGTTACTGACAAACGAGAATTTTATTGTTATGCGGGTACACATGGTGCTTATATTGATTATAACGGATATGTAAATCCATGTGAGATAATAGGAGATTCTATGTGTTCTAATGAACCATTGAGTATGGGAAATTTGAGAGATTATAATTTAGATTTTCTAAAGCTTTGGAATAGTGAAAGAGCGAGGATGGTACGGAGTAGGATTAATAGACACATTTGTTGTGAAAAATGTACTCATGAGACAGAAGGAATTCTTCCATCAATTTATTTTGAACCTAATGCATTTATGTGGGAAGAAAGGATGAGAAAGATTGTGCAACAATGTTAAGATAATTAATTTTGAGAATGAATTCATGTCATTTCCATTACCATATGATAGTCTAAATGATAGAAGTGGAGAATATGAAACTGAATTATTAGATCTAAAAAAAAGTACAAAAAGTAAGTTAAAATTAATATCAAATTTTTATATTTTATTATATCGATATTGCTATAAAACTGCATTTTCAATGACTATTATTAATGAACAAACTAATGCTCAATTTTATATAAATAATGAGAACGCTACATATGAAATTATTGAATCTGAAATTAATAATAATATAAATAACAGTGAAAATAATGTTTGTGATAAAGGTGTTAAGGTTTTAGTTGTAGTAAATAAAGATTTAGAAGAATATGAAAATGAGTTTTTAAATGCAGTTATTATATTAAATATTAAATATAGTAATGAAGAAGTTGTAAATAGTGAGATTTTATATAGAAAGTCGTTATTTAAAAAGTCAACGATAGAACGAATGAAGGAAAATCTTTATTATTTGATCGAACAGACAAATAAAGATAAGTTAACCAATATAAACATGTATGATGTGGTATCAATTTCAGAAAAACAAGCGTTGAATCAATTTAACTATAAGGATAAGAATTGGAATACACATGAAACATATATGGATTACTTTTACAATCATGTAGATGAATATGGTGATAAAGATGCTTTAGTAGAAGGTAATACTAAGCTTAACTATAAGCAATTAAATAATATAAGTAATTATTATGCAAAAAGTATTTTTGAAACAAAGTCTGACTATATAGGGATTTATTTCAAATCTGATATAGCAACAGCAATTGGTATACTTTCAATTTTAAAAGCAGGAAAAATAATTGTAGCAATTAATCCAACATATCCTCCGAAACGTGTAAGTTATATAGTAAAATCTCTCAAAATTAGTACCATATTAACATGCGATGAGACTTTTAATGTAATAAAAGATAATAATATAGTGGAAGAAGTAATTCTAATTAATCTAGATTCAAGATTAAACCAAAGTTATGAAAATATTCACAATGTAGTTGATGTAAAAGATTTGTGTTATATAATTTTTACATCTGGAACAACCGGAGAACCTAAAGGGGTAAAAATCATGCATGAAAATATCATGATTGAATTAAATTTTTTTCGAGACTATTTTAATATAGATACATCTTTAAGAGCATTACATATTTTAAATTATAGTTTTGATTTTGGATTATACGATATATTATCAAGTATATTGTATGGTGGATGTTTATACTCTATTGACAATAAGAAGATGAAAAGTTTTAAAGATTACATCATATTTATTAATGACAATAATATCAATTTTATTAATACTACACCATCATTCTTTAATATTTTATCAAGTTTTAAAATTAAGTTACCTTCATTAAAACATGTACATTTAGGAGGAGAAAAAGTTACGTATCAAATGGTTCATAATTATGTAAAAATAGTCGATAAATCATGTAATATTTATAATGGATACGGTCCATGTGAATGTACAGTTGGAAGTAATATTTATAATATACCAGAGAGTGAAAAGTATAGTAGTGATAATGATTTGATAAGTGTACCTATAGGATCTCCAACTGATAATAGTCTAATTTATGTTATGGATGATAACTTAATGGATGTTCCAATTAATGCATTAGGTGAATTGTTTATATCTGGCGAGAGTTTGGGATTGGGGTATATAGATGAAAAAAGAAATGAAGGAAAGTTTATTAATGTTCCGAAGAAACAAAATAAGCGTATGTACAGGACAGGAGATCTAGTAAGATGGCTACCTTCTGGTGATATTGAATTTATAGGAAGAATTGATAATCAAGTAAAGATTAATGGATTTCGCATTGAGTTATCAGAAATAGATAGCATTCTAACTAGAAATAAGGACATAATAGATGCTAAAACGGTAAGTAAGAATGTTAATGGAAATAATATTTTAATCTCCTATATTCTTACAACAGGTGATATAGATTGTACATGTATTAAGGAATATTTAATGAAATATGTCCCATATTATATGGTGCCAACTAAAATTGTAAAAGTTCGAGAGTTTCCATATCTTGCCAGTGGAAAGATAGATGTAGAAAAATTAAGATATATACAATGATTGAAGGTGTAAATATGTCAATAGGAATTTTGGCGACTCAAACAGGAAATGGACATATAAGTGTTATGAATTCATTAAAATGTGAGTTTGAGAAACAAGGATATAATGAAATAGAATGTTTTCCTACATTTTATGAAGATCTTATGGTAAGTAATAAAATATTAAGTAATTTTTATAATTTTTTAATGGTCAACTCAATACCATTATGTGAAAAATATTGTGAATTTACATATCTTACAAGACCAGATTTATCTCCTGACTTTTATGAAGGTGTAAGAGATAATATTATTAAATTTATAAAAATACACAATTTTGATACGATTATTTCTGTTTCACATACTATAAATCATTGTATTGTTAGAATTCTTAAAGAGTTAAAATTAGAGAATAAGATAAAATTTTACATTGTAATTACTGATCCATATGAACCGATTACCGAAGGATTTGCAGTTGAAGGCGCAACAAAATATTATTGTGCCAATGAAGTGGTAAAAGGTGTTTTATTAAAATCTAATATTGAAGAGGATAAAATAAGAGTATGTGGATATCCAATTAATAATAAATTTAATAATATTAGAAAATCTAAAATGGAAATTATTAAAGAGTTAAATTTTAATTATGATAAAAAAATTGTATTAATAAATAGTGGATCTCAGGGAATTTTTTATTATTATGATTTTTTGAAATTGATAACAAAAGAATTACCAGATCTGCAGGTAATTTTCATTAGTGGAAAGAATTCAATTTTATATCAACAGTGTAGTAGATTTGTGAATAAATTTAATTTAAAGAATAGAGTTAAAATATTTGATTTCGTAGAAAATTTGCAAGAGTATATTTTTGCTAGTGATATAGTAATTACAAAAGCAGGTGCGAATTCTTTTTATGAAGTATTAAATATGTATAAGCCAATTATCATAGATGCAGTAAATGGATTTTTATTTCAAGAAAAAGGAGTAAAAAAATTTATTGATAAATATAAGATAGGGGAAATATTAGAAAATACACAGCATATAATTCAGACAATCACTGATATGTTTGAAGAAAAAAGATATACACAGTATGTAGAAAATATACAGAAACTAAATATAAAAAATGGATGTAAAAACATAGTATCAGATATATGTAAAAATATCAATGATACACATTTTTAGTAAAGAAGGTAATTATATGGAGAATATAAAATTTTATACACAAGAAAATATTCCTTTGGAGATGCATAGGGCAAGAATAGTACAAAAAATAAATTTAATTCCAATTGAAGAAAGGTTAAAAAGAATTACAGAAGCAGGGAATAACACATTTTTACTATATAATCAAGATATATATCTTGATTTACTTACAGATAGCGGAGTTAATGCTATGAGTGATGAAATGCAAGCAGCAATGCTAGTTGCAGATGATAGTTATGCTGGTTCAAAAACATATTTAAAAATGGCTGATAAATTAAAAGAGTTATTTAAAATGGAATATTTTCTTCCTGCACATCAAGGAAGAGCTTGTGAAAATATATTAATAACATGTTTTGTAAAACCAGGTAATGTTGTTCCAATGAATATTCGTTTTGATTCTATAAAAGATTTTATTGCAAGAGCTGGAGCTACATTTGTTGAAGTAATGTCCGATGAAGCAGTGGTTGTTAATAGTGATAATCTTTTTAAAGGCAATTTTGATTTAGAGAAGTTAAGAAGTGTTATTGAAAAAGAAACAAACGAAAATATTCCATTTGTAAGAATTGAAGCAGGGTCAAATTTAATAGGAGGACAACCTATTTCTTTAGAAAATATTAGAGAAGTATCTAAAATTTGTAAGGATAATGATATTTTAGTTGTATTAGATGCAAGTTTATTACAAGATAATCTTTATTTTATAAAACAACGTGAAGAGCAATGTAAAAATATGAGCATTAGAGAAATTACAAAGGAGATTGCAGATACAGTTGATATTATATATTTTTCAGGAAGAAAATTAGGTTTTGCACGTGGAGGTGGCATATGTATACGTGATAGGAAAATATTTTTATTAATGCAAAGATATATTCCAATGTTTGAAGGATTTGTTACGTACGGAGGAATGTCAGTAAAAGAAATGGAAGCTCTTACAGTTGGGTTAGAAGAAACAATGGATGAAAATGTAATTTCACAAGGACCAATTTTTATTGAATTTATGGCAAAAGAATTAGAAAAATATAAGATACCTATAATTAAACCAGCAGGAGGATTAGGTGTACATATTGATGCAAAAGCATTTTTACCACATGTTAAGATGGAAGAATATCCGGCCGGAGCACTTGCAGTGGCACTATACATATGTAGCGGTGTAAGATGTATGGAAAGAGGAACTATATCTGAACAACCCAATGAAGATGGGAGTGAAAATTTTCCTCAACTAGAACTTGTTAGAATTGCGTTACCTAGAAGAGTATACTCATTATCACATATCAAATATACAATAGATAGATTAAAGTGGTTGTATGATAATAGAGAATTAATAGAAGGTCTTCGATTTACAGAACAACCAGAAGCATTAAGATTTTATTTTGGACGTCTCGAACCAGTTTCTAATTGGCAAAATCGATTAGTAAGCAAATTTAGAGAAGATTTTGGAGATAGTTTATAAGAGGTGCATAAAATAAAATTTAAAAAAGGAGGATAGATTTAAATAAAATTATTTAGATTGACATGTATGAAGAGATATTTTGAAATAATAAAATCATATTTTAAGTATTCTTTAATGATGGAGATGGAATATAAGTTTAATTTCTTTTTTGGTGGAATATTTGAATTGGTATGGTTGGTCATGTACATTATTTTTATCGATGTTATTTTTTTAGGATCCAGTAATATAGGAGGATGGAGTAAATATCAAGTATTACTCCTTACTTTTCAAGGAGGGTTAACCGATGCACTTGTTACATTCTCTGTTGTTCCTGGATTATCTCAGATACCTGAATTTGTTAATACAGGAAAATTGGATTTTGTATTGTTGAAACCACTTAATACTAGATTTCATTTATCTTTAAGAAATTTTTCATTAAGTCAAATAAAAAACATAATTATTAATATTTTTGGAATTATATATTGTATTATAAAGTTAAAATTACCGGTAACACCCAAACTTGTTATAGGATATATCATTTTGACGATTTCAGGAATTGTTATTATTTATAGTATCATGTTTGTACTTATGACATTTTCTTTTTGGATTATTAAGATGGATATAGTAATGGGAGTTTGTGCAGAACTAATAACTGTTGGTAATAAGCCATACACAATATATCCTAAAATATTTCAGAAAATTATAACATATGGCTTGCCAATATTAGTTGCATTTAATTATCCAATACTTTTCCTATGTGGAAATAAATTCAGAAATTTGATAATAGTATCTGCAATCATTTCTATAATTTGGTTTATATTGGCGAATATTATATTAAAGAGGGGATTAAGAAAATATGTTAGTACAGGATGTTAAGGAACAGTACGTTATAAAAGCAACTGATTTATGTAAATCATATAGATATTATGAAAAGGAGGAAGGTGTAAGAGGTAGTATTAAGAATTTATTTTTTCGTAAATATTTATATAAAGAAGCAGTTAAAAAATTAAATATTGATATAAAGCAAGGAGAAATAGTAGGACTTATCGGTTTAAATGGTGCAGGGAAAAGTACAACATTGAAAATGCTTTCAGGATTAGTAAAACCTACAAGTGGGAATGTAGAAGTTTTATGCTTTGATCCTTTTAGTAAAAAAAAAGAATTTTTAAGTCAGATTAGTATGGTGATGGGTAATAAAAGTCAATTATGGTGGGATCTACCGGCGATCGAATCTTTTAATCTTAATTGTAAAATTTATAATATTCCTTATGAAAAATTTCAAAAAAATTTAGAGGAAATGTCAAAATTATTAAATGTTACCGAGTTATTACATACACAAGTCAGAAGACTTTCATTAGGTGAACGTATGAAAATGGAGATCATTGCAGCTCTTTTACATGAACCTAGAATTGTATTTCTAGATGAACCTACTATTGGATTAGACGTTATTTCTCAATATAAAATAAGAGAATTTCTTAAAGAATATAATGTAAGACATAATTCTACTATGATTATAACTAGTCATAATTTTGATGATATTATTTCATTATGTGATAATCTTTTGATATTAAATAGTGGAGAAATTATTTTTGATGATACATTTGCTAATTTTTCAAAACGCTTTTCAAATGAAAAAATTGTAACAATAAAAGTTAAGCATAATTCTAAGTTATTAGCAGTATTAAAAGATAAATACAAAGATAGAGCGAAACTAGTAGATGAAAGTACAATACAATTTCATATTAATGATTCAGAAATCTCAAGTTTATTATTGTTTTTAAATGAAAATAATATTAACAATGTAGAAGATATACAAATAGAGAATATTAGCATGGATGAAATTGTACGAAATATATATGAAAAATAATTTATAAACTAGGAGAGATACAATGAAGAAAGTAAGTGCTTATTTTAAAGTTGCTAATTTAAGTTTCCAAAATCAGATGGAATATAAAATGAATTTCCTTTTATCATTCGCATTTAAATTAATACCTTTTGTTATAAATATCTTAGTATGGTTAGCAGTTACATCTGCTGGAAGCTTTTCTATGACTCAGAGTGAAATTATAACATATTATGCTATAAGTCTGATTACGTCGAATCTTATAATATGTTCTATTCAATATGAAGTTTCAGATGATATACGTAATGGTACAATTAATAAATATTTAATTAAACCGATTAGTTATTTTGGATTCCAGTTTATGAAAGACTTTTCTTCTAGAATTATATTTATTTTTTTAGGAATTATACCTGTAATACTAGTTCTTATAGCACTTCGGAATATGATAGTATTTCATTTTAATTTTATATTCCTTGTATTATATATAGTATCCTTAATTATAGGATATATTATAAATTTCTTATTATCATTTTTATTAAGTGAATTAAGCTTTTATTTTACAAACGTAAATGTATTTTTCTCAACTACAGATGTAATGAAGAATATAGTCTCAGGAGCAATATTTCCATTAGCATTATTACCTTTAGGAATTCAAAATATTCTTATGTATTTACCTTTTAGTTATATAGGATATTTTCCAACAGTAATTTTGTTGCATCAATTTACATTTGAAGAAACATTAATAAAACTATTTATTGGAGTAATATGGTGTTTATTATTAGCTATATTATGTAAAATGATATGGAGTAAAGGTATATCAAAATATTCATCATTTGGAGGATGATGAATTATTCTGAAATTGAGGTGATAGAGAGATATATGTATTATAGGATAAAGAATCTTAAATATATAAAAAATAAATTTAATTGTGGACATGAAACTATATACTGTGCATTGATGAATATGAATAAGATGAATATATCAATACCAGAACTATATTTTTCTTCCGATCCTAATTGTTCCGAAATGATTCATGACAAGGTAATTCTAGGTTATAACAATTTAGAGAAAGTTATTTCAAATATAAATAACAATATAACAGTAGATATTGTTAGAGTTATAATTAAAGATAAGAAGAGAGAAAAGGATAATATAATTGAACAGATAAGTAATAATAATATTATTGTACTCTATGTTACAGAAGCAATGTTATTTTATCATAATTATAGAGAGTCAAGATATCCATATCATATGGTAATAGCTGATGGATTTGATTTAAATAAAAACTTAATACATATTGTGGATTTATATGTTAAAGATGATTATGGTGTGAATATTCAAATGTTAGATATTGATTTTGATATAATAATGAAATATACGGTGGAGTATGAAATATTTAAGTATGATAAAGAAAAAGAAATTAATTTTATAAATGAAAATGTAGTTATTTCGAATTTAAAAAAAGCAAGTGAAAAATGTGAAGAAAGCCTATTATGTAAAATTAATAAATTATTTGAAATGCTTGAAACAAGTGATGTAGAAGAACGTATAAATAGTGTAGCTTCATTTAAATGGATAATAATGAAGGCTTATTTTATTAATATAAGTGATTATTTAAAATTAAAAAGGTTAGAGCAGTATGTGAGTTTAGTTGATGAGTTACAAAAGAAATGGGATATGCAACAACTTAAATATATAAAATGTTGCTATAAAAGTCCGGAGATAAATATTGCTAATAAACTAGGGATATTTCAGTTGATTGATGAAACTGTAGAAATGACTAAAATGGTGGTAAATGTACTAGAAAGTATGATATAAGATATTAAATTATATGTGAGGAGTAGAAAATGGATAGCATAGAAAAAAGACGTTGTAACTGGTGTGTAGATAATGATATTGTTCAAAAATATCATGATGAAGAATGGGGGATTCCTGTTCATGACGATAAAAAGCATTTTGAGTTTCTTTTACTTGAAGTAATGCAATGTGGATTGAATTGGACAATGATGTTGAAAAAGAGAGAAATTTTTAGAATGTGTTTTGATGATTTTGATTATAATAAAATAGCCTTATATGATGAAGCAAAAATTAATAAGATTATGAATGTTCCAGGGATGATAAAATCTATTAGAAAGATAAATGCAATAATAAATAATGCAAAGTTATTTATTAAAATTATTAATGAATATAAATCTTTTGATTCATATATTTGGAGTTTTTCAAATTATAAGACTTATGTATATAGAAGTCACTCATGTGGAAACATTCCTAGTAAAAATGAATTGTCAGATAAAGTATGTAAGGATATGAAGAAAAAAGGATTTAAATATTTAGGATCTATAACGATATATTCACATCTTCAAGCTTGTGGAATCATTAATGATCATGTTAGTGAATGTTGGATGTATGACTATATTATGAAAAATTATACGATGTATGAAGTTATAGAAAGTGATTGTATAAAAGTAAGGTAAGCGTCAAAAATTAAATACCTAGATAATAAAATCTCCAATTGATAAAATTAAGAAAATAATGTTAATAAAAGTCGACTTTACTATAATAGAAGAATTAAAGAAAAGGCTACGCCAGTATTTTATACTATAAAAATTAATGCGGAAGTAGCTGCCGTTAGAGAAGATATTGGAGTTTCATCTGAGGTGAAGATTTCAATTGGTAATATTAGCGTAGCTATTCAGGCATCTTAATTATTATTAAAAATAGATATACAAAAACCTTTGAGAATCCTTTATTTTCGGCGTTATATATATATAAATGTAAAAAGAGGTACTTATGAATCACGAAATTATTAGCAATGAACTTGATGAAAAAAGCCAAGTATTAATTGAAAAAGTTGAAGAAATGGAAAAAGAAATAGACTCTAAAAATAAGGAGATAGATTCTAAGAATAAAGAAATAGAAAATCTTAAAAATGAATTAGAGTTTTTAAAATGAATTATTTCAAATAAAAATAAGAAAATATTTGGAGCATCTAGTGAGAAAGTAGATGCTGATCAATTATGCTTTTTTAATGAAGCAGAAAAACATAGTGATTCAAAAGTGGAAGAACCTACGGTAGAAGAAATTACATATAAAAGAGCTAAGAAAAGTAATAATATTGGCAAGAGTTCTAAGTTTAAGAAATATATGTGGCTATATATGAGTGAAACTGATGCTAAACCGATAATCCTTTATGATTATCAAAATACTAGATCTAGCTCGTGTCCTAAAGATTTTCTTGGAGAATATAGAGGATATCTACAAACTGATGGATATTCCGGATACAACTCCATTAGCGAAGCTACTCGGCTATATTGCTTAGCTCACATAAGAAGAAAATTCTATGAAATAGTAGAAAATCTTGATAAAGAAGCCCTAAAAAAATCTCGTGGTGTAATAGGGTTTAATTATTGTGAGCAAATTTATAAACTTGAAAAAGAGCTTAGAGAAACATATTCTTCTAATGAAGATTATTATGATATTAGGTTTAATATAAGAGTAAGCGTCAAAAATTAAGTACCTAGATACTAAAATCTCCAATTGATAAAATTAAGGAAATAACATTTTATCAGGAGGTTAGGTATGTATAAAAAATTAAGTAATGATGAATGGAGAGAATATATAAATCGTTATTATGCTAGTGATGAAAATTTAACTGTAAAAGATTATTGTGAAGAAAAT
>NZ_JAHLOD010000049.1 GCF_018917145.1 Clostridium bornimense
TAGATTCAATTTTAACATAGAAATCAGGGGGTCGTTGTTTTTTTATGCAAAAAAACTTCTAAAACCTTGATATATAAAGATTTTTAAAGAAAGAAGTGTAAATAAATTTTACACTATCTGTTTATTAAAGGGGGATACAAAATGGGTAAAAAAATAAAGAGTTCTATTATTATTTATGATGATTTCAAAAATGTATTAATAGTACAAAAGGGAAAAAGCAAAAAGTTTGAACCAAAGGTTTGGACTATTTTAAACAAAGACATAACTGAGAAGCAGGATCCAGAAAAGTACATAACAAAGTCTGTAGGAAAAGACTTAAAATGTAATATTTTTGATTTACTTCCTTTCAAGGTATATGAAGAAGGGGAAAATAAAAATATTGTTTTTTCTGGTAAGTTAAAAGAGCAAATAGTATGCAGTGCTGATATTAACGAATTTAGTTGGATTAAGGAGAAAAATTTAAATGAGTACACTTTTTCTGACTTAGAAGAAAAAATTTTATTAGAATTTTTTAAAACGATGTAATATATAGCCATCAGAGAAGATATAACTCTGATGGCTAATTTGTTATAGTTGTAAGTTCTTTTTAAATCCTAACCCTTCTACATCACTCACATCTAGTACAGTGATAAAAGCATTTATATCTTCTGTTCGAACTATTTGTTTTACAGCTGGTAATTGTGAAACTTCAACAATGGTATATATAATATTACGTTTTTCTTTTGTATAGGCACCTTCGCCATAAAGAAGAGTTACACCCCTTTGAACCTTATCCATGATACGTCTAGTTACTTCTGGTTCCTTATCTGAAATTATAAATACAAGTCTTTTTCTATTAAATATTTGAATAGTTTTATCTAAAGTAAAACTGCTTATGTACATAAGTAAAAGAGTGTATAATGCTGCTGAAATACCAAAAATAAAGCAGCCAATAAGAACAATAATTCCATTTAACAGAAATGAAACAGTACCAATATTGGTATCTTCTTTATGTTTTTTTATTAAAGCAGTTATTATATCTAGTCCGCCAGTAGATCCATTATATACAAAAACCAGTCCTATACCGATTCCTTGAAGTACGCCACCATATATAGATAAAAGTAAAGGATCTTTAAGTGTTATGAATTTTTGCATATTTGCTGTAAGGAGTAATGTAATAACACAACTTAATGTACCTATAATAGTATAGAAGGTAAAAGACTTATTAATTTTAAAGTAACTTAATATTAAAAGTGGTATATTTAAGATTAATGTAGTATATCCAGCAGGAATCGAAGTTAAATACTGAATAATTAATGATATACCAGAAACACCTCCACTCAATAGGTTGGCATTAACTAAAAATAGGTTTATTGCTAAAGAATTAATGGTACATCCTAAAAATATAAAAAGTATTTGCTTAAAATTATCATGATTAAAAAATTTCACTTTTACTAACAGCTCCTAAAATAATATATATCATTATTATGTACGAAGTTGTTTAAGGTTATGAATATAACTTTAATATATATTAGATTTCTGTTATTATATATTAATAGATAAGTTTTTCATGATAACCCAGAAAACCTATAGGAAATACAAAAAGGAGTAAGGATATGATTTATTTAGATAATGCATCTACTACTAGACCTTATGAACAGGTAATTAGTGAGGTAGCAAATGGAATGAAAGAGTATTTTGCTAATCCATCATCAATTCATAAGATGGGTGTAAAATGCGAAAAAAGATTAAATGAAAGTAGAGAGACAATTTCAAAGATAATAAATTGCAATAAAAATGAAGTGTTTTTTACATCTGGTGGAAGTGAAGGGAACAACCTTGTATTAAAAGGATTATTAAAACCAGACAATCATTTAATAACAACTAAATTTGAGCATCATTCAGTACTGAAGGTTTCAGAGGAGTTGGAAAGATACGGAGTGAAAGTTACTTATCTTGATGTAGACAATAAGGGGCAAATTTCAATAGAGCAATTAACTAATGCAATATGTAAAGATACTGTTTTAGTTTCTATCATGCATGTTAATAATGAAGTTGGTTCAATTCAAGATATTAAAAATATAGCAAAAGTAATAAGGGGTTGTAGCAAGAGAGCTAAATTTCATGTAGATGCTGTACAAAGTTTTGGTAAGATTGCCATTGATGTAAAAGATATGGATGTGGATTTTCTTACTGCATCAGGGCATAAGATACATGGACCAAATGGAATTGGATTTTGTTATATAAAATCTGGATTAAACTTGAATTCTATTATTAAAGGAGGAAATCAAGAAAAAGGTTTAAGAGCTGGTACTGAAAATATAGCTGGTGTTATTGGTATGGAGAAAGCAGCTGAAATTGTAAGTAGTGCTAGAGAAAATAACTTTAACTATGTATTAAAGTTAAAAGAGTATATGATTAATAGATTAACTGAGATAGATGGTGTATACATAAATAGTCCATTAGAAGATATATTTTCACCATATATTCTTAATGTATCTTTTGAAGGAATTAGAGCTGAAGTATTATTGCATCTTTTAGAAGAAGAAGATATATATGTTGCTACAGGATCAGCTTGTACATCAAAACTTTCAGTAAGAAGTGGAAGCTATGTTCTAAAGGCAATGAAGTTAAACAATAAATATATTGAAGGTGCTATAAGATTTTCATTTTCAGAAGATAATAAAATAGAGGAAATTGATAAAGTAATAGAAGTATTAAAACAGTCATTAACATTTTTAAGGAGAATAAAAAGATGAGAAAATTAATTTTAGTAAAATACGCATCAGAGATTTTTTTAAAAGGATTAAATAGAAATAAGTTTGAACAAAAGCTTATGGAGAATATAAAAAAAGTTTTAAAAGATGTACCTTATGAATTCATAAGAGATGACGGAAGAACATTTATATATTCTGAAGATATAGAATTACTTGTAGAAAAGGTAAGTAAAGTTTTTGGTGTAAAAGAAATTTGTATAGTAGATGAATGTGAAGTTCAACTAGAGGCTATTTGTAATGCAGCAATTTTATGTGCTAAAGAATTAAATGGTGGAACATTTAAAGTAGAAAGTAATAGAGCAAATAAAGAATTTCCAATGAATTCTATGGAACTTAGCAGATATGTAGGATCACAAATATTACAAAATACTTCAAATCTTTCTGTTGATGTTAGAGAGCCTGATAATAAGATTTATGTAGAAGTAAGAAAGAAGGCAGCCTATGTATATTCTAAAAAAGTGAAAGCTGTAGGAGGAATGCCATATGGTACAAATGGTGGTACTGTTCTTATGCTTTCAGGAGGAATAGACTCTCCAGTTGCGGGATATCTTATGGCTAGAAGAGGAGTTAAGGTATCAGCAGTATATTATCATTCACACCCATATACTTCAGAAAGAGCTAAAGAAAAAGTTGTAGAACTTGCTAGAATTCTTAAAAATTATACTGGTGAAATGAAATTATTTGTAGTTCCATTTACTGAAATTCAAATGGAAATAATGAAAAAGTGTAGAGAAGATGAATTAACAATAATCATGAGAAGATTTATGATGAGGGTTGCATGTAAAATCGCTGACAGTGAAAACTTTGAATCTGTTACAACTGGTGAAAGTATAGGGCAAGTAGCATCACAAACTATGGAAAGTCTTGTAGTTACAGATAATGTTTCAGATAGACCTGCATTTAGACCACTTATTTCTATGGATAAAGAAGATATAATTGAGATATCTAGAGAAATAGGAACATATGATACTTCAATATTACCATATGAAGATTGTTGTACAATTTTTGTTCCAAAGCATCCAAAAACAAGACCAGTACTAAAGCATATAGAAGCATCAGAAGAAGCTCTTGATATTGAATCATTAGTAGATAAGGCAATAGAGGGAGTAGAAATTATTTCATTATAATAAAAAAGGAGCTGTCGTACAATATTTTTGTGCTTCTAGCTCCTTTTTATCTAATGATTTTTACAGCCGCCACAACTACCATTCTTTGAAGAAGGGCAAGAAGAACAACCTTTTTTACAGCCGCAAGAAGAGCAGCCATTATTTATAGCAGTAGATTTAATTTTGAAAGTATTTTCTTCAAAGATAACGGTGATATCTTTAAAATATGCAGTAATATTTTTATCATAAACAACAGATATACCGTAATAATCTACATAAATATCATTAGAATCACTTTTGTTATAATCAAGAGTGATACTAGCAATATATTTGGAGTGGCAGGCTTTTTCTGAAGATAATCTAATATATTTATATTCAGGATTATTATTTAATAGTTTTTTAAGTTCTGCTATAGCAGAATCATTTATTATAAAATTTAAACTCATAGTAAACTCCTATAATATTTTATGTTGAAAGTGTAGCATAAGTATATTATATTTGCAAATCATTGTTAAATGTTAAAATTAAATTGTGTAAAAAGATTTATATAAAACTTAAAATGGGTATAATTTTATAATATAATACTAAAGTAATATGTTATTAGGAGATAATAAATGAATTTAGATAAAAATCAAATTGATGCAATAAATTTTAAGGATTGCAATGCCTTGGTTGTTGCTGCCCCTGGCGCTGGAAAAACAACAGTAATTTTAAAAAGAGTGCAGCATTTGATTGAAGAAAAAGGTATAAGTGAAAATAATATAATAATACTTACATTTACTAAGAATGCGGCAGTTTCTATGAAAAGGAGATATAAAGAAGAAACAAAAAAGGTTAAGACACCGTTTTTTGGAACATTTCATGGCTTATTTTATAAAATCTTAAGTAGGAAAGAAGAAATAAAAATGATTTCTACTAATGATACATATAAAATAGTCAAGAAAGGTCTTTATACATATTTAAAAGATGTTGGTGAAGATAAGATCAAAGAAATAATTAATGCTATAGGCACATACAAATCTAAAAGAAATAGTAAAGATAGTTTTAGAACATCAATAGATAATGAGATTTTTCTAAAAATATATAATGAATATGAAGAATTTAAAAATTCAGCAGGATTATATGACTTTGAAGATTTACAGATTAGAACTTTGGATCTTTTATATAATAATGAAATGTTATTAAAATCATATAGAAAGTTGTTTAAATACATTTTAGTAGATGAGTTTCAAGATTGTGATGAAAACCAAATAGAATTTTTACAGCTTATAAATAAGGAAAACTATATATATGCTGTAGGAGATGAAGATCAATGTATATATTCTTTTAGAGGTGCATATCCTGAGCCGATGGTGAGGTTCAGTGATTTTTTTGAAAGTGGTGAAAAGATATATCTAGAAAAAAACTATAGATGTGCTAAATCGGTGGTGGATTTATCTAAGAATGTAATAAAGTACAATGAAAGTAGAAATGATAAAAAAATACAGAGCTATAGAGAAGATAGTGGTGTAGTAAAATATATTATTGCAGATAAAGAAGATATTGAAGGAAAAGATATTACAAGTAAAATAAAACAAATAAAAAATGAAAATAGAGATTTATTATTTAGTGATTTTGCAGTAATATATAGGACTAATGAAGAAAGTAGAATAATAGTTGATAACTTAATAAGAAATGATATACCATTTAGATATCTTGATAGAGCATATAACTTTTTTGATCATTTTATATGTAAAGATATTTTAGCTTATTTATCATTATCTATAAATAATAATGATGTAGAAAGCTTTTTTAGAATAATTAATAAGCCATTTAGATATGTAAGTAGAAGTTCACTTGAAAAAATAAAAGGATTAGAAATAGGTGATGTATTTGAAAATTACCTTGCTAGAAACGATTTACCACCATATCAAGAAAAAAAGATAATAGATCTTAAAATTGATATTCAGTATTTAAATACTAAATCATTATCTTATGCTATTGCTACAATTTTAAATGATTTAGGCTATATGGATTATTTAAAAGAATATTCAATTAAGTATAAGGTAAATATTGATGATTTATTGGAGATAGTTAGAGAATTTCAAGAAATAGCTTCAGAACATAAGACAATAATTAATTTATTAGCATATGTAAAAGAATATACTGAAACTCTAGAAAATAGTAAAGTTGAAAACAAAGATGCTGTTATACTTTCAACTATTCATGGTGTTAAAGGTATGGAATTTAAAAATGTTTTTCTTATTAACGTTAATGAAGATAACTTACCTCATTGTAATAATGAAGATATAGAAGAAGAGAGAAGATTGTATTACGTAGCGGTTACAAGGGCTATAGATAATTTGTATATTTATTCTTGTAAGTTTGTAAGGGGGACTTTTATGGATGCCTCAAGATTCATAAAAGAAAGTGGATTATTAGTAACCTAAACTATAGTGAAAAATAACTATTAATTATATATTTTTTGCTATATAATTAATATAATTGTTATATTTATGCGAAGGATGATTTTAATATGAGTGATTATATATTTGCTTTGGATATTGGAACAAGGAAAGTAATAGGTACGGTGGGATATATACAAGATAAAAAATTTATTGTATCTCATGAAGTTTTAATGGAACATGAAGAAAGAGCAATGGTTGATGGGCAAATTCATGATATTGACCTTGTAGCAAAACTAGTGGGAAAGATTAAGGATCAGTTAGAAGAAAAATCTAATATTACTCTAAAGAATGTATCGATAGCTGCAGCAGGAAGATTCTTAAAAACTGTCGAAGTTAGCCATGAGATTAATTGTGAAAAATATAAAGATATAGATAAAGATCAGATAAGAGGATTAGAACTTACAACAATTAAAAAAGCAGAAGAAATGGCTAATGAGAATTCTGACAATGTTCTATATTGCGTTGGCTATTCTGTCAAAAATTATTATCTTAATGGATATGTAATTTCAAACTTAGAAGGTCATAAAGGAGATAATATTTCTGTTGAAGTGATAGCAACATTTTTACCAAGATCTGTAGTAGATTCTCTTTATGCTGTAATGAAAAAAGTTGGACTAACAGTTTCTAACTTAACATTGGAACCTATAGCAGCTATGGAAGTTGTAATACCTAGTAATTTAAGAATGTTAAATATAGGTCTTGTAGACATAGGAGCAGGTACATCAGATATTGCCATATCAAAAGATGGAACTATTTATGCTTATGGAATGATTGCAAAAGCTGGAGATGAAATAACAGAAGCTATTGCAAAAGAATATCTTGTAGATTTTAATACTGCAGAGAAAATGAAGAGAAAAATATTTGTAGATGATAAAATAGTGTTCACTGACGTTTTAGGTTTTGAAGGTGAAGTTGAAAAAGATGAAATCTTAAAGCTAATTTCTCCAAAAGTAAATGAGTTGGCAGATGAGATATGCAATAAAATTTTAGAATTAAATGGTGGTAAAAGTCCAAATGCCATGTTTTTAGTAGGTGGTGGGGCTCATACGCCACTTCTTAAAGAGTACATGCAAGAAAAACTTAATCTTTCAGATAAAAGGGTAGTTATAAAGGATAGAAGCAATATTGAAAGTTGTGAGGTTAAAGATTTATCATTAGGTAGTACTGGTGTTACAGTTTTAGGTATTGCACAAGAAGCTATAAAAAGAATAGGTGGAGACTTTATAGATATTTCAATTAATGATAAGGTAGTATCGCTATTTAATTATAATAATCATAAAGTTATGGATGTAATTTTGGCTAGTGGTATTGATCCAAAGGATATAATATCAAAGAAAGGTAATAATGTTAGATTTACTTTGAATGGAAGAAATAAAGTTGCTTTTGGTTCAATGGGAAAAAGTGCTGTTATAACGATAAATGGAAAAGAGGCTACACTAGATTCAGAAATTGTTGAAGGAGATAAGGTTAATATTCAATTTGCAACTAATGGAGAAAGTGCAAAGCCTACAGTTAAAGAATATACTATACTTGAAAGTACTTCATTTTATTATAACGATGAAATACAATATCTTGAACCGAGGGTTTATATAAATGGTAATAGAAGTGATGTTGATGCGTTAATAAAAGATGAAGATAAAATTGAAATAATATATCCTAAAACTTTAGGAGATTTTAAAGATTACTATATTAATGATGGTGAACTAAAAGATTTTTATCTAAATGAAGAAATTCTATCAAATGATTATGTAATAAATGAAGGTGACAAAATTTATAGTGAACTAAAAGAAGATAAGTTGGAAACAGAAGAAGTTAAAACTTTCAATGAAAAAACAGAAGTAAAGACTGGAGAAAATAATATTACTGTTACTGTAAATGATGAAAAGGTGATTTTATCCGGAAAAGAATCATATGTATTTGTAGATATATTTGATAAAATAAATTTTGACCTTACAGAGAATAAAGGTATGCTTATGTTAATATTAAATAATGAGAAAGCATCATTTTATTCTCCATTGCATGAAGGGGATATTATAGAATTAAAATTTCAATAGGAGGAGCTTTCAAATGAATTTTTATGATGAAGCATTAGAAATTAAAGATGAGTTAATACAAAAAAGAAGATACTTTCACATGAATCCTGAATTGGATTTTAAATTATATAATACATCTAAGAAAATAAAAGAGTTTTTAGATAATGAAGGTATAGAATACTTCGATGTAGCAGAAACTGGAGTATGTGCTACAATCAGAGGAAGAGAAGAGGGGAAAACTATTGGTATAAGAGCCGATATGGATGCATTACCACTATGTGATAACAAAAGTTGCGATTATAAGTCTACTAAGGAAGGTATGATGCATGCTTGTGGTCATGATGCTCATATGACAATTGCACTAGGTGTTGCAAAATTATTAAATAAACATAAGGACAAATTTAAAGGAACTGTAAGAATGTTATTTGAGCCAGCAGAGGAAACTACTGGTGGTGCAACAGTAATGATTAAAGAAGGTGCTTTAGATAATCCGAATGTTGATGCTATAATTGGTCTTCATGTAAGTGAAGATATTCCTTGTGGTAAGATAGGAATAAAATATGATGTTTTCAATGCAGCATCAAATCCATATAAAATAGTTATAAAAGGGCAAGGTGGTCATGGAGCACATCCTGAATCAACTATTGATCCTATAGTTATAGGAACAACAGTTGTAAATGCTATTCAAACAATAGTAAGTAGAGAACTTCCACCAACTGATGCTGGTCTTATAACAGTAGGTTATTTCCATGGAGGAACATCACAAAATATAATTCCTGAAGAAGTTTCTTTAGGAGGAATAATAAGAACTGTAAAAGCAGAACATAGGGAATATGTTAAAAAGAGATTAGTTGAAGTAGTAGATGGAATAGTAAAGTCAATGAGAGGTAAAGCTGAAATAACAATAGAAGAGAGCTATCCATGCCTTTATAATAATGATAATATGGTAGATATTATAAAAGAAAGTGCTGAAAAAGTAATAGGAAAAGAAAATATATCTATGCTAAAGGCACCAAGTATGGGGGTAGAATCTTTTGCATATTTCTCAAATGAGAGACCATCAGCATTTTATTTTCTAGGAACAAGAAATGAAGAAAAAGGAATAATTTATCCAGCTCACAGTACTAGATTTGATATTGATGAAGATGCATTACCAATAGGAGTAGCAATTCAATGTGAGGCTGCATTAAATTTTTTAAATAATTAAGAAATAGGAGCATAATAAATGATAATAAACATAAGTAGTAATGAAAGTGGTCAACGTTTAGATAAGTTTTTAAAAAAATATCTTAAAAATATACCTTTAAATGGAATATATAAACATATAAGAAAAAAAGATATTAGAGTTAATGGTGAGAAGTCACAAGAAAATTATATTCTTCAAGATGGAGATGTAGTAGAACTTAATAAGTATGTTAGAATTGATGGGTTAAAAGAATTAAAGGAAGAAAAGGTAAAAAGATTTACCTCAGTTGATTCTAGCTCATTAAAAATAACCTATGAAGATAAAAATATACTTGTGGTAGAAAAGTGGCCAGGAGTTTTAGTTCACCAAGATAGTAAAGATGGTGAAGCAACCCTAACTGATTATGTACTTTCATATTTAAATGAAAAAGGGGATTATAAGCCAGAAAATGAAATAACTTTTACTCCAGCACCATGTAATAGATTAGATAGAAATACTTCAGGAATAGTAGTATTTGGAAAAAGCTATGAAGGACTTAAGGGTATAAATAAAATTATAAGAGAGAATAATGTGAGAAAATATTATATCGCTTTAGTTAAAGGAAAAATAGCTGAAGGTTTACATGAAGCTTATATAAAAAAGAATGAAGAAAATAATATTTCTAAGGTATATAAGGAACCAGGAAAAGATAGAAAGAAAATTGCTATGGATGTTAAGGTGTTAGAAACTGTAGGAGCTTATTCATTATTAGATATCAATTTAATAACTGGAAGAAGTCATCAACTTAGAGCGCATCTAGCGGAGCTTGGTAACCCTATAATTGGAGATCCTAAGTATGGTGATAGAAAGTTAAATTCATATTTTGATAATAAGTATGCATTGAAATTTCAATATTTGTATGCATATAAGCTTATATTTAACAATTTAGATGATACTTTGAGTTATTTAGAAAATAAAACAATAGTTGAAACTTTACCGCCTATTTTTAAGAAAATAAAGAAAGATGTTTTAAGATTTAATTAAGTTTATATTGCCCTCATTGATAAATAAAAATTTGTTGATGAGGGCAATATTGATTAGCATTATAATTGTAAAAGCATATTATATTTATGTGACTCAAAAATACTTGTGCATAATAATATAATTTATACAAAGACCTCTACAAGGTGCAACTTATAGAGGCTTTCATATAGATTTAAATAAACACTAAAAGTGGCGGTCACTTTAAGTACAATATATATATATTAAACAGTTTGAAAATATATTCATAAATGGTATAATTTAAATAATTGAATATAGGAGAATACTATGATTGATAGAAAGAGGATTGATTTAATTTTTATATTAATAATAGTAGGCATCAGTATTATATTTAGTTTCTTTATGCCTGATATAGTACCATTAAGTTGGAATGGCTGTGGTAGTATACTTCGTACAGGTATCAAAGAAGAGGTAATATTTTTTATACCAGCAATAATTATTGTTATATATTTAATTACTACTATGGCTGAAATGAATATTGACATAACGATGGAAGGATATAAAAAAAGATTAAGACTTTATAGAAGATTTTTTATTATATTTTTTGGATTTATACAAATATATATATTAATTAATATAATATATAAGTTGTAAAGTTAGGTAGTTTTTAATATGATTATATTGGTTATTTTAAACTAAACTTTTGTGAACAATATAATCATATTTTTATAATATGAAGGAGATAGGGAGATGAATAGAATATGAAAATCTTAGTAACAGGTGGAGCAGGATACATAGGTTCACATGCAACATATTTATTAATAGAAAGAGGTTATGATGTTGTAGTTGTAGACAACCTTTCAACAGGACATAGAGAAGCTGTACATGAAAAAGCCAAATTTTATCAAGGTGATATAGGGGATTATAAATTTATATCTAACATATTAAAGGAAGAAGAAATAGATGGAGTTATTCATTTTGCAGCATTTTCACTAGTTGGTGAGAGTATGGAGAACCCATATAAATATTATGAAAATAACGTAGGTAAAACAAATAGCTTATTAAAAGCTATTATTGATTCTGGTGTTAAAAATATAGTGTTTTCATCTACTGCAGCAACATATGGAGAACCAAAAACTATTCCTATATTAGAAACTGATGATACAAATCCAACGAATGTATATGGGGAAACTAAATTATCTATGGAAAAGATGATAAGGTGGTATAATAAGGCACATGGATTAAATTATGTATGCTTACGTTATTTTAATGTTGCTGGAGCACATCCATCTGGAAAAATAGGTGAAGCTCACAATCCGGAAACGCACTTAATTCCGATAATATTACAAGTAGCATCAGGAAGAAGAGAAAAAATTAATGTGTATGGAAATGATTATGATACAAAAGATGGTACATGTATTCGTGATTATATTCATGTTGTTGATTTAGTAGATGCACACATTAAAGCTATTGAGTATCTTTTTAAGGGAGCAGAAAGTGATGTGTTCAATTTAGGAAGTGGAGAAGGATTTACAGTATATGAGATGATTGAAGCTGCAAGAAAGGTTACTGGACATGAAATACCACTTGAAGTGACAGAAAGAAGAGCGGGGGATCCTGCTAAATTGATTGCATCAAGTACAAAGGCTAGAGAAATATTAGGGTGGAAGCCACAATTTGAAGATATAAATATAATGATAAAAGATGCATGGAATTGGGAACAAAATAAGAGATACTAATTAAAGTAAAGGGGGAAACGTTATGAAAATTAGAGATAAGATAGTAGATATAAGTTATTTATTTGTAATGATTATATTTATTTTATTTATAATTTTCACTTTATATGTTTTCCCCAATCAAGGATATATATTTAAAATAGATAAACCTATAGAGTTAGAAAATCTTTGGCATAAAGAGAATACTAATGAAGGAGAAAGAATTATTTCCTCAAATGTTCTATTTGATAAATATGGTTATGTGGATACTGTTGGTTTTAGAACATACCAGGAGAAGATTAAGGTTTATCTTGATGATGAATTGATATATCGATATGGATATAACAATATTCCCATTGGTGATACACCAGGAGACTTATGGAATATTGTTACTCTTCCAAAGGATTATAAGGGTAAAGAACTAAGAATAGTTTTAGAAGACCCGTATAGTCAATTTGAGATTTTTAAAAGTAATAAAATTTTTATTGGTACTAGAAGTAGTATTGTATTAAATATTCTTAAGGAGAATATTTTTAGTGTTTTTCTATCTAGTACATGTTTTATAATGGGAATTTCATTTTTTATATTATATTTTGCATCTCATTTGGTGCGACAATATAAGAAAAGTATAGTATATATTGCAATATTATGCACAGGTGTATCTATATGGACATTATCGGATGCTTCGTTGTTGCAGATGATAACAGATAAACAATTTACTATATACTGTATAAAATTGCTATTAGTAGCGTTTATCCCAATAACATTTATAATGATAGTAATTGGGGATTTGAAAGAATATATTTCTTTTAGGTATGACTTTTTAGTTATTTGTCAATGTGCAGCATTTGTATTGATAATTATTTTGCAATTATTAAACATTTTAGATTTAAAAAAATCTTTATTTATGGCGCATATTATAGGTATAGTAGCGGCAACGCTTGCTATTATTTTATTATGTAAAGAGTACATAATTAGAAAAAATAAAATTAAGTTTACATCAATAGCATATATAGTGGTTATTTTATGTGGAATTATAGATATAGTTAATTATAATATATGCAGAACAGAAGGGAAATTTTTTTATACAAAGATAGGCGTTTTTGCATTAATAACATTTCTATTTATTGATTTATTAAATATTTTATCAAAGTTATATAAAGAAAGTATAAAAATTGAAGCTTTAAAGGAATTGGCATATATAGATACTATGACTGGTACAGAAAATAGAACATGTTTTCAAATAAAATTAGAAGAATTAGATACAAGATTAAATGTAACTTCTAATATATATTTAGTTATATTTGATATAAATAACTTAAAAGTTACTAATGATACTTTAGGTCATCAAAAAGGGGATGAACTTATAATTAAAGTAGCAAAGATAATAAAAGCTACTTTTGGTGAAAAGGGTGAGATATTCAGGATTGGTGGAGATGAGTTTGTAGTTATATTAGAAGATATAACTGATATTGAGATGGAGAAGATTATAAAGAGATTTGAGTATAATGTTAATACTAATAAAATTTCTATAGCTTATGGTTGTGGAAAATATAATAGGGAACTTAATAAAACGATGAATGATCTATTTAAATATGTAGATAATAAAATGTATGCGCGAAAGAAAGAACAAAAAAGTATTATGCATTAAAAATTTTGAGATTTCTAATAAGAATCATATTTTTTTAAAATATGATTCTTATTTTTTTTTAGAGTAATTTCAAATATTTTTATTATAAGAAAAATAAATTCAATAACACGGATTATGAAGAATTATATGGAAAAAGATAAAAAAACTAATAAATATCAAAGATATAGGTATTAAATTGTGATAAAAATAAAATGTAGATTTATGTAGAAAGATAGAAAAAAATATAATGCTAAAATGAATAAATTACAAGTATTTTATTGTAAAATTAATTGATTTTAACTAAATGTAAAAAAATAATTACAAAAACAAAATAATTACAAAATTCGATTTAAAAGTATTGAAAGTTATATTTTAAGTGATTATAATTAATTATATGATTATAAAAAAAAGACAATATATTAAATTTTTAAAAGTAATATATAGAAAGAAATAAGAATATAAAAGAATAATGTATAAAAAGAAAAATAAAAGAAATAAATGTAAAAACTCAATTGAAAATATTTGAGGTGGTACTATGGCAAGAAAAAAAAGAATTGGTGATTTATTATTAGAATATAATTACATAACCGAATCAGAGTTATTAGAAGCGTTAGAAGTGCAAAAGGCCACAGGAAAAAAACTTGGAGAGATTTTTATACAGAGTGGAATTATAAGTGAAAGTGACCTTTTAGGAGTATTGGAATTACAGCTTGGACTGAATAGAGTTTATATAGATATGATTAAGGTGGACAAGGAAGTTGTAGATTTAATTCCAGAATTTTTGGCGAAAAAATATAATGCTTTTCCAATAGCTATTGAAAATGGTGAATTGGTAGTGATAATGAATGATCCACTTAATATTCTGGCGGAAGAAGATTTATCAATTGCTTCTGGATATCCGATAAAAATAGCCCTTTCAAGTGAAGGCGAAATAAAGCAGATGATAAATAAATATTATTCTGAAAGTTATATGGAAAAGACTGCAGAACATCTTAAAGCTAATTCAGAAGAAAAAGAAAAAGAAGAATATATTGCAGAACAAATTGATAACACAGAAAATGCTCCTACTGTTAAATTGATAGATACTATTATTGCTAATGCAGTTAGAAGTAAAGCCAGTGATATACATATTGAACCATTTGAAAACAGAGTAGTTGTTAGATATAGAATAGATGGTCAGTTAAAGAAGCAATTCGAATCATCAAGAGAACCATTAGCAGCGATGATAACAAGAATAAAAATATTATCAGATATGGATATTGCGGAAAAAAGAATACCTCAGGATGGAAAAATATTAACTAAAGTTGATGGCGTTGATGTTGACCTTCGTGTGTCTGTATTGCCTGCTGTTCATGGTGAAAAAGTAGTAATAAGAATACTTGATAGAAGTGCATATATGGTTGAGAAAGATCAATTAGGACTTGAAGGTGAAGACTTAGAAAGGATTAATAAGATAATTAATAATCCATATGGAATAGTTTTAGTAACAGGTCCAACAGGAAGTGGTAAAACAACTACACTATATTCATTAATGAGAGATTTAAATAAAGAATCTGTAAATATAGTAACAGTTGAAGATCCTGTTGAGTATGCCATGGATGGCATAACGCAAGTTAATGTTAATGCAAAGGCTGGATTAACATTTGCTAGTGGTCTTAGATCTATATTAAGACAAGACCCTGATGTTGTTATGATTGGGGAAATTAGAGATGGAGAAACAGCGGAAATAGCTATTAGAGCTGCGATAACAGGACATTTAGTTTTAAGTACTATCCATACTAATGATGCGCCATCATCTGTAATGAGACTTCAAGATATGGGAATACAACCTTATCTTGTTGCCACAGCTGTTAAAGGGATAATAGCACAAAGACTTGTAAGAAAAATTTGTCCTAATTGTAAGCAAGGATATTTAGCATCGGACTATGAAAAATCTATACTTGGTTTACCAGATAAAAGAGTTATTCTTTATAAGGGTACAGGTTGTAGTAGATGTAATGATACTGGGTATAGAGGAAGAATGGGTATTTATGAAATAATGGATATCGATGCAGATATAAAAGATGTAATTTACAATGATGGTAATACAGAAGAGATACGAAGAGTAGCAGTTAGAAATGGTATGAATACCTTACATAGGTCTGCAGCTAAGGCTGTATTAGCAGGAAAATCAACAATTGATGAACTTATGAGAGTTACAATGCTTAATGAATAGGAGGGAGATAGGTGCCAGTATTTAATTATGAAGCTAAAAATGTAGATGGAATTGTAATAAAAGGCAAATTAGAAGTAGATACTAGGGAACAATTACAGAAGAACCTAAGAGAAAAAAACTTTTTTCTTATAAAAGTGGAAGAAGAAGTAGCAGCTAATAACTTAAGTTTTGATAAGTTTAAAGAAATACCTTTTAAAGACTTATCAATGTTTTGTAAAGAACTATATTTCACGTTGTCAGCAGGGATTCCTGTGATTAGGTCTTTAGAAATAATTAATGTAAATATAGAAAATAAGAGATTAAAAGCTGTAATAGATGAACTTATAGAAGAAATACAAAAAGGAAGAAATATGTCGGATGTTTTAAAAGAAAAAGAAGAAATACCAAATATGTTTGCTTCTATGGTATCAGTAGGAGAATCAACGGGTTATCTTGATGAAATAATAAAAGATATGTCGATTTATTATGACAAACAACATCAGCAAAAGTTAAAAATAAAATCAGCACTGAGCTATCCAAAGGTATTAGTAGTATTTGGAGCATTAATAACAATGGGGCTTATAACATTTGTTGTGCCTACTTTTGTTGAAACAATAACTTCGTCAGGAGGACAAGTACCACTAATAACAAGAATAGTAATTGGAATAAGTGATTTTTGTAGAAATAATGTTATTATATTAACAATTCTTGTAGTAGGTATTATCATTTTTAAAAAATATGTTTTAGATAAAAATGAAAACTATATTTACGAAAGAGACAAATTTTTGATGAATTCAAAAAGACTTGGAGCAATAACTCAACAAGTTACAACTGCAAGATTTGCAAGAACTTTTTCAATATTACTTAAAGGTGGTATGGGAATAATAGAATCAATAGACATTGTTTCTGAATCTATTGGAAATGAATATACAAAGCGATTATTACAGGAATGTAAGAAACTTGTAAATGTAGGTTCAAGCGTAGGAGAAGCGTTAGAGGCAAAAGAAGTATTTCCATCGTTACTTACTCAAATGATGAAGATAGGTGAGGAAAGTGGAAATATCGATAGTATATTAGATCAAATATCAGATTTTTATGATAGTGAATCAGATTTTGCTATAAAGAAGTTTACTTCACTTATTGAACCAGTAGTAATAATAGGACTGGCTCTTGTTGTTGGTTTAGTTGTAGTAGCTTTGGTATTACCGATGTTTCAATCAATGGGATCAGTTGGTTAGGAGGTATAATCTATGCAAAAGAAAAAAAGTGGGGTAACTTTAGTTGAAGTTATGTGTGTTATATCTATAATAGCTATTTTAGCCCTTGTTGTAGTTCCAGATGTAAGAGCATATGTAGCTAATTCTAACATAAGTTTCTTATCAATGTAGATTGTTTTTTAGAACTTATATATAGTAAAAATTGAATTATTTAAAAGTAAATGATGCTAAATTGTTAGACAAGAAGAAATTTATAATTTTGACCTTTGTAGTATAAGAAAAATCGCATCAGATGAAAATGATTAGGATTAATATTCTACAGGAATGTAGAATTTCCAATATAAGTATTAAAGTTTTTGGGGCGAAAATGAAAAAAAGAGGATTTACGTTAGTTGAACTTATGGCTGTAGTGGCAATTATAGCTATATTAGCTGTAGTATTAGTTCCGACAGTATCAGGATATATAAAAAGAGCAAAAAACTGCTGTTATTTCACAAACAAGGATTGCAGTAAATGCTGTTAAAAATAGTAATGCTTTAGGCACTGGAGCTTATTATATAGAAGAAGATGCAGAGTGCTGTATAGTAAAAGATTTAATAGATAGCGATAATGATGAAGAGTTAGAGATATTGATAAGTTAGGAAACATGTCAGTTAAACAGGCTATGGCTATAGTTAAAGACCAAGATGCGTTAAAGAATATTGAAGTAGACGACAAGGGGATATTTTCTACATATAACGGGGAAAAAACTAAAAATGAATATACTTTAACAGGTTATAACAAATAAGAAGTATATAAGCAATTTGCTTTATATAGATATAAAAAAATATTAGGGGGAAGTAGAATGAATAACTTTACTAAAAAGCGAAAGAAAAAAGGTTTTACATTAGTAGAACTTATGGCAGTTGTAGCAATAATAGCAATACTAGCAGTTGTATTGGTGCCAACAGTATCAGGATATATAGAAAGAAGTAAAAAAGTTGCTATTGTATCACAAGTTAGAACTGTAATTGGAGCAGTAGAAATATATAATGCAACAGCATCAGAGCAAATTTGTAAAGATGATTTAATTAGTGATCTTGCCAATAGTTCAACTGGTAAGTTAAAAGATGACCTTTCACAAAAAGATATTAACAAACTTGGTTCTATGGATGTAAAGACTGCAAGATCAATTAACCAAGATTCAGATGCTTTGAAAAACATTGAGTTAAATACTAATGGAACTTTTAAGAGTTTTAAGGGGACAATTGTAACTAATTAATATTTAAATAACAAATATAGGCTGTCATAATGACAGCCTTATTTCAAAAGGAGGAAATATGTCTTTTTTTGTATTTATATTAGGAACAATATTAGGAAGTTTTTTTAATGTATGTATATATAGAATACCGGAAGATGAAAGCATTGCTTATCCTCCATCACATTGTGGAAAATGTAATACCAAGTTAAAAGCTTTAGATCTAATTCCTATATTAAGTTGGATTTTTTTAAAAGGGAAGTGTAGATATTGCAAAGAAAAAATATCAATACAATATCCTTTAATTGAGCTTTTAACAGGGATAGTTTTTACTACTATATATTTAAGATTTGGTTTTGGTATAGAGTTTATTAAATACATATTTCTTATGTCTATATTAATTATATCTGCAGTTATAGATTTAAAGACTCAATATGTGTTTTTTTCTGTGTCTTTAGTAGGTATAATAGGAGGAATATTATTTGCAATAATAGAAATTTTTATGTCTAAAAATATTACAAGTATATTATTAAGTATAATCATTCCGTTAGTAGTTTTAGGGTTAATAATATTATTAACAAGAAAATTTGAGGGGATGGGGACAGGAGATTTAGAAATATTTATCCTTATTTCTCTATATGTATCACCTAAGGTAATAGTAGTTAGTCTATTTTTATCCATAATTTTTGGAGGAATTGTATCTGCAATTATTTATATAAAAGGATATAGAAAAAAGCATATAGCTTTTGTACCTTATATAGCATTAGGGACTTATATTGCCATATTATTTGGTGAAAATATTTTTAATTGGTATTTATCTATTAGTATGTTTTAGGGGGAAGAAATTGTGGCTAAAAAACAAGTATCTGTTGAATTAGGAAATACTTATGCGCATGTAATTGTGGGAAGCAAAAATAGTATAAGTGACTATGGAACAATTACAGTTCATGAAGATCAAATACGTAATAAAGAAAATTTATTCTGTCAAAAGGAAGTTATTTCTGCATTAGGAAAGTGGTTAAATAGAAATAGAATTAGAGAAAAAGATATATCTTTTATTATTCAAGGTTCAGATATAATAACTAGATATATTGAAGTTCCTGTAATGAAGGAAAAACTTTTAATGGAAGCAATTCAATATGAATTGAGTCAATTTATACCTGAAATGGACAGGTATTATACTGATTATGAAATTTTAGATAAGTATCAACAAGATAAAAAAAATCAAGTATATAGGTTATTATTAGTAGCAGTTCCAAGAGAAAAAATGGATAGATTTATGGATATAGTTTCTATACTTAATATGGATGTTGATACAATAGATATTTTATCAAACAGTATGGCAAGAGTAATAAAAAATGGACCAATAGCTAAAGAAGTAGAAGATGTAGGTGTTTTTAACTTTGGAGCAAGAAGTTCTAACTTTTTTATTATGGAAGAAGGCATGTTGAAAATTGAAAGAACACTTATATTTGGTACTGATAACCTCACAAAAGATGTAGAATTTGGTGCTAAAGAAGGATATATTTTAGGAGAAAAATTAGAAGATATATTTTATAAATATCCAAAAGTAAAGACTAATTTAGATAATGCATTAAATATAATAGCTAAGACAATACAGTTCTATAATAGTGGAAAAAGAGATAAGAAACTAAGTAGAATAATTATCATTTCAGATTTCATTTTAATAGATAATTTAATAAAGTATATGGAAAGTTATTTTGGAACAGAATGTTTACTTGTTAGAAAAACAGAAGATATTGGTGTAAGAATAAAGATAAAAGACGGTTTTCATAAGTATATTGGCGCTTATGGTATGTTCTTAAGGAGGGATTAAATATGATAAAGCAGTTAAATTTAAATCCTGAGGTTATAAATAAGTCTTTAAAAGTTAATGTATTAGATAAAAAGTTAAAGAAAACTTTCACTACAGTTGTATTAATTATAGTATTAATTTCTGCAGCTTCATTAGGAATAAATCTTTTTATTATAGCTAAAATCAAAGTTATGGAAATTAGCGCTAACAAATATGATAGTGTTATAAAAGAAAATAAGAAGTTAACAGCTGAAACAACAAAAATGTCTAATTTTATAACACAAATTGATAATATTAAGAAATCAAAAACAGAAACTAGCGATATTTTAACAGAACTTACAAGATGTGTACCTGAAGGTGGTTCTATAGAATCATATAGTATTAAAGGTAGTGAAAATATAACTCTTAGTTATTCATCAAAGGATTATGATAATATAACTAAGTTTATGAAAAATGTAGAGGATGAAAAATTTTTCAAGTCAATAAATGTTAGTTCTATCAGTTCTGAGAGTACTGATGGTTACAAAGCTTCCGTAGAAATAGAGGTGAGTTCTAAAGATGGAGAAAAATAATAAGAAACAGGGACTTTCAAGTTATTTTAAAAATTTAGGTGATAAGGATAAAATTATTTTATGTGCAACATCAATAATAATAATAATAATATTATCCTTTAAGTTTATTCTTATACCAAGTATGTCGAATTTTTCTTATAATAAAGAAAAATTATCATACCTAGAAGGTGAAAGTGATAATTATAGGTTATATGAACAAAAAAATAAAGATATGAACAATAAGATGGCAGATTTGCAGGCAGATTATGACAAAGCATTAAAAAAGTTACCAGAAAAAGAGAATACAAGACAACTTTTTGAAGATATAAAGAAGATAGCAGCGAATAATTCTTTATCTATTAAATCTATTTCTATATCACAAGATGGCAAGGATAGTAGTAATAATGTTGAATCTTTTTCAGAAAGTAGTGATAGTAATAATACAACTACATCAGGTGTAGATGCTGCTAAGTTAAATCTTAGTACAAGTACATTTTCAATATCTATAATTGGTGGAGAAGGAAATATTCGTAACTTTATAAGAGATATGGAGAATTATGAAAGAATATCAGATATTGAATCTGTAAGTATGCAAAAATCAAGTGATAGTTGGACATTAAATATGCAAATTAATTTTTATAATACTAATGGGAATGAGGAGATATCAAGTAATGATAAGATATCAGAGTTTGAGAAAAGTCCAAGCGTGGAATAAAAATACATATGTAATTAAAAGGAAAAATGGATTTACCTTGGTAGAGATTATGGCTGCATTAGCTATATTTCTAATATTATCTTTATCAATAGGTCAGATGTTGACATCATCATCAAAGATGGAAAATAAGTCTAATAGAAGGCTGGAAAATATAAATTATGTAAAAGCAATAATGGATATTTTTGATGTCAAACGTGGAGATGGTACTGATAGTGAAACAATTGAAAATAGTCGATTTAACTATTTTGTAGGTAAAGATGTAACTATAAAATTTGATAATATGGATGAATTAGAAAAAAAGATATTAGGAACTTATACTGGAACAGACGGAACTGCTTATACAGCGGTAATAACAGTATCTTTAAAGGAAGAAAATATATATGTTGTTAAGGCAACTGTAACGGATAGTCACGGAGACGGAGTGGAGAAGAAAATTTATATAAGCAGGTGAGAAAAATGAGAAAAAAAGGTTTTACATTAGTAGAATTAATAGCTGCCATGGCAATATTCACAATTTTCTCTCTTATGGTATCTACTTTATTTTTGCAAAGCTATAAATCAGCATATAAAAATAGAGACTATGGAATCATTGAGGATAATATAAGATCTATTTCAATGGATATTGATAACTTAATAGAAAAAGAAGATAGCAAAGTCATTGTATATAATGAAGGAAAAGTTGCTAAAATTGAAGGAGAAGATGGAATAATTGAGCCTGTTATTGCAATAATACCTAAAGATGAAGATAAGAATAAAGTTATTTATTTTTACAAAGGAGAAAATACAGCTTTAGAACGTGTAGAGTTTAAATTAGTTGATGATACATCAAAATTATCTTCTGAAGATGTAATTGGAACTAGTGGAGGATTTGTAATTAAAAGTATTACTAAGGATACAAAGATAGAAAGTGTTAAAAAGATCACCACTGAGAGAAGTGATAAGCAAATGCTTAGTATTAACTTTTATGGAGTTAAGGAAGGGAAAGCGAATAGAGAAAAGTATTATTTACTTGTAAATTTAAGAAAGAATGAGGAAATTCAATTTGAGATGTCATAATGTAAATTATAGAAATAAAAAGGGCTCAGCTATGATGATGATTTTAGTTTTGTTTTCTGCATTTCTTATTATGGCTTCAGCACTAATGAATAATTTTGTAAAAACTATGCAATTAAATAATAAATATAATGAAGATGATAATTTGAAGTTATCGGCAGAATCTTCTCTTAATATTGCAAAATCACAATTGTTAAAGTCTTTACAAGAAGAAAATGGTGATGTCATTTATTTAAGTGAGTTGCCAGAAAAGTATGATTTTACAAAGAAGGTCAATGAAGTAATAGGCAATGAAGATGGAGTCAAATATACAGCGGTTGCTATCTTAGATCAGAAAAGTGGTGTATATAGTTTAGAAGCTACAGCAACTGATAAGGAGGGAAATGTTAGTAGGGATATTCAAAAGATTCAAATAAATATGAATATTGGAGAAGGGATATCACCTATAGTTGATAAAGGTAAAGCTCTATGTTTATTAGGTAGAGAAGCTAAGTTAACTGTTAAGATAATTGAAAGAGGAAAAGATGATGATTTTTCACCTTATGATTCATTAGTACCTACAGATGTATGGTATATGCAATCTAGTACTGTAGATTTAAATAGTAGAATTAATGTTCGTATACCTAAAAATACAATTGTAGGTACTAATGTTAATGCATTTGATGGTATTACCTACATTGAAAATACTGGGGTTAGGAAAACTTATTTCAATAAAAATAGAATTGACTTACAACAAGAACAATTGCCATTTAAAGAAAATGGAGAAATGGAATATATAAGAGATAGAGAGCAGAATGACAAGATTATTGGATATAGCGCGAAGTTAGCAGATGGAACAAAAGTTTTAGCTATAAATGGAAATTATGATATCGTTGGAGATACAGCAGAATTTAAAGATACACTAATTTATGTAGCTGGTAAACTTACAATTGGAACTGTACATCTGATAATGGATAATTCAATGATCGTTGCAGGGCAAGAATTAGTAATAGATTCATATTCGCTTACGATTAAAAACAATCCAAATTTTAGCAACAAAGATAAGATAAAAGAGTTTTTGATACGTTATACAAGGTAAAGGAGAAATGAATGGAGGAAAAAAGGTGCTAAAATGGTTCAAGAAGAAAAAAGGATCTTCTATGTTGATGGTTTTAGTTATATCTATAGCCTTAATTTTTATCTTGGGAGGCTTGATGATGACACTAACTAAAACAAATACATATAATCAAAAATATAATACGAATAATGACTTAAGATTTGCAAGCAAATCTGGATTAAATATTGGAAGATCAGAACTTATAACTGAGATTAATAAGATAAAAGATATCGATAAACTACAAGAGAAATATGTTTTTGACGAAAAAGTTAAAGAAATAGTGGGAAATGATAAGTATCAGTATTCAGTTACTGCAACATTAGATAAAGATAAATCTATGTATAAATTAGTTTCAATAGTTACTAATAAGAAAGGTGTTTCAATGAAGGAAATGCAAAATGTATATTTAAATCTTAATAACAAATATGATATATCTTCTTTAGTGGGTAAAATGAATATTTTTTCTGTGCTTGGTAATGAAGTACCTTCAATAACAATTTCAACAACTAATGGAACTAATCCTTCTAAAGTTCCTCCTGATATTTGGTATGTTGAATCTTTAGAAACAGACTTAAATAACAAATCGTATATTAATATAAATAACAATTATTATACTGATGATTTTGTTAATGGGTACAAAGCAGAATATAGTAAAGTGGCAATCAGAGGTATTAATGGAACAAAAAAAGGGGTGTGGAATAGTCCTTTAAATATGCTTATTGATGATGCTCATAAGAGCTTGGAAGTATATTCGCAAGATGGGTCAGGAGATATTATTGGATATAGAAAGAAAATTGGAGATGTAAAAGTTGTATTACTAAATGGAGATATTAATATAACTGATGGATCTTATGAATTTAAGGATACTATTTTATATGTTACTGGAAATATAAATTTAAATGTTCATGATTTAAGGTTAAATAATTCCATGATTATTGCAGGAGGAAACTTAAATTTAAAAACTATATGTATTATAATAAATTCAAAACCAAGCTATTCTAATATTGAAGAAATACAAAAGTTTATAGGTGAATATAATAAGGAATAGATATGTTTTTATATTAAAGTTAAAAGGTAATGAACAATTAGGAATATAAACATTTTGTTATAACAAAATTAAGTAAATATAATAAATTAGTTACAAAAAAACTGTTACACGAAGTGATATGATACCTCTAAAGTAGACATGGTAAATAACCAAAATCTACTTTGGAGGTATTTTTTATGGGAAAAAAATATAAATATTCTTTTGAAGATAAAATCAAGGCATCAAAAGATTATATTTCAGGAATTAGAAGTTGTCGTCAAATATGTTTAGATCTTGGAATTAAGTATGGTAATACTCGCGGTGGT
>NZ_JAHLOD010000050.1 GCF_018917145.1 Clostridium bornimense
CCCTGTAAAATTTTGGAATCAGAATGAGCTTTATTAAAGTTACCCTTTTTTTAATAAGACAAACTAGAAAATTTCCAATTTTAAAGTTTTTTTATCTTGACATATTACCAGTCGTCTTTTTTTAACAATATATAATAAGTATATCATTCTAATTTTAAAATTACCGGAAAAATTTGTGAATATATTCTTAAAATTACCTGTAATTTATCTCTTCTTTTATTGTATCTTTTAAAATTCGTCTTGCTGGAATACATATAGCTAATACTCCTATAAATATATTTGTCATTAATACAACAGCAATAATATAAAATGACACGTTACCACTAGAATAAATATAAAGATATACATGTTGTAAAAAGTATAGTATTGCTTTCCTAACAAAAATAAACGCAAATAAGGTTAATATTGATGCATAAATTCCATACCTAATCCCTTCTATTATCATCATTTTCATAAATCCACTATCAGTTACTCCCATTGCTCTTAAAATTCCAAATTCATGTCGTCTTGAAATTACTATATAATTCATAGTATTAATTATATGAACCATACTAATAATCAATATTAATAATGATACTCCATAAAAGAATGCCATCTTCTGCTGAAGTAAATCATTTTGTTTATCTATCTCTGTTATATAATCTTTTACAATACATCTATCAATTCCTTTTGTAATATTCTTTAATGTTTTCTTTGCTTCTTTATCTAAATCCCTATCTTTTAGCTGTAGATTCAATGAAGTATATCCCGATACCCCAAAATTATCTTTCATCTGTTTATTAGTAAAGATAATTCCTAAAGATCCTTCTTCACCAATAAAGTAATCATTTTTACCCAAACATCTGCTTACTATTGCACCAATAACAAATTTTTTCTCTATATATTGATCATTAGAAGCTTGAAATCGTAAAACTTCTTTATCAGCATACTGAGATTTTGGTACTTTCAAAATGATAGTATCTCCTACCTTAACTTTTAATCCACCATAATATCCTTGTCCATCCATCATTGTCTTCAATACAATTGTATTGTTTTTTTTCATATCATCTATATTAATATCACCTTCCAGAAGATAATCTTTTAGATTCAGTAACATTCCATCATCATAACCATAAATATTAGATTTTATTTTATAGTTTTCATTACCTTCATCAGTAATTCTTCCATTATATAATTTCATAATCACAGGATCTATCGTTTTCTTTCTACTAGGATCTTTCTTTATAGCTGTTTCATCATAATATTCCTCCCATGTCCATTCTCTATTCATAAAAGGAACTTCTCCTAGCAAATATTTCACACCATATACATCACCAAATAATCCTGATTTTGCTATCTCTTTTCTTTTATCTTCGGAGATTACTTGAGATAAATCATTTGATTCCATATAAACTTCAACATCAGAGTTGAGGCCATCATCAGCTTTCATAGTAATATCATTATTTTTCTCTGTATTTACAATTACAAAATTAGTAGCAATAAAAATCAATCCACCTAATGCTAATGATATTAGTATACCTATAAATGTACCTCTATCCTTAAACATAAATTTATTCGTTAACACAGTTGTCATATTACTTTTTTTTAAACTATATATCTTTCTACTTTTCTTTTTCTTCTTTATATCTTTATGTACTTTTTCAACTAATGTCATTTCCCTTAGTTTTTTCATTAAATGTACACACATCACTATAAAAAATGATAATAGAAAGATTAATGCAAAAATTATCACTTTTTTATCAATAAAAAATCCTACAGAAGATATACCGTTACCTGTAAAAACAAAAGCGAACTTGGAATAAAATATTTTACCAAAAATATTACCGATAATAATACCTAATGGAAAACCAAGGCAAAATACAAACAATATTTCTACTAATAAAATTGAAGCAATTTTTTCTTCATCAACACCTAATGATTGCAAAATTCCATATTGAGATATACGTTTCCATATAGATGTATTAAATACACTATAAATAATAAAAGCTGAAAAAATAGCTAAAATAGCTTTTGTTAGGTTCTCAGTTAAATGATATGATTCATTTAATTTCCCCCATATGTAACCAAACTTTCCATCTGGAATAGAAAGCCCTTCTCTAATTAGTGCAGGTATTTCCTTCACTGATTTTGCACCAACAAAGTTACTAACGTCACAATTAACATATACCTCGCTATTCTTAATATTCATAAATTTTTGAAACTCTTCAATTTGATAATATAACTTTTTATTTTCCTGAAACTTTATATATATCTTTTTACTATTTTTATCTCCTTTGGTACTTTTGCTAACAAAAGCTTTCATATCACTATAATCAGTAGATGTCCTTTTTTCCAAAATTCCAGTGATAGTATATTTTATGCCATCTAACTCTACTACACTTCCTACCTTACCTTCTGGTATAATGTTCAAAAAACTATACTCATCAAAAGCAATTTCATTTTCATTCTTTGGATAATATCCTTCTTTTAACTTATATGCCATCATATCTCTATAAGTTTCATCACTATAAATCATAGTTATAACATAAGGTTCGTCTATAATTTTCTTTTTTTCTTCAATAGCGACTTTTTCTATTTTGTATCCTTTCCCAACCATATTCTTCTTTATATGTTTTAATGCATTGTTGTTCCCTTTTATGTAATAATGCCAATCACCATTAATTTCTCTTTTATTTTCAAGTTGACTACGATAACCACTATATACTAATGAACCTATTCCTGATAATAAAGCTACCGAACAAATTATTGTTAATAATATAGCTAAAGTTTGTTTTTTATAATACACCATATATGAAAAAGCAACTTTTATTATAGGTTTCATCCTCTGTCGCCGCCTTCCATATAAACTTCACCATCTTCAATCCTAATTATTCTATCACAACATTGTGCTATAACTTCATTATGAGTAACCATTAAAATTGTTTGTTTATACTTTTTACTACTATTCTTTAAAAGCCCCATTACTTCTGAAGTCGTCCGTGAATCTAAATTTCCTGTGGGTTCATCAGCTAAAATAATTGCTGGTTTATTTGCCAAAGCTCTAGCAATTGCTGCTCTCTGTTGCTGTCCTCCTGAAAGTTCACTAGGATACTTTGTCCTTTTTTCCCAAATTCCAAGATCTTTTAGCAATATTTCTATATATCTATGATCTACTCTTTTGCCTTTATCAAATGTAACTGGCAAAGCTACATTATCATAAACATTAAGAACAGGCATTAGGCTATAATCTTGAAAGACAAATCCAATATTCCTTCTTCGAAAAATCGTTAATTCTTTTCTCTTCAATGAAGCTATATCACGATTTTTAATAATAACCTTTCCTTTTGTAGGTGTATCTAGTCCTCCAATAATATTTAATAGGGTACTTTTCCCTGATCCTGATGTACCTACAATAGCTATAAATTCTCCTTGTTTCACCGAAAAGTTAATATTAACTAATGCTTTTACTTCATTTTCTTTTTCTCCATAAATTTTACATACACCTTCTATATCCAATACATTCATATAAGCAATCTCCTCTCTATTTCATATTGCTTATCTTATCATTACTAACTTACAATGATGCTAAATTAACCACTTCAATTCTTACAATTTTGTAAGAACATCGTGAATTTACTTCCTTTGTTATATGAAGATTTTACGGTAATATATCCATTTTCTTTCTCTAAGATTAATTTAGACAAATAAAGACCTATTCCTGATCCCTCTATATTTTCTACATCTGAACTTCTATAAAATCGATGAAATATATTCATTTGATCTTCTTTTTTAATTCCTATTCCATTATCAATTATTGATATAGCAGTATACATTTCATATTTATGTAAAGAAATAATGATGCTTTCACCATCATTAGAATATTTAATTGCATTCTCCATAATATTTTCTAACGCCTCAGCTGTCCATTTTTCGTTATGCCAAAGAATACTATCAGAAAATTCTTCTATATTAATTGAAATTCTTTTAAGTTCAGCTTTCTCAATTACCCCATTAATAGCCCTAGTAATTGTTTTCTTGATGGGTAAATTTTCAGCCTGAAATGAAATATCATTCTGTTCAAGCCTTACCATTTTAAATAAAGAATTTAAAATCCAATGAATCTTTTCAATTTGACTTTTCATTTTAATATTAAACTTTTTTCTGTCTTCCACTTTTAAACTGTCCTTTTCTAGAAGTTCTTGATAGATCATCACATTGGCAAGTGGCGTCTTTAACTGATGTGACATATTTGATATTAACTTTTTTACTTGATCTCTTTCTGTTTCTGCTTCATCAATTTCTATTCTCAACTTTTCCTGAATTCGCCTAGCTTTGTTTGCTAAAAATGATATTTTAGCATCCTCTAAATCTGAAATACTTATATTTTCGTTATTTAATATCTCGTCCATCATCAAATCAATTTTTTTGTAGGTACTTTCATCTTTTTTATAAAAAAATACTGCCAGACCTATTCCGACAGTTGCTATACAATATAATATAAAATTCACTCTCTTCACCACCTATATCTAATAAAACATATACCCTAACCCATGAATAGTTTTAATGTACTGAGGATCTGATGAATCATCTTCTATTTTTATACGAAGCCTTCTTATATTTACTGAAACTATATTATCATCAACAAACTTACCATTATTATCCCAAATATTCATAAGTATATTATCTTTCGAAATTACTTGCCCTTGATTCTCCATAAGATATAAAAGCAATTTATATTCTATTGCACTTACTGCCACTTCTTTTCCATATTTATAAATCTTACAGTTACTTTTATCTAGCACAATATCTTTGACTTTAATTTTATTCTTAGCACAATTCTTTCTAATCAAATTCTCCATTCGTAATTTTAATACTGATAATGAAAAAGGTTTTTTAATATAATCATCCACCCCAGATTGAAATGCTTGTACCTCATCCATTTCCGTATCTCTAGCCGTTAGCATTAAAATTGGAATTTGCGATTTTTTCCGAATGTTCCTACACATCTCAAATCCATTACCATCAGGTAAATTACAATCCATAATAATTAACTCATAGTCATTTTTACAAATTAATATCTCTCCTTCTTTTCTCGTTTTTGCAGAATCAATTTTATATCCATCCATATTAAGCGAAAAACAAAGTCCTTCTTGTAAATCCATATCATCTTCAATTAATAAAATATTATTCACTATTAATCACCAATTCTAAATAAATTTTCTAGTGAATATTATACCATATTCTTCTATATATAAAATGAAGGTGTCTCATTGACATAAAAAGTTATTAGCGATACCTCCTTTTATCATGACAAAAGACAAGGTACAATTCAGTGTACAGTTAAGGCAGTTCACAGTTCGGTTAATTTTCCCCTATAATGAAAAAACTGCCGCACTCTGATCTCTAACTCTTTTGTGCGACAGCCACATTTCACTAATCTATTTCTTACTTTTCTTATTTTGAAATTTACCTTTAAAAATTTTTGATGTTACAAGAAATAAAAGTGCTAATTTATTTCTATCATGCATATTTATTTCCTTTGAAACTTTATCTTGTTATAGTTTTAGTTATCTTCCTTGCTTATCTTAATAATCTTCTTGGAATTTTAAATCTTATTTCCTTTTCTATTTCCTCTAGACATCTAAAATCTTTTGGATCTACAAATAAGCAAGTATATCCGTCATCCCCAGCTCTGCCGGTTCTACCAATACGATGAATATATGTCTCCACCTTTTCTGGAATATCATAATTATATATATGACTTACTCCATTTATATCTAGTCCACGTGATGCTACATCAGTGGCAATTAAATATTGAATTTTTGCCTCTCTAAAAGACTTCATAATTCTTTCACGTTTATTTTGTGGTATATCACTATGAATAACCTTGCAATTATATCCTCCTTGATGCATCACAATCTCTAATTCATCAGCTCTTCTTTTAGTTCTACAAAATATGATAGCAAGAAACGGATTATCTTCATCTAAAACTTTACATAAAGCATCTCTTTTTTCTCTATCAGTTGTCTCTACTACTTGCTGTTTTATATTTTGTAATGTCACTTCTTCTTTTTTAATAGAAATAACTTTTGGATCATTCATATACCTGTAAGCTAACTTTTTTACTGCAGAATCCATTGTAGCAGAAAAACATAGAGTTTGAACTTTCTTAGGTCTTTGCGACATTACCATATCTATTTCATTTCTAAATCCCATTAGCAACATTTGATCTGCCTCATCTATAACAATAGTTCTTAACTTCTTTAAATCAATAGTTTTTCTTTTTATATGATCAAGAAGTCTTCCCGGTGTAGCAATAATAAGTTGAATATTGCCTTTCATTTTCTTAAGTTGCGATCCTATATCCTTACCACCATACATTGCCAAAACACCAACATCTTTTCCCTCTTTAAGCTTTGTCGCTTCTTCAGTAATTTGTATTGCAAGTTCTCTTGTTGGTGTTATTATTAATGCTTGAACATCTTTTGATGATGGCATAATATTTTCAAATATAGGAATCAAAAATGCTAATGTTTTTCCTGTTCCTGTTTGTGCCTCTGCTATAACATCTTTGCCACTAATTATATCTCTGATACTATTCTCTTGAATTTCTGTTGGACTAATTATACCATTTCTCTTTAAAACTTTTATTGTATCTTCACTTATTCCTAATTCTCTAAATGTCATAATACAAATCTACCTCATTATATATAATATTTCGAATTATTATAACATAAAAATTAGATTCTTTATTTAGTATTCTTTTAGTAAGTTAATATTTCAAAACAATATACACCTTGATAAATTAGTATCAAAAGCGTCTGATACTAATATTTTACCAAGGTGTATATTCTGGCACAATTGAGTTGTATTCATGATTTAGTTAATTTTATTTACTAACAGTTAAAATACTTTCTACTAATGTCCTCTATGCTTTTCTTTTCTCTTCATTTGTTTTAATTGAAATTTTCTCACTTCTTCAGCTTCTCTTTTTTCTTTTCTAATTTTTTTATGTTCTATCTTACTTTCTTCATGTTGCTTCTTTATCGCAATTTGTGCTTTTGTTCCAATCTCTTTGTTTTTTAACTGCTTTTTTATATCCCTTTGTTGCTTTTTGGGATTAATGTTTTTCCTAACTTTTTCTGTTTCATTAACTTCTTCTTTAAAAAAATGAAGTTGATAATAATTCTTTAAAACAAATTGATAGATATCAGGTTCTTTGGGTTCAGCGCCAAAAGTCACCTTACTAACCTTATAATCACCTTCTTTTACTTCAAATACACCAACCCAAAATGGATTTTCAAAAAATACAGTTAATTTTACTGACGTTAACATTTAACGTTCCCTCCCTAATATAAAAACATACGGAGAACGGACAACCCAGGAGGGCAGGTTACTGCTATAATTCTATTATAGGTTCTGACTACCAACAGAACTGTGTTTTTATCTCTTATCTATATTATACCCAAATAATAATAGGTTGTGGCAATAACAAATAAATATTTGTAAGTTTTGCAACAACCTATTACTTATACTAATATATCCACTTCTTAACGTTCTTAGCTACTTCAGGATTTGTTTCTTTTAGAATTTCATATTGTTTCTTTCTATGTTCCATAATATATTTATGTAACTCAGGATTTTTCTTTTGTAGCAATCTTTCATATTTTTCACGTTTTTGAAGATATATTTCATAAAATACCTGATTCTCTTTTTTCATTTTTTCTTCTAATCTTATTCTATGTTCCATAATATTGGCTTCTACAGCATCAACTGGTTGACCTAGTCTTGCTGCAAATTCATTTAGATGTCTTTCTAGATGTTCTAATAGCCTATCTTGATCATATGTACCCAAGTGTCTCCATGCCTTTGCTTTAAAATCTATATCAGACTCAGGAGTTAACTCTGCTGTAAATTTCGTAATATTAGCAATTATTTCTTCAACATGCTTTTCCATTTGCTTTTCTGCATCTTCGCCAAATGCCCACTCGAATTCTTGAAGAATCTCTTCTTGTATCATCAAACTCTTAACTTTTGACTTATGTACTCTTTCTCCATCAATATCATATGGGCAATGAATACCAGCTTCTCTAAGTGCAGATTTAATGGTTCTACGCACTACTCCTTCTTCAACAAGATAACCTAAATCAAGTTTTCTCATTTCATCATTCAATTCACCAATATGTTCTGTAATGTAGAATTCAATTCCTTTATCACGGAAATTCTTATATATAATCTCTAATCTATCTGCTGCTGTAATATCAATACTTCCAATTCCACCAGCATCAATGATAACAACTTTAGTATTTTCATCTACTGCATCATCAAGATCATTTTGAAAAGTATTTATGTTTGCGAAAAATAGACTGCCACTAAAACGATAAATAATAACACCTGATATAGGTTTTGCATCACGATTTCTATTTAAATCATAAAACCCCTCTTTACCTTGAATAACTCCAAGGAAACTTCTTGGTGGTACTGCAGATTTAATTATCATTACCGCAAAAGACAACAATACACCAATTACAACACCATAGATTGTTCCAAGAATCAAAACTGCTGCAAAGGCTCCCATAAAGATAAAGAATTCTGTTTTATTAATCTTATATAGACGTTTTGCAAGATGTATTTCTAAAACACCTATTAATGCTGATATTACTATAGCCGTTAATACTGGAACTGGTAAATAACTTATAAAACCTGTAGCAAATAGTAGCACAAGCACCATCACTATTGATGCAGTAAATGAAACAATCTTTGTTTTTGCACCATATTGCTCCATCATAACTGTTCTTGATACACTACCATTAACAGGACAACATCCCACAATTGCTGATGCTAGATTACTTAATGAAAAAGCTAAAATCTCTCTATTATCTTCAATTTTATAGTTATTCTTATTTGCAAAACTAGTTTCTGCTAACAAAGATTCAGCTAAAATAACTACCGCAATTGGAAGACTTAACATGAAACCATCTTTAAAATGGATTAATGTAAAGTCAGGAAATATCAACTTTGGAAGACCGCTTTCTACTTTAGACAGTAAAGCAACTCCATATTGATCCACATGAAAAATTATTGTAGATAAGGCACCTAATGCCATGATAACTAAACTCATTGGAAACTTTGGAGCAATTTTCTTACTTAATAATATTATCGCCAAAGATCCAACACCCATTAAAAATGAAATCCAATTAATATGTTCTATTGCAACAATTATATGCTCTACTAATTCGAATAATTCACCACTACCAGCTGCACTTCCCATTAATTTAGGAATTTGCATTAATATAATAGTTGCACCTATTCCTGTTATGAACCCACCCATTACAGGGGTTGATATGTAATTTACTAATCTTCCTGCCTTAAAAATATAAAATGCTAATAACCATATTGCAGTATATAGCGTTAATACAGGGATTATGGCAACAGCTTCCTTAGTACCTGCTTCTATGCCTAACGATACTAAAACACCTCCAATTAACGCTGCCGGTGCTGCATCTACTCCAAATATAAATTGAGGAGAGGATGATATTAATGAAAATATCAAAATCGGAAGCACTGATCCATATAATCCATATACTGTTGGAAGCCCTGCTATTTGTGCATATCCCATTCCAATTGGAATAGATATAGCTGCAATAATAATACCTACAAAAATTTCTCTTGATACTGTTTTTACACTTAGTTCTGTTTTCATTCTATCCTCCTTCTATATTATCTACAATTTATATATCGTAACACGTAAATGACTTTTTTAATATATTAATAACTTCTACTAATGTTATTATGTGTATTTTTCTAATAAAAAATCATCAATTTTATATTATATTTATTATTTTTCTATTTCATCAGTGAGTTTTACTATTTCATCAATTATGCTACCAATATACTCAATAGTATCTAATAATGGTTTATCTGTAGTAATATCTACCCCTGCCATTTTCGCAAGTTCCACTGGAGTTTTTGTTCCACCAGCTTTAAGAACTTCTATCCAATCATTAACTGCTACTTGTCCCTCTTTTAATATTCTCTTGCTAACTTCTGTTCCTATAGTCAAGCCTGCACTATAAGTATATGAGTAAAGTCCCATATAGTAGTGAGGTTGCCTCATCCATGTTAATTCAGCCCCATCTATTATTTTTACTTCATCTCCCCAGAATTTTTCAAGAACTTCTTTTTTTATGTTATTGAGAGTAGTTGCTTGAACTGAACCACCTTCATCTATTATTTTATAAACTTCTCTTTGATAAGCTGCCTCTAAAAGATGTGTAACAAAATTATGATAATAAGTATTAGTAATCATAGAAGATAAAACCCATCTTTTAAATCTCTTATCATCACTGGTACTTAAAAGATAATTAGCCATAATCAATTCATTCATTGTTGATGGTGCTTCTACAAAGTATGTTGAAACTTCAGTATCAAAGATATTTTGATTTTCATTACATAATTTGAAATGCCCTGCATGACCAAGCTCATGAGCTAAGGTTAATACTTCCGCCATTCTATTTGTCCATGATAATAATATATAAGAATGACTGCCATAAGGACTTGCACAGAATCCCCCTGTTGATTTTCCTTTATTTTGTGCAAAATCAACCCATCTTTCATCATATGCCTTTTTAACCATATCTAAATAATCATCACCAAATATAGCAAAAGCACCCTCAATGTACTTTTTAGATTCTTCAATAGTAATACGTGGATCATATTCTGGATCAACAGCAATCTTTAAATCTGCAAAAGTCATCTCATCTAAATTATGTATCCTTTTTAGTAATTTTGCATACTTTCTCATATGCGGTGCCAATTTATTCATTATTAAATCTATTTGTCTATCATATAAATCTCTGTCTACCTTTTGTGGAAATAATAAACTATCTATTACTGAATCAAAACCTCTTAAATTAGCTAAAGTCTTTTCTTTTTGAACCTGTAATTGGTATGCAGTAGCTGTAGTATTCTCATACTCTCTTAACTTATCAGAAAAAGCCTTAAAAGCAGCTCTTCTAACTTCTGTATCATTCTCATATTCATATTCATTTTCATAAAGCGCATATCCTAAAGGATATTCTTTACCGCCTACAACAAAACTTTTAAAATTCATATCAGCATGTTTTGCTTGTTCATAAATCTGATATGGCCCCTCTAAAGTTCCACCTAAAGCAGCTAAAACTCTTTCCACCTCTGGATGCAATGCATATTGTTTTGCTCTTTTCTTATCCTTTAAAAAATTACTATTGTCTTTGTTGTTTTTTATAGCCTCTTCTAAAACTTCATCTTTTACTTCAATAATTTCGCTATCTATAAAACTCAATCTACTTTCTATATCAGACACCATATTTAGAACTTTTGAATATTTATCTTGATTTTCATTATTAGTATAATCTACAGATACTAAAAGCTCTACATATGAAGTAATAAGAACAATTTTTTCAGTTAATTTTCTATACTCGCTTATACATTCATTTATGATATCCGCTGTAACTAATTTCCCTTTGTAAACTTTCTCTATACGTAATGATAAATCTTTTGCTTTCTCTACAGCTCCTATAAATTCTTGTTCTGTAGCGAAAATTGCTGATAAATCCCATGTTAATGCAATATCTACATCTTTTCTATCCTTCAACACTTCTGACATATTTAATCTCCCCTTTTCAATACAATAAACGTTACAATAAATATTGTATACTTATATACCAACATTGTCCATTTATCAATTTTAGTTCATTTAGTGATATTGTAATTAGTTTCCATAATCCTCTTTTTCCAATTTCACCTCATCTATATAGCTTCATATGTTGGAAAAGTTTTTATTTTCCGTTTTAATTTTTATGAAAAAATATCCATCCTATTTATTTTATTGTAATATATTCCATTTTTGAATCACTTTTTAACATTTGATGTCATTTTGTGTATATTATGGTATAATACTTTTAAATCGTCAACTGATTTAAAATATCAAGTTAATATTATTTTATGGACACCATAACCTACTTTAATAACTTTTAACTCTATATCATATTAACTTACAAATAATTAACTAATGTTAGGAGGAAATCTTAGTGTCCAATTTTAAATTTTTAGAAAAGCAATGGCCAGATCTAGCTAATCTTGGATATCAAGGTGAAGCTTACTTTCATACTGACAGTAATGCATCAATGATAAAAACAAGAATGTTTGGAGAAAAGCTTATTGATTATATATTAGCTTCTTTTAATATGGAAGTGGACAAATTTGCAACACAAGATGATAAAATTAAGCTTTTAAGAACAACTAACATAAATAAATCTGTTCCTGACTTATTTGATACAATAAGACGTTATGGAAATAAAGCAACTCATGAAGGCTATACTAGTAAAAACGATGCACTAGAATGCTTAGTTTCCATTTATAAAATTTCTACGTGGTTCTATATGAAAATAACAAAAGATGAATCAATTAAACCTTTAGTATTCAACGTGTCTGATATAGCAACCCCTGATTTAGCTATTAATGATAATGATAAAAATAAAAAGCTTGATCAAGAAGAAATTAATGCTATTAAAGATAAAATAAATAATAAAAACAAAACGAAGAATACTACTGACAATAGCTCGAAAGAAAAAGTCAAACATAAAACTGATACTATCTCTAAGGAAGATAAAGATAGCACTGAAGATGCTAAATCTAACTCAAAAAATACAATGAGTTCTGATAGTGAAATCAAAGGGAATGATTCTAATATGGCAAAAAAATCTACTACTTTAGATGAAAATTCAATTAATGAAAGCAATAAAAGTTCTGTGAAAAAAGATAGCGAGTTAGAGCAAAACCTTTCTACTGAAGATTTGAGTAGTCAATCTGATAAAAATAATATTGGTGATAATATTAAAAAAACTACTTCAACTAGAAACAAAAAAGATAGTAATAAAAACAATACTAAGTCTAAAAAAACTAGTACTAAAGGTAATTCTAACAATAATGACAAAGAAGATACTTCAGATAAAGATAAAAAGAATACTATAAAAAATAATAAACATACTGAAAAACATAATAATGATTCTCATCCTATAAAAAACAATATTGTAAGTAAATTAGTTATACCTACGAAAAGAATCTTATCTGAGAATCATAAAAAAATAAGTACTAAACTTAAGAATTTTAAAGCAGATAAGTTAAAAGGTTTGATAAACAGAGTTATTACAAAATCTAAATCATGTTGGGCTAATATTACTAATAAGATAAACAACATGCAATTTACAAAAAAGATTTTATCTTATTCTAAGAAAAAATTATGCATTATTGCTTCTTTGTTAATTGTACTTTCTTCTTTATTTATTATAATTTTTATCACTAGTAATACTAAAGAGAATACTTCAACAAAACCTGTTGTAAAAAATGATACATCATCAAAAAAAACAAACAATGATGAAGAAAAAAACAACTCCGATGAAGTCGATACTTTAGAGCCTAAAGATACTGATTCAACTACTGACAGCAATACTACAGATATAGGTGATAATAATAATGATACCTCTACTACTAATGCTATTACCGATGATAAATATGAATCTATAAAATCTAATATAAATTCAATAGTAGCAAATAACTTTAATAGAACTTCTATAAAATTTTCTTTAGCTTTTAAAGATCTTTCTAGAGAAGATACCTACTCTATAAATAGTAGAAAAACTGTATCCGCTGGTACAATAAAAATATTTATAATGGCTGAAGCCTTTAATGAAGCTCAGAACGGTACATTAAAGTTAGATGATAACATTACTTTAACTGATAATATGAAAGCTAGTGGAGCTGGAATACTTAGAGATAGAAAAGCTGGTGAAACTTTTACAATAAAGGATTTAATAGATCTTATGATGTTAAAAAACGATAATACCGCTACAAACATTCTTATAAATAAACTTGGTATTGATAATATTAATAACTATATTAAGTCATTAGGCTGTAATGATACAGAATTGAACAGAACTATGATGGATCAAAATGCTATAAATAGAGGAATACAAAATTATACTTCTGTAAATGACTTAACATTAGTTTTATCAAAAATATATCAAAAAAAATGTATTAATGAACATTATGATGCCTTAATGTTAGATATTTTAAAAAATAATAAATACGATGAAAAAATACCGAAACTTATTCCTACTACAGCACCAGTATTTAACAAATCAGGAGAATATCCTTCTATGGAAAATGACGCTGCTATCATAGTAACTGATAAAGGTGCATATATCCTATGTATCACAACTAATAATAGTACTAATAAGAAAGAGGTTAAAGCAATTCAAAATACATCAAAAGAAATCTATGATGAATATATAAAATAAATTTTACTGTATTCTCTTGATTCTTAACTACTAATAAAAGGAGGTGTCACTAACAATTTTTTATTTGTTAATGTAACACCTCCCCTACTCTTATAAATTATCTTACTTTTCTATATATAACAAAACCAATTAATAAAGCAACAAATGCTCCACCAACATAAATAACAGTTTTATTAGCTTTAGAATCTTTTTTAATTAATTCATTTTTCGTTTCTATCTTATTATCGTAATCTTCATTACCTTCAGATAAAACTTTATTTTCAACATCTTCAAAATCATTATTATCATTTAATACAGTATCATTTTTATTAGATGAATTAACATTAAAAGCTTCATTCTTATATCTACTATCACTTGAAATAGTTGTTGCTGTATTCTTTTTAGCATTACTACTTGAAGCTATAACACTATTTCCTTTATTGCCTTCTGACTTATTTGAAGCAATAGGATTCTTTACCTCCTCAGACTTACTATTTTCTATTTTATTTGAATCTGAAGGCTTTGAAACCTCTCCTGATGTATTATTGCCAGGTTTATTGGAATTTGAAGGTTTTTCAGTTTCACCTGGATTATTATTATCAGGTTTGTCTGAATCTAACGCTGTATCCCCTGGGAACACAAAATTGTCTTCTCCAACTATTGATATGTTTGAAACAATCGTTTCTTTATGTGTGTTAGAAACCAACTTTAAAACACCAGTATCTTTTTCTAAATTAGGTATTATATTAAAACTTCCTTTTTTAGGTCCATCAACTTTCAAAGTTCCAATAATAATATTCCCGTTTTTGTTAACTAAATTCTCTTTTGATGTTATATAAATATCTACTACATTATAATTCGACTTATATTTAAAGTTTGTTTTGGCGTTCTTATTTAATTCTTTGCTCCAAACTATATCATTTAGCGTTACATTTCCATGAAGCTTTAAACTAACTTGAAATGAATTAACAATTGTTCTTACACCATCTATAGATACTTCAACACTATCTGCACTACTATGTACTCTATTTAATGAAATTTCAGAATCTGCCTTAGCAACTGATGGAGTGAAAAGCATCAATGTCATCATAAAAACTATAGATCTTATTAGCTTTTTCATCTTTTGTTTTCCTCTCTATTAATTTTCATCCTTTTTAAAATCTATTTCTGGTAATTTAGAAGGAACTTTTACATATAAACTATCACTTACAAGTCTTTGTCCTTCTAGAGTTATTGCATCATTAACTCTATATAATTCCGCCATTACCTTTGTACTTAACTTTGAAATTTCTGATGACGGAATCCATGATATCCATGTTCCACTGCTTATTTCTCCTAAATGAGCATTATCAGGTATTTCTGCTAGTAAAATAGTTTCACAATTTATAATATATCCATTTTCATCCTTTAATACCGGAATGTTGAACGCTGGATTTCCTCTATATTCACCAGTTATAATTACTGATCCAGCAGGTATTTTTTCACCTGCAGCATATTCATAATCTGATTTTAATCTTCCTATTTCATCAATATCAATATTATCTCCTGGAGGAGCTAATATATCAATTTCAGCTACAGATATAGTTGACTTATCTTTAGCTACAAGTTTTACATAGGATGCATCATATGTGTAAAGCTGCCTTCCGCCTTCAGAATCTTCCTTATTAAAGAATACTGTTGCAGTATTTTCATCGTCACCATTTGCACCAAATTCAAATTTTCCTGAAGATGCTAAAGTCCATTGTTCTCCATTTTTGCTTACATAAACTTCATAATTCTCAATTGTAGATGATAACTTTTCATCATCTCTCCTATACTTTATACCAACTATTGAATTTACTTCATTCATATCAATCACTATTTCAGGATTTTTATTTCCATTTCTGTAACCAGTATACACAGTACTATTCTTATTATCTATTACTTTATTTATTGCTGGATTTTGTATTGGTCCAGTTGTATCTATATTGTTATTAATATCTTCATCATTACTAGTATTTGTTGATACTGTCCATAAGTTTTTACTCATTGACCCATCATGAGATATTTTCAACGAACCAACTTCATATTTTTCCGTTGCATTTAATAAGTAATCATATGCCACTACTTCATACTTAAGCACTCTATTATTAACAGCACCTAATATATCAGTATATTTGTTATCTGTTGTAAATCCTACTACAACACCATTTCTATATATCTCATATCCTAAAATCTTTTCACTATCACTAGAAGTTCCAAGGTTCATAGTAATCTTCTTACTATCTTTTACATAGTCCCCATCATTATATTTATCAAAATCTGCTACTACTTCTGTAGAATTATTCATAGCAGTTATTCCAGATAATCTTTTTCTTCTAGCTTCATCATTTAAATATTGAATCTCTCTAGTTTCCTTAGCATAACCTTTTGATCTAACATATTCATAAGTATCTTCTGTAGGTCTTATTCCCCACTTAAAGAAGAACTCTGTTAAATCTTTTTCTGCTGCATCTGATGCTAATCTAACTAATAGTTGATCTTTATCTAAGTTTGCCATCTCTTGTGAAACATTTCTATATAACTTATTTAACCTTCCATAATACGTATCATTATTCCAAAGCATTTCATATGTAGGATTATCTTCATAAGCTAAATGTAATTGCCAGAACATTCCAAGTAACGTGAACACGTCTGATGGTAATGCTACAGTATTTGATGTTACCTTATCATATATCTTTTCATAAACATCACTATCTTCAAGTCTTGAATGATTCTTATCATTAAATGTTTGAATTATTAGCGATAACATATTATTAGTTGTTTCTGCATATGTTCCCTTTGGTTTATCTACTACATGTCCAATTTCATGAGCTATACCCCAACCAAATAAACTACCATCTTCTTTAATAGTTTTATCATCATTAAATACATATGGTTTTCCTTGCATTAACGGTGCTGATGAATTAAATCCAATACCAACATGATTGCTAGATGCATACATAAATGCCTTTGCAAACATTCTTTGGTACTTAAAATTCATTCTACTTCTTGGTTGCTCTTCTGTATCCAATAATCCTTTTTTAGCAAAAGTGATATCCATAGTTTGTTCTAATGCAAGTAAAGTATTATACAATCTATCTACTTGATCCTCTTCTGATTCTATCCCATCTGTAATTCCCTTTAAAATTTCTGTTGCAGGTAAATTTAATGTAACCTTATCACTTTCAATATCCGTAGTATTAAGTACACTTGTTTCTTTATCATATTTATAAACATTATTCTTCTTACTACTAAAAACTGATGGATAAAAATTTTCTACAGTATCAACATAAGCCTTAAGATCTTTTATATAAGTTCTAGCAAGAGATTTAACTTCATCCTCTTTACTCTCATCATTTATTAAACCATAAACATTAAGATGAGGAATTTTCACTCCACCACTTACTCTTAACTTTATTTCATTATTTGATGCTGACTTATTAGGATATCTAACATAAATGCTTCCACCTTTTTCAACATCTAAATCATGTATCTTAGGTACCTCAATTACATTTCTACCTTTTTGAAGTCTTATAGATTTTGCAAATTTTCCACTTTCTCCATAGAACTGTGTAAATATAAGTTCTGGAAGTATATTTCCTTTTGTACCCACATATACAACAATCTCTTCTCCTGCTCTTACTGAATATCCAAGAGCTTGATAATCATTTGCCATACCTAAGTTAAAAGTTCCATTACTTATGTTTTGTTCTAAAGTAAATACTTCTTCTGATAATCCTTTGTCGTTTAAAATATCTTCCGCTAACTTTAACTCTTTTTCTAATGCAGTTTTATTCCAATGATATTCCCCACTTACCTTATCAGCTGTATTTAATCTCTCTTTAAGTTCATCAATCTTCTTTCCATTAACTGATTTCTTAAGCTCAACTTGTAAATCATCTTTAAATAAATCCTTTATATCATTTTCAATACTATCATAATTGTATAGCTTTAATTCTGATATACTTACCTTCTGACCACCATAAACACTTGGATTAACCTGTATCTTTTTAGCAGTGATAGGCTCTTCAAGTTTTAATAATGCATATTGTCCATTATTATTTCTACCTTGAACACTAGCTTCTATGTAAGTCCATTTATTACTTTCTTCATCATATACACCAATATTAGCTCTATAAGGAATGTCAAATCCCGGTTCTTGTCTTGGTATTAATGCAATTGTATCTATTGTATATTCTTTATCCAATGTCAAAATTGGTCCTCTCTTTGAATATACCCCTGAATCCCAATCATTTAAATACCAATATGTAGAGTAATCATTATCAACAATACCAATTTTTCCTGCCGGATATGTATCTTCTTCAAGGCTCTTATCATAATCAACGCTAACAATGTGACTTGTTAATTCTCCAATTTTATTTGCCGTATTAATAAGATTATAATTCGGCGAAATCGGAGGATTAATTGATAAAGTTCTTCCCTTATACACACTTGATTTATTACTTATTCCAATATCATTATATGCAGTTAAGTATACTTCATAAGTAGTTTCATTTTCTAAATCAGATATAGTATATGATGTTCCAATAATATTTTTAACTGCTGTATAACTATCTTCTGATCCAGCTACTCTATAATAAAGATTTTGTCCTATAGCCATATCATTCTTTTTCCAAGTAACTTTTAGCCCTTTATAAAGACTTTCAACTGTTACTCCTTCTGGTGCTGTTGGTCTTTCCTTCGGCTTTGGTATAGCAGTGATTTCTGTTGAATAATCACTAGACCAATCTCCATTAACGGATTTTACACTAATCTTATACTGTTCATAGTTAGTTAAATCGCTAAACTCTACAATATTGCTTGTTGTTTCTCTTAAATATTCTTTACCATCCTTAACTGCCACGCAACGAACTTCATATCCTGTTACATTAGCTTCATGATTCCAAGAAACAATAAGCTTTTCATGGTCAGAATCAATTTCTTTAATGGTAGGTATATTTAAAATCGGTTCTGGTATTTCTTCATAAACATTATTTAAAAATTCCACCTTGGCAATCTCTGCAAGCTTTGGATCTTTTGTAGTCTCTTTTACTATAATAGTAACCTTTTTTACCGCTACTTGCTTACCTAAATCTATTTTTATAGTTCCTTCATCACTTATCCCTTTTGATCTAGATAATAAACTATATCCAAATGATTCTCTTAAAATTTCCTTATTATTGTCATCATATAATACAACTTCTCCGCTAGCTGGAGCACTTCCATCTGTCGGTGACTTTACAACTATTTGCTCCATGAAAGTAGTTTTACCCAAATCCATAGTTAATTCTACCGGAGTTTCTGGAGTAATATCCACATAATTATTATTTTCATCTTTAGTTGAAATTTGAACTTTACCGTCTTCTTTAAATAAATCAGTAGTTGTCCCTTTAATATCTTGTCCTTCTTTTGTCTCTAAAACAACTTTATTAGGATTTATAATAGCATCTGTATTTATAATCTCATTATCTTCTTTTATTAATGATAGATTTTTATGTACATAATGAAGATCCAAAATATCAACTACTCCATCTCTATTAAGGTCATATTTCTTAATTAGATCTTTGTCTTTTGTTTCAATATTTGAAACTAACTCTCTATAATCAGCTTCATCTATCTTATTATTTTTATCATAATCACCAAATAAAATTGAACTTTCATTGCTTAAAACTACCCTCTTAGAATAGTCTTCAATTTCAATGTTTTTTTCTATAACATTATTAAAACCATTTCCACTAACTTCAATGTCATACTTACCTTGAGGTAAATTACTAAATACAACATTATAATAATATACTTCTGTATCTGTTAATGTTGTCAATTCCCTATTGGCATTAAGCTTTTTCACTGTGTAATTAATAGAATAACCATCAAATACTTCTTCACTTTTTTCAATAGCTTTATCGCCACCAAGGTCTACCAATAACTCTGTTGATTTACCCTTTAGCAATACCGTCATTGCTGTTTCTTCTTTAGTTGCATTTTTAATGGGCATACTGAGATTGATATCAACTTCAAGATTTCCCGATACTGATGCAACAGTAGCTGATTCGTTGTCATTAACTAAATTTTCAGTGCCTACTGCAAAAACATTAACTTGCACTGCTAACATAGAAATCAAAATAATAGTTGCTACTAATCTTTTCAAATTTTTCACTTCCTTTATCTTTTGTTTGTTAAATAATGTTTAAACCTTTTCAGCATAAAAAGGTTTCAACATTTAATATCGTGTAAAAATTATTATTCTTTATATCTTTTTATAAAAAATAAGTAGTAGAATACATTAAAATTCTACTACTTATTTAAATTAATATTTAACCAATTAAGTATGTTATCATCTTTTTAAATTATTTTACCATCATTTAACTTCCTATCTTAAAATACGGATTTTTATATCTTCCCTTTTTAACAGTTCCATCTCCATATTGAATTGCTTTCTTTGGGCACAGGTGAATACACGCTAAACATTGAATACATTCTTTTCCCCAAACTGGCTTTTTGTCTACTAACTTTATAGTATTACAATTACATACTTTTTCACAAATGCCACATCCAACACAAGAATCTTCAACATAAAACTTAGATGAATCAGCTGCATACTTAGCAAACATTGGACTAACTAATACTGTTAATAACGGTCCCATTAAACCTTTAGTTACTTTAAATACATTATCCTCTTTATTTTTAATAACTGATAATATTTCATTTACAGTTTTCTTTGATGCCTGAAGTTTCTCATCTTCCACTTCTTTAGAATCAACGTCTCCCATAATTATATAATTATTAGGCATACTTATTGAATATCCACAATTAAGCTTTAGTCCTTTTTCCTTGATAGCTTTATCTATTATTTTCATAGTACCACCAATATTTTTTCCACAAGTTGCAACTGAAAAAATATAGTTATCTTTATAATTTTTAAATGTTACTTTCTTAATAAAATCTGTCACCATTGTTGGAGGTGCCCATGCATAAACTGGAAAAATAAATCCTACATTTTCTCCATCTTCTAATGTAAATTCTAATTTTTCTTTATTATTTATTAGTTTTGATATAGAAACTATATTATCATTAGTTCCTTTAGCAATTTCACTTGCTATATATCCTGAATTTCCTGTGCCAGTAAAATAAAAAATCATAGTCTTACATCCTAAATTAATTATATTATAACATCTTATAACTTATTTAACACTTATCAAAACTATATTGCTGAAGAACTTCTTTTCCTAAAAGTGTAATGGCTTTTTCTGGGCACTTAGAAATACATCTATAACAAATCTTACAAAAGTGGTAACACAATGCTCTGTGTTACCAGTACCAGTAAAATAAATTCCAATCATCTTCCCATTCCCCTTAAATTACTTTGATTCTTTTACTAATACTATTTTATTTTTAGTACAGAAAATGCTTAATAAAAACAATAGTAAATTTACCAATATCATACAACATAATAATGGTACTATACTAATAATTCCTTCATTACCTTTTAAATCTTCAAGTATTATATAAAACCACCTTATAGGAAGTAAATTACCTACTCTTTGCATTCCTTTACTCATCATTTCAAAAGGCCAATATGTGCCACTTAGCATAAATATCGGTATTGTAAAAGTAGTCATTACTAAAGTAAATACCGTTTTATTTTTTATAATGGAAGAAAGGAATAATCCTAGTGAAATTGCCATCAATACTAATACAAATAATAGTAACAATACAATAAAATCATATTTAAATCCAAAATCGAATTTGCCAAATTTACAAATGCTGTAATATTCTATTGCAGGTATACAACATGCTAAGAAGTATACTAGTAACTGCGCTCCATAATATTGTCTTTCACTTATTTTGCTTAATAATATTCTTTCTTTAGTGTTTTGCCTTTCATCTTCTAATATAAATCCACAACTCATTGCTGCTGTAATAAATATAGTATATAAAACCATACCTATAACAATATATGGATCCTTAGTTGTTTTAACCTTATTTATATTATTATACTTTGGTTTACAAGAAGAAAAAGTATTTAAAACACTATCTATACCTTCCTTTTTCACATCAACATTATTACAAATAGTTGCTAATGAAGATACTTCACTTTCTAAGTATGAATTTACAATTGGTGCTGCTTCTCCATCATTAATTGATTTTACTTTTATTACATTTTCCTTTCCATTTATAATATCTTCAGTAAAATTTTCCTCTATTACAACAACTACAGAGCATTCCTCAAAAATTAAATTACTAACATATTCATCTTCACTATCCAAAGTAGTTATTTTAGTTCCATTAATATTCTCTAATCTTTTTTCTATAAACTTACCAAACTCACCTTTATCTTTATTGTAAATGCCTATATTTATAGAGGTCATAACCTCTGCAGCTGATGAAAAGAAAAATATCAAAATAGCTGGTAAAATAAATGTTACAAATATAAAACTTTTTCTCTTAAGCAATATCTTTAATGTATTCTTAATTATTCTAGTCATCTACTGATTCACCTCTTATTTTAATAATTTCACTGTAGCTAAATAATAAAAATGATAATATTATGGGAATCATTATAGCTACTAAATATAAATTAGTATCTAATCCACATATCATTGTATTGATAGCTGTATTAATCCAATATATAGGACTTAAATACATTAATTTATTAAGTATAGGTACCTTAGTAATCATTAACCTTGTTGAAAAGCACCCTCCTAAAATACAAATTAAATACATTATGCCATTTAATATTCCAGCAACTGCAGTATCAGTTTTACAAGATATACCTACAATAGCTCCGAGCATTGATGAGAATAAACCAAATACAATAAATAGTAATATAAATTTCAAAGTATTTTCTCCCCAGTTAACTTTTAGAATTAAAGTTGTATAAATATAAACTAATATTATTTGTAATATACTAATTATTATTCCTAATGCAATTTTAGAAAATATCATAGTTCTTTCACTGACCTTAGACATTTTTATTCTATTAATAGTGTTAAGTTGCTTTTCCTTATAAACTAATTCGCCAATTACTGTAGATACATTTAAGATAATTAATGCAAGTTCTGCAAATGTATAATATTCTGCTGAAGTTACTGTCTTTTTACCATTAATATTTTCACTTACTACATATTTATCATAGGTGCTTTTAATAACATTATTTACCGATTTCTCATTTAACTTTTCTATAGTTTCATAAGTTCCATACTTGTTAAATAATGATTCTATCATACTTTTAAAAATCTTTGATTTCGTTGTATCACCATTTTTTGATGTATATATATCAAAATTACTTTTATACAATGATACATATGCAATAGCTTTATCATCATCTATCTTATCTTTAACTTTGTCCAAATCTTCTACTTCTTTAAACTTTATATTAATTTCCTTTTTTATCCTATCAACAAACATAAAAAAACCATCTTTATATTTTGCATTTTCATCCACGGAATAATACACTATAGAATCCTTATCATTTTCTCCAAAAATCTCTGTTTCTGAACTCATAATATTTTTTAAACTTAAACTCAAAGTAGTTATCAAAATTATTGGAAAAAGAAACAACATAATTACATTTCCTTTTGATCTAAAAAACATTTTTAGTTCTTTTTTCAGCATTACAAAAAACATAACTTCACCTCCTAATCTCTAAGTTTCTTACCTGTTAATGCTAAAAATACATTTTCTAATGTTGGATCTAAATTCTCTACATTAATAATTTCTCCATCTAAGTTCAATGTAGTTTCTATTATTTTAGTAAGTAAATTAGTGTTTTTTATAGTGGATATTTTATATTGATTTTCACTATAAACTACTTTTTCTATACCTGTTATCTCCAGTAACTTATCTTCTAAATTATCTATTCTTTTTTTAACAGTTATATTTAAAACCCGTTTATCTCCTATCAAATTTTTAAGTTCCTCACTAGTACCTTCCGCAATTATATTGCCCTTATCAACAATTGCGATTCTATCACAAATATCATCTACCTCTTGCATATAGTGGGAAGTATAAATTATAGTTGCACCTTCATCTCTTAACTTTAAAACTGATTTTAAGATATGATTTCTTGACTGTGGATCAATTCCTACGGTTGGCTCGTCCATAATAATAAGCTTCGGAGAATGTGATATGGCACAACCGATATTTAACCTTCTTTTCATACCACCAGAAAATTCAGATGCTTTTTTCTTTCTTACATCAGTAAGACCAACAAAATCTAAAACCTTATCAACTCTTGCTTTTAGATCTTTACCCCTAAAACCATATAATGAACAGAAAAACTCAATGTTTTCTTCTGCTGTTAAATCCCAATAAAGAGCAAAATCTTGAGGTACTATTCCTATATTTTCTTTAAACTTTCTTGTGCTAGTTTCTTTTTCTTCATAAATTATTTCTCCTGAAGTTCTTTTTATTAATCCACATATCATTCCAATTAAGGTACTTTTACCAGCTCCATTAGGTCCCAACATTCCAAAAATTTCGCCTTTATTTATACTTAAACTAATATCATTTACAGCAATTATATCTCCATATTCTTTCGATACCTTTTTTATATCTAAAATCTTCATAAAACCTTACCCCTTTAACTTTTATATTTTCATTATATCGAGTAGGAGCTAAATAATTATTTTATTTAGCGTCCTCTCACACCACCGTGCGTACCGTTCGGTACACGGCGGTTCATTAGAAATAAGTTTATTATTTGACTTGGTATACTTTAGT
>NZ_JAHLOD010000051.1 GCF_018917145.1 Clostridium bornimense
ACCACCGCGAGTATTACCATACTTAATTCCAAGATCTAAACATATTTGACGACAACTTCTAGTTCCTGAAATATAATCTTTTGATGCCTTGATTTTATCTTCAAAAGAATATTTATATTGTCTTCCCATAAAAAATACCTCCAAAGTAGATTTTGGTTATTTACCATGTCTACTTTAGAGGTATCATATCAATTAGCAGAGGCTTTATATGTGTCCAGAACTGCTATTTCAAAATGGGAATCAGGAAGAGGCTATCCAAGTATTGACTCATTAAAGGAAATATCAACTTATTTTTCAGTAACAATTGATGATTTATTATCAGGAGAAAGATTAATTTCTATTGCTGAAAAAGAAAATAAATCCAATATTCAAAGTATGTGCGATTTATTATTTGGAATTGTAGATTTACTTTCCTTTACCCTTATCGTTCTGCCACTTTATCCAAATCCCATTGATGGATATATTTTTTCAGTAAATCTATTTACCTATACTGAAACAACATTCTTTAATCTCATGGTTTACTGGATTATGTTTATCGCTCTTATTGTGGCTGGAGTTATAAAAATTCTGCTAACACAATTGAAAATTGAAAAAGGACAAAAAGTTGTGACAAGTTGTTCGATGGTGCTTAGTATTTTGGCAGTTTTATTTTTGGCAATGACAAGAGAAGCCTATGCTATAACTGTGGCATTTCTTCTATTAATAATAAAAGGAATACTACTTTTAAAACATATAAAGGTAGATAGTTAATTATCTATGTAACATTGACATACGCAACTATGAAATTAGGGCGCTGTCGCACAAAGAAGTTGTGCGACAGTTTTTTATCAAGGCGCAAGGCATAGGTATGGAAAGCTATGATTTATGAAAAACAACACTTTAGTATAATAGTTTTATATATGCACTAAACATATCTATAAATACAATTGTAATTCGCCGTCCGCAGGACTATAGTATTTTCCCCACCAAGGAAAATTAACCACCATTGTGAATTGCTTGAATTGCCTGAATTGTGAATTAGCCTTACTTGTGCCATTTAACCTGTGCCTTGATCTGTGCCATAATAAAAGGAAGTATCGCTAACAGCTTTTTATTTGTTAATGCGACACCTCCTTTTATCCTCACTATGACTATTTTATTAAAATAAATTCAAAAAATAAAAAAAGCCTTCATGATACATCTATTTAAATAAACATATCACAAAGGCTTTTAAATTTAATATTCACTTTATATTTAACAGTTATTTCACTTATATTTCCTTGTTATTTCAAGGTATCAAACTGAATTTACTACTGAAAAAGCTTATTCCCACTCAATAGTTGCTGGTGGCTTACTTGTTATATCGTAAATAATTCTATTTACACCTTTAACTTCATTTACAATTCTTCTTGATACTAAATCTAAAACTTCGTATGGTATTCTTGCCCATTCTGAAGTCATTGCATCAGAAGATGTTACAGCTCTTAATCCTACTGCATGGCAGTAAGTTCTTTCGTCACCCATTACACCAACAGATTGAATGTTTGGTAGGCACGCAAAGTATTGCCATATTGATCCTTCAAGTCCAGCGTTAGCTATTTCTTCTCTAAAGATAGCATCTGCTTCTCTTACGATTTCTAGCTTTTCTTCTGTAACTTCACCTAGAACTCTTATAGCAAGACCTGGTCCTGGGAATGGCTGTCTCCATACTAAATGATGTGGAATTCCAAGTTCTTCTCCAACTGCTCTTACTTCGTCTTTAAATAATTCTCTTAAAGGTTCGATAAGTTCAAATTCCATATCTTCTGGAAGTCCTCCAACATTGTGGTGACTCTTAATTGTTGCTGAAGTAGCTGTTCCACTTTCAACGATATCTGGATATATTGTTCCTTGTACTAAGAAATCAATTTCTCCTAATTTATTAGCTTCTTCTTCAAAAACTCTTATGAATTCTTCACCGATAATTTTTCTCTTTTTCTCTGGATCAGAAACGCCTTTTAGTTTTCCAAGGAATCTTTCTTGTGCATTAACTCTGATAAGATTCATATCAAATTGATTCTTAAAGATTTCTTCAACTTGATCACCTTCATCTTTTCTTAAAAGACCATGGTCAACAAATACACAAGTTAATTGATGTCCTATAGCTTTGTGTACTAACACTGCTGCTACTGAAGAATCAACTCCACCAGAAAGCGCACATAATACCTTTCTATCTCCAACTAAATTCTTAATTTCTGCAATTTTTTCTTCTGCAAAAGAAGCCATTGACCAATCTGCTTTTAAATTACATACATCAAATAAGAATTTTCCAAGCATATCAAATCCAAATGGAGTATGTTCAACTTCTGGATGTAATTGTACTCCGTAAATTTTTCTTTCATCATTTGCCATAGCTGCTACTGGACATTTGCTAGTAGTTGCTGTTACTTTGAATCCTGCTGGAACTTCTGATACATAATCTGTATGGCTCATCCAACATATATTTTCCTTGTCCATTCCCTTAAATAAAGTTTCTTCTGTATTTAAAGTTATTTCAGTTTTACCATATTCACTAGTTCCCATATCTTCAGCACTTTGAACTTTTCCGCCTAACATATGAGTTATTAATTGGTGTCCATAGCAAATTCCAAGCACTGGTACTCCTAAATTAAGTACTTCTGGATCTAATTTTGGAGTGTCTTCTCCATATACAGAATTTGGTCCACCAGTAAGGATTATTCCTTTTGGATTTTTTGCTTTTATTTTTTCTGCACTATATGTGTAAGGTACTATTTCACAATAAACATTATGCTCTCTTACTCTTCTAGCGATGAGTTGGTTATATTGACCTCCAAAGTCAATAACTAATACTAATTGTCTTTCCATGGTTTCCTCCTATTATAATAGCTTAATTTGTGCTATAATTTGGCGCTTCTTTTGTTATTTGAATATCATGTGGATGGCTTTCTCTAAGTCCTGCAGAACTTTGTACTACCATTGTAGCATTTTCATATAAATCTACTAATGTTTTAGCACCTAAGTATCCCATACCAGATCTTATACCACCAATAATTTGGTAAATAGTTTCACTTAATGCTCCCTTGAATGGTACTCTTCCTTCTACCCCTTCTGGTACTAGCTTCTTATTCCCTTCTTGGAAATATCTATCTTTTGAACCTTTCTTCATAGCTGCAAGAGATCCCATTCCTCTATAAACCTTGTAGCTTCTTCCTTGGTAAATTTCAACCTCACCTGGAGCTTCTTCACAACCTGCAAACATAGATCCCATCATACAAACCTTTGCTCCGGCTGCTAATGCTTTAACCATATCCCCAGAATATTTAATTCCACCATCGGCGATTACTGGAACTCCATATTCGTTAGCTACTTCTACACAATCCATAACTGCTGTTAATTGTGGTACACCTACACCAGCAACTACTCTTGTTGTACAAATAGATCCAGGTCCTATACCAACCTTTACACAATCTGCACCAGCTTCTATAAGATCTTTTGTTGCTGCAGCTGTAGCTACGTTTCCAGCGATTATTTGCATTTCAGGATATACTTCTTTAATCTTCTTTACAGCTTCAAGAACTCCTTCTGAATGTCCATGTGCTGTATCTAAAGTTATTACATCAACTTCAACATCACGTAGAGCTTTAACTCTTTCCATCATATCTTTAGTAACACCTACTGCAGCTCCACATAAAAGTCTTCCTTTTTCATCTTTTGCAGCATTAGGATATGTCTTAACTTTTTCAATATCCTTTATTGTGATTAATCCTTTTAGCACATTATTCTTATCAACTAAAGGTAATTTTTCAATTTTGTGTTTCTTTAATATTTCTTTTGCCTCTTCAACTGTTGTCCCCTCTGGAGCTGTAATTAATTCACCTTTTGTCATTACATCTCCTATTGCAGCATTATAATCTTCTTCAAAAAGAATATCTCTATTTGTAAGAATACCTATTAATTTTCCGTCTTCTGTTACTGGTACACCAGATATTCTGTACTTACTCATTAAATCTAATGCATCTTGTATTTTATGTTCTTTACTTAAAGAAAAAGGATTTGTTATAACTCCATTTTCTTGTCTCTTTACTCTGTCTACTTCTAATGCTTGAGCTTCAATAGACATATTTTTATGAATAATACCTATTCCACCTTCTCTAGCAATAGCTATAGCCATTTTTGATTCTGTTACAGTATCCATACCTGCACTCATAATAGGGATATTTAATTTGATCTTCTTCGTTAAGTTTGTACCTAAAGTTACCTCCTTTGGCAACACTTCTGACTTGTTAGGGACAAGTAATACATCATCAAATGTATAACCTTTTTTTAAAATTTTAGCCATCTTTCAATACATCCTTTCTTTATTTAAATTAAATTTCCCCGAAGACAAGATTACACTAGAACTTTATCTTCTGATGTTAAGGACAAAAAATAAAAAACACTCCGGGAAGGATATGAATTTTACCCTTCATCCGTAGTCAGAAATTATCGGTTTCTGGTAGAAACTTCTTGCCATATTCAAGATATATACGAGGAATGATTTTTTTATTTCATTTTATTCAGTTATCCGACATGTAACTTTCAATTAGTTATGTTTATAATATTTTATTAATTTTTAAGGTTCATGTCAAGGTTTACCACCATACAATTTTTATATAATTTTATTGTTTTCCTTTTGAAACTTATATTTAATAAAGAGTATCCTCCTTTTACTAGAGAATACTCCTCATCATTAATATAAATCTGGTTGCTTAACTATTGTTATTTTTGTTTCTGCTGATGCAGTAGATTCATTAATAGTAGCAATATTAGTTAAACTAGCATTTTCATTATTTAAATTTGGCATATAGCCACTATATTTTATTAAAATAATATCTCCTTTTGATACTTTACTGTCATTTATCCTTAATTTTATTTTATTATCATTAACAGTTTGCTCAACAGTAATGACTTTGTCTAAGCTATTTCTATTTACCTTATATGCCACTACATTATTAATATCCTTAATTCTTCCATCTACATTTATAGTAATAGAATCTGAATTATCTCTATGGACATACCTAACAGCAAATGTACCATAAGTATCTGCCACTAATTTTGGATTTTTAATTATCGCATCACCATTATCAGGATGTTCAAAGCTATAATCATCAAAAAGACCATGTACTAATGCATAATTGAAATCAGTAATATTAAATATATTCTTTATAGTATTTGATTTTTCCCCTTTAGTATCTTCACCTTCTATAGTAACTCTCAACTTGCTTATCTCTTTATCTTTATAATTCTCTTTAGGTAAAGAGAAGTTAAAGGTTTCTCCAGAGTTTTTCTCAAACTTTGAATTTCCTAATTCTATTTTTGACCACTTATTTTCTGAAGTTGAAAATTTCTCAAAAGATATCTTAACAATAACATTATCTTCATCAGGATCCCTAGGTGTAATTGCTAATTTTAAATCTTCTTCTCTTTTGGTATCCATGTCATCTTTTAAATCTATATTCTTGTCACCTTCCACTTTTTTAGCATCTATTATAGGCGCTAAATTATCTTCAATAATTACAAAAGTTTTTTCAATCGGTATAGCATCTGCCTTACCATCCGAACCCCTTATTATAACTTTAATTCTATTAATATCTTTCTTTTCATATTTACTCTTTGGTATTGTAAAATCAAATGTTTCTCCTGACTTCTTATTAAAATTACAATTATCTAGTGTAACCTTTTCAAAGTTATTATCAGTACCAACAAAAGCTTCAACATTTACATTAATTATATCTCCAATATCTATATCCCATGGAGTAATATTAAGACTCAAGTCATCTCCTCTTTTTATCTCCATATTATCACTTAATTCTAAAAGATTTTGTCCTTCTTTTTTCTTTGCTTCTAAAGTTGGTGGGTGATTACAACTTCTATCAGCTTTAATTATTGTATTAACAAATAATTTTAACTCTTCATTAGTAAATCCATCGCTATGTCCAGTACCTGAGTAAGTTATATTTCCTTTTGAATAGGTATAGTAATAGTTTCTTGCATCATAACTTTTAAACATTCCAGCACGAGCTCCGCCATTATTTAAGCTCACTGTATTATTTGCAACGTTACTAGGATCTAATGTATACCATGGTACTACATCTTCATCTTCAAGATTTAATTGATACCATTGATTATGAGTTCTAGCTACTGACATATTGCTTGGCAAACTATATGGATAACTTGTTATTGAACCTTCATTTAACTCATCTACAGCTGTATTCAATACCTTATATGGTTGATTATATAATTCACCTTCGTTACTGTTTCCTCTTATAAATCCATTATTAACTCTAACTCTTTCTAATATAGGAGTAGTATATCCATAGCTATAAACTGGAGTATCTCCTATTTTATTCTTCAATTCTTTGTGAATATTTATATCATCATGGGGTATTTTTCTATATTCTCTTTCAAATCTATCAACTTTTCCTTCATCATTATATACAGGTGTAAAAGTGTAATATATATTTGTTTCATCATTGTTTCTCATAGGATCTACATATCTAGCTTGACCAATATGATCTCTAAAGAATTGTGCTAATCTTTTTGGTCCTGTCATTGATTTATTAATGTCTCCTGCCGATTCAATATTTATTGGCATTGTATCATGAGTAAACATAACACTTTTTCCATCTTGAATAAACTTCTTTAACTTTTCTACCACATTTTCATCTAAATCAGAAGAACCACCATAAGTATCTGCAAATCCAAATATTATCATAGTATAACTATCATCTATATCTTTTACTTCTGAAATTTTCTTATAGTCAACAGATATATTATAACTATTTAGAAATGTATTGCTAGATCCTGAAAGATAATTTTGCATTCTTGTATCATTGCTTAAATTTAGTACTGAATAACTATCCGGTACAATTTGTAATACCTTTATTCTCTTCTTCATCTCACTATTAACATAAGTTATATTTCCAGTTACATAGGATTTAGTTTTAATATTACTTTCCACATTTTTATCCGGTTTATATCCAGCTTCCTTAAACGTACTAACTTCTATCTTCCAATCTAATTGACCTACAAACTCTTTAGTTATTTCATAATTAATTTTACATTGAACTTCTCCTTTATCAACAGTCCCATAAGTACTATAAACTAAATCTGTTCCCCTAAATAAGGTATCCCCATTGAAATCTAAATATAAGTCTATCTTTACTTTATCTCCATCTTGCACTGCATTGCCGGTACTAACTACAAATTCTGCTTCTATATTTCTATCACTATCTTTAGATGTATCTTTAATGCCCTCTGTCATTGATTTCATCTTTATTTCAGGCTTAACATCTTTTTCTTTCACTACATTATTATCAAAATACTTATCTACTATATTTTGTATTGTAATTTCATTTCTATTAACTTTAATAACATTATCACCAGATGCATTAGCAAAATTCTTTACTAGCTTTGTATCTTCTAAATCATTTTTATCAAAAATATCTTTATCGAAAAATACAAGTTGTCCTGATTTAATCATTTCTAAAATTTCTTTTGCTCTTCTATTTGTAATATCATTTTCACTATAATACTCTACATAGGTTCTTCCACCATATATTTCAGAAGTCTGTATTCCATTTTTAACTCTATATTTATCTGGAGTACCTGTTCCATAAGCATTTTTAAATCCTTCTGGAATAGGCACACCACTTTTATCATCACTACTGTTTACATCAAACATATCATATGGAGTAAATGGATTTGTATAATCAGTATCTTGACCTGTTACATCATTTCTAGTAATAGCCACAACATCATATTTACCATTAAGTTGATCCACTTGTCCTATAAATTGTGGCATTGATACTGATGTTACATTTACATCAACATTTTTATCTTTACCATTATAACTTGTTTTTACATTTGTTCTTTCACTGTTTATATTTGTATTTACTCCAGGATTCACCACCAATACACTTAGCTGATTTTTACTTTCTTTTAGTGGGTTTGTAGCTGCCTTGTATCTTACACCACTAAAAATAATGGTAAATAATAATGTAAGTATAATTATTATGGATAGTACTTTTTTTCTTTCCATTATGAAATTCTTAATATTAGTCATTCTACTCCCCCCTTTTCTAATTTCTAAACTTTATCACTGTAGATACCTTTCTCGTTACATCACTGTACCCACTCTTCTTGCTTAGTATAAGAGTAACTTGAATAGATTTAGTGTCTTTAAAACTTTTTACTTTTGATGGTCTTACACTATTATCTATTTCAGTAGAATCAATTTTGAAGTTTTCAACATTTGAAGATAATAACGTAAACCCACTTACATCATCATTCTCCATCTCAATTATATCCCCTGGAATCGTAGCTGTAGGCTTATAATATAAGCTACTTTTATCCCTAATATATTTAAATAATATATAGGATTCTGTACTCTCTGTATCCAGTCTTTTTATTTTTAAAGCTCTAACTTCACCACTGTTATTATCTATAATATTATTCTTACCTATGTCAATTATGTCGCAAATATTACTAGACTCCATCCCATCTTTGCTTAACCTATATTCGATTCTTTGTGCATCACTTTGCAACTCCTCATTTATATCAGCATCAGAAAGGATTCTATTACTACTAAAAAAGAAACTATATATAACGCCTATTATTATTGTTAGAATTGATAATGAAATAATCATCTCAATTAACGTCATACCTTTTACTCTCTTCTTCATAAATTCTTCCTTTCTACTTTATTATTTTCCATAATTTCTTTTCTATTGCCTCTTTTATTTTGTATGGTTTATTTGGTTGCATATTTTCATTTTTAATAGCATTTTCATCAACTTTTCCCGGAATTGTATATATCTCCTTTGATACCTTTGCCTTACTTAACATCTTATCTACATCATAAACTGCTTTTGTAAATTCTTTGTCATTTTTATCATCTATCGTCTTAAAGTCTCCTTTTGCAAGAATCACTCCATTAAATTTAACTTTTCCAGTTACTTCAACATTTCCTTTAGTTATTATTACACCATTAATACTTTCCCCACTATCACGTATTACAATATACTTATCTCCATCAGTGTAAATATTTTTAACACCATCACCTAATATAACAACAGTCTTATTAGCATTATTATTAACTACTACATGTCCAACTTCATCCTTCTTACTAGCTCCCTTAATTTTCACTGTTGAATTTTGATTATCTTCATTTTCTATTTTTTCAAACTTAACTACCCCATTGGCCACTGACTTTTTAATTTCACCATTAGCAAAGGCAACTATCTTATCTTCATTTTTTTCCCATTTATAACTTCCCATTCCTAATACTTCTTCTGCATATTTTTCTTGTTTAGTAGTTACAATACTTTGTTTCTCACTTAATTTATCAATATCACTACCTTCTATTAATTTTCCTTCATCTATATATGATGCTACTGAATATGTCGAATTTTTAGGCATTGAAATTGTACCTAATTTCTCCAATTTGGACATGTTTGAATTTTCTTTACTTGATAACTCATCATATTCCTTAATATACTGAGCTTTTTCCTTAACTGTAATATTATTATTATTAATTTTATATATTAATTGCATTGAATCATCATATTTAAACTTAACATCTTTTTGTGATGCTGATGGCAACTTATAACTATAAGCTTTATAATTTCCTTTTATAGCCACAGACTCTCCTGTTTGATAATTATTAACGTATGCTGTTCCCCATATATATGCTTCATTGTTAATATCAATGTTTGCTTTGTTTTCATTTATAAGTATGCTGCTAGATAAATCTTCTCTTCCTCTTGTAACAGCAGTTTCTTTAACACCTTTATCTTTGCTTACAGCGTAATAATCATTTATTCCATAAAAGTTATCTAATTTTACACTAGCACCAACGGAATTAATAGCTAAGTCATTTCTTACCCATAAACTTTTAGCATAAACATTACCACCTGTACTATTATTATCATCCGATTTCAACTTACCTATATTTACATTACCTGCGTATATATCTTCTGCAGTAATTTTACCATCTTTATTTACTTGTACTGTTCTTGGTGTAATAATTTTGCCATTTGTTACTTTAACATCGGAGGAATTACCAATAGTAATACCACCATTATATTTTGTGTCTTTACAGCTACTATAAGGAATATTTCCTTTTGAATAAATATCACCAGTAATCTCAGTCACTCCATTAATATCCATATCCCCATCTACAGCAATTACTTGATTATATTCATATACTTTTGTTTTACCAACTGTTTCGTACTCAATTTTTAAGTAATCAGGAACTTTTACTATATACTTTGCCTGTATAGATCTTTCTATGTCATTTCCTTCACCCTTCTTATTATTACAAATAAAAGTTGACTTTAATGTAATATTAAATTTATCATAATATGTTTTTCCGCTCCCTAAATCACTTATATTGCCTACTATATTGGCTTCTACTTTAAAATCTCCCTTATCATTATCTATATTTAAGTCATCAGTATCAGTACCATTTAACTTAATCCACTTTCTCTTTTCAATAGAATCTTTTAAGTTATTATTTATATATTCACCAACAGTTTTTTTAAATGTATAATTACATTCATCATAATCAACACTTTTACTATTTTCTACTTCCTCTTCTCCTTTACGTATGCCATTCTCTATAACATTAGCAATAATGTTATAAGATAAATCTAATCCTGATTCAGCTCCATATAAATTTTCTAACCTATTGCTTTCACCAATTCTTGCCTTATATCCACTAAAGGTTAAAGAAATAAGTGATGTACCGACAATGGTAAGTACCATAAATACAATAATAGCTGTTATCATTGTTGCTCCTTTTTTTCTATTTTTCATCAAATCACCTCCCCATTAATAAATATCACTTTAAGTTTTTAAGTCCAAAGTCTTTATATACTGTATATCCCTTAGAATCATATATTTTAACTACGTAATTGTATGCAGTTCCAATTCGTTCATCTCTATCTAGTTCCCTTCTACTATAATATCTATTTATAGTTAACTCCTCATAAGCTTCAGATGTATTCTCAATAAATTTTTTAGGTAAATCTCTATTTTCGGTCTCTGCATTAATAGTAATTGGAGCATTTTCACATCTATTATTTACTTTTATACTTAAAGAATTTATAGTATCATCTGGAATTTCTTCATCTATAATAAATTTTATATATCCTGTTGCTGTAGTTAACAAGTTCTTTTTCCCATCATAGAATTTATTAATTTTTTCTCTTTTGAAATTAATTACATCATTAACTTTATTGCCATCACTTAACTTAGTCGTTTTATAAACTTCAGTTCCATCACTAGGATTTAAATATTTAAATCCCACATAAACAACGTCTTCTAGATTATCAATAAATATTTTATTTTCACTTAACCTATATTGTGGTTCAAAACTACTTACACTTTTATTAATATCTATAACTTTAACGTAAATTGCTTTATCAACATCGTTATAATCTAAATTTATAATGGCATCCCAATTTATTTTAGTTAATACATTATCAGAAGGCATATCTTTTCTTTTTTCTAAAGTTATATCTGCTTTCAATCCTTTTCCAATATCTATACTTGAAACTTCATACTTATCAGCATTAACAGGATCTTTTTCTAGTTTTATATCTTTATAGTTATCAGCTTCGATTGTTTTGTTATCTTTTCCTTCGTCTATTCCTTTGTTTATAACAACACTACTAGCACCTAATTCAATATCTGCATCTTTTATTCCTTCTGATATTCTTTGCCCAAGTAACTTAGCATTTTGTTCATCTTTAGCTCTCCTATTATTCCTTACTGATGACATAATTAAATCGCTAATAGGTATAACAAGTATAGCTATTATAGCCATACTTATTATAATTTCTAGCAAAGTAGCACCTTTTTTCTTTCTCTTTTCCATAGAAAATCACCTACTTATTTTTCTATATCTACACTACCACCTTCATTGTCTATATGAACTCTAGAATCTTTTTTATCATCATCTGTTACCTTTACTTTTACAACTTTATCTGTTTTATTTACTATCTTTATTTTTACTCCACCTTTATCATCATTACCACTTCTTACACTGGATGTTATTTTAAAGTTTATGTTATCTCCATTAGGTATAAATTCTAATCCATTACCAATATAGCTTGTTGGATATGTACTATTACCTAATTTATATTTGTAGTAATACTTACCAGAATCCTTAGTTAATACAATTTCAACATTTTCCTCTTTATTATTTATAGAACTTAAATATGACTTACTACCATTAGCATCAGCTTTTCCTATAATTGCTGTTGGAAATACTGACTTATATGACTTTAACATCATAACAAAATCATTGTTTTCCTTCTTATCTTCTATAACTGATGATGCATTAAATACTACATCTACACCTTCATTATTACCGTTAACTAAACTCTTTTCTTTTTTATTATCTAATGATGGCATAGCATAAACTTCCAAATTAATAGTTCCTGAAATAACATTATCACCTACGCCTTTTATATCAATATTCCTAATAACAATTTTCTTTCCATTATCTTCTATAGCTTTAAGAAAATCCATTGTAGAATCCACTGATGCATCATTAAATTCTACGATAAATTTCATTTGTTCCACTGTTGCTACAGTTTTCTTCATTTTTATATCTGTTGCTTTTGTTGCGTTTTCACTATTTTCATTAGTTGTAGTTCCATCATTTTTAGATGATTGAACTGCCTTGCCTGACTTATAATTATCTGCAAATTCTTTAAGAGTACTCCTTGGATTTGCTACAGTAGCCATAGGATATTCCATTTCTACTATATCTATAGGATTAAAAGTTAATACTTTCCCATTAAATTTAGTATCTTCAATAAACTTATTTAATTGAACTATTATATTTTCTTCAACAAGTTCTCTATAATATTTATCTGTAACTATAGAAATATTAGAATTTAATACTTTAAGTTGTCCTTCTTTTTTTTCTAATGATGCTATCTTCGTCATAGCCTCATCATATTTTGCTTTTTCTTCTAAAGCTTGTACCTTTAATTCTTCTGATCTATTTTTTTGTTTCTCAAATACAAAGAAATAGTATCCTAGTGATAATAATAATAAAATAAATATTATTAAAAGCCTTTCTTCATTCTTATTTATTTTCATTATCATCAACCACCTTTATTACAGCCTTTACACTAGAAGTAAACTTTCCTGAATCCTCTTTTACCTCATTAACATGGACATCATTGAAAATTCCTAATTTCTTAAGATTATATTGCAGTGTTGCAATATCATTTCTGCTACTTCCAGTAACCTCGACAGTTACTACCCCTTCTTGAATTGAAATCTTAGAACATTCCATATTTTCTGTGCCACATTTTCTTATCTTTTCTATAATATCTTTTGATACATCATCTCTTCTATCTACAGCCATAGTTACTTCACTAAGATTTGTATCATATACTTTCAATACAGATATTTTATTTTCTACTTCCTCTACCTTTTTAAGTTTCTTTGTAACACTTTCAGAATTTAATTGTTCATTATAATGTTTATATTTGCTTTTATACCTTAAAATATTAAAGGAATTGTACCCTAAAGTTATAACTATTATCGCTACCCAAATTCCTATTACTATATATAAAAATTTTGATTGCTTTATCTTTTCTTGCTTTCCGCCTTTGTAATCTTTAAAAAAATTAAGATCTCTCATAGTTATGCTTCCTCCTCATCTAGTCTTATAAGTGCACCAATAGCATTTACATACTTTTCTATAGAAGCTTCTCCATCTCTATTATCCTCAAAGTACACATTACTTAATTCCTTTACTCTTCTTACTTTTGTAGCAAATCTTCCTGATAAATAACTTTCTATTCCTTTAGTTTTTGAAACACCGCCATAAATGAAAATTCTATCTATTTTATTTCCTATATCTCTACTTTTATAGAACTTAAAAATTCTATCTATTTCAGATGTCCACTTTTCTATAATATCTCTAACTACAGCACTAGGTCCCTCTTCTTCTAAATCTATTAAGTTTACTTCTTGAAATTTCACTCTTTCAAAAATATTTTGAGGAATGTTACATTTATTTTTTAATGCATAATCAATTTCATTACCACCAATTTTCAATATTCTTGTAAAGTCTAATTTCTCGTTCTTATATATATTTACATCAACTGAAGATACACCAAAATCTATAAATGCTAGTGTATCATCATAATTATATTCATATTCATTTATTTCTTTTGAAACTTTAACTATTTTATTTAATGAATTAAAAGTAGTATCTAAAGCATAAGGTTTAAGCCCTAAATTTTTTATAAATTCATAATATGTCCTTGCCACCTTTTCGGGATAAGCAATAACATTAACCTTTATTTTTTCTTTTCCATCAACTTCTTCTTCCCCTAATTCAATATATTGCACAATATAGTTATTAAGGTTTATTGGAAGATATTCTTGTATCTCAAATTTAATCACTGTATCCATTTCACTTTTGTCAACTTTAGGAATATAAATCTCTCTATTAATAATGGAAGAAGAATTTGTGGTACAAATAGCATCTTTTATCTTTATATCATTTTCTTCTAACATCCTTTTTACTACAGATTGTAAAGCTAAAGTATTTATTATAGTTCCATCTACAACAGATCCTTCAGGAGTTTTCTCTATTATACAATCGATAACTACTACCTTATTTCTATAAAACTTCCCTATTAATACTTTTATAGAACTTGTCCCAATATCAAATACTATAACTTCTTTATCTTTTTTTCTACTAGACTTTCCCAATGATTTTAATTTATTAATATTTATATTTTTAACTTTCTCGTTACCTATATGTAACTTATCTTTTATAGTTTCCACTTCCATCTTCACCCTCTTTCTAGAATTTTATATGGATTAAAGTGTAAGGAGATCCTTACACTTTAAATTTTTATTACTTAAAAGTGTCAGAATCTGGATTTGGATATACTTCTTTTCCACTTGCATAATTATCACCTGTTTTTACTGTCACCTTATCATTTGAATCTATACTTACAAAAAAATTCTTATCCTTAACTGCTGTAGTTTTAGCTGTTGGTGCTCCATTTTCTAACATACTTCTTATTAATACAGCGTTAGCATCTGCTGAACTAATATCCAAGCCACTTACTGTTCCTGAAAAGCTACCATTTGCATTTAATGTATTCACTACATTAGCTATAGTACGACCAGTTGTTACATCATGTTTCTTATTTGCTGTATTTTTAAACTCAGTAAATTTAGGTATTGCAATCATTGCTAAAATAGCCATAATAGCCATTACTATAATAAGTTCAATAAGTGTAAATCCTTTCTTCTTTTTGTTAAGTACAGTTTGCTTTTTCATAAAAACTCCTCCTAAATCTTTATTTTTTATATTTGTTGATACATATCAAACATAGGTAACATAATTGCAAAAACTATAAATGCCACAACAACTGCCATCACAATTATCATCAACGGCTCTAACATTGCAGTTCCCGAAGATATAGCCATATCTAACTCATCATCATAAAAATCTGCTGTCTTATCTAAAATATCATCTAAAGCCCCTGATTCTTCTCCGATTTTTATCATTGATGATAGCATTGCTGGAAAAAGATTATTAGCTTTTATAGGACCATATAACCCTTCTCCTTTTACTACATCTTCACTTATTTTTATAAGTCCTTCTTCAGCTACTTTGTTGTTTACTACTCCAGCCACAATTCTTATAGCATCTACAAGAGAAATACCACTAGATAATAATGTTGATAAAGTTCTTGTAAACCTAGAAACTATAATTTTTTTAATAAGTTCCCTAAGTATTGGTATCTTAAGCGCTAATTTACTTATATTATATTGACCTTCTTCTGTACGCTTATAATATATAAAACCACCAATAACTACTGCTAAAACTATAAGTATTAATATCCAATGAGATGTAATAAAGCCACTAATAGCTAATAACATCCTTGTTATTAATGGTAACTTAGCATTATTTTGTTGAAATAAATCTACAAACATTGGTACTACCTTTACCATCATAAGTATAAGGACACCAACAGCGACAATGCTTAAAATTATAGGATATATCATGGCAGTTTTAATTTTGCCATTTATTTTATTTTCTTTTTCATAGTACTTAGCCATTCTTAGCATAATTTTATCAATTGCTCCACTAGCTTCTCCTGACTCTACCATTTTTACTAATAGATTTGGAAACACATCACTATGTTTATTCATTGAAGCAGATAATGTCTCTCCTTTTTGTACATCTTCACTAACAGTTTTTAATGTTTCTCTAAGCTTTATATTATTTACTTGATTTGATAAAATATCTAATGTTATATTAATGGTAAGTCCTGCATCTATCATTACATAGAATTGTCTGCAAAACATTGCCAAATCTTTTGCTTTAACTTTTCTTGATGAAGCTAAATGTATTTCCTTGCTTCCATAAACCTCTTCTAACTCTAACAAATACATATTATTTGCTGAAATCATAGATATAACATCTTCTTTTGAATTTCCCTCATAGCTCCCTACTAATCTTTCCCCTTGACTGTTCATAGCCTTATATTTAAACTTAGCCACTATTTTTCATCCCCTTGTCTATATTTCCTTCAATAAAGTTATAGATGCTAATTCACTAAAAGTAGTAATACCTTCTAGTACTAATTCCATACATTGCTCTCCTAAAGTTCTCATTCCTTGATTTTTTGCTATATCTCGTAAAACTCCTATGTCTTTCTTCATCGCCATGGCATCTCTTAACATTCTTGACATTTCCATGATTTCATATACCCCTATTCGTCCTACATATCCAGTATCATTGCAATATCCACAGCCTTTACCCCTATGCAAAGTAAGACATTTTGAAGTATTTCCTAGCAATATTCTTTTTTCATATTCACTAGCTTCATAAGATTCTTTACATTTGGGACATATTTTTCTTACAAGTCTTTGAGCAATTATTCCTGCAATAGACGTAGATGCTAGATATGGCTCTATTCCCATATCCATAAGCCTTACTACTGATGATGGTGCATCATTAGTATGAATAGTACTAAGAACTAAATGTCCTGTTATAGCTGCCCTTACAGCTATTTCAGCAGTCTCATCATCTCTGATTTCTCCAATCATGATTATGTCTGGATCTTGCCTTAATATACTTCTAAGACCACTAGCGAAAGTTAATCCTGCCTTTGTATTTACATTTACTTGATTCACACCTTTCAATGTATACTCCACAGGATCTTCTACAGTTACGATATTTACCTTATTTGTGTTTAATTCATTTAAGATTGTATATAAAGTAGTAGATTTACCACTACCTGTTGGTCCAGTTACTAACACTATTCCATTAGGACTAGATATTATATTTTCTAGCTTCTTTAAATCTTTTTCTTTCATACCTAGCTTTTCTTTACCAATTTGATAACTATTTCTATTTAATATTCTTATAACTATCTTTTCACCATTAACTATTGGTAAAACAGATACTCTAAGATCTACATCGCTATCACCTACAGTAGTTATTATTCTCCCATCTTGTGGCAGTCTTTTTTCTGCTATATTCATATTGGCTAATATTTTTATTCTAGCTACTAGCGGCGACAAACTTTCTATTGGTAATGTATTAATAAGCTTTAATTGTCCATCAATCCTATACCGTATTCTTATCTCATTTTCATAGGGCTCTATATGAATGTCCGATGCTCTCATTTCTATTGAATTTTTAAAAATGTAATCTATCATTTTTACTACTGGAGCATTTCTTACATCATTAACCTCTTCTATATCTGTCTCTATGGATTTATTTTCTAATGTCTCTTTAAATAATTCTTCTGCTGCTTTATCAATTTGTTGGTTGTTATAATATACCTCTATAAATTTTCTTATTTGCCACTTTGGTGATATATATGATTCCACATCAAATCCTGTTGCAATAGATATATCATCAATTGCAAAAATATTTGATGGGTCTGATAACGCTACTTTAATCTTATTTTCATTAAATCCAAAAGGAATAAATTCGTATTTCTTACAAAGATTTTGTGATAACATTTTTATTGCCCTATTATCAAAATCTATTACTGTAAGATCTATCTTTTCTATGCCTGTTTGCATTGCTATTACATCTATAATATCTTCTTCAGATACAATATTATGTTCTATCAATATTTCCCCCAACTTCTTGCCTGATTTCTTTTGTTCATCTAGTGCAGTAATTAATTGTTCTCTTGTAAGCTTTCCACGTTCTAGTAAAATATCTCCCATTCGCTTTTTCTCAAACATATTCAATTTTATTCCCCCCTTGCACTAAACTATAAAACCAAAGCTAAAACCTTTACATTAAAAAAACAGAATTTTTTTCATATCATCATCATATAAATCTCTAATATTTTTTCTCCCCATAACGCTGTTATTACTGTAGCTAAAGCGATATATGGTCCAAATGCCATTTCACTTTGTAACCCCTTTTTTCTTCTTATAAGCAAAATAGTAGCTCCAATTCCTCCTAATACAATAGAAAGAAAAAGTGTTACTACAATTCCTTTGATGCCTAAAAATAATCCTGATATAGCAGCTATTTCATAATCTCCTTCTCCCATTCCCTGCGTGATAACAACGATTAAAAATATAACGATAAATCCAATAGCAAATCCTATAACATTATCTATGATACCTTCTCCGTCAATAACTACTTTTAAAACAAGAAAAACTATTCCCCCTATTATTCCTGTTCTAATAGTAGAGGTGTATACAAAAGTTGTATCATAATCAATAACACCAATTACTATTAGTAATGATGCTAAAAAAGCAAATTTAAAAAAATCTATAGTAAATCCAAATCTCATATATAATATTAAATATAAAATTGAATTAAAAATTTCTATAATTGGATACCTTATAGATATCTTTTCACCACAGCCTCTACACTTTCCCCTCAAAAATAAATAGCTCAATACTGGTATCAATTCAAACCATTTAAGTACATGTCCACATTTCATACAATGTGATGATGGAGTCACTATCGATTCCTCTTTTTCAATTCTATAAATACATACATTTAAAAAGCTACCTATAACTAATCCCAATATAACTACAAAAACTGTATACACAACAAATTCATCTCCTGTTTATTAGATATGTTATTAATATATTTTTGAAATTATTCCACTATATGTATTATACCATTAAAAAGATATTTTTCCATATATATTTTGTAATTAATTAAATTTTTCTCAAAAATTTTAACTTTAGTTTTAAATTATTGTTAAAAATAACAATAATTATACTTTATGCCAGTATAATATAAATTTAGTATTATCATTTTTACATAAAAAAAAGCAAATTATTTTATATCACTAATGCGATGATAAAATAATTTGCTTCTATCTTTTAATTTTTAATAATCTAACTACTACCAGATTTATAATTGTTATAACTATAAAACATTATTGGTGTTGTTCAATTAATACATTCCGTCCATTCCCATTCCTGCTGGTGCTGCTGGTGCTGGATTCTTTTCTGGTATATCAGCCACTACACCTTCTGTAGTAAGGAATGTAGCTGAAACAGATGCAGCATTTTGAAGTGCACTTCTTGTAACCTTAGTTGGGTCTACAATACCATTCTTAACCATATCAACATAAGTTTCATTATAAGCATCAAAACCTATTCCTACTTCACTGCTTCTTACTTTTTCTATAATAACTGATCCTTCAAGACCTGCATTAGTTGCAATTTGTCTTAATGGTTCTTCTAATGCTCTTCTTACTATATTTATACCAACTTGAACATCAGCATTATTATCTGTTAATTTTTCTACTGATGATATAGCAGCAACATATGCTGTTCCACCACCTGGTACTATACCTTCTTCAACAGCTGCCTTAGTAGCATTTAAAGCATCTTCAATTCTTAATTTCTTTTCTTTAAGTTCAGTTTCTGTAGCTGCACCAACTTTAATTACTGCAACTCCACCAGCAAGTTTTGCTAATCTTTCTTGTAATTTCTCTTTATCGAAATCAGAAGTAGTTTCTTCAATTAACATTTTTATTTGATTAACTCTATCTTTGATAGCATTCTTATCGCCTTTTCCATTAACGATTGTTGTATTTTCCTTAGTTACCTTAACACTTTCAGCAACACCTAACATGTCTAATGTAACATCTTTTAATTCTCTTCCTACTTCTTCTGATATTACTTGACCACCAGTCAAAATAGCTATGTCTTGTAACATTTCTTTTCTTCTATCACCAAATCCAGGTGCCTTAACAGCTATGCAAGTAAATGTTCCTCTTAGTTTATTTACAACAAGAGTTGCAAGAGCTTCTCCTTCTATGTCTTCAGCGATAATTAATAACTTCTTTCCTGTTTGAACTATTTGTTCTAGGATTGGAAGTATTTCTTGGATATTACTAATTTTCTTATCTGTAATTAAGATATATGGACTATCAAGATCAGCTACCATCTTTTCAGTATCTGTAACCATATATGCACTTAGATATCCTCTATCAAATTGCATTCCTTCAACTACATCTAATTCTGTTCCCATTGATTTAGATTCTTCTATAGTTATAACACCTTCGTTACCAACCTTCTCCATCGCATCTGAAATTAGTGTTCCCACTTCATCATCAGCTGCTGAAATAGCTGCAACTCTAGCAATATCTTCTTTACCGTTAATAGGTTTTGAAATCTTCTTTAATTCTTCAACAGTAACATCTACTGCCTTTTTGATTCCTTGTCTTATAAGCATTGGGTTTGCTCCAGCTGTTACATTCTTTAATCCTTCTCTTATAATTGCTTGAGCAAGTAATGTAGCTGTTGTTGTACCATCCCCTGCTACGTCATTAGTCTTAGTTGCAACTTCTTTAACAAGTTGTGCTCCCATATTTTCAAATGGATCTTCAAGTTCAATTTCTCTAGCAATTGAAACACCATCATTAGTTATAAGTGGTGCACCAAATTTCTTATCTAAAACAACATTTCTTCCTTTTGGTCCTAATGTTACCTTTACTGTGTTTGCTAATACATCCACGCCTCTTTGCATGGCTCTTCTTCCTTCTTCGCCTAATAATATTTCCTTAGCCATAAATTAATTCCTCCTTAAATTTTTCTATTTATATTTCACTTCTAAAAATTATTCTTCAATAACAGCTAAAATATCGCCTTGGTTTAACACTGTATATTCTGTACCTTCAAATTTAATTTCATTACCTGCATACTTTGGAAATAATACTTTGTCTCCAACCTTTACTTCCATTTTAACTTCTTTACCATTAACAGTACCTCCTGGTCCCACAGCAATAACTTCTGCTACTTGAGGTTTCTCTTTTGCTGTTGATGTAAGGATAATTCCTCCTTTAGTAGTTTCTTCTGCTTCTACTCTTTTAATAACAACTCTATCTCCTAATGGTCTAAGTTTCATGTAAATTCCTCCTTTTAAAAATCTATTAATATTTAAAATTCATTATGTATACTATTTTGTTAGCACTTAACTTTATCGAGTGCTAATAATATTATAATAAATAATCTAGCAAAGTATTGCAACCATTTTATAGATTTTTTATTTTTTAATTTATTCTTTTAATATCGATTATATAAAAATAAATCACTATTTCTATGATTTTCACTGCTTTTCTATGATTTTCATATTTATGGATTTAAAAGAAATTTCTACATATATCCATAATTTATTTATATAAAAATTGTACTTTTTCTATTATTACTTTAAAAATAACTTTTTATTCCAATAACCTAATAAAAAAGACTATATCGATCAAATTTTCATTTGTTATCTCCATAGTCCAATTCTTCAAATAACTATACTATTATCTTATTTTCTCTTGCATAATAAAATAAATATTGTTGTGCAAATCCAGCATTTTTGCCGAACTTATCTCTTGCAAATTCTCTTATCTTAGGTAACGATACATCTGGAGCTAAATAAAAATGTTGCATAGCTCTTTTTACCCAGACATCTACAGGAAATGCTGAATACTTCTCCATACTAAAAAGCATTATACAATCAGCAACTTTAGGTCCGATACCTGGTAACTTTTGAAGTAACTTATGGCACTGATCATCATTAGCAGTTAACATCTCATTTATCATACTACTACTTAAAATATCTACTGTAGATTTTATGTATTTACCTCTAAATCCAACTCCACACTCTCTTAGCTCTTCTTCCGTAGCATTTCTCAAACTATCTATAGTGGGAAACGTATAATATATGTTTCCTTTATACTCTAATTTTTCTCCCCATCTTTGTGATATTTTATCGATGGCTCTCTTTATCATAGGTATTCTATTATTAGCTGAAATTATAAATGAAATTATAAGTTCAAAAGGATCTTGTTTTAACAATCTAATACCCTTACCAAATTGAACCGCTTCTGACAACAGCGGATCTTTTGATAGTTCCTTCTTTATAAGCCCATAATCTCTATTTAGATCAAAGTAGTCAATCCAAATTTTCTCTACTTCTTCTTTTGTACTATTGTATATGTATAAATCTTCATCAATTAACTTTACTTCTATAACCTTTCCAAAAGCCACACCAATATATGTGTCTTTATCATTACTATTCCATCTAAAACATTGACCACATTCAAATATGTCTCTTAAGTTAAAATTCTTAACTTTTGTTATTTTTATATATTCCTTATGTTCTTCTATATTTTTATAATCCATTGTTATATACCTCTATTTCAATTCAAACAATTTGCAATTCAATCAATTCATTTTTTCAGTGCACAGTTTTAGTGCAAAATTTCTTCAATGTACCTAATTCATAGATTACTTCTTATTTCTTTTAATATAATCAAAAGTTGAAAAACTTCTTCTAGATATTGATTATATTCATCTTTTTCAATGATTTCATAATCATATCACTATCTTTTGAATATGCTCCCTTTGCTATAGATCCATATAAATATATTTCTACATCATTTAACTTATTTAAAATTGCATTCTTCACTTTAATTATTTCTAATCTAACTTCATCTTCTAACTTATAACTAACTTCACTTTTCATCTCTATATTCCTACCCACTTATTTATTATTAACCACTTTAAAATTAATTATATCATTTATTTAATTCACTTTTCACAATTGTCTATTACTAACACCTATTCACTAATAAAAAAAGCTGCCACACTTTTTTTCAGTGCAACAGCTTCTTCACTATTTAAATCTCTTCACCTATTATTCTTACTTCTGTTTCAAGTACAACATCAAATTCTGCTTTAACTATTTGTTGAACATGACTAATAAGATCTAAAATATCTTTAGCCGTAGCTTTATTTTTATTTATTATAAAGCCAGAATGTTTTTCAGATACAGATGCTCCTCCAATAGTTTTACCTTTTAAGTTACTATCTTCTATAAGCTTTCCTGCAAAATAACCTACTGGTCTTTTAAAAGTACTTCCTGCTGATGGATATTCTAACGGTTGCTTTTCTGCTCTTCTTCCCATTAAGTCATCTATAGTTTTCTTAATTTCATCATATTCTCCATCTTTAAGTTTCATTTCACATTCTATTGCTATATACTGATTTTTTAATACTGATGATGTTCTATATCCTAATTCTAATTCATCATGAGATAATGTTCTTATATTTCCATCATTATCTAAGATAGTAACATTACACAATACATCTTTCATTTCTCCACCGTAGGCACCCGCATTCATAGCTATTGCTCCGCCAATAGTACCAGGAATTCCACAAGCAAATTCCAACCCTGATAAAGAACAACTTAATGCTTCTCTAGCAGTTTTAGCTAAAGATGCTCCACATTGTGCCTTAATTACATTATCTTTAATATCGATATTACTAAAGTTACTTAACTTAATAACAACGCCTCTTATACCACCATCTTTTACAAGAAGATTTGAACCAAATCCTACTATAAAATATGGTATCTTTTTCTCTTTACAACTTTTAATTACCTTTACTAATTCGTCAACATTTTTAGGAGTCACTAATATATCAGCTGGTCCTCCTACCTTAAATGAAGTATGTTTCTTCATTGGTTCATCTAATTTAATATCTTCTTTACTTAAAATTAAACTTAGCTCCTTTGCAAAGTCCAAATAATGATTCATTCTAACACCTCAACATATATGATAACAATAAACTTAGTATACTGTAATTTTATAAATCATGCAATTTTCCTTTGTTTTTTAAATAATTTATTATTTTATCATAAGTATTCATAATTAACTTTTCTGGAAATAATACCTTATTTAATATCTCTTCACACTTTTCAAACTCACCTATAGTAGTACAAAAATGTGAATCTGATCCTAATATAACTTTTGTTCCATACTTTTTGCATAATTCTGCTACTTTTGTGCAATTATCTAAACTTCCTACTCTTGATCCTCCAAGAGATGAATTGTTTATTTCTATAATTATATCCTTTTCTTTTGCCTTTTTTACTACTGCTTCATAATTTAACGGAAAAACAGGATTACCACAATGCCCCAATATTGTTACATAAGGATTATCCATCGCTTTAAGAACAGCTTTAGTATTCTCTTCTATAGTTCCAGGAGATATACATACATCATGAAAGGAGATAATCATATAATCGATAGATTTCTGAATTCTCATCGGTAAATCTATATTACCATTATAATCAATTATATTTCCTTCTGCTCCTTTCAATACTGTTACCCCTTTTATTATCCTTGGTATAGTTTTCAGATTGCCAAAATAAAATAACGGTGCCCCGCCTGGCATCGATGGTGCATGATCCGATACCCCATAAACCTCTATTCCTTTTTCTCTACATTCTTCTATATTCTCTAACAATGTTGAATATGCATGACCACTTATTATTGTATGGGTATGTAAATCTACAGGATACTTTCTCATACTATCACTCCTCGTATAATTAATTTTGTAGTGAATTTAATATGTATTTCCAGTAATAAAATTCACTACAATATGCTAAAGATTACTGGAAATTATATAGACTGTATAGAATTACTCCTAAATGT